>JAFDYQ010000003.1 GCA_018267365.1 Bacteroidota bacterium | reverse complement strand
CGCCTCGGTACGACGTGGCAATCCGGATCTACAGACAGAGAGGTAGTCAGCAGCACACACGGTCAGTCCGCGTCAGGCACACTCCAGATGGCTCCGCCACGGCGGACAGGCACGTCGCTATCGCTCCTCGCCATGACGCGTTGGAGCCTTGGCGCAGGGCGATGCCCATGCGCTGGTATATCCCGCCCCGTTGGGGCTGAATGCATCGGCGCCATGAGTTGCATTAAAGCCCTGAAAGGGCGATGATACCCTAGCGTATGGCATCGCCATGCGCAGCCACAGTGCGCGTCATTAACCTCAAAAATCTATCCCCCATTTTCATTTCTAACCATCAAAAACCACCCCTATGCAAAACCACTCCGTCACGCTAGAGAAATACGCAGGCCGCCACACGCGCCATACCTGCCCGAGATGCCATAAGCCACACAAATTCACCCGCTATGTAGACACGCAGACCGGGCAGTACATCGCCCCCGAGGTGGGCCGGTGCGACAGGCAGGATAGCTGCGGCTACCACTACACACCGCGCCAGTGGGCAGACGATCACGCCGCGCTGACAGGGCCGGGCAGCAGTGGCATCATCACCCGCGCGGCTGACACGCATAGGACGGCACAGCGGTCCACCTTTATCCGCACCAGCAGCACGGCCAAACCTGCGCCTGTAGCGCCACAGCAGGCGGCTATGGAGGCCGTCGAGCGCGATGACTTCTCCGTCATGCCGTATCAGGTGTGGGCCGATAGCACGGACCTCTTTCATCAGAGTTGTTTCGCGCAGTATCTGCTCGGGCGCTTTGGGTGGGAGGGACTGAGCCGGGCGTTTAGGATGTATATGTTCGGCATCAATGACCGCTGGCCCGGCGCTACCATCTGGTGGCAGATAGACGCCCGTGAGCGCATCCGCACCGGCAAGGTGATGCTCTACCACGCCGACAGCGGCAAGCGTGTGAAAGAGCCCGTGGCGCGCATCTCATGGATGCACAGCCTGGCGGGTATGCGTGACTACCGGCTGCAGCAGTGCCTCTACGGCGAGCACCTCCTCAGCCAGGCGCGGTACAGCAGCCTGCGTGTCTGCATCGTAGAGAGTGAGAAAACGGCCGTGATAGCCAGCCTGCTCAATCCGCGCAAACTGTGGCTGGCCACAGGAGGCAAAGAGCAACTCACCGCCTCGCGCATGACCCTGCTCAAAACGCGCAAGGTGACACTCTGCCCCGACACGGGTAGCTATGAGCTGTGGGCGAAGAAAGCCAAGTCGCTGGCCGCTATCGTGCCGCGTATCGCCATGATGCGGGATATGAAGGAGCAAGGATGGGCCCCTGGCAGCGACATAGCGGACTATCTGGGGTGATTTACGGAATTACGCATTGCTGTTTTAAACTCTTCCTTGCGAAATATCCGGATGCCTTCTGCTGTGCACGATGGCTGTGATCACGATCATTTGCCGCGCCTCGTCCAGATAGAAGTGAATGTTGTATGGAAACACTTTAGGGTGGGCAAAGCGGATATTTTTATAGCGTATACCATATGCGGTGGGCATCTGGGCGATCCTCTCTATAGCCTGCTCTATAACTGCCGCAAAGTCTTCTTCTAAACCCTCGCGTTGTGCCTTGTACCACGTTTTGGCCTCGCGTACATCTGCTATCACTGCATCGAGGTAGTGCACGGTGTATGCCATCAGATCTTGCGCCTCAGTTCGTCCAGCAGGCCGCCAACGGGCTTTACAGCATCGGGGTTTTGTGCGATAGCAGCGAGGCGCTGGTCTATCATATCTTTTTCCCACTTTGGTATGTCTTTATCCAGATTTTCGATATCTGGATAGCTGGTCTTGATCAGGTCCCAGTCGCTCATAGGCACAAAGACGCCCGTAGGCTTCCCACTTTCGTCCTGCAGTACCTGGAGTTTCATGGCGTTTACTTTACAGGTTAAAGATAAAGCTATTCCTCTTATCTGCCAAGGGTGACGAGTGGCGATCTGGCACGCAGTTTCAAATCTGTACTTCAGTAATTCCGTAAATCTGTAAATCGCTACCTCTCGTCATTTCTCTGTAAAAATGTAGACCGCCTGTTACTATTTCACAGATTTTCGTTGTACTTTCCGTATGGAAAACGCGTTATAGATACATCTATCACCTAAACACTTTCAACCATGAAGAAGCTTACCCTTGCCATCGCCTCGTTTTTGCTGTTCAGTTCCGGTGCTTTTGCCGGCGTGATCAGTGATCTCTCTGCCGCCGAGCTGAAGTCTACAGACCTCTCGGGCCACTATACCGGCAAACGCTACCAGTACACTGCCGACAAGAAGAGCATCATGCAGACCTTCCAGTATGAGTTTGAGCTAAAGCAGGAGGGGAGCGCCATCACCGGCACCTCTACCATCATCAAGGAAAACGGCGACTATGCTGATATCAAGCTGCGCGGTACGATAGTGGGCGACAAGCTGTACTTTGAGGAATATGAGATAGCCAATCAGATCAAGGATCAGAACATGGTATGGTGCTTCAAGTCAGGCGCGCTCAATATCAAAAAGGACGGTGACCGCGTCAAGCTGACCGGCGCTACCAATAGCTATATGGCCGAGTACTACCTGCCCTGCACCGGCGGCGAGACCGACCTGACCAAAGTAGAGAGCAGCCCTACGCTGAATCCCGACGTGATCAAGACCGCATCTACCGGGCTGCCAGCCTCAGATGTGATGAGCGTCTATCCCAATCCGTTTGTAGACCAGACGCAGATCAGCTATACGCTGGCTACAGATGCGGCCAAAGTCACCACCGAGGTGTATGATATCACGGGCAGGAGAGTGGCTGTGCTGGAGTCTGACGCTGCGCGCTCTGCCGGTACACACGCGGTAGCCTTCTCTGCCAGGAGCTATGGCCTCTCTGCCGGCGTGCTGATAGCCAAGGTGAGCGTAGACGGCGTGGTATACAGCAGTGAGATGGTGCAGATGAAGTAACAGACGTTAGACAAGAGACAATAGACGTTAGACAAATACATTTATCGCCTTCGGCAAAAAGAACAGGTATCCCTTCGGTTTCGGCTGAGGGGATTTTTTTATGAATATAGTATTCCTGTCGGTCACCCTCTAAATCTCCCTAAAGGGAGACTTAATTATAACCTTGTTCACGGCAAATAAGCCCTATTTTATGGGCGGCAAAATATCTTTGTATTGAAGCCTCCCTTTAGGGAGGTTTGGAGGGTTGCTTTTATATACCTCTATGTCTCCATGCGGCAAAGTGTATTTTGTATTAAAGTCTCCCTTTAGGGAGATTCAGAGGGTTGCCTTTCTACGTCTCCATGCGGCTAAAAATGTATTTGTATTCCAGCCCCTGTAGGGAAGTTTGCTGGGCAGTTATTACCCTCAATTTTTATTTTATATAAGTCGTTCATTGTTAATAATACAGGCTTAACAATTTGGTGCTTTGCCGCTACGCGGAAAGGCATATCTTTGGTCGCCTTGCTATTGTAAACCCTTTTTATCACAAACCAATTATTTACCCATTTATGAAGTCTCTACGCAAGCTCTTTGCGGCAGCTATGCTGCTCGTCGCTACTGTGCATCTGGCTCAGGCCCAATATTGCGGTCATATCGGCTCAGGCTCGGGTCCGTCTATCTGTACGGCTACCACCAGCCTCACGGTGCCGGGCTTTTCGCCACCTGCCGATAGTGTGCCATGTGCCATACGCGGGGTAGCTTACTCTCAGACCGTACAGGTCAAGATGCCTAACTCTGTGACCCAGGGCAGCTCTACCTACCGCCTCAAGAATATCCGTATCGACTCTATAGGCAATCTGCCCTGCGGCCTCTGCTGGGCTACCAATAAGGCGAGCAATACCTTTGACTCCAGTGAGCAGTTTTGCCTGAAGGTAGCGGGTATCACGTATGACAATCCGGGCCAGTTTAAACTCAAGATCATCGTGACGGCTACCGTGTATATCGGTATCGGTACCATCACCACCTCTCAGCAGGCAGACGCCAGCGCAGCGGGGCTCAACTTCTGGCTGCGCGTGCAGCAGGCCAACGGCACCTGTACGCCTATAGATACTTTGGCCGCAGGCAATACAGCCATAGCAGTCGGCGCCGTGCCTAGCAATGCCGTGACGGCAGGCGGGCCATTGACCTTCTGCTCGGGCGGGTCGGTCACCTTTACCGCTACGGAGACGGGAGCGACGGCCTATCAGTGGTTCAATGGTACCAATGCCATCAGCGGCGCCACCTCGCGCACCTATACCGCTACTGCTGCGGGTTCGTATACCGTATATATAGAGAAAGGCTGCCACTCCGTCACCTCTGCCGCACAGGTAGTGACGGTGAATAGCGCACCGACAGTATCTGTGACCCCGGCAGGACCGGTAGTAGTATGTACGGGCAGCAGCCAGGTACTCACCGCAGCCGCATCTGGCGGCACCCTGCAGTGGTATGATGCCAGCGGCCTGATATCCGGCCAGACAGGCACCACCTACACAGCCGCTGCTACCGGCAGCTACCATGTAGTAGCTACTCAAAACTCCTGTCCGGGCACCTCCAATACGGTGAGTGTGCAGGTGACAGGTACACCGCCTACGCCTACCATCTCAGCTACCACACTCAGCCTGTGCAGTGGCGCTACTGATACGCTGGATGCCGGCGCAGGCTACACTACCTATACATGGAGCAATAGTCTGGGCGCTGCCCAAAAAGCATACCCTACCGCCGCCGGCACCTACACCGTGACCGTGACCAATGGTGTCTGCTCAGGCACGGCGTCAGTAGTGATCTCTGCGGGCCAGGCACCTGCCACACCTACAGTCTCTCCATCGGGCAGCGTGGCCATCTGCTCCGGTAGCAGCGTGACCCTGACCAGCTCGTCTGCTACTACCTACCACTGGACCGGTGGTCAGACCACGCAGTCTGTCTCTGTATCATCTGCGGGTTCGTATGCAGTCACTGTGACCAGCACAGGCCGCTGCGGTACGGCCTCCTCTACAGCTACTACCATCACTGTCACCACCACCCCGGTGGCGGGTATATCTCCCGCAGGGCCTATCATCATCTGCGGTAGCGGCAGCCAGGTACTCACTGCATCCGGTACCGGCACCTATCAGTGGCTGAAGAACGGTGCCCTGCTCTCCGGTCAGACCGGCAGCACCTATACTGCCACTACAGCGGGCTCCTATGCCGTAGTCGTGACGTCTGGTAGCTGCTCAGATACCTCAGCTGCGGTGAGCGTGCAGATAGGCTCTGCACTGACACCGACCATCACACCAAATCATACCTATATATGCCCCGGCGCTACAGATACGCTGGATGTAGGCACCGGCTACAGCAGCTACGCCTGGAGCAATAGCCTGGGCAGTACCCGCTATGCCTATCCTACTGCGGCGGGTACCTATACGGTGACCGTGACCAATGGTGCCTGCACCGGTACGGCATCACTCACGCTCACCGCACAGGGAGCTACACCTACTCCGACCATCACAGCGGGTAGTGCTACTACCTTCTGCCAGGGCGGCTCTGTGGTATTGACCTCATCGGCTGCCTCCGGCAATGTGTGGAGCACGGGAGCGACTACCCAGGCTATCACGGTGACAGGTGGCGGCAGCTATACCGTGACCAATGATAATGGCTGCGGTGCCGCTACCTCCGGCGCTACCACAGTGACTGTAAACGCGATACCAAACGCGCAGATCACTCCCGGCGGCTCTACCCTGATATGCGGCGGCAGCTCTCAGGTGCTGAGCGCTACACCGGCGGGCTCCTATACCTGGCTGGACGCCAATGGCCCTATCTCCGGCCAGACCGCGGCTACCTACACGGCCTCTGCCAGTGGCAGCTATAGCGCCGTGGTCACTGTGAATGGCTGCTCCGATACCTCTAATGTAGCTACTATCACCGTGAGCGGTACGCCACCTACACCCACTATCGCCGCTACGGCACTGACGCTCTGCCCCGGTACTACCGATACGCTGAATGTAGGTGCAGGCTATAGCAGCTATACCTGGAGCAGTAGCCTCGGCTCAGCTGCCACAGCTACCGTGACCACAGGCGGCACCTACACTGTGACCGTAGCCAATGGCGTATGTGTGGGCACAGCTGCCATCACCATCACCCAGGGCTCAGCCACAGCCGTACCGACCATTTCCCTTCAGGGTTCTCTGCATCTGTGCGGTGTAGATAGCGTAGTGCTGACATCTTCCGCTGCCTCCGGCAATGTCTGGAGCAACTCCGCTACATCTCAGTCTATCACCGTATCCAATGCAGGTGTGTACAATGTAACGGTGAATGGTGCCTGCGGCAGTGCGACCTCAGTGAATGACACAGTGGTCCACTTCGGCCTGCCGCTGGTAGAGGTGGGTGCTGATACCGGTACCTGTGCAGGAGATACCATCCGCCTGAGCGCCGGCAACGACGGTACCAGCTACCTCTGGTCCAATGCTGCTACGGGTAGCACTACTGCCGTGACTACCACAGCCGAGTACTATGTATCAGTGACCAAAAACGGCTGCACCAGCGTAGATAGCATACACGCCACATTTGATACGGCACCCAATGCGACCTTCACTGTCAGCAATGGTGTACTCACCGCCGCGGCTGTGGCAGGAGCCACCTATCAGTGGAGGCAAAATGGCGCGGACATACCTGGCGCTACTGCCCAGACCTACGATGCCAATACATCCGGCACAGCCAACTACTCGGTGAAAGTGACCACCGGCTACTGCTCGGCTATCTCTGCCTCTCAGCTGATCACCATACTCGGTGTGTCTGACCTGAGCGAGAGCCTGCTCACCAATATTTTCCCCAATCCTACTGCCCACGGCATCATCATCAGCTATACGCTACGCCACGGCCAGGCGCTGGATATCTACCTCACTGATATGATGGGCCGTACGGTCATGATGCTGAGCACCGGTATGCAGGGAGATGGCACATACGAGCTGCAGGCCGACCTGTCATCACTGACGGGCGGTGTGTACTTTGTCAATTTCCGCTCTGGTGAGGGTACCGTAGTGCGCAAGATCGTAAAGGAATAATAGCAAGATAAACAGATGAACACGTAAAGGGCGGTCCTCAGGGTCCGCCTTTTTTTGTGCTCTATGTATCTGATACTTTATATCTTAGTGGCAGAAAACAAATAACAAATGGACGAACGTGAAAACGACCTGGCTTTGCTCCAGCACCAGGTGAAACAAGGAGCGGGTTGGTTTTACTGGATGGTAGGCCTCTCGCTGGTCAATGTGGCCCTCTTTCTGGCAGATGCCAATGTACACTTTATCATCGGCTCCTCTCTGGTAGACCTGTCAGCAGCGGTGCTCAAGCTCTATCCGGTCATAGGAGTGGTGCTGCTGGTCATGGTAGTCGGTATGTATGGCGGCCTCGGCTATGCCGCCTCCCGTGCAGCCAGGTGGGCTTTTGTGGTGGGTATGGGTATCTATCTGCTGGATGGCATCCTGTAGTTTTTCTTCGAGGATTTTCTGTCAGGCCTCTTTCACTTCTACGTGCTGTACAAGCTGTACCAGGGCTACCAGGCCATCGCACCCATGAGGCATCTGGAGCATGATCTGGCGGTCAATCCTATCGTAGTGGAGCATCAGGATTCTGACCACTCTGACTATATGCCGGCTGCGGCAGATCCTGCCATGGTGTCAGCCTCCACCGCAGGCGAGACTTTGGCGCCACCGGCAGAATAATACTTTGAGCATCAATGCTATTAAGTTCCTACTGAAAGGTTTTGGGTTTTAAAGTGTATCTTTATAATATGGCACATAACTCAGTCACCGCATACGGCCTTATGAAAATAGGCTTTGAACCGATCCGTCAGGACGGTAAGGTTTGCTACAAGAAAGACAAAACAGTTTATTGGTTTGAGAATGGGGACATCACAGGGCCCGGCATCACAGACTGGGTCATAGAGCGGCTGGTCATACAGATAGATAAGGCGTAAAAATCTACTAGATATTCTCAGCACTAAGAGATTTGTGATTAGAGGGTGACAAAGAGTATATCCATCACCCGGATATCATTGTTACCTTTAGCTTATGAAAACACGTTTATCCCGCTACTTTTATAGGCTCTTTGCCTGAGGCGTGATGTTTCTTCATGTAGCTTCGGTTCAGGCGCAGCACTGGGTGCTGCCATCGTCCAGGTGGTATCCTCATTGTCTATTGGCGTATCCGGTCCCCTTGGGCCGCTATCTTATGTCGGGGATATGTAACTTGCAAGGATACGATTCCGGATTCTGTTTTGTGCCACAAGGCGGTAGGTTCGGGGTGTATATATAGATGTGTATACATATGCATGGCATTTTCCTAGCAAAATTGCCGTCCAATAGCCAATCTTCCTAAAATAGCTTTAAATGTGGAAAAATAGGGCTCCCGATACTTTGTCGAGGGGGTGTTTATTCTGTACATTCGTGCCTCAAAATGGCTTAAAATGCGTTTTTCTGAAAAAGTGTAGACCAAAGGCCATTTATTAACTTAAAAATCTGACAACTGCCGCGAGGCACCTGACTACTAGATATGAGCGACGAGATCAAAGACGAAAACACAGACCTAACCCCCGAGACCCCGGAAAACCGTATCATCCAGATCAATATCGAGGACGAAATGAAGACGGCCTACATCGACTACTCGATGTCGGTGATCGTGTCCCGTGCCATCCCAGACGCCCGTGACGGCCTGAAGCCGGTACATCGCCGTATCCTATACGGTATGAATGAGCTGGGCATGGCGCCTAATAAACCCTACAAGAAGTCTGCCCGTATCGTGGGTGAGGTGATGGGTAAGTATCACCCGCATGGTGACTCTGCCATCTATGACTCCATGGTGCGTATGGCCCAGGACTGGTCCCTGAGGTATCCTTTTGTAGACGGTCAGGGCAACTATGGCTCCATAGACGATGACCCACCGGCAGCGATGCGATACACCGAGGCGCGTTTTCGCCGGATAGCCGAGGAGATGCTCATGGATATCGAGAAGGAGACCGTAGACATGCGGCTCAACTTTGACGATACCCTCGAGGAGCCTACTGTGCTTCCTACCCGCATCCCAAATCTGCTTGTGAATGGTGCCTCCGGTATAGCCGTAGGTATGGCTACCAATATGCTGCCTCACAACCTGTCAGAAGCTATAGATGCCTGCGTACATTACGTTGACAATAAAGAAGCTACGGTAGAGGACCTCATGCAGCACGTGAAGGCTCCTGACTTTCCTACCGGTGGTACTATACATGGTGTAGAGGGCGTCCGTCAGGCCTTCCTGACAGGCCGTGGCCGTGTAGTGCTCCGCGGCAAAGCCACCATCGAGCCGATGGGGACCAACCGCGAGCAGATCATCATCTCTGAGATCCCATATCAGGTGATCAAGAGCGACATGATCAAAAAAATAGCCGATCTGGTAGAGGAGAAGAAGATAGAAGGCATCACTGATGTGCGTGATGAATCTGACCGCGACGGTATCCGGGTGGTCATAGAGCTGCACCGCGATGCTATGTCTAGTGTAGTGCTCAATCAGCTCTACGCGCTGACCCCTCTCCAGACGTCCTATGGCGTGAACAATGTAGCCTTGGTAGGTGGCCGTCCTATGCTCCTGAACCTCCGCGACATGATCCGTCACTTCGTAGACTTCCGCCACGATGTAGTGGTCAGGAGGACCAAGTACGAACTGAAAGAAGCTGAAAAGCGTGCTCATATACTCCAGGGCCTTCTCATAGCCCTCGACCATCTGGATGAAGTGATCAAGCTGATCCGCGAGTCCCGACTGCCGGAGGAGGCACGCGAGGGCCTGATCTCAAACTTTGGCTTGAGCGATATTCAGGCTCGAGCGATACTTGATCTGAGACTACAGAGACTCACTGGCCTGGAGCGAGATAAGATACGCGAAGAATATGATGAACTGATGAAAACCATCGCCTACCTGAACCGTATCCTGGATGAAGAACCACTCCGATATGAGATCATAAAAGGTGAGCTACTGGAGATCAAGGAGAAGTATGGCGACCTGCGCCGGACCGATATCGAGTTTGCCGAAGGCGACATCAATATAGAAGATCTGATCCCTAATGAGGAGGTAGTAGTGACAATCAGTCACCTGGGCTATGTCAAAAGGACAGTCTCCAGTGAGTTCAAAACCCAGAATAGGGGAGGACGCGGCTCTAAAGGCTCCGCCAGCCGTGATGAGGACTTTATCGAGCACCTCTTCATAGCCAATAACCATAACTACATCCTCTTCTTCACTCAGTCTGGCCGCTGCTACTGGATCAAAGTCTATGAGCTGCCGGAAGGGGAGAAGACCTCAAAGGGCCGTGCTATCCAAAATCTGGTGAACATCCCTAAAGAGGATAAGATCGTAGCTTACCTGCCGGTGCTCAATCTGAAGGAAGATGATTATCTCGACAATAACTATTTGATATTCTGTACAAAAAATGGTATTATCAAGAAAACCACTTTAAGAGCATATAGCAATGTGCGTAAAGGGGGTGTCAATGCTATTGAGATCCGTGAGGGCGACGATCTGGTACAAGTAGCCATGACACACGGCAAGGCTGAGATCGTGATGGCCACCAGTTTTGGCAAGGCGATCCGCTTTAATGAAGAGAAAGTTAGGTCCATGGGCCGTACCGCATCCGGTGTGATAGCGGTAGACCTGGACGACGAGGCCGGTCATAATGAGGTCATAGGCATGATCACCGTCAATCCGGATAATAAAGAGGAAACGATCCTCGTGATCTCCGAGAAAGGCTACGGCAAGCGTACCGACATAGAAGACTACCGCATCACAAACCGTGGTGGTAAGGGGGTCACGACCATAAAGCGAACTGATAAAACCGGTGATTTAGTTGGAATACTAAATGTAACTGACAATGATCACCTTATGATCATCAATAAATCTGGCATAGCCATCCGCCTGGCAGTGGAGCAGCTGCGTGTGATGGGGCGTGCTACGCAGGGTGTGCGCCTGATCAAACTGGATGCGAAGGACAGCATAGCCGCTATCACCAAGATCGTGAACGGCAAGTTGAACTACAATGCAGAGGAAGATGGCGAACTAGGGGCGGCTGACACCAGTGGCGAAAGCGCGGAGTAAACTTTTTGTTTTAAACAGACCATTAGTTTTCATGGGGGCAAGCCAGAGCCTTGCTATACTATGAAAGCGGATACTAAACCATATTTTCATCTCAAAAACAGCATTTTAACATGAAAAAGCTATTTTTTGCCTCAGTTTCGATGTTTTTTGCCTTATCAGCCATGGCCCAGAGCGGCAAGGTGATCTCCGCATTCAATGCAATGGTGTCTTATAATAATAAAGAGGGGGCCAGCTATCTGGAGGAGGCGGCCAAAAGCATTGATGTCGCGATCACTGACGAGAGTACCTCAAAAGCTACCAAAACATGGTGGTACCGGGCTGAGATCTATTCATATATAGCATCAGATGAGGCCATTCACTCCAAGTATCCTAAAGCTTCACTAGAGGCGGTCAGGTCATTCAAAATGATGCAACAGCTCAATGAGCCTAAGTTTAAAGACTGGTCTGATGCGGTAGAAGTGATGAAGGGGCTGACATCCGTTTTATTTAACAATGGCGTGGAGAATTTTCAGGCCAAGGACTATAAGTCTGCATATGAATTCTTTATGGGGATCAGTGACATCAACGAGGTGCTGCTGGCGCACAATAGCAAGGTGACTGAGAATATCCTGAATACCTCTCTGCGTAATGCAGGTCTGAGCGCTGAGAATGCCAAGGACACCACAGCTGCCATCGCCGCATACAAGCGTTTTCTGACAGTAGGTCCGGACTCACTCAAACCTGCCATGTATCAGACACTCATAGGGCTCAATAAAAAGCGCGACCTGGCAGAGGCCAAAAGACTGACTGATGAGGCTTTGGTCAAATATCCCGACGATCGGGAGCTGCTGATAGATAAGGTCAATTTCTTCTTCAGCGAGCAAAAACAAGGCGAAGCAATAGAATTTTTGAAAAAGCTGGCTGCCAAAGATCCTAATAATGAATCAGTACTATACAATCTGGCAGTAGCCTACGAGTCTACCGGCGATACAGTAGCGGCTCGCCAGGGATACGAAAAAGTCCTGGCTTTGAATGGGAACAATTTTGACGCAAACCTGGCACTCGGAGCACTGATCTTTAATAAGGCGAATGCCATCAATAAAGTGATGAATACGCTATCCATGAGCCCCGCCGACCAGAAAAAGTATGACGCTATGAAGGTGGAGCGCAATGCACTATTCATGGAGGCCAAGCCATACCTGGAAAAAGCTAAGTCAGTAAAGCCTGATGATCCGGAGGTAAAAAAGGCACTGACGACTATCGAGGCTATCTCAAAGTAAAGAAGCGATCGGGTTCAATATACCTATAATTAATATTATGTTAAGTAGCTTGTTTCTTTTCAGGCTCCTTTCTTTTAAATCTACATCATGAAAAATCTCTCGCTGGCAATTAATGCAGTTTTGGTAATCGCGGTAGCTGTCCTCTTTTATCTTCATTTTAAGGACTGCAAGAAAGCTACAGGATACCTGCCTACCCCTCCGGCAAATGCCGGTACCAATCCGATAGCCTATGTAGACATCGATACGCTCGAAGTCTATTATAACTATTATAAGGTCAAAAAGGCCGAACTGGAGAAAAATCAATCATCCCTGGAGTCTAGCCTCAAGGCCAAAGCGACCCGGCTGCAGAATGACTACTTAAATCTACAACAGCGCGCCCAGGCAGGTACCCTGACACAGTCTGAAGGTGAGGCCGCTCAAACAGACCTGCAGAATCGTGGTGCGCAGCTGGAGCAGGAACGGGACAATAGCGCAGCCCAGATACAAACAGAAATGGCCTCTCTCCTCAAAGAGATCAATGGCAAAATAGATACCGTGATACGTGATATCAATAAAGATAAAAAGTATACCTACGTGATCTCATACAGCTCTGCTACCAGCCTGATATTGTATAAAGATCAGGCACTGGATATCACCCGCCCTGTGCTGGATGCACTGAACGCAAAAGACGAAAACAATAAAAAATAAGGGTTAGTCACCTAAAGATAGACTAATAGTCATAACATATTTTTTGTCTGTAAATTAAACAGCCCGATCTCAAGCAGAGTATCGGGCTGTTGATTAAATCAAGTGGCTATACTTATTCAGGTTTCAGAGCCTTTTTGGACGATTTCTTAGCCACTGCGGATTTTGTTTTTACTTTTTCAAAGACCCTCTCTCCGTTTTCATATTTCGCTACAAAGGCTCCCTTTAGCCCCAGCTTTCTCAGATCACCTGCAAAGTGCTCCGCCTCTTCCTTGGAGTCAAAATAGTTGACTACATATCTGTTCATACCTTCCGTTTTCTCGAAACCGACTACCTTAGGTTTTGCAAAATCACTATTGATGTCCAGCTTTTTGTATAGGCCAAGCTGCACCTTGTATACCGTACCTGTCAGAGGGGCAGCCAATGGGTCGGCCGGCTCCGGACACTTGGGTACGGGCTTATTCTGGCATTCCTTCAGTTGATTCCCCCTTTCGATCAGCTTGGCCTGCGCATCAGCAAAGTCATTGGTCAGCTGATTGATCTGCTCTTTATTCTTATTGATAGTAGCCTCTGCCGTCTCCAGGTCTTCCTTGTTCTTATCCATCATCGCCTTAAAGCTGGCAGGATTCTTCTTGTATTGCTTCAGCTCGGCCTTGATGGCCTTTTTTTCTTCTTTGGACAGATCGGCGCCATAGGCAGTAGACGCTACAGTCAGTGCCACCAGAGATGCCAGGATATATTTATGCATGGGTTGGTTTTATGAAAATCAAAGATAAAAGCCTGCTACCTGTTCGCAGATTTTTGTACATTGCTTTTCCTGACACCCCACTCCTGTCAGTCCAGAATAATAGACTTAACCCATAACTCACTAGCTATGTACACCATAGAAAACAATTTCCTCCGTGTCAAAGTGCGCACCAAGGGTGCCGAACTCACCTCTGTATATGACAAAGTAAATAATATCGAGCACCTCTGGCAGGCAGACCCCGCAGTATGGGGCTGGCATGCTCCCGTACTGTTTCCTGTAGTAGGCCGCTGCCTGGATGACAAGATCGAAATAGGAGGTCAGCACTATAACATGGAAAAACACGGTTTTGCCCGTCATTCTGATTTTGAGTTGGTCAATCAGACTGTGGACAGTCTGACGTTTGCGCTGCATAGTAGCCACCAGACGCTGGAGATCTACCCGAGCCATTTTGAGTTTTACATCAGTTTTGAGCTGAAGGAGAATAACCTCCACCAGATCTTTGAGGTGATCAATAAAGGTACGGAACAGATGCATTTCTGTATAGGCGCACATCCGGCTTTTGCAGTACCATTCAATGATGGCGAGAAATATGACGACTACTACCTCGAGTTTGATAATGACACAGAACTGGAGAGGGACTACATCAATGGCGATGGCTTTTTTGACGGCCGCCGGTCCAAGGCCATGGCTGATACGAATCAGATACCCCTGAGTGGTAGCCTGTTTGATGATGATGCATTGATCTTTAAAAATCTCAAGTCTCGCAAAGTAACTATCCGATCCAATAAGAACCCGCATACCCTGTCAGTAGCATTCAAGCATTTCAGATATCTGGGTATCTGGGCTAAACCAAATGCCAACTATGTCTGCATAGAACCATGGCAGGGATGTGCTGATACTGCAGGCCGGTATACCAACTTTGCTCAGAAAGAAGGCGTGCTTTCCCTACCGCCGTTAGGGAAATTTGATCGGTCAATTATTATCTCCGTATCATAGCTTTTCTCTACTTTTGATACACTCAAAAGATGCGGATGAATACACTTGCAGACATTCAGTTTGAAGAGGAGGTATTAGTACAAGAACTGGAGCTGACCACCAGCCGGCTGATCGTACACAATGATGAGGTCAATACTTTTGACTGGGTGATCCAGGCGCTGATAGAGGTGTGCAAGCATACCTTTGAGCAGGCCGAGCAGTGTAGCTACCTGATCCACTACAAAGGCAAATACGCAGTCAAGAGTGGTGCACTCTCAAAGCTGAAGCCAATGAAAGACGCGATCACAGAGCGCGGTATCCACGCCACTATAGAGTAATCAAGCACCACTACCCTACCTGCATGGCTCATCAATACTTCACAGAGGATCACGAACTCTTCCGCCAGTCAGTCAGGCAGTTTATACAGACAGAAGTCAAACCCAATGTAGTACAATGGGAGGCCGATGGCCAGGTGCCTCGTGATATCTTTCGCCGTATGGGGGAGCATGGATTTCTCGGCATCAACTTTCCCGAGGCATACGGAGGCACCGATAATGACTTTTGGTACTCCGTAGTATATCTGGAAGAGCTGAATAAAGCAGGATTCGCGGGCATCTCCGGTGCGGTGAGTGTACATCAGTACATGGCTACCAATCACCTGGCGCAGGCCGGCAGCGAAGCACTGAAGCAAAAATATCTACCTAAGGCCATCTCCGGCGAGTGGATAGGCAGTATAGCCATCACAGAGCCGGGAGCCGGATCAGATGTAGGTAATATACGTACCACTGCTGTACGCGATGGCGACGATTATGTGATCAATGGCAGCAAGACCTTTATCACCAATGGTGTTTACGGCAATTTTGTGACGCTGGCTGTCAAGACCGAACCATCAGCCGGTATCGGCGGCATCAGCCTCATCATGGTAGACCAGGGCACACCGGGTTTTACCACAAAGGAACTTGACAAAATGGGCTTCCGCTCGTCAGATACGGCCGAGATGTTTTTTGATAATGTGCGCGTACCGGTCACTAATCTGGTGGGCAAAGAAGGACAGGGTTTCTTCTATATCATGGAGAGCTTTCAGCTGGAGCGGCTCATAGCGGGTATACTCGGTGTAGCGGCTACAGAAGACATCATAGATATGACACTGAAATACATGCATGAGCGTGCTGCCTTTGGCAAGCCGCTGGCAAAGTTTCAGGTGTTACGTCACAAAATAGTAGACCTCGTCACAGAGCTGGAGGTCACTAAGCAATTTGTCTATCACTGCTGCTGGAAGCAGGCCAACGATATCTTTGCTGTAAAGGAATGCAGCATGGCTAAAATGAAAGCCACAGAACTCTGCAAGAAAGCCTCTGATGAGTGCCTGCAGATATTTGGTGGCTACGGCTATATGACGGAGTATCCTATAGAGCGTGCCTATCGTGATGCCCGGCTAGGTACGATAGTGGCAGGCACTACCGAGATCATGAAGGAGATCATAAGCAAGACCGTAATAGACGGCATCAACTACGAGAGCACCTACCAGAATATGCGCACCGCAGCTGAGGCTACTCCCGAGCCTGCACCAGCCGCCCAGTCTACTAAACCGATTTCTAATACAAACATTATTACAAACCAAACAACACAAACAATGAGCGACATGACAGCAAAGGACATCCTCTACTCCCTCCCGGGCCGACTGAAAGAAGACAAAGTAGACGATTCTACTTACGGCGTGTTCCACTTTATGATGGAAGGCGAAGGCGACTTTACCATCACGATCAAGGATAAGAAGGTGACTGTAGAGGAAGGCCTGCACGGCACTCCTACCTGCGAGGTAAAGGCCAAGGCGCAGGACTATGCCGATATCGAGACCGGCAAGACTAACCCTCAGATGGCATTTATGATGGGCAAGATCAAGATCAGCAACCTGGGCGAAATGATGAAGTTCATGGGCCTGTTTCGCAAGATGGCTTAAGCCCGTTTGCATTAGTATATCAGAGAGGCATGATGTATCATTGTGCCTCTTTTTTATTGTCCATATATGAGCTTCACATCTATCACTACGCCGGAAGGTATCTATATCACCCGCCGCGATGATCACCCCGGCAGGCCGGTGCTGGTCTTCCTGCATGACTCGCTGGGCTGCACTACGCTATGGCGTGACTTTCCAGATAGATTAGCAGAAGCCACGCGGTGCAATATCCTGATATACGACCGCCTCGGCTATGGCCAGTCTGCCCCGATGCCTACCTACGAGAGACCGGTCAACTATATGGAGCTGGAGGCAGATAAACTCAACGCCCTGCTCACCGCACAAAACATAAACAACGCCATACTCTTTGGCCACAGCGATGGTGGCACCATTGCGCTCATAGCTGCGAGCAAGCATCCCTCACGCATCCGGGCTGTGATCTGCGAGGCGGCGCATATCTTTGTGGAAGAGGTGACCCTCACCGGTATCCGCGCGGCTATGGAGACCTACCGCACTACTGATCTGGGCCATCGTCTGGCAAAGTACCACGGCACTAAGGTAGATACCCTCTTCAAGGCCTGGACACTGACCTGGACCCGCCCGGACTATCGCGACTGGAATATCGAATCCCTCCTGCCTGCCATCACGGCTCCTCTCCTCTTTATACAAGGTGATGCAGACGAATACAGCTCTCTGGATCAGGTGCGCAGGACTACCTCTCAGGTCAGCGGACCCGCTACGGAATGTATCCTGCCGGGTGTCGGTCATACGCCGCATAAGGAGGCACCGGAGGATACGCTCGAGGCGGCGAAAGATTTTGTGTTTACCTTGTGAGAGATATTCACCGACTTATTTTATTATTGTCATTATGAAAGTACATATGAAAACACTCTTATTCGCAACAGCCCTCCTGTCATCTGCTGTCACAGTTCGGGCTCAGACAGTATACGCTATGACCTATGAGTCTGTCGTAACCCAGTCCGACCTGCCCATATTGGCAAAGGTAGGTACAACTATGGACTATCAGATCAAGTCAAATACAGACTATGCTGATTTTAAAAAATCTACACGTGGCAAGAAGCCCAATGCTGTGGGTAATGAACATGTTCTTCTGGATGTGAAAGATCAAGTAAGCGTACCCCTGAATGATGACAAGCTATTTTATACGCTTAGACAATACAATAAAGCCAATAAAGACAGCTCGAAACTTATGGATGGCAAAAAGGATGAGACAATCAACGGGTTCAAATGCCACCTTTACACTTTGGATGCCGAAATGACACAGTATAAAATATGGATCGCTATGAACCGCCAGATCAATCCTGCCGTCGCCGATCACATTCTTCCATTTCTATTTGGCGCAAGATATGTGCAGCCCACGGACCTACCCGGACTGATAGTGAAGGTAGAATACGAATGGCGGTATGAAAAGAAAACTATGAGTGGATACATGTCTTTGGTCTCTTCAGATCGTAATCCACTACCGGCTTCTGCTATCGAGCTACCGTGGAAGGCCGATACCTACAAACCTGCTCTGTCATGTGTAAAGGCGGTAAAGGGAAAAGACGGCAAGGTCACATACGTATTTGCGTACAATCAGTATGTGGCTACTGGCACCTACAAAGAGGAAAAGGCCAAAACCCAGGAAGAGCTTGAGAAATTCTATGCTTTATTCAAAAAAGTGACGGGCGCTGTGCCGGCCTATTTTGAGTGCTCTTCTTTTTAAATAACCCTGACGTACCGATAATATGAAAGCAACAACAATATTGCTTCTGTTCTTGTCTTCCTATGCTGTATCACAAGCGCAGACGATCTATGGTTTCGATTACAAAGTAGAAGTAGCTCGCGATAATGGCAAGAAGGTCAAAGTCACACCAAAAGGTGAGGTACACGTAAGGTCAAACAAAGATTTCATTGAGGTCCATTGCAATGACGTACCAGCCCGTCAATCATACCACTACGTACTCGATGTCAAAGACAAAGTACGTATAGTCTACACCGATGATAGTTCTGCGTATATGATGGATGAAATAGACAGTGTATTCAGATCAAAAACCGAGCTATCAAGACTAGGAACTGAAACCGTGGGTGATGCCAAATGCCGCATCTATAAAGGCTCGGGTGAAAACATGACATGTACTATCTGGATGGATGAGTCAGTTCCTGTACAAGGGCCAGTCGATAGTTTTCTATACAGTACGTATCCTGTATATGCACCGGTGCTGTATGGTACTTATATGGATATCAGATTGCTTTACAGCAATGCTCCTACCAACGGCCTGATTAGAAAGATTGTGTGCGCGTATGATGGTTCATCAGATAAATACTCCTATACATACACGCTAATAGCCTCATATGATCAGCCGGTGTCTGCCGCTGCGCTGAAGGCACCCTGGATGGACCCATCAAAATCTCCTGCCATTCCATGCACTAAACAGACCAAAAGCATGTCGGGAAATTACGCTTATATGTTCACCCCATTGGTAGTGGGATACGAGCCGGGCAACGCAGACAAATATGTGCTACAACAAAAAAAACTATATCAAAAAGTGACAGGCAAAGTTCCCGATGCATTCCAGTGCTTCTTTGAGCGGCACAAATAGTCACGGCACATTTCTTGGGTCTTCCCAATATTTTATTCCTTTGCGCTATGCGCATAGACATCATCTCCATCATACCTGATCTGCTCACCAGCCCTCTCTCCCACTCGATACTAAAGCGGGCACAGACCAAGGGACTACTCGAGGTCAATGTGGTGAGCCTGCGCGAATATGGTCTGGGCAGCTACAAGAAGGTGGACGACTATCAGTTTGGCGGTGGAGCGGGCCTCGTGATGATGTGCGAGCCGATAGCGGCCTGTATAGACGAGCTGAAGTCTCAGCGCGACTATGACGAGATCATCTACATGACACCTGACGGCGAAACCCTGACACAGCGCATGGCCAATAGCCTATCCCTGAAAGGCAACCTGATCATCCTCTGCGGACACTACAAGGGCATAGACGACCGTATACGCCAGAGCTATATCACCCGCGAGATATCTATAGGAGACTACGTACTGAGCGGCGGCGAGCTGGGCGCTGCAGTACTGGTAGATGCCATAGGCCGCCTGATACCGGGCGTGCTGAATGATGAGACCTCTGCACTCACAGATTCCTTTCAGGATGGATTACTATCGCCGCCGGTGTATACGCGGCCAGAAGATTTTCGTGGAATGAAGGTGCCGGATATCCTCCTCTCCGGACATGAGAAAAAGATAGCTGACTGGCGGCATGATCAGGCGCTGGAGCGCACTAAGACGCGCAGACCGGACCTACTGGAGGACTAGTAGTAGGTGTAGTGATAGGTTTTGGTATTGCCGGCCTCAGTTTCCCTTTGCGTGATCACTCTACCATATACGTCAAAGTCATACGAGTAATTGATCGTATTTCCACCATTTATTGTTTTGGTCTTCCTGAGATATTTGCTGTGACCTCCTAATGCATTGCCCAATACCAACACACCGCGTAGTGCAATATCCGGCATCATGTAAGAATAGCTGTTGGCTATATCTTCGAGTCCTCTATCGCGATATTCGCGGGTAGTGTAGTATGTATAAGTAGCCGTATTGGATGCCCTGCCATATAGGCTATCAGTCATACTAGTGAGGCAGCTGTCAGACCATACATAGGATATGTCATATCCCCTGATATACAATTCAGAAGATGAATCCGGCTCTATCTGACGAATCAAAAAGCCATCTGAATTATATGTAAACCTTGCGCTGGTGACACGGGAGTAATTAAAATCATACAGGCCTATTGAATCTAAGTACCCTGATGCATTCAATTTGCAATCAAAAATATTGCCCGACCAGGAGTAGCTGTGCTGAATGGTCATACTATTGCCCGTATAGGTGTAATACACATCGTAGTCTGCACGGTATAGCTTTGGGTAGCAGCTCAGTATACGACCCTGGGCGTCATAGGTGATCAGCGCCGTGTCGGTGCCGCCTGTATTGGGATCGAGAATGATGGTCTTCACCTTATAGCTACTCGGCGTGCCGGGTGTAGGGTGATTGGGATTACAGCCGGCAGCAAACACCAACGTCAGTATTATGATTGATGAGTAAATTGTTTTCATAAACTTTTTATAGAAATGATTTGAGTAATAGCGTTGAGATTAGTAGTAAGTATATGTCATTGTATCCACTTCTCCGACTTGGTAGTGCAGAATTTGAGTAGCGACTCTGCCCAAGCCATCCATTACATATGAGTGGATGCAAACGACGTTACCATATCTATCTTGTTCCTGATCGATGAGGTTGGCAGAATTCGCACCTCCGACACTGCCTACAGCGTAATAGAACGGCATGCCTGACAGATATAGGTTGTCTACTAAAAAATCCTTATGGTCGGACAGGGCAGTATATGTGTAACTTCTATAAAAGTCCTGGTTTTGAGCATCCTCGACTTTGATTAGATTATCATTGCCCCAAGTCAGGTATATTGTATCAGGTTCTATAGCTGCACCATTGTAAACATTCAGAATAGTAGTGATGTGGTGGGCGGAATCAAAATTGAAGATGCAGGTAAACCTATCTCCATGATTAAGTACCAGGTCAGAAATATATCCATTATACAAGGTGCCTGAAAATGTGTCCGGATGATCATCTACGATTCTAAATTGGCTACCACTATAATCCCAGGCACAGGGCCAGCTTCCTCCTCCGCTTTTGTATATCACTCTGCCTGATACGTCATAGTGATAAATAACAGTATCATACGCTTCTCCGTTGCTGTTGGTCACATGTACAAAGATTGCTTTGACCTTGTTGGTATTTACTCCGGTGTAGGTATTAGGATATCTTTCTGCCAGTGAGGGCAAGTCAGCATTTTTCTTGCAACCAAAAAGGCAGATGATCATAATGGCAGATAGCAGTGCAGTTGTTTTCATATCCGGCACCCAAGATAGCAATTTAACACAATCACCACTTTGGCCTCGCATTTGTACCATATTTCGCAGACCTACGCATTCTGATCAAGGCGGTATTTTTTAACCATTAAATCAGAAAATCATGGTACTCAATATCTTCAAGACCATCGTGCACCTACCCATGGTCTGGGACTTCATCATACCCATCGGTATCATTGCTATATTTTGCTTCGTGCTCTTCTACGAGGGCGAGTGGGGAGGCATGATTCGCAGGAAAAAGAATCCCCATCCCAAGCACTAAAATCAGAAAAGGCTCCCTTGCTGCGTATCTGCAGGCGGGGGGCTTTTCTTCTTGCGGGTGGTTGATTTGGCTACAGGCCTGACCGGAGTTTTGACATCAGGTTCTGACTCAGGCTCAGATAGTGTCTCCTCTATAGACACAGTTACCTGTGTTTCCTCTCCTACTGTTGCTGCAAGGCTATCTGTGACCGCATCGGCAGAGAGGTCTACCTCAGCCTGCTCATGGCTGGTATCCTTCGCCTCATCGTAGCCCTCCTCCCACGGCACGGATGCCGTAGTCACCCGACTGGCTTCACGGTCAGCTGTCAGATCTACCTCCCCGGCAGCTATGAACTCCATCTGTGGGTCAGATGCGAGCACAGCGGCCTCGTCAGCCGTATGTACCACCGTCACCTCCTGTATCTCGGTCAGCGTCTCTCCTATCTCCTCTGCCGCTGCGGTCTCAGATGTCAGCCTAATAGCTAGGGGCTCTGTAGCAGGCACCGATACCTCTGCGACAGGCGCAGTAGTTGCTTCCGGCCTTTCTGCGGCTACTGCTATCGGCTCGGTATGTATCTCCGTACCCCACTGGCTGCGGTAGTCCTCCAGCCAGAGCACTACCTCACTCAGGCGCTCCAGTCGGGCCTCGCAGTAGCGCTCTCGACCCTTCTGGCGAATCTCTAACAGGCCGCATTGGCGCAGTATTTTGATATGCTTGGATATGGCTGGGCGGCTCACGCTAAAGTGGCTCGCCACGGTGTTCAGGTTCATGGATTCACGGGCTATGAGTGCCAGGATGGCCCGGCGGTTGGGATCTGCTATAGCCTGAAAGGGGTCTCTTCTCATCATACGCCGGCAAATATATACAGTAACCGTTCTGTTTCTGTAGCCGTGCAGTATCAGATTTACAATAATCCACACTCAATCTACAATACTGCTACATGGCAGATATTTTACATTTGTATGACAAATCATTTGTTCTTATTTTCCGCGTCCATATTCACAAACAAAAACTCAACCTCCCGCACATGAAATTGAAATATCTACCTGTAGCAGTCTTCTTAGGTGCTTTTGCTCTGCTTCTATCCAGCTATGCTGGGGGCTATACCAATGGCTCGGGTGGCGATTGCCGCACAGGGGCAGTCAGTAGCAGTGTAGGTTGTGGTCAAAGTGCCTCCGGCTGTCATGGTGGCACTAGTCCTACTACAGGCATCACTGTCTCAGTAGAGCTTGACTCTGCTGGTGTACCCGTCAATTCTTATCAGCCTGGCGGGTCATACACTGTCAAAATGACCGCCATAAATACTACCTCAAACAATCTGCCGGTGTTTGGCTTTGGTTTGTCCTCAGTGACAGCAGCCGGTGCAGGTACTAGTGCCACACATCAGGCCGGCACTTGGTCCTCATCCCTGCCTAATGGTGTGCAAAACTCTATCGAATTAAGTACAGCTCTTACTACTGTGATAGAGCATCAGGTACAGCTGCCTAAAACATCCGGTACTGGCACAGCAGGTACCACCTATGTAGAGTCTATAGGCTGGACAGCTCCTGCCGCAGGTTCTGGTGCTATAAAGCTATTTGCAGTGATCAATGCAGCTGATGGTGATGGCCTGGCAAGCAGTGCAGACAAATGGAACAACACCAGCGCGACTATCAATGAAGCAGGCGCCAATGCTATCTCTGAGATAGCTGCAGACCTGGGCTCTGTAAATGTATACCCTACCCTGCTGGCTAACACCCTTACTACTGCATTTGACCTGCGTCAGGATGCGAAGGTGAGCATAGAGCTGCTCTCATTGAATGGACAGACAGTCAGTACGCTGCTCTCACAGGAGGCTATGAATACAGGTGCACAAACACGCACATTCACCGTGGGTGATCTCTCTGCAGGTATCTACCTGGTACGGGTACAGGCAGGCGAGCATACAGCTATATCTAAAGTGGTGAAGCAATAAGCTAAACCCTTGCGATACGATACAAGTCCCGGCCGCTCATAGTAGCCGGGATTTTTTTGTGCCATACAGAATGATACCTTTGACCATCATGACACCATCTGATTTCATCTCAGCGTATAGCGCGGCACTGGCCAGTCAGGACTGGGCGCAGGTCGCACCGCTGATACACCCTGATGCAGCTGTCACTTTCTCTACTGGGACGGTATATAGAGGTACAGATGCCATCCGCGCTGCGTACGAGCGTAACTTTGCCTTGATCAAAAATGAAGCGTACCACATTTCAGACATACAGTGGATAGAGATCCATCCCGATGTGATGGCGTACACCTTTGCCTATCACTGGCGGGGGCTGATAGAGGGACGCGAGGCCGGCGGCGCAGGCAGGGGCACTGCCGTGATACGCAGAGACGATGACCGGTGGAAGCTGGTAGCAGAGCAGCTCACGCGTATGTAGGCTTACTTTTTAGGCTCCAGGTGCAGTACTACCATGCCTGTAGATAGCTTTTGGCTGGAGACAGTCTGGAGGTCAGTGCGCTTCACATCGGTAGAGAAAAATGGCAAGCCCTGACCCAGCACCACAGGCGCTACAAAAAGCCAGTACTCATCTATCAGGCCCAGCGCCATGAGCGACCGTACGGTAGACGGACTGCCAAACATCACAATATCTTTATCCTTTTCTTGCTTCAGCTGGTGTACCTGTGCAGTGAGGTCGGCGCCTATGATGCGCGTACCCGGCCCTGCATCTGCTACGGAATGAGACACGACGATCTTCTCTACCGCATTGTACCATTTGGCATGGCGGAGGTCATGATCGCTGGCATCTGGGGCATCGGCTGCTGTAGGCCAGTAGCTATTCATGATCTCAAAGGTGCGGCGGCCATACAGTGCCGTCCCTGCCCTATCTGTGAACTTGTGGCTGTAGTCAAAAAACTCTTTGTCTACAGGAAAGATATTCAGCTCGCCATTAGGCCCGGCAGCGTAGCCGTCCAGTGTGAGCAGCAGGGAGGAAATGAGTTTTGCCATGTGTAGTGGTTTTTATTGATCCCTCAATATTAGGCAAAAGCAGGGAGATGGTCAGTCAGTCAGTTTTCTATACAAAATGACTGACTGACCGTCTGACTATGAGCGTTTCTTATGAATCAATCATAGTGGTAAATACAATTCTTCCATCCTTTCTTCTACTTACCTCTATCAGAGATACTACTAGGTCTCCTATAGTGCGGCAGCAAATACCATACTTGCCAGGAGTTTTTAATTCTGAAGCATACACCGCATGATATTTTTCACTGATAATGCTGATCACTTCTCCTTTCGTAAAGCCATCACCAGATGTAATGGTGAAAATGGCAGGTTTATCTAAAGGGTAATCAAGGTATAATATAGCTGTATCAGAGTTTGACAGTATTTCATCCCCATCTAGTAACTGTGATAGCTGTGGTGAGTCTACAGGGATCGAGTGATACATTACAGAATCATCTGGATATTCGCACGTTACTCCATACTCTCCGATCTTCTGTCCACTGTCAAAGTTGTTTGATAGGAATGAGCAGGCAGGCAAGGTGAGAGCGCAAGCTATCAAAAGCAATAAACGTTTCATGAGTTGAAAATATAATTTTTATCACAGCTACGACCTCTATGCGCGAACGGTCAGTCAGTCATTATACTAAGAAAACTGACTGACTGACCATGACTGACCACAAACAAAAAAGCCCCTCCGCTATTCACGAAGGAGCCTTTGTATTGTTATTGCCTGCCACCGGTCACCCGGCACCAGCCAACGGGTATTACATCATACCGCCCATGCCGCCCATGTCTGGCATACCACCGCCGTGGCTGTGGCCTGCGTCTGCCGGAGCTGGCTTGTCTGCTATCACAGCCTCAGTAGTGAGGAGCATAGAGGCGATAGAGGCAGCGTTCTCGAGGGCTACGCGGCTCACCTTGGTAGGGTCTATTACGCCGGCCTTCTTCAGGTCTTCGTATACGCCTGTGCGGGCATTGTAGCCGGTGTCACCCTTGCTCTCCTTTACCTTCTGTACCACTACAGAACCTTCCTGTCCGGCGTTCTCAGCTATGCAGCGGAGTGGCTCCTCTATAGCGCGGCGTACTATGGCGATACCGGTGGTCTCGTCGTCGTTTTCGCCCTTCAGCTTGTCTATAGCCGCCTGCGCGCGGATGAAGGCAGTACCACCACCTGCTACGATACCTTCCTGTACGGCAGCACGGGTAGCGTGCAGTGCGTCATCTACGCGGTCCTTCTTTTCCTTCATTTCCACCTCTGTCGGAGCACCGATGTAGAGTACTGCTACACCACCGCTGAGCTTAGCGAGGCGTTCTTGCAGCTTCTCACGGTCATAGTCAGATGTAGTCTTCTCGATCTGAGCCTTGATCTCATTGATGCGGGCCTTGATCTGCTCCTTCTCACCGGTACCGTTTACTACGGTAGTGTTATCCTTGTCTATAGTCACCTTCTCGCAGGTACCCAGGTAGCTCAGGTCAGCGTTTTCCAGCTTGTAGCCTTGCTCCTCGCTGATAGCTATACCACCGGTCAGGATGGCGATATCTTTCAGCATCTCCTTGCGGCGGTCACCGAAGCCTGGCGCCTTGACAGCAGCCACTTTCAGCGTACCACGCAGCTTGTTTACCACCAGGGTAGCGAGTGCATTGCTGTCTACGTCTTCTGCTATGATCAGCAGCGGGCGGCCAGCCTGTGCGGTCTTCTCCAGTACCGGCAGGATCTCCTGCAGGTTAGAGATCTTCTTGTCTGTGATGAGTATGAACGGCTGCTCCAGCTCTACCTCCATGCTCTCGCTATTGGTCACGAAGTATGGGCTCAGATAGCCACGGTCAAACTGCATACCTTCTACGATCTTCACCTCGGTAGCAGTGCCTTTGGCTTCTTCTACAGTGATCACGCCTTCGGTAGTCACCTTCTCCATAGCCTCAGCTATCATCTTGCCTATCTCGTTGTCATTATTGGCAGAGATAGTAGCTACCTGCTCTATCTTCTTGTTGTCCTTGCCTACAGTCTCAGAGGCGCCCTTCAGGCTCTCTACGACAGCAGCTACAGCCTTGTCTATACCACGCTTGAGGTCCATAGGGTTAGCACCGGAGGCCAGTGCCTTGAGGCCCGGACCTACGATAGCCTGTGCCAGTACGGTAGCGGTAGTAGTACCGTCACCAGCCTGGTCGGCAGTCTTGCTGGCTACCTCCTTGGTCATCTGGGCGCCCATATTCTCGATAGGGTCTTCCAGTTCTATTTCTTTAGCCACGCTCACGCCGTCCTTGGTTACGTTTGGTGCGCCAAATTTCTTGTCTATTACCACATTGCGGCCTTTAGGACCGAGGGTTACTTTTACTGTATTTGCCAGCTTGTCTACACCCGCCTTGAGTTTATCGCGGGCATCACCTTGGAAAAGGATCAATTTTGCCATAGCTTGTTATTTGATTTTAGTTTTGTGAATTAATAATGGTTTAGACGATCGCAAAGATGTCGCTCTCTTTCATGATCAGGTATTCGGTACCGTCGATAGAGATCTCAGTGCCGGCATACTTGCCATAAAGTACAGAGTCACCTACCTTGACTGTAGTTGGTTCATCCTTTTTGCCAGGACCCACTGCCACTACAGTGCCTTTTTGTGGTTTTTCCTTAGCTGAGTCAGGTATGATGATACCTCCCGCTGTTTTGGTTTCTGCTTCTGCTGCCTTGATGACCACCCGGTCTGCCAAAGGCTTGATCTTAACGTCTGCCATGTTTGCTTGAGTTTTTTTGTTTTATGATAAAAATGGTTTGCGAAGGTAGCAATCATAAGTTGTGCCAATGGGTTTTGTCTGATTTTTTGTCAGTCAGTGTGACAAAAGCTATCCACATCTGTCATAAAGGGCTCTGCTTACCCTCTTGAGCACCTTTGCTATTATTTGAAAAATAGATACATTTGGCAGATATGAAGAATATCGTCTCCGCACTGGTCATACTGGCTACCATGCTATGCCTCCTGCCATCCTGCAAGAAGTGCTATACCTGCGCCACTACCTGCTATAGCTGCACCCTGCGTGATAGCACAGGCGTGACGGTGGATCATCAGGTCATCTGCTCAGACTCTATTCATACCTTCAAGACGCAAAAAGACCAATATACTGCTGCCGGCTACAACTGCGCTCAGGCCAGCCCAAACTATAGCCAGGACTATTGTGTCAATGTAAAAGATGGCTCTGACCAGTACGCCCTCTACTATGAGGGTAACGGCCGCTATACCTGCAAGGAGAAATAACACTCTCCCGCATCTACTTAATAGCCCCTACCAACTCTGCGTCTCCGCGCCTCTGCGGTAAAATTTCCTTTTGCGTTTCTGCGCTTTTGCGGTGAAGCAGGCATTATGACATTTTGTCACTTTTGACTATCTTTGCAGCCCAATCAGTGAGCTAATGAGCAGCAATTTATATCAGAATGACATAGCCTTTGAGCTGCAAACCAAGAAGATAGATGAAAACCGCCAAGGCGAGACCCTGACCGCAGCCCGCCCTACCGGCGTGCAGAGCAATGGCAAAAAGTATTACATCGAGAGTTATGGATGTGCTATGAACTTCGCCGATAGCGAGGTGGTAGCCTCCATACTGGCAGGTGCCGGCTTTGACGCGACGACAGATCACAATGACGCCGACCTGGTCCTCATCAATACCTGTGCGATACGGGACAATGCCGAGCAGCGCATCCGCCACAGGCTTCAGCACTTCAACTCTGTAAAGAAACGCAAGAAAGGCGCCCTCGTAGGCATACTCGGCTGCATGGCTGAGCGGCTAAAAGAGAAACTCCTCATAGAGGAAAAGATACTCGACATCGTAGCTGGCCCTGATGCCTATCGTAGCCTGCCCGACCTGGTGCTGGAGGCAGAGACGGGTCAAAAGGCGGTCAATGTCCTCCTCTCCCGCGATGAGACCTACGCAGAGATCAGCCCTGTACGGCTGAACTCTAATGGTGTGACTGCTTTCATCTCCATTACCCGTGGCTGTGACAATATGTGCTCCTTCTGCGTGGTGCCACATACCCGCGGCCGTGAGCGCTCCCGCGACTGGCGTACGATAGTAGAGGAGGCCCGCGACCTATATAATAATGGCTATCGTGAGGTGACGCTGCTCGGTCAGAATGTAGACAGCTATAGATATAGCGATGACAGCGGCCTGGTAGGCAAAAAGCTGGTAGATGCCAAGTATGATGACAACGTGGTCAACTTCGCCAGGCTACTGGTGCTGGTGGCAGAGGTAGCGCCTGACCTGCGTGTACGCTTCTCTACCTCGCACCCCAAGGATATGACAGATGACGTGCTCTATGCTATGGCAAAGTACCCTAACATCTGCAAGTATGTACACCTGCCGGTGCAAAGTGGCAATACCCGTGTACTCGAGCTGATGAACCGCAGCTATACCCGCGAGTGGTACATAGACCGTATGAACGCCGTGCGCCGCATAGTGCCAGAGGCGGCTATCGCTACAGATATTATAGTGGGCTTCTGCTCAGAGACTGAGGGGGAGCATCAGGACACGATGAGCCTGATGGATATGTTTCGGTATGAGCTGGTGTACACCTACGCATATAATGTGAGGCCAGGTACTACGGCTGCAAAGAAGTATGAAGATGATGTGCCGGAGGAGGTCAAAAAGCGCCGCCTGGCAGAGGTCATAGAGATGCATCGCGGCCATACCCTGGCCAGCAACCAGCGCGATGTAGGCAAAACCTTTGAGATACTGATAGAGGGAGTATCGAGCAAGAGCGAAGAACAACTCTTTGGCCGTAACTCTCAGAATAAAGTGATCATCGTGCCACGAGGCAATTTAAAACCCGGTCAGTACGTCTATGCCAAGGTCACCAGCTGCACATCAGGCACACTGCTCGGTGAGGTGGTAGAGGATAGTATTTAGTAGATAGTAGTAAGTATTTAGACAATACATTCAAAACATATCGTCGCCCCGTTGACAGTGGACTGTCGACAGTCGACAAAAAAATCACGGCAGACCGAGCGCATTATCTAATGTCCAAAGTCTATCGTCTAACGTCTGATCTAAATGGAGATTCAATCAATCAAAAATCGCTTTGGCATCATAGGCAACTCACCCTTGCTCAATCATGCCATCAGCATAGCGGAGCGCGTGGCAGGCACTCAGCTGACAGTGCTCATCACTGGTGAGAGCGGCGTGGGCAAGGAGGTTTTCTCCCATATCATCCACCAGCTCGGCACTCGCAAGCATAACCCCTTCATAGCCGTCAACTGTGGCGCGATACCGGAGGGCACCATAGACTCGGAGCTATTCGGTCACGAGAAGGGTTCCTTCACCGGTGCACATGATGCCCGCAAGGGATACTTTGAGACCGTGAACGGTGGTACGATCTTTCTCGATGAGGTGGGCGAGCTGCCCCTCGGCACGCAGGCTCGTCTACTCCGCGTACTGGAGACCGGGGAATATATCCGTGTGGGCTCCTCCAAGACTACCAAGACCGATGTGCGCGTCATAGCTGCTACCAACGTCAACCTGCAGGATGCCGTGCGTACGGGCAAATTCCGCGAGGACCTCTACTACCGCCTCAGCACGGTGCCTATCTATATCCCGCCACTACGCGAGCGTGGCGAGGACATCTATCTCCTCTTCCGCAAGTTCTGCATAGACTTTGCCGAGCGGATGAAAATGATACCGGTCAAGCTGACCGAAGAGGCACGCCAGCTGATACTGAAATATCCCTGGCCGGGCAATGTGCGCCAGCTGAAAAATGTAGCCGAGCAGGTCTCTATCCTCTCTGTAGACAAGGATATCTCTGCGCAGGAGCTGATACAGATCGTGCCTGATATCACTCAAAACAGGCTGCCGGTAGTCAAGGACCATATCAATGAGGCCAGTGGCAATATGTCTGAGCGCGAGATACTGTACAAGCTGATCTTTGACCTGAAGAAGGACCTCAATGATCTGAAGCAATTTGTCTTTGAGGCGACACAGCATGGAGGCGGTATGGCTATGCCACCTCAGATGGAGCGTATGGAGCATCCGGCTTTCAACGGTACTAGCTCATATATGCAGCCTGTGGCCAATGTACCCGCAGTGATGCCCGCACAGACCAGCCAGGAGGAGCCATCCTATGTGATCAATAGCCCTAACTATGACGCTCACGAGACCATAGAGGAGTCACTCTCGCTGGCAGACAAGGAGAAGGAGCTGATCACCAAAGCGCTCAAAAAGCACCGCAACCGCCGTCGTGACGCCGCCGCAGACCTCGGTATATCAGAGCGTACCCTGTACCGCAAGATCAAGGAATACGATCTGGAGAAGTAGAGATTAACGAATAGTGAATAGAGAATAATGAATAGTCAAAGGTTGGTGATGTCTGTTGTTTGTATTGTGGCCTTGCTGCTGCCGCTTTCCGGCTGCAAGGTCTACTCCTTTACCGGGGCATCTGTACCTGCCGATGTCAAGACGGTGACGGTAGAGACGATCCGCAATCTCGCAGCCAATGGCCCCGTGTCTCTCAATCAGACACTGACCGACAAACTCAAACAAAAATTTGTGACGGAGGCCAGCCTCACACAGGTCAATACCGATGGCGACCTGGTCTTCAAAGGCTCCATCACTTCCTATACTTTCTCCTCACAGGCTCCCACTGCGCAGGTGCAGTCTGGGGTCAATAGGCTCACCATCACCATACAGATGAGCTATACCAACAAGAAATACCCTAAGGACAGCTGGAAGACACCAGAGACATTCAGCCGCTTTGCAGATGTGCCGGGCACCTCCAATCTCAATGACGTACAGGACCAGCTGATAGCGGATATCAGTAAGCAGCTGATAGATGACGTATTCAATAAGGCACTGGTCAAGTGGTAAAAACGCACCAGATTTCGTAATATTACAACAGTGGCAAAGTCGCGCATACATAAGGCCCCGCAGCGGATACTCGGTCTCTCTCAGGATGAGCTGGAGAAGATCAAGGAGCAGTTTCCTTACTTTCAGCCGGCGCGGCTGCTGGCGCTTCGGCGCGATCAGCAGGCCGGCCTGCAGTCGGACCAATCGCTCTCCAGCGCATCTGTCTACAGCCATGACCGTCGCAGCCTCCATGAATACCTCAAGAAGAAAAAGCAAGAGGCAACTGCGAAGGAGACCTATCAGCCTATAGAAGCCGAGCCAAAGGCGGAGGACCTCGTGACCAGCAAAGAAGTAGAGCCGGTAGAAGAAAAAACCGCAGAAGTCCCGGTAGCCGGAGTGGAAGCCAACGCTGTTTCATCAGAGGGGTTTACTTCGTCAGAGATACCGTCAGATGCACTCATACCTATAGAGTCGGAGATCGCGCTAGCTCAGGAGCAGCCTGTAGTAGCAGATGAGGTAGAAGCCATAGAGGCAGAGGATACGAGCGCCGAGAGCACGGCCTCCTCCGCCGTCACGAGCGAGGAAGAGATCGAAGAAGAAGAGCCAGCCATGGAGATCGCCCCTGCCGATGAGCGCCGTTTTATCATAGCAGACCATACTTTTGATGAGTGGCTCGATCACTTCAAAAAAGGCAAGCACAGTGTGAAGAAGACCATAGAAGAGATACCACAGGCTCGCCAGGAGGCCGCAGACGAGCTGGACCGCCTCATAGAGAGCAGCCTGCCCGCTACCTATTTTCATGACAAGCTGGAATCTGAGACCCAGTATGCCAAGGGACTGGAGAGCTTTATAGCCTCTGAGAAGAAGAAGAAAGCGCCTGCTGTCAAGGCCACAGACTATAGCATGGTCACGGAGACGTTGGCTAAAGTATACGAGCGTCAGGGCCTGGTGGACAAGGCCATAGCGGCCTATGAGCAGCTCAGTTTGAAAAATCCGGAGAAAAGTGCTTATTTCGCCGTCCACATTGAAAGACTAAAAAACAAATAGAAATGTACGTATTCCTGACTGTCATACTTATACTCATAGCTGTACTGCTCGGTCTAGTGGTCCTCATCCAGAACCCTAAAGGTGGTGGGGTGAACTCTACCCTCGGCGGTGCCAGCCAGCAGATCTTCGGCGCATCACGCACTACAGACGTAGTGGAGAAGACCACCTGGACACTGGGTGTACTGCTCCTGGTGATCAGCCTGTTCTCTGCAGCATTCCTGCCTAAGACCGGCGCAGTGACTGCCGCTACGCCTAATGGCAAAGCTCCGGCTGCCAATACAGCTACTCAAAACGAATCCGAGCCAGAAAAGCGTGCCCGTGAAATGGGCGCCAGCAACCCGGCTAACCGTGTAGCTGCACCAGCTCCACAGCAGACGCCGGCGCAGCCTGCACCTGCACAGCAGCCTAAATAAGCTCATCCAAGCAACAGATCTCAAAGGCCTCCACCATGGAGGCTTTTTTGTTTAATGCCCATCGGTTTGCTCCGTTGAAACACTGCAGTAGCCCCGGACTTTAGTCCGGGTGAATCAGAGGGTGAAGTTTGTTGGCTTTAGCCAAAATGGCAACATTGAACGCAAGGGTTTAGAATAAAGCCATGACAAGCTTTTCTCTTTATCCCAGACTAAAGTTTGGAGCTACTGAAATAACCGGATACAAACTCTGCACGCCATTACTATCTTGCTCAAAGAATGCATACCTATGCCATATACCAAAGTACTACTCCACTACATATGGGCTACCAAAGGTCGCCAGCCATTTATAACAAAGGAGTTAAAGTCGCCTCTGCTACAGCATATCAAGGCATACAGTATTGATAAGGGCATCTTTATAGACACGATGAATTGTGTAGAAGACCATATCCACTTACTTATATCATTAGGCACTGAGCAGACTATCTCTAAAGTTGCCCAATTGATCAAGGGTGAATCGGCTTTCTGGGTAAATAATAAGAGCGGTCTAGTCGCTAAACTCGAATGGCAGACGGATTACATTGCCCTGTCTGTCAGTGAGTCTGGCATAGATAAGGTTAGGCATTATATTGCCGGTCAAGAAGAGCATCATAAGAAGAAGACCTTTGCGCAAGAGTATGATGATTTCCTGCGGGTGCACGGATTCGACCGCAAAGAGTTAGGCTAAAGCCTCTAGTACCCTTCATCCTTTACCCCCGGACTAAAGTCCGGGGCTACTATCTGAGCATTTTGACTACGCTATTCATTCTTTCACCCAAAACCTCTCCCCTTTTAGTCTTTTTGCGCACTCGCGGTAGCAGGCATATCGTCCAGATGCACTACTTTCAGCGCCGCAAATCACCACTGACATGAAGTATACCGCCCTGCTGTGCCTCGTCCTCGCCAGTATCACGCTTTCTGCCAAGGCACCGAAGTCTGCCTACCCTCCTATCGACCCAAAGAATATCTCTATCGTGCGCGATAGCTTTGGCATACCGCACATCTTTGCCAAGACAGATGCAGAGGTAGCCTATGGCCTGGCCTGGGCCAATGCGGAGGACGCGTTCACAGAGACACAGGACCTGATCTATACGGTAAAGGGCTATATGGGCCGCGCCAAAGGCATAGAGGGCGCTAAGGCAGATTTCTTTGAGCATGCCATCGGAGCGCGCAAGATAGTGGCAGAACACTATGAGAAAGACCTTACGCCAGAGTTTAAGAAATACCTCAGTGGCTATGTGCAGGGTATCAACGCCTATGCCGCTTCTCATCCGGAGCAGGTGCGCATCAGGAGGGCCTTTCCTATCACAGAGCAGGACGTATGCGCGGAGTATGTCACCATCATGAGCTTCCTGATAGGCGTGCAGGGCCAGGTAGGAGATATAGTAGACGGCAAATACGACAGCACCGCAGTAGACATGCACCACCGCCAGCCGCCTATGGGCTCCAATGCCTACGCGGTGAACGGCAATAAATCCACAGATGGCAAAACCTACCTCTGCATCAATCCGCACATGCCGATAGATGGCATCCTGAGCTTCTATGAGTGCCACCTGAGCAGTGACGAGGGGCTGGACTTTATAGGCAATATGTTTTACGGCGGCACGAGCAACGCGATGGGCACTAATAAGGACCTCGGCTGGGCCTTTACGTGGAACTACTTTGACCGGGTAGATGTGTACCGCCTGGAGAACGACCCTAAGCACAAGCTACACTACATACTGGATGGCAAAAGCGAAAAGCTGGAGAAGCGCCCTGTGTGGCTCAAGGTAAACTGGCACGGCATAGTAGTGCCGGTGCGCAAAATGGCCTACTGGAGCCGCTATGGCATGACGCTGAAGTCCGGCAAGTCAGATACATACTTCTCTATCAGGTACCCGTCTGACTACTATGTCAAGGCCGGCCAGCAGCTCTACCAGATGGCGCGTGCACGAAACTACGACCAGTTCTGGCAGGTCATGCGCAGCAACCATGCTATCGCACTATTCAATATGGTCTATGCAGATGACAGGGACAATATCTTCTACGTATCTCAGGGAGCTATGCCCGACCGCCGGCATCAGGAGTACAACTGGGGCGGCATTCTGCCCGGCAATACCTCTGAGACGCTCTGGACCGGCCTCGTATCGGTAGACAGCATGCCGCACGTCATAGATCCGCAGTGCGGCTATGTTTTCAATACCAATAACAACGTCTACGACGCTACCTGCGAGGGACAAAATGACAACCCTAAGCGCCTGCCTGCCTATGTCAATCAGCGGCCCGGTGACAATAACCGTGCAGAGACACTCAAAGACTTTTTCAAGACGCATGACAGGGTCAATTTTGACCAGTTTCGCGCTATCAAGTTTGAGAGCCACCTCTACCCCAATAGCGTCTTCATGCGCAGCCTGCAGCCGCTGTGGCAGCTCGACGCGGGCAAATACCCTGATGTGGCCAACTATATCACCTCTCTGAAAGAATGGGACCGCAATACTGACACTGCCTCCACGGGCATCACCTGCTTTGGCTGCTTTATAGACCAGATGTGGCACAAGCGCGGCTATGATGATGAGCAGTTTGCTATGGGCTTCCCCCTGTCAGAGCAGGACGCCGTGCAGTACGTGCGCGATGCGCAGCAGTACATGCTGAGCAACTTTGGCTCGATCAATATCAAGTGGGGCACGGTGCATAAGCTGCGCCGCGGCAATAAGGCGGTGTCCGTAGGCAGCTTTGCAGATATGCTATCTCCCAGCTACCCCAAGCCGCATACCTACAATGGCAAGCTGGAGTTTAACCCTGAGTACGGAGACACCTACACCATGTTCGTGAAATACGGCAAGGATGGCGCAGAGAGCATCGAGAGCCTGCAGCCCGTAGGCAACTCACTCGACCCCACCTCTCCGCACTACAACGACCAGATGGAGCGTTTTGCGGCACACCGCACGCGCTACCAGACCTTTGACCGCAGCTACTGGCTAAAGCACGCAGAGAATATCTACAGGCCATCGTTTAAGTAGGGCGCTACCCGTTCAATGGGTGTTCAATCCGATGTTCAATATAGCGTTCAATCTGGTGTTCAACTGAGGTGTTCAATTATAAGGAAGCCCAGCGGAGCGATTGAACAGTTGAACACCGGGTTCCTTGTCCGTTGAACGTTCAAACCTGCCTGCCGGTAGGCAGGTTGAACAGTAAAATTGAACACCTTACCCCAGCACCGCGTCATTCCGAACACCTTTCACCTAAATAAATAGACGCGATAAGGTGGAGGAATCCCCGACCCCAAAACGGTCGATATTGACTATACAATGAGTGTTCAAAGTGAGGTTCAGTTTGGATTGAACGGTAGATTGAACGTTCAATTTGAACACCTATTATACGTATCCCCCCCAGTCAGCACTTAGATAATTATTAAGGGTTGCATTGTTGTAAAGCCCTTTGGAATTTATCCCGAAAAACGCCTTGCTGACCACTGCCCGGGAAGGGAATCCTCTCGTCTATGACACGATATCCCGCATCACGGAGTTTGCTATAGCATATATCGTAGACATTAGCCTTGATCAGGATCATGTCAGGATCTCCTGATACGGCTTTCTCTATTCTTCGTATCAGGTCTTGCGCGGGATCTGCCTCCTTTACATCTATATAGTCAGTAGGAAGTTCATATAGATCTAAAAGCCAGAAACCGTCGGCGCGAAACCTCTCCAGAAGTTGTTCTTTCATGCTAGTATCTCTTTTAGATCTTAGATATAGTTCTTTGTCACGAGGGTATAGTATACCCATGATCTCAAGAAATAATGAATCTTGAGTTTTGACATCTTCAAAATAGAAAAACCTATCCAGGGCGCAGGGAGGAGCCTCTACTATGATCAATACTTTTATATCACGAGGCTTGTATCTATCCCTGGCCTGACCATATATATCTTTTAGATATGGTATATCAATACTATCCAAGCTATTCTTCTTTTTTGTATGACCCATTCAGCAAAGGTAGGCGTTTATTTGCCGCCGGGCACGATTACATATTTCCTGAACCATGTTCAATATTACTGTTCAACCTGCCTACCGGCTGGCAGGTTTGAACGTTCAATACCCGTTCAACCCACCGTGAACGCTACTTTACCAGCCAGGTGTTCAATTTCACTGTTCAACCTGCCTACCGACAGGCAGGTTTGAACGTTCAACGGACATTGAACCTAGTGTTCAACCGTTCAATCGTTCAACCGGGCTTCCCGAGGGTTGAACACTACAATTGAACGCTGAGTTGAACACTAGATTGAACAGCAACGATGTGCTTCTGCATTGACTCATATCTCAAGTCTCACATCTCCTGTCTCGCGTTTCAGTTTTCACCACATCTGTTTTTACCTTTACAAAACTTTGATGACGGCTTTGGTGTGTGGATACCATCCGCTTCTCCTTCCCTTGCCCAAAAAAATTGACACTTTTCGATAGCTCCGGTGCAAAAATTCTACCGTCGGTAGATTTCCCGGTCAGGAATAAAATTTTTTGGTGCCCCTGTACGTTAAATCACTTGTAGACACTCACTTATGGCGGCCCGAAAAGCAGAGACGAGCCACAGGCGCGGGTTTCAGCGTGTGAATTTTTACTAACACGTGCAACCACGGGCTTTTCAGCTTGGCAGATTTATGTATTTTCGGCTTACCAGAAGAGATTTACTGACCCGAAAAATTTTTAGAAATCACTAAAATGGTTTTAAAAATGAAGTTACTTAAGAGGCTCTTACCTATGGCCGTGGCTACCGTCATGGCATCTGTACCGGCCTGGGCGGTCAATCCGTTTACCGTAGACAGTGTGATGCGGGCGGACGTAGACCCGGTGGTCATTTCGCTGGATAGTATGTCATTCCAGCTCTTTACGAGAGACAAACTCTTTGGCACCAGCGCCGAGCTGGAGCGCTGCATAGCCATACCTCGTGATCAGCTGCCCACCTACTCGCCTGCCGAGATGAAGAAGCGGATGAAGATGATCCCGGCAGTGGTATCTATGGACTACAATGCTGACGTACAGGCATTTATAGACCTTTTCGCCTTCCGCAAACGCGAACTGATGACCAAGCTGCTGGCCAGCTCACAGATCTATTTTCCACTCTTTGAAGCGGAGCTGGATAGAAACCAGATGCCCGACGAGCTGAAGTACCTGCCCGTGATAGAGTCTGCGCTCAATCCTCAGGCCGTTTCGCCGGCAGGCGCTACCGGCCTCTGGCAGATGATGTACAGCACCGGCAAGATGATGGGCCTCGATGCCAATAGCTACTATGACGAGCGCCGCGACCCGATCAAGTCTACCAAAGGTGGCGTAAAGTATCTCAAGCAGCTCTACGACCTCTATGGTGACTGGCAGCTGGCCCTCGCAGCCTACAACTCCGGCCCCGGCTACGTGAATAAGGCGATAGCCCGTGCCGGTGGGGTGAAGAACTTCTGGGCCATCAAAAACTTCCTGCCTGCCGAGACCCGCAGCTACGTGCCTACCTATCTGGCCGTGGTCTACGTGATGCACTACTACCGCGACTACAAGCTGGTACCTGCCGAGCCGCGCCGCGAGCTGTATGCTGTGGATACTGTGTCTGTGAAAGGCCACGTGACGCTGAAGCATATCGCCGCTACCCTCGGTATGCCGCTGGAGGAGCTGCAGTTTCTCAATCCTGCGCTGAAGGCCTCTATCGTGCCGCTCATGGCCAATGGCTATCCGCTCAATATCCCGGTGAATTACTTTGCCAGCTTTGAGGCTAAGAAGGATGTGCTGCAGGTAGACCCCGAGCTGAGCGCACTGGCCAGCATCAATGAGATGTATGCCAACCCTGTGATGGTGCGTGTACCGCGCTATATATACTATAAGGTGCGCAAGTATGATAATATATCTACCATCGCAGCCCGCTATGGGGTATCTGCCGCCGAGATACGCGAGTGGAACCACCTGAAGAATAACTACATAGTCCGTGGGCAGAATCTCAAAATACTGACCTTCCCGGAGGTACCCAGCTATCAAAACCAGCAGGCTGCCGCACAGACACAGGTGAAGCCCGACAACGCTACCGCTGCCGCCTCTGATACTGCCGGCCATGTAGTCTCTGAGCAGGTGGTCTACTACTACGGGCAAAATAAGATAGACACTGCAAAAACCGGAGCTCAGGCTAAGAAAGCACCCGTAGCACAGACCAAGACACCTGCCGTGCGCTACTACCGTGTGCAGAGCGGAGATAGCCTCTGGAGTATTACCCAGCACTATCCCGGACTCACCATAGACAAGCTGAAAGCCGATAACCGCCTGCAGGGCAAAACCCTGATGAAAGGACAGGTGCTGAAGATCATACTTTGATTTGCTGGACTGGTGACAGTCGGCTGGCAAATAGGAAATAGAGAAGCCCCGCTGAGGGGCTTTTTTTATGGCTATACTTTGACTTTTAAGGGAAGAGAATGTTCAGGATAGTGTTCATGGGCTAATGAACGCCAGCGTGAACGTGAACACCTGAACCAGGTATTTAGCGCCTCGTATATTATCCTCTAAACCCTGCCTTTGCCGGCAGGCGGGCTCCCTGAAGGAAGACTTGCATGCACTGGAAACGTCATTTGCACTGGCTGTTAAAGCCTCTCTTTAGGAAAGTCTTATAAGTCCCTTTGGGGATTTAGGGGCGTGGATGTGCCTCACCGGCTGCCTTTAGCATGGCTTCGACCTGCTTTTGCGTAAACGGGTGGCCTGGGATCCATTGGTCGTGCAGATAGTAGCGTGTACCCCGGATATCCTTCGCCATCTCAAAGTGGTATTCTGTTTTGCCCTCATACTTTACCTCATATAGCAGTATATCCGGCTTGTCTATGATAAATTTCTGCAGAAGAAACATCTGGTTTTCCTGTGCGTCTTTCTTTCGCTGCGCTATGGTAGCCGGCATCTCCGAGTAGCTCATATCTATCAGTATGGAGAACGTGGTATCAGGCGCTGTGACCACTACCCCCTGATCAAATGAGATAACAGAGCCCACAGGAGCTTTGATAAGGAATGGCAGCGGCATATTGGCCGTATCGAGGTCTATCTCGGCGTATTCTACTACGGTAGGTTTGGTAGAGGCTTTGGTGGCTGGCCTCGATGGATTCACTCTCTCTGTGGAGGGCCGGTCCACTATTCTGAGCGTGTCGGTTTTAGCAGCGGTAGGTTTAGCCATTGCATTCTCAGGAGCTTTGGCAGATGTGGATGGAGTCTGAGCAGCACAAGCATACACCAGCAGCGTGAGCGCCGTGGCCAATACTATTTTCATGAGTAGCGGGTTTTAGATATATCAAATATAACAGAATGAATGCTTCGTTTATATTCGCAATGCATGCCGCCCATCACGCTCGTCATTCCCACACTGGATAGTGGTAGCTTCATAGATGATACTGTGGCGCATTATGATGCGCTGCTGCGCCGGGGGCTACTGGCTGCAGTGGTCATAGTGGACGACCATAGTACAGACAGCACATGGCAAGTCCTCTGCCGCCAAAAGGCCCGGCTCTCCTCTGCCATACAGCTCCTGCGCCTCGATGCGCGCCACGGGCAGCTGATAGCGTATAGTGCAGGCCGAGAGAGAGCCGGTACAGACCTCATCCTGCACTGTGATGATGATGTGCTGCTGTCTGAGGCAGATCTGAGGGCCTTTGCGACGGAGTATGAGCGGTCAGAGGCTGTCCTGCTTTATGGCCTTGCCAAGGGTAAAAGTGATCATCCTCGTGGCCGTAGCACATTCCTCTGGCTGGTCAAGACATTCGTATTTTACCGCTTGCCAGATAAGGAATTTAGCAGCCTGGTACTCTACAGCCGCGGTCGTATAGAGCGCATCTTTCGTCGTGCCTGGGGCTTTCGCGGCAATCTCTTTACCCCGTGGATCTTTCACCCGCATGAGCTATACCACACCTACCTGGGCGATGGCTCCCGTGTCCTGCCTCACGCCAGCCGCTACAGCCTGGCGGGCTATATCCATCATCAGAAATTTCTTTTTATGATGATGGCGCGGTTGCTCTCTCTACTGCTGGCAGCGAGTGCTGTAGCATGTATCCTGGCAGGTATGAAAAATACTATCCTATACGTTTTGCTGCTGGCTGGTCTTGCTTTTTTTATCATTAGCGCCATTCAGCTGAAGGTTAAATCCCGCTTGAAATTTAAAGTAGCAGAGGTGGCCTAGGCCCATCCAAACTTTATCCTATATATATATCCTTACACATTTTGGGGAAATCAGGGCTTGGCACAGGGTTCGTTTAGGCTTTGATAAATCAAAGTCATGAAAGCAACCATCTCAAAAGCGCTGCCTGTGATCATGGTATTTGCCTCGCTATCTATCTCAGCCCAGATCAATACGGGGATAGGCTATATGCACGGTACAAACAAGAAAAATGACACCTCTACGGTATCAAAGTATGATGCAGACAAAGCACTGGCAAAAAAAGATCATGCCGATACAGTGGTGATCAAACGCACACCCACACCTGCCAGTGAGGCTCGCGATGCACGTATCGAGCGGGAGCAAAAAGATAGCGGACCAGATACGGATACGACAGCCACTGCAGCGGCACCTGACGAGGGCTCCGGCAGCGCTACTACAGCTACTTATATCTCCTCTGGCAACGGAGACTGCATCTCTCCAGCATGGCGGTATGCAGCATTAGGGTTGGGCCTGCTCTCGCTATTGCTCATACTAGTACTGCTCATGGGCCGTAGGAAAGACGAACCACGCAGGACCTGATCACTCCAGCCGGACTCGTTTTAGATCCAACAGGTTGAGGCCATTGGGCCGCAGGCCTTTTACTCTTTTCTGAGTAAACCGCAATACTTCATCATAATACAGAGGTACTATGGGTGCCTCTTTTATGATGATCCGCTCCAGCTGATGGTAGAGAGCATATCTGAGGCTATCGTTATTCTCAGCGAGTGAGCGCTCATATATGTGGTCATACTCCGCATTGTGAAAGCGGGTATAGTTAGGCGGGGCAGTATTGCCACTGTAGAACACAGTAAAGTAGCTCTCCGCATCAGGGTAGTCAGCTATCCATGACCCGCGGAAGAAGGCTACCTGCCCCTGGCTCATGCGCTGACGTAGGATGGCCGGCTCGGTCACCTCTACTTTCAGGCGGATATTTACTTTCTCCAGCTGCTTGGATAGCATGAGGGCCATCTCCTTGTAGGTATCATTGGTGTAGAGTGTGAGCGAGAGTGTCTTCTTGCCGTAGCCTGCCCGGTTCAGTAGAGATTGTGCTTTCTGAGCATCGTAGTGATAGCCCTTTATTTCTGCATCAAAACTCGGCAATCCCGGTGGCGTGAAACCCTGCTCTGCCGGGCGGCCTATGCCATTGCGCAGGTAGCGTATCAGTTCTGACCGGTCAAAGCCATAGTTGATAGCCTGCCGCACGCGCACATCATGCAGCGGTAGTGTGCTGTCTCCTGTCATGAGAAACCCGAGGTACTCCGTATTGAGATAGGGCACCTTGCTCAGGTCATAGTGATCGGCCAGGTCCTTTTTCAGCGCGCCGTTTTCATCCAGTACCTCATCCTGAAAGCTCGCATCTATGCCCGATATCAGGTCCAGTTTGCCTTGTTTGAAAGCTACAAACTCCGTTTTCTTATTGCCGATAAATGAGACGCGCACACCCTTGATATGAGGCAGCCGCTCACCGTTTTCAAACTCAAAGTACTTCTCATTGCGGGCCAGTATCATGGCAGACCCCTCCCGCCATACCTTGAGGTAAAATGGTCCTGTACCGACCGGATGAGAGCGGAAGTCGGGTCCGTACATCTCCACCGCCTCGCGTGGTATCACAGAGCAATACTGCATAGTGAGGATGCCCAGCATAGGCCGGAATGGGCGCAGCAGATGCAGTACGAATGTAGAGTCGTCCCGCACCTCAAATGGCTGGACAGAATCAACTCTGTCATGAAATATCCACGCACCCGGAGAGGCGGTGTGTGGATCAGCTATGCGGCTGAGGGAGTAGAGCACGTCATACGCTGTGGCATGCCGCTCCTGACCGTGGAAACACGAATCGCCGTGAAAAACTACGTCACCGCGCAGGTGGAAAATGTATGTACGGCCACTGTCAGATATATCCCACCGGTAAGCGATACACGGCCTGACCTGCAGACTATCGTCCAGTTGTACCAGGCCATTATAGAGTGCATCACAGGCCCAGATGCCCGACTGATCCCGCGCAAAGGCGGGATCGAGAGAGGCTATGCCGGCAGCCTGATTGTAGTGAAACACCTGCGGATCAAAGGGCTGGCGACCCTCGCCGCAAGACTGCAGCAATAGTCCCATCAAGCCACAAAGAGTGAGTGAGAGCAGCTGATATATGTAGGTATACCTGTGAAACATCCGTGTCTAAACTCTCAAATCTGCGGCATATTCTCACGAAAGTAATACACATAGCCCTGTGTAGATTACTTCGAGAATTCTTCTATATTTATCAAAACTTAAACGGGAATTTTATTTATCATTAACTATCGGATTTGCAAACCAAAATCACTCAATTATGAAAAAACTCAACTTGCTTTTGCTTTCTGTATTGGCTGCAGCTACCTATTCTTATGGGCAGTATTTCCAGCTCTCTGTAGGCGGTGGATACGCCTGGCCGGGCCTGACCAATACCACGACTGTCAAAGGATTTCAGCCCCTACTTTCCAATAGTATCGCAGATGTCAACAATGTCCTTGATCCTGCCAATGCCAGTGTGATAGATTTTGTCAATTCCACTTCCTATGGTCATTTCACGGGGACTGACAATACCTATTCAGATACGGCTGGTAGCAAATCCACCGTACACGGTTCGTATGCGTCTGGTGCAAATATCACTATAGCTGCCTCATATCGTATCAATCCCTATATCTCAGTAGGTCTGAACTTCAATTATCTCTGGGGCAATACTATCAGCTCCTCACAGCTGTACGGCAATAGTGTCACGGCTACACTGGGTCCTAATACTATGGTGACTCAGAAAACGCATGCTACCGGACTGAGCGTCATGCCTAGCGTCACAGCATTTGCCGCACCTGCACGGTGGAAGGTGAAACCATACGTTCGCTTCTCTATCAACCTGCCCCTGGCCGGATCTGTAGAGCATGATATACATGTGGAGTCTCCTAGCGCCCTGCTCAATACTACCCACCTGACATCAGATCTCAAAGTGAAGACTGAATCACAGTTCTCACTGGGCTTCAACGGAGGTCTGGGTGTGATGTACCAGCCTATACCGCTCATCAGCATCTGGGGAGAAGTGACTGGTACGTACCTCAATGTAGCTGCCAAGACCTCTACACTGACCGAATATGTGATAGATGGCCGTAATCTGACCACAGGAGCCACCACACATGCAGACCGTATAGCAGGCACAGGACAGCTGCCGGGTATCATCACAGCACTCGGAGGCACCAATGCGCCACTGACACAGTACAGCAGAGTGATAGAATATGTCAACGAGCTGAACTCAGAGAGCAATACTACAGACTACGGCAAGCAAAGGGATAAGACCGGCGCTCACAATGGTCAGGCCGGCTATGTAGATGAGAGCAAAAATCATCAACTGCAGAGGCCGTATGCTCCATTCAGCAATTTCGGTCTCTCAGTAGGGATATCGATCAATATGAGCAAGAAAATATTCCAGGATCCGCTGGGCAAAAAAGCAAAAGCCGAAGCAGAGAAGAAATAAAGAAAGAAGCCGGATCCGTCCGGCTTTTTTTATGTCTGCCTTTTTCAGAGAAAAGCCTTATTCATCAGCTTTTCATAGCCTATGACCTTCTCCAGATACGGCAATTTGACGGACTCTCTTATATAGTTCAGGTGTCGCATATTATGCAGATCGGTAGCTACAAAATCTACCATATTGTTATCGATCAGCTGCTCTGCTGTGCTCCTCGCTCCCTGCCCATAGGTACCCGTCAGTGATGAGATATTGAGCTGAAAGTATACGCCCTGATCTTTGAGCATCTTGTACTCATCCAGGCCATCGCTATAGTAGTACGGATAGCGTTCGGGATGAGCTAGTACTACCTTGTAACCATTTGATATCAGGTTGTAAAAATAAGTGGTCGTGCTGAAAGACTTCATAAGGTATGACAACTCAACAAGTACATAGTTATCTCCCATGGTCAGTAGGCGGCGCTGCTCTATTTTGGGCATGATGGTCTCGTCCAGATAGTATTCTGCCCAGGCGTCAAACTCCACATTTATGCCGGCTTCCTTTATCGCTGCGCGTACAGTATCGCGGCCGGTCAGGATGATCTCGGGCGTATTATTATAGCCACCGCTCATGATATGCGGTGAGGTGATGATCTTGCGATAGCCGAGGTCAGACAGGCCTTTGATCAGGATCAGCGACTCCTCCAGTGTCTTCGCACCATCATCTATGCCCGGTATGAGGTGTGAGTGCAGGTCTACCTCCAGACCGGAGAGGTCCGTCAGATTTGAGACAGGTTCTTTCTTTTTAAACAGATTACCAAAGAAGCCCACTGGTTACAATACTTTTAACAAATGTACGACAATGATAGCGGTATGCACCTAACCCGGTCCGAACTTAATCACATAAAACTGTTAAAAATCTATCTACCCACCCACGATCCGCAGCTCGCCTCTCCCACCAGACTCCCGCCAATAATAATTATCTTGGCCGTTCGTTATGCTGTCTAATACCACCGGAAAAATGAAGTTTTTCTTTACTATCCTATGTACGGTCTCCCTCCTGCTGGCTACGGCGCAGGTAGAGGAGCTGAGCCCCCTGCCGTCTAACCCGCGCCTGTATCATACCTATCCTGCATACCCCACCATGGGCGGAGCGCAGCAGCGATATGTGGTGGTGCAGCATGGCACACAGCTCATAGAGACTGATACGCTCAGCCTGCCTTTTGTGGACGACTTTTCTACCAACACACTCAAGCCGTTTCACTATGACCAATACGTCTACGATACCATCTACCGCGCCTATGGCGACTGTGATACGGCGAAACATGTGAATACTGATACGATACGACTGAGCATGGTCCAGTCTTATACCTACTCCTTCGACCTGACGCTGCAGCGCGTAGACTCACAGCCTACACAGGGCATCGTATTTCACTACTATCCGCAGGTGGGTACAGAGTGCTTTGACCAGCTGGCAGACTCTATCACGCTCTATCCGCTATGGTATCACTACACCTTTGACTCTACCTCGGGGGCAGCGCTGCATCCGGTGCTGGATGCCACGGCACCTGATACATTGATGGTCTATGCCCCCATGCTATTCCGGTCACGCATGCCGGCATCTGCCAAATGGCTGGACAACTATGCTACGCAAAATTATGACTTCCCGTATCTGCCGCCATCCATCGGAGTAGCTACCCTCGACGGGCTCAACGAAAGAGGCCGTCCATACAACCTCACTACTCAGGCCATATATGGATCTGCTGACACCCTGACCTCCAAGCCTCTGGATCTCGGCGGATTGCAGGACGCAGACTCCGTCTACCTGAGTTTCTTTTACGAACCGCGTGGCTTTGGAGATTGGCCAAATCTCTATGACTCGCTAAAGCTCCAGTTCTTAAATAACTATACCAGCACCTGGGATCAGGTGTGGGGCATACCGGGTTTTCAGATAGCGCCGCCTTCGCCTGATACTTTTCACCAGGTCATGATCCGTATCCCGACTACTATACTGCCTACGCAGCAGTATATGTTCAAAGGCTTCCAGTTCAGGTTTCTCAACAATGCTTCTACTACAGGTATGAATGACCACTGGCACATAGACTATGTGAGGTTAGGCAAGAACAGAACAGTCACAGACACTTCTATAAATGATATCACTTTCCAGTATCCATTCCCATCCATACTGAAAGACTATACCGAAATGCCGGCCTGGCAGTACACAGATAGTACAGACAGGGCGGACTCCATCATCCTGAATGTGGCAAATCTCAACCCTGATCAGGCCATAAATAATCCGCCCGCTACTGCTTATTCCATAGTAGCCACGGAGCTTTATCCTACTGCTGGCCCGGCATACAGCACCACGAGTTCTTTCAATGCTACGCTGGAGAATACGATTGAGCTATTCCCATCTGCAGACTATAGCCTCGCACCCGGACCGGATAGTACTGTCATATCATCCAGAGCTACGATCAATGTGCCCAATGCACTACGGGATAATGATACGATCAGTGCCACCCAGACATTATGCAATGTGCTGGCCTATGATGACGGCACGGCAGAAATGGCCTACGGCCTGCGCAACCTCTATCTGAAGAAATTTGGATATGAGTTTAAACTGCATCATCCCGACACCATAGTTGGCTTTCAGGTCCTGTTTACCAATACTGAGTCTGATGTACACGACCTGGTCTTCGTTTACAATCTGTGGGACAGTATCACTATCAATCGGCCTCAGGCAGATGATACACCGCGCTATACCTCAAACAATCAGATACCTCTATACGTAGATTCAGTCAGTGGCTATGCCACCTATCGCATTTCACCACTGGCAGTGGGTACTCACTTTTACTTTGGATGGTCTCAGACTGATACACGCACCCTCCAGATAGGCTATGATCGCAATAGCACCAAAGGCTTCAGGCACATGTTCGTTTACTCAAATGGCGTGTGGCTGCCTACAGGAGTACAGACGCAGGGATCACCCATGATCAGGCTGCTCATGCGGCACTCCTCTCAGATAGCCACAGGTATAGACGATATGCATGTGTCATCCATCCGGGCCTACCCAAATCCTACAGCCGGTGTAGTGAGATTTGACCTGCCGGACGGCGATCATTCATATCAGGCCGAGGTGTATAATTCTACAGGGCAGCTGTACCTGGAGCAGGCCGTCAGCACTAGTAGTACCATAGATATGCATGCGCTGCCTGCGGGGATCTACATGCTGAGGCTCAAAGATCAGCAGAGTGGTATCACCTATCAGAATAAGATAGTGCGCTCAGCCGAGTAACATCACGAAATGATCACGCGCTCCACCATATTATTGGCAAAGGAGTAAGGCATAAATGTAAGTGAAGGCATAGGCCTGGTGATCATGACACTGGCTTTTTTGCCTGGAGCGATAGTCCCCATCTTGTCCTCTACACCCATAGCATAGGCAGCATTGATAGTAGCTGCATTGACAGCCTCCTCGGGGAGCATTTTGAGTTTGATACAGGCCAGTGACAGTATAAACTGCATATTGCCGGAGGGCGAGGACCCCGGATTGTAATCTGTGGCCAACGCTACCGGCAGGCCACTGTCTATCATACGTCTGGCCGGCGGCTCATGCAGGCCCAAAAAGAACGCTGTAGATGGCAGCAGCGTAGGCATGGTCTCTGACTGCAGCAGTGCCTGTATCTGCTCCTCCCCTGTGTACTCGAGGTGGTCTACAGAGAGTGCGCCATATTTCACGCCGGTCTCTATGCCGCCGGAGTAGTCCAGCTCATTCGCATGTATCTTGGGCCTGAGGCCATATCGTGCGCCAGCTTCCAGTATTCGCGCAGTCTCATCAGCCGAAAAAAATCCCCGATCACAAAAGACATCGATATAATCAGCCAATCCCCCATCAGCTATTGTGGGCAGCATTTTCTCTATCATCAGGCGGATGTACCCTTCATGATCTTCTTTGTATTGTGGTGGGTAGGCATGAGCCCCCAGAAATGTAGCCTTGAGTGTCAGCCGCGATCTCTCTTTCAGCTTGCGGATCACTCTCAGCATTTTGATCTCGCCGTCGTATGAGAGGCCATATCCGCTTTTGATCTCCACCGCTCCCGTACCAAAAGCCTCCATCTCTGCCAGCCTACCCAGGGCTGATTCTACCAGTTCCTCCTCTTCAGCCTTTTCCAACCTCTTGGCTGAGTTGACGATCCCACCTCCCCTTTTGGCTATCTCCTCGTAGGTAAGGCCATTTATCTTATCTACAAATTCTCCCTCTCTGCTACCGGCATATACAATGTGTGTATGTGGGTCGCACCAGCACGGCAGCACATAGCGTCCTGAGGCATCGATCATCTCATCCGCTCTCTCAGGGCTTTCCGCCATAGGCCCAAAGGAATGCACCAGGCCATTCTCCAGTAGCAGGTAGGCATTTTCTATTGTCGGCAGGTCCTTCATAGAGTTGCCCCTTACCGTTCTGACTGCCTCTCGCCGCGCCTGCACCAGGCCTTTTATGTTGGTGATGAGTATTGACATACCTTTTGATTCTGCTGGCAATTTACGATTAAACCCTATAGTCCGCACAAGAGAAAGTATGCTTTTGATTATCTACTTTTGAGCCATGGCGGGCAATAGTTTCGGGCAGGTATTTCGCATCACTACCTTCGGAGAATCTCACGGAGCGGCAATAGGTGCAGTCATAGATGGCTGCCCTGCCGGGCTTGCCATAGACGAGACCTTTATCCAGTCGGAGATGGATCGCAGACGGCCGGGGCAATCTGCCATCACCACGCAGCGCAAAGAGTCTGACCGGGTGCGCATCTTGTCCGGAATATACGAGGGCAAAACATTGGGCACTCCTATCACTCTCCTGATACCAAATGAGGACTCCAGACCCGGAGACTATGATCAGCTACAGGATGCCTACAGGCCCTCGCATGCCGACTATACATGGATCCAAAAGTACGGCATACGCGATCACCGCGGAGGCGGTAGATCATCTGCCAGAGAGACCGCAGCCCGCGTCGCTGCGGGTGCGATAGCTAAACTTCTGCTGCGGCAAAGTGGTATAGAGATACAAGCCTACGTTTCTGCCGTAGGCACACTAACGCTCAGGAAAACATATGAGTCACTCGATCTCAGCCTCACAGAAACCAATATTGTCCGTTGCCCTGACCCTGACACCGCTCAGCAGATGATAGACCTGATACAGGAGGTGCGCACTCAGGGAGATACTCTCGGCGGCACTGTGAGCTGCGTGATACGTAGGTGCCCCGCTGGTCTGGGTGAGCCGGTATTTGACAAACTGCACGCCGACCTCGGCAAGGCCATGCTGAGCATCAATGCTGTCAAGGGCTTTGAGTATGGTAGCGGCTTTGCCGGCACCAGATTGAGAGGTTCTGAGCATAATGATGTTTTCACAAAAGATGACGGAGGACAAATAACGACTAAGACGAATCATTCCGGGGGAATACAGGGCGGTATCTCTAATGGCATGGATATTTACTTCAACGTAGCCTTCAAGCCCGTAGCCACTATCATGCAGGATCAGGAGACAGTCAACAGCGCCGGGGAGAAAGTCGTGCTGAATGCTAAAGGCAGGCATGATCCCTGCGTAGCACCCAGAGCCGTACCGATCGTGGAAGCCATGGCCGCGATAGTCCTGGCAGACCACTTGCTGCGCGCCCGCATGGGTCAGCTCTAAAAAACAAACGCCACCCGAGGTCGGATGGCGCTTTCACTTATTATGATAGTTCTATTGCTTTATGATTCGGGTAGTGTACCTGGCACTGTTGTTTGCATCCTTTAGCGTGAGCATATAGATGCCGGTCTCCAGGGCAGATATGTTTATCGACTGACGCATACCTGACACCGGCTGCGTCGCTACCAGCCTGCCGGTCAGGTCGGTGATATCGACAGCCGCATATTCTGCACCATCCATCTCCACTATCACTCTGTCGCTGCTAGGCACAGGATATACTTTGATAGCATGCTGATCAGGGCTGATCACACCTGTAGGGTAGCCTATAGTGAGTGGTGCAGTGGTCAGCGTACAGCCTGTACCTGTAGTCACGGTGACTACATATGTGCCGGCAGTGGTCACTGTGATCGTGCGCGACGTAGCGCCCGTGTTCCACGCATAGCTGGTATAGCCGGAGCCTGCATCGAGTACCACACTGGACAGAGGATAGTCAGTAGGTCCCTGAGCGGTGATATCAGCAGACAGTCCTGCGCACTGGGCATTAGCCCTTGTACCTTTAGTGAACCAAACAGAATACTCCGCATTATTGGCCAGCCAGGTGATAGATCCACCACCATTGATGAAGTCTGATGCCAGCGGCTCTATACCTACAAGAGGAACAGATGAATTATCGACCGAAGTGAAAGTGATTGCATCGTCATTAGTGCTGTAGGATGGTATATTAGCTACAGAGTTTCCTGTCACTACCGTTCCTATATCGCCCGTGGTCAGGTTTGCCGCCTGTATGTCAAATGTAGTGCCATCACTGACGTCAAAAGCTACGACATCGCTGTGGTTTTTAGAAAATACTGGGTTGCCTATACTGATACCATCCGGCAGGTCATTCACCAGCTTACTGATCTGACCATTGGCAAAAGTACCTGCGCTGATATCCCAGGCGTCCAGCACACCTACATCCCAGTAGCTGATATTTGTAGTAGAGGAAGTATTGTTAAACTGATTGAATTCGTCATAGATCACAAACTCTCCCGTCGGATCCCAATCCAGCGCATCTGCATAAAGCGGCCCGTTTGTGACCACGCCCTGCGAATAAGTAGGATTGTACAAATGATACTTCATAAACTGCTGGCTCACGCCATCATAGATATAGATGGCTGTATCCTGATACTGTGAGACAAGGGCGAGCCTGTTACCATCACGGCTTACAGCCACATTATCCCAATCTCCTGTATTGGTCATTTGGGTTTGTACAGGATTATTGTAGTCTGCAGTGATGCTGTAGAGGTTGTGATCAGTACCTATAAAAAACGCGTATGAGCCATCATCTGTGATAGACACGTTATTGAGCGCAAATGTGGTATTCAGAGGATGGAAATCACTGGCCTGCGGATTTTGTGGCTTGACCATATACAGCGCATTAGAGCCGCCGGGGCTATTCTGCATCATGATCCAATCCGTGCCCGTCACAGGGTTATTATTAGTAGGATTGGTATTCGTGCCGTCATATATCTCTACATTATCAAAGGCCGTTTTAGCAGCCTGCACCTCCGTAGAGCCATAGAGATCCTGTGCTGCCTGTACCACTGCCAGACGGGCATCCAGAAACTCTGAATTCTGCGTCAGGTAGTTTTTGAGCGCACGGTAGTAGACCAGCTCTGCCTTTTGCTTGGTCACTGCGGTGGCAAAGTAATAGAATGCATGATTAGTGATACCACTATTAGTATGTACGCCACCGTGGTCACTGGTCGTATTTACAAATTCGCTCATGGTAGCAGGCTGCCAACCGTTGCCGCCCTGAGAGGCGCCATTGTGAGGGTTGGACAGATCACGCAGCGCATTGGATGGGAAAAATCCCGGCAGGCACACCTGCTCTCCTATCGTCCAGTTGTTACGGTCTATCATCGCACCAAAAACATCTGCCATGCTTTCATTCAGTGCGCCGGATTGATCTTGATAGGCCAGGTTGGCCGTACTTTGTATCACTCCGTGCGTCATCTCATGGCCCGCTACATCCAGGCCGCCTGCCAGTGGTTTGAAGGCTTGATCTCCATTGCCGTAGGCCATTAGCTGGCCATTCCAGAAGGCATTGTCCATCGGCTGGCCCTGATCATCATTTACATTGATCACCGAGATGATGGTACCTCCATTGCCGTCTATAGAGTTTCGGTTGTGAGTAGACTGATAGTAGGTATAGGCTGCCGCGCCATTGGCATAGGCAGATGTTGCATTCTGAGAGTTGGGCCATGAGTTGATATTGCTCGTGCTGACATGGGCTACCTGTATATTAGATGAGGCCGCGCCCTGGGCATCAAGGGTCCATATAGCGCCCACCGGATTATCAGGCATCTGAGATTGAGCGCTGCTAAACATACTGCGGGTCACATCTATCATGTAATACGTACCATTGCTGTGTTGGTAGACATTCACCGTTTGATTGACACCATTCAGGTCATTGAGATGGGTCACTGCGGGACCTGCAGTGCAGCTGATATTATTGCTGTATAGTACCGCGCCGGTCCGTGCATCTACCATTACATCATACATATTGATGAAGTCAGTCCTGAGGGTCACTTTGTATGCCCAGCGCTCCTTGTCATTGTGGCGGTCCTTCGTATATACCACGAGCTCAGCTGTCGGGCCATTGTACTTCAGCAGGTCTCGGGTGTATTGATTCATCGTCTTCAGTCCCTTTCCTTCGGTTACTACATTTGCCGCCTGCGATACAGCAGTTTGCGCTCCTATCAGTCCTGCAGGAGCACCCACAGATGGTGTGGCTGCCCAGCGACCGTTCACTATGGTGCCATGAGGTGTGAAGTGAACGATGACCTCCTTGCCCAACAGCGGGTATCCTTTATAAGTTTGAGAAAACTTGACATGGGTAAATCCTATAGCATCACGATCTATATCCTTGACCGACAGCTCATGTGCCGGATCGGCCAGCATGAGTAGCGCTTTATTCTGCTCCAGAAACTGTATCGCACTACCAGCCACTTCGTCACGGCCCGCACCGGGAGGTATATTGATGATCCGGTCACTCGTCACAAATATTGGATTCTTCTGGCCGGGAGCATATTTTACCTCCTTGATAGTAGTAGGATCGTAGTTGCTCTTTTTATATGAGATGCCATTAAACTTAATTGCATTTACAGCTTGCTGTATGTGTCCTACAGAGCCGAGGCCACTCATGCTGGGATTGCCTGATCTTTTAGCTACAGTTTTAAAAGGATGTGGAGCTGGCGGGCCGGATGGTGGGCCGGCGGCATTCACACTCAGCGCGGTAGAGATAGCTAGTACCGAGAGTAATGTTTTGGTCATAATTCAGAGTTTATTGTTGTTTAGGGACTAATGAATTCAATTTGGTGAGTAGCTCATCCAGAGCAGGATTTCCCGATGAGCTTCCCGTAGCCCAGGTATTAGTGTAGGCCTTGCCATCGCGGGTCAGGGTCAGAAAGCTCGACATATTGCCGGGTTGATTGACCGAGGTGCCGGCAAAGTTCACTTTAGTGATCAATGCTTCTATTTCCTTCAGGTCCTTCTTGCTGACAGTAGCCAGATCCTTTTTGCCTAGAAATGAAGAAGAGCTTTTATAAAGTTTGCCATCCTCTTGCAGCGTATAGGTTGTAGCGACATTGGTAAAACCACCTTGGCTACCAAAGTTGAGCTGGAAAGGCTGGAGGCTTTTGCAGGATGTGAATGCCATAATGATGGCCAGGGCGATCAGGGTTTTCTTCATAGCGGTTTATTTACGTCGCAAGATACCGTTTATCGAAAAAATTAAAAACAAAGTGTTGATTGGGCACAAATTAGCAAATGCGGTGCCAAAATGGCGCACGCACGTGGCTCTCTCTACTTTATCCAATTATTATATCTTTAGCCGTATAAAGTATGCTCAAGGATATTTTCAGAAAGAAAACCGTAGCCAAAGTCGTAAAAGATGCAGAGGAAGGCTATGGAGATGGCGAGGCAGGGCACTCTCTGCGTCGGTCACTGGGTGTCAGAGACCTGACTGCCCTGGGTATAGCCGCAGTGGTCGGTGCAGGTATCTTCTCCACCATCGGCAAGGCCAGCTATGATGGCGGACCAGGTATCATATTGCTGTTCTTGTTTGTGGCGGTGGCCTGCGGTTTCTCAGCGTTGTGCTATGCTGAGTTTGCCAGCATCGTGCCTGTAAGTGGTAGTGCATACACCTACTCCTACGTAGCTTTTGGTGAGATAGTGGCCTGGATCATAGGCTGGGACCTGCTCATGGAGTACGCCATCGGCAATATAGTAGTAGCCATATCCTGGAGCGATTACTGTACTGCCTTTCTGGACGGTGTGGGTGTGCATGTGCCTGCCTGGCTCACTATGGGCTATATGACTGCAGCCAGGGCAGCTACTCCGGATGCGCTGGCAGCTATGAGCAGCGCTCCCACTCTATTCGGCATTCCTATCATATTCGACCTTCCTGCCGTATTTATAGTGATGGTGATCACGTGGGTGACATACATCGGCATCAAGGAAAGCCGCAACTCGGCCAATGTCATGGTGGGTATCAAGCTGGCCGTGATCGCATTGGTTATTTTTGCCGGAGCCTTCTATGTGACACCTAAAAACTGGATACCCTTCCTGCCCAATGGAGCAGGTGGCGTGCTGAAAGGTATTTCATCCGTATTCTTTGCCTATATCGGGTTTGATGCCATCTCGACCACAGCAGAGGAGTGCAAGGATCCGCAGCGCGATCTGCCTCGTGGTATGATCTACTCCCTGATCATCTGTACAATTATTTATGTCGCCATCGCGTTAGTTCTGACAGGGATGGTGAGCTATCAGACACTGAATGTAGGCGAGCCACTGGCATTCGTATTCCGTCAGGTGCATCTGCCGTGGATGGCAGGCATAGTGGCGGTGAGCGCCGTCATAGCCACAGCCAGCGTGCTGCTGGTATTTCAGGTCGGTCAGCCCCGCATATGGATGAGCATGAGCCGTGATGGATTGCTGCCTCCCGTTTTCAGTCGCATACATCCCCGGTTTGGCACTCCGTCTTTCTCTACTATCCTCACGGGTTTTGTGGTGGGCATCCCGGCTATTTTTGTCAATATGGACGTGATGGTAGACCTCACCAGCATAGGGACATTGTTCGCCTTTGCCCTGGTGTCGGGTGGTGTCATGATGCTGGATAGTATGCCGGACAGGCCTCAGTCCAGGTTTCGCACGCCGTATATCAACTCCCGCTTCATATATCCCGTGATGCTGATCGCTACGCTGGCCTTCTGGATAGTGCAGTACCGTCCCGTATTTGTAGAGTACCTGGGACTTCAGGACGGTTTGGTCTTTGACAATATCAGAACTGTAGTGCCTCATTATCTGTTTCTCATCCTATTGATAGTCCTGGCTGTACAGGCTTTCAGGCACCATCTATCACTCATACCGCTGCTGGGCCTGCTGGCCTGTGCCTATCTGCTGTCCGAGTCAGGAGCTACCAATTGGGAGCGTTTCTTCATCTGGCTAGTCATAGGCTTGATCTGCTACTTCCTCTATGGTCGCCGCCATAGCAAACTGAAAGCAAATGCCTAGATCAGTAGTACATACTTATTTATTGTCCTGGTGGTCTTTCGGAAGGAAGATAGGATTACTAATAGTATTGTCCCTGGCGGTGGTTTCTGGTCTCCGGGCGCAAGGCTCAGTCTCAAAACCGGATACGCTGGACTATTCTAATCTGAGCTTTACTGACCTTCACAGCTACTACCAGTCAAAAAACATCAACATCATAGAGGCCGAAGATCCTAATCTGTACTTTGAGACCTATGCGTGGCTCGGTACCCCCTACCACTGGGGTGGCAAAACAAAAAAAGGAACGGACTGTTCTGGTTTCGCGTCTTCCGTTTTTAACCGGCTGTATGCTACGGATCTCGGTGGTTCTGCAGGAGATATTTTCAAGAAATGTGATGTAGTGCTACCCAGTGAGCTAAAAGAAGGTGACTTCGTATTTTTCAATATCAACGGCCACTATCTGTATCATGTTGGCATCTACCTGCAGAATGGCAAATTTGCGCATGCAGCTGTACATGGTGGGGTGATGGTCTCAGGCCTGGATGAGCCTTACTACAAGCGCTGGTTTTACAAAGCCGCGAGATTGCGCACTGGAGACGCTCCTGCAGAGGCCACCAACCCCTAACAAAAAAGCCTCCCGAAGGAGGCTTACTAAGATTATATATGTAGTATTAGCTCTGCTTCCACTTGATGGTGCACCCTACTGATTTCGTTTCGGTCACGGTGACTGCCTTACCTGCCATTACCTCAGCTATTGCATCTGCCAGATAGTTCTTGGTCACTTTAGCGGCGTCTTCAGTATTGTCGTCTATAGCTCCTGCATATTTCAGGATCAGTTTACCGCCTTCCTTATTGATCAGAAAAACGTGAGGTGTCTTGGTAGCGCCAAAAGCCTGAGCGACCGTCTGAGTTTCATCAAATGTGTACGGGAATGTATAGCCCTTTTCTTTGGCCCTCTTTCCCAGTTCATCATATGAGTCCTCGGGTGCTACCGCCGGATCGTTTGGGCTGATAGCTATGACAGGGTAGCCCACAGAGGCATATTTTTTGTCCAGATCCATGATACGCTGCTCATACTTCTTGGCAAAGGGACAATGGTTGCAAGTGAATACTACTATATACCCCTTTGCATTGGGAAACGAAGCCATAGAAACATACTTTCCGTTCTCAGTATTCTTGAGCTTGAAATCAGCCACGCTGTCTCCGATCTTGTAGCTCTTGCCTGGAGCGAAAGACATAAGCAGGCCAGCCACCATAGTCAGAGCCACTATGCCATACGATTGAAATTTTGAGATCTTTTTCATTGCTGTTTATTTATTGTTTTAGTAAAAGTTTCTTCTAAGGATACGGGGGTAAAGTCATGATCAAAAAAGGTGCGGATGCCCGTAGCACCATTTACTATCAGCGTGACAGGTATCTCTCCTCCCCATGATTTCTCTACTCTGTCTATCCACGAGTTGTAGTCCGGCTCATCCAGTAGCATGATTCGGGCATCTATCTGATGTTTTGACAGGAATGGCGCAAGGGTCTTATCCTTCTCACTCGCAAAGTCCAGACTGACCATCACAACACGTACTTTCTCATTTTTGTGCTTCGCAGCCAGCGCCCGAAAAGCAGGAAACTCTTTAACGCAAGGCACACACCAGGTCGCCCAAAAGTTGATGACATAGGTTGTGTCGTTTTTCGCCATCATTACTTTCTGGAGCTCGCCAAACTTGACCACTTCAGCTGTTTGCGCATAAGAAGCCCATATATATCCGGTCAATAATAAGGCGAGCAGGCATTTCATATCATCAAAATAAATCGATTCCAGAGTGCTTATATATATAAAGATGTTAATAACGGCAGACAGGCAAAATCATGGCGCGAAAGGCGGGACAGTGAGACTGTCCTTCGTGACCATTAAATAAGTATCTTCGTGGATATGAGATGTCATCTGCTGGCTATTGCATTCTTTGTCCTGGCGATAGTCGATACGGCCTCATCACAGCACGGCCTGATCAATGGAGACATGGAGGGCTGGCGGCGCAGGCAGTTTCGCTGCTGCGGGCGCAATGTAGACCTGCCTGTTGAATGGGGCATACCTGAGCAGAGCTGCGGGCTCAATTTCAATAAATTCGTCTTCCTTGAGGAAAACCCTCTGTACGTACACTCAGGTCGCTTCAGTGCGGTGATGAGCAGCGACACTTCATTCTTCAATGATATAGTCCTTCAGCCGGGCATGCTGGTATATGGCGGGTATCAGGATGCCAGCGATAGTGCTATCCGCATCGGTCAGCCGGTACCACAGTATGGCCTGCCCATAGACAGCAATCCTGTCAAATTGGATTTCTGGCTCATGATGAGCCATGACCTTGCAGACACCTTTAGCTACATGTATCTTTTCACCCGCTGGGATAGCCTGGCACACAGGGTAGATACACTGGCCTTCTCCACCCGAGATGTGCCCGATACTCATGTGCGGTCAGACGAGTGGTTTGAGATCAAAGACAGCATCAGGTATCTGATGCCCGGTCAGGCGGATACCGTCAAAATTATCTTCTACGGTGGTCGTTTTGGCAATCCCGCACTGGCTGGCAATGCTACCTGGATAGATGACATCCGGCTGCTCTATGCAGGTGAGGATACGGCCACGTCTGCACCCGCAGCCGTGCAGCAGGCACCGGAGAGCCGCTACAAGCTGATGCCAAATCCGGCCTCAGACATATTGCACATTACAGCAGATGCTTCTGTAGGCGGAGTACACTTTAGCATGAGTGATGCGCTGGGACGCAAAGTACTGGACGCTGATCTGAATGAAAGGCGCGATATTGACATCTCACAACTGAGCACTGGCACTTACATTTGCCACCTCACGGACTCCGATAGCCAAAATATATCCCAGCAGAGACTGGTGATAGTGAGGTAGGGGAAGTTTACAGGAACATACGTGTAGCAAATGCAGTAGCATCATATTCTGCCTTCATAGCTTGCAGTTTCTCTTGCTCGGGCAGCACAGGCTTAGTACCGTATGCCAGCTGATCTATATCCTTGCGAAACGGTGCCGATTGAGCCAAAAAGTCTCCTTTGTATTTCTTTGCCAGAGGCTCACTAAACTGGAGTTTCTGTTTGAATGGATCTACTTGCTGGCCATCTTTCCAGAACCTGTAGCACACATGGGGACCGGTAGCCAGTCCGGTACTTCCCACATAGCCTATCACCTCGCCCTGGTGTACATGCCTGCCACGATGCATACCCTGCGCTATTTTGCTCATATGCAGGTATTGCGTTTTGTACTGCCCGTTGTGGCGTATTTTTACGTAGTTCCCGTTATACACACCAAACTGAGCCTCCTCTACCACGCCATCTGCAGTAGCCAATATCGGCGTGCCATAGGCAGCCGCGTAGTCAGTACCCAGGTGTGCGCGCCATTCCATTGCCACCGGGTGAAAACGATGCAGGTTATACCGTGATGTAATCTGAAAAAACTTGAGCGGTGCTTTTAGAAATTGCTTGCGCATACTATTCCCCTGCTCATCATAGTATTCTCCTACGTGCGCTTTATCCTTTTCATAGTAGAAGGCATAGTAATCTTTGCCGCTACTGGTAAAGCAGGCTGCGCTTACCTGCCCTACTCCTATGGGCTTATCATCTACGAAATCCTGATCGTAAATGATCTTAAACTTATCGCCCTTTTGTATTTTGTAGAAATCTATCGTGCAGGAAAATATATCGGCCAGTCTCATAGCCAGGCTGGCCGGCACATTGAGGTCATCAAAGGTTTCATACAGAGATCCATTGATCACACCTGCCACTTCCTGCCTGCGGCGCTTCACCTGATTAGTACCACGATAGATGTACAGCGAGTCATCCAGGTTAAATACTACATAGTTCAGTTTATTCTCTTCATATACTATCTTTTTTGCCACAAAGCCAGTATCCGTATTAGTGCCCAGCACTGTGTACCTGGCTCCGGCCTTCATCTTGCGGAAGTTGAAAATATCCTGAGATTCCTGGATAAGGATCTTCACAGTCTGATACGCTACATTGTGCTTGACCAAAATATCTGTGAGTAGTTCATTACGTTCTACTTTTTGGTCTATTACTGTATAGTCATTCAGATTGAGACCGTATTTGTAAATCGGCTCCTGTATTTCCTCCACTGCACTCCGTGTTTCGGCTATAGCCCTACTATACAGGGAAGGGTCCTGATGCCCACGTATCAAAACTCCGGCCGTAGAGGCTACGGCTACTACAGACAGAAATGATATAATAGTAAGATATGTATTTTTCATGCGCAGAGATTGAGATATAAAAATACCTCAGAGTGCTGGACGACAGAACGCTATAAGTGAACGCGGCAAACGTAAAAGTGTACTAAAAAGGACAAAAACCTTAATCAGCCTGCGTCCAGACGGACGTCCTGCCCAGAAACGACATTCCGAGTACAAATCCGCGCAGTTCGGCTGTCTTACCCTTTAGTGTCAGATGACAGTCATATGTTTTGCCATTCTTAGGATCATAGACCTTACCATTGTCATAGTAGTTGGGCTCATCTTTGCTTTTCACCAGCCCGTGCAGGATCACCAGTCCCAGTGCCGGGCGGGTGCGCAGCTTTTCGTCCGGGTTGTTCTTATCTACCTTTGGTTTGCCATTCTCATTGGGCTCTTTGAGCCACACGATCTTTGCTTCAAACGTATTACCTACCTGATAGACTTCCAGTTTCGCGTCCTTCTCCTGGTTATACCATATCCTACAGAATGGATCCTTGTCAGCGCGGGCTGCCAGTGAAACTATAGACAACAAAGCCACAGATAGTAGGAGCCTGATAGTATGCATGCGTAAGTTTGTGTTTAGTGAGTTATTGATTCAAATATGCTGATTTTTCTTCTTTCCGGCTACTCTGCATAGTCCGGGTACCTGACCTTCGCTCCTCCACTTACAGTTTGTCGCAGGTCAGCTGAGAGACCATCCACATCTGCGTATCCGTATCGCGAGACAGATGCATCTTGACTTCTGACGTCTCCTTTTTAAATCGCCTCCCCTTCTGAGACTGAGTGCGGTACTCTGCGGTGACCTCCACCTGCGCCTGCGTACGATCTTCTGATATTTCTACTGCATGAAAATTAGCCCCGAGCAGTTGCATCTGGTTAAACCCTAATTTGAATGTATCGATGCGCTCTACCAGTTCCTCCCGATCTATACTGAGACCCAGTTCATTTTTCATCTCCTCGGCCAGCACAAAGTCAGGTGAGATAAAGCCCTTGTCAAAGATCAGCGCCAGCGTGTGCCCTGCCTGATTCTTTACATCAAACTCATCACTGGGATAAAACTCCTCATATATCAGGTGTATGGTCCAGTTTGGCATCCTGATATTCTGTATCTCTTGCTTGAATACTTCCTCAGTGATAAAGCGGTACAGCTCTCTATCTGATACTCCGCTGAGGGTATCTACCACTATGCCTTTGCGAGCCAGCAGCTTGCGGATCTTCTTCAGCTCCTTTGGCACCTCGCGGTCAGACAGATCATGCACATGGTTGTAGAGCGGCTCACCTATGAAATCATAGATGCGGATCATACCCGCCTTGTCATGCATCTGGTGAAACTTATTGATCTGGCGCAAAAATGCATTTTCGACGTCCGGCGGCAGGTGCTCCGAGCCCGCAAAATCTCCCCCAAACTCAGCCATCATTTTGAGCTTCATGAGTTCATTTTCCGTAGTCAGTTCATCATTTGTCTTTTTCTTTCTCTTTGCCATCGAGCTTAAATTTACAAAATGATGATAAACTATCTTAGGCTTTAGGCTATTTTAGCCTTAGACAAGACTCCCCTATGTTTAAATTTTTTGGTCGCAATCCATTCGTACTCTTCTACATCGTATCGGGCTACATACTCGTGTTTACCCTCTGGTGGGGCTACCTGCTGGCCTCGAAAAATGAACAGGCATTCACCGAAAAGGTAGAGCTCAACCGCGTAGCTTACGAGGCGCAAGGCAATAAAATGAAGTATGAGGATACAGATAGCTACCTGAAACTATATAGCAAATATGAGCGGCAGAAAGTCATGATAGTGGGCGAGGGTGCCTTCTTCCTGATACTCCAGGTGCTCGGGCTGCTGCAGGTCAGGAGCATCTTTAGCAAGGAGATAGCATTGGCAGCGCAGCAGCGAAATTTTCTACACTCTATCACACATGAGCTTAAATCGCCTCTATCCAGCGTGAAACTATCTCTGGAGACGATGCTAAAAAGACAACTGACTCCGGAGCAACAAGGCAAACTGATCAATAACGCCCTAGGCGATGTAGTGCGGCTGGAGGGACTGGTAGATAACATCCTCTTTGCTGCCAAAATAGAGCGAGACACCCATGGCTTTGCCAATGAGGAAGTAAACCTCTCAGACATCGTGGAGCTGGTAGCGGCCAAGTTTCGGGAGAATAAGAACAGGGTGTCTATCAGGGCTGATGTAGAAGAGGGCATCTACTATCATACGGATCAGATAGGATTCACATCTGTGATCATAAATCTGATCGAGAATGCGATCAAATACTCCAGACCCGACACGAATGTAGTGGTAGCGCTCAGGCAAGCAGATAAGAGCATCCTGCTGGAGGTAAAAGATGAGGGGTACGGCATACCCGATGCTGAAAAGAAAAAAGTCTTTGAGAAGTTTTACCGCATAGGTAGTGAGGACACCCGCAAAACCAAAGGCACCGGCCTGGGCCTTTTTATAGTGAAACGTTTCGTAGAAATATATAAAGGTAAAATAGAGCTATCTGACAATACAGGAGGCGGCTCTATATTCCGCCTCTCTTTTCCGGTTTGATATCAGATCAGGGATCTTACCCTTTCCACATCTTCCGGCACATCTACAGCTATACTCTCGTGATCAGTGAGAGCGGTATAGATGGTATAGCCATTCTCCAGCCAGCGTAGCTGCTCCAGGCTTTCGGTGAGTTCTAGCGGCGATGGTGGCAGCTTCACTATCTCCCGTAGTACCTCTGCGCGATATCCGTAGATGCCGATATGTTTATAGTATGTGGTGGTGAGATCCGGGTTCCTGCGAAAAGGTATGACGCTACGGCTAAAGTACAAGGCACGAAGGTCTTTATCTACAGTCGCCTTGATGATAGATGGCCTTTGTAGCAGCTCCATATCCTCTGATTTTTTGATCAGTGTGCCGATACTACATTTCTCATTACTGAATAGCCCGGCCAGCGTGTCGATCTGATCCGGCTGGATGAATGGTTCGTCGCCCTGGATGTTGATGATGACGTCAGGAGCCTGATCAGTTTTGGCCAGCACCTCTGCACAACGCCCGGTACCATTCTGATGATCCGGAGCTGTCATCACGACCGCTCCGCCAAAGCCGGCTACTGTATCATATATCCGCTGATCATCAGTCGCCACGATCACCTGTGTGAGGGTGAGGGACTGCTGCGCCTGCTCATACACGCGCTGTATCATGGTCTTGCCACCTATATCTATGAGCGGTTTGCCCGGCAGGCGGGTGGAGGCATAGCGCGCTGGTATGACGCCTAGTATCTTCAGAAATAATGGATTTACTTCACTACTGTAAAGCGGGCACTGCTGATCACCTTGCCTTCGCTACCGCTGAAGCGCAGGATATAAATACCCTCGGTGAATGAAGAAACGTCTACAGACATGTTATTTGTCATAGCGTCGGTCTTCACCACATTACCCAGCATGTCATATATGGTCACAGTACTGATATCAGAGTTTGATGTACTGATATGCAGCCTGCTGCTGGCCGGATTAGGGTATACTACAGTATGACTGGTTGCAGCGATGTCGACCACAGCAGTATTAGGTGAAACTCTCACCGTACCGCGGCCCGGATTCGATGGTGCGCTACCATTCACAGACGCAGTGTAGTAGAAAGTGTCCATGCCGCTATAACCTGGCGTAGCGGTATAGATGATGCTATCGCCGGAGACCACAGCTGTGCCATGCATCGGTTGAGTAGTCACGGTGATAGTCTGTGTACCGCCATAACAGTTTTGATCATTGACACTAACTTTGATACCTACAGGGTGGCCCGCCAATGCCGCAGCGGAATCATCCAATACGAGCGGAGGAAGCACAAAACCTACAGCAGTATCAACGGTATAAAGGCTATCTACATTCAGGGAAGAGCCAATATGAAGACCGGTAGAACCACCGAGGACCACGCCGCTGATACCATAAGGATTACCAGAGGCAAGGGTGTAAACGAGTGTATCCGGCTCCAGGCAGTTATAATATACAAATGGCGCCTCAAAATGCTGGAAAGAAGCATCACTCGCAGCATGAAGGTACTTTGCCTCCGCTACCACAGTACCACCCCGCCTGAGCACTGCCACTATATAGGCTGTATCGCCCCCTACCGGGCTATACTTGATGTAGCCACCTATTTTAGCCAGACGACCTGCTACTGGTACTCCTGCTCCTGATAGCAATGCCGGATTAAAATTGCCACTCAGGTTGGCAAAAGCTGACAGATTTATCGGAAAGTTTCCATTGACGGCGAAACCCGGGCAAACGAAATTTAAAGTTAGTGTACCCAGTACCGGTACACCATTCAGCTGAGCAGATACTGAGTCGCTCATCAGCTTCACAGAGTAGGCCCCAGACTGATGCGCTCCATCCTGCGTCACTAATACCTTATTATGAAAGACTGTACCCGCCGTTACATCATTAGATGTAGTCCAGTTATCAGGGCTATTGCTTCTGGCTGTATCCAAAACATTGGGTGTAGTGAGTGTCAGATCGAGATAATTCGTTTTCTGAGCCCATATCTCAAAATCTGCATTCAGCAATTGAGCCTTAGCCGAAACCATGCATACCATCAAAACCAGGACAGAGAGTACTTTGTTTTTCATGTGTCGATTATTTATCTCCCGTAAATATAGACTATACATAGCAGACTTTGTCATGAGATTATCATTTTTTAGCAATCCCTCCTATTGTTATATTCACCATCGCAAAACGACCATGCCATCATCTGCTAATATCACGATACTACTCATTGCTGTCAATCTGGTGGTATCCTTCGCCGGCTTTCAGAACGGGAATATTTTTGATCAGTTCTGCTTCTCTCCTACCAGAGTCTGGTATCACCGGGAGTATTGGAGGCTGCTCACCAGTGCCTTCCTGCATGCAGACTGGCCGCATTTCCTGTTTAATATGCTGGCACTCTACAGCTTTGGACCTATCATAGAGTACTACTTCAGTGCGCAGCTGGGTAGCTCTAATCATCTGGGCTACCTCTTTTTCTACATCATGGCCGCGATCCTATCCAGCGTGCCGGACCTGATAGAGCAGCGCAACAATCAATACTTCCACGCTGTGGGTGCCTCGGGTGCTGTTTCGGCAGTAGTTTTTGCATCGATATTATTCACACCTATGACCGGCATCAGCATCATGTTTCTGCCGGGCATACCGGGATTCATTTTCGGCCCTATCTATCTGGCCTACTCGGCCTACATGGCCAAACTCAAGCGTGACAATATAGGCCACATGGCGCATTTCTCAGGTGCGCTGTTCGGCTTTGTGTTTCCCCTCCTCTTTCGTCCCGAACTCTTTATGTCATTCATATCTCAAATCATACACAGATGATCATAGACCTCCGCAGTGATACCCTGACCAGGCCTACCCGCGGCATGCTGGATGCCATGTACAGCGCGACAGTGGGAGATGATGTTTTTGGTGAAGACCCTACTGTGATCCAACTGGAGCAAATGGCCGCAGCCATGTTTGGTATGGAGGCCGGACTCTTCTGCCCGAGCGGCACCATGACCAATCAGATCGCGGTCAAGGCGCATACGCAGCCCCTGGATGAGATCATATGTGACAAACTATGCCACATATACAACTATGAAACGGGCGGCTGGGCCTTTCACTCTGGTGTCTCTGTGCGCCTCACAGATGGCGATCGCGGCATCATGAGCGTGGATCAGATAGAGCGGTGTATACTGCCTGACTACGACTGGTACCCCAATACCCGCATGGTGTGCATAGAGAATACCGTAAATAAAGGCGGTGGTGCCGTATATACGCTTGACCGCATGCGTGAGATAGGCGACTTTGCACGGTCCCGAGGTTTGATCTATCATCTGGATGGCGCACGTATATTTAATGCTCTCACGGCCCTTGGCAAGAAGTCAACTGACCTTACCGGGATCTTTGATAGCATATCGGTCTGCCTATCCAAGGGGCTGGGCACACCTGCCGGATCAGTGCTGCTTGGTTCCAGAGCATTCATCAAAAAATCCCGCAAGATACGCAAGGTAATGGGTGGCGGCATGCGTCAGAGCGGCTACCTGGCAGCGGCCGGTATCTATGCTTTGGAGCATAACATCGCGAGGCTCGCAGACGATCATGACAGGGCTAAGAAAATAGAAGCGCTGCTCAGAAAGTGTAGCTGGGTCAATCAGGTACTTCCTGTAGAGACCAACATCGTGATATTTGAGGTGGAGGACAGTGCAAAGACGGCGGATATGCTGGCAGCCAAAGGCATTAAAACTTCCCCCTTCTCCCCTACGCTGGTGCGTATGGTCACACATCTGGATATCAGTGATGAGATGATCACAGCGCTGGGCGCACTGCTCTGAGTCTACCTGAGCGATCTGCCGCGAAAGACGATCCATATCACAAAAGGGGCGCCTATCAAAGATGTAACGGTATTGATAGAGAATACCAATCCATGAATAGGTATAGCCGTCAGGAGATTGCAAAGGCCGCTGATCGCGGCGCCTAGCAATATGGTGGCTGGCAGCAGCACTTTATGATCAGAGGTTCTGAATACGCCTCGGGCCAAGTGTGGTACGGCGAGCCCTATGAATCCTACCGGTCCGCAAAATGCAGTGACGCCGCCCGTCAGCAGGCAGGTACTGATCACTATCCAAAATCTGCTGCGCACCACATCTAACCCCGAGAGACGTGCATACTCCTCTCCTGTCAGGAGCAGGTTGAGTGGTTTGACCAGTGTGAGGCTCATCATCAGCGCAGCGACGACCACACCAGTCATCACCGGTACCTGTGCCAGTGTAATATTACGGTAGCTGCCCATCGTCCAGAAAAGATAGCTCTTAATAGAGTCTGCTGTAGCGACGGTCTGTATGGCCTCTATCAGCGCATTGACAAATGAGGCCAGCATCAGTCCTATGATCAGCATTGACACGGCGTTATTCAGCCTATGGGCTATGATCGTGACGAGGAGAAACATCAGTACAGCACCTAGTGATGATGAGACTATGAGCCCCCACCCTGCATCGGTCATGATACCCAGGGCACCTGATAGCATCACAAAGATCGCCACACCGAGCGATGCGCCTGAGGAAATACCCAATACAAAGGGACCCGCTACAGGATTGCGAAAGTAAGTCTGCATCTGGAGGCCACCGACCGCGAGGGCGGCACCGCCCATGCTCGCAGCTATAGCTGCAGGGAGCCGGGACTGCAGTAGTATATCTCTGGCGCCGGCGTCCAGGCTGGCATGGAGTGAAACCAAGTGAGACAAGGGCACAGGATACGACCCTACTATCATCTGTAGAAGGAAGACGATGGCTACTCCCACGGAGAGCAATATCCAGATGATCGATCTGCTACTTTGCCTCACTGCAACCGCTTGTAGTAATAAAGATTGGCCTCAGCGCGCCCCGGCTGAAAAATAAGAGAAAGATCCCGCAATACTATATCAGGCCGGAAGGTGCCCGTCTCCCACATATCCATACCGCCTCCCGGCGAGAGCCTATTGGTGCAGTTATACACCTGACCGGTCTTATAAGCTTTGAAAAGTTTGAATTTGGCGTCCTGCGCACCCAACTGCTTCAGAGAAGTCACGACACCGGGGTTGATCCAGACATCGGCATTCATTGCCCTCGCATATACTTGCTCAAAAGTCAGGGTAAGGTTTAGACCATTGATAGGTTTGTCCTCTTGCCAAAGAAACCTGCCACCCGCATCTGTGATCAGGCGCGCTACATAGTTTTTGCCGCAGGGCATATACCATATTCCGTTATAAGGCACATTGCAAAAGACGGCCGGATGCGCACCTCCTTCCGCAGTACTTTGACGCCTGAGGTCATAGTTAGCCTTTACCTTCGCAAAGATACTGTCTGCCATTTTTTCTTTGCCTACGAAAGCCGCAAAGAACTTGATCCATTCAGCCCGCGCCAGCGGTTCCTGCTCAAAATAATCCCTGGACGAAACCACTTTTATACCCAGCGCTTTGAGCTTATTTGTGACCTGCACAGAGCTACCACTCTCCCCATCTGAGAAAAGCAGCTGAGGTTTGAGTGCTGCTATGGTCTCATAGTCCGGCTGATAGTCGTGACCGGCGCTCCTGATCGCTCCCGTGCCTATCATCATGCGCGTCGCAGAGTCACAGATCAGGTCCGTATTGGCCACTACGGCTATGCAGTGGCGCGCATCCAGCAGCTCCAGAGCGCCTATATGTGTGGTAGACAGACAGGCCACTCTGCTCACCGGCATGTCTATGCGAGTAGCTTCTTTCAGATCATCCGGTAGCATTACTTCCTTATTACACGTCACATACCGGGTAGGTCGGTCCTGACCGGGAGCAAAGACCGTGATGACTTTATAGGAAGGATAGTAGTCAATACGGAAACTATGAGAAACAACCGGCACCAGGGAGTCAATAACTAACTCCGCCGGCTTACGGCTTGCCTCTGCCCCCTCCCCGCACCCTGCCAGTACGGAGCCGTACAGCACTGCCATCAGAATAATACTTATGATATATGCGACTCTCATCTACCTGAACACGAATCCATTTGTTATTATACCGGCGTTGAAAGCATCGACGGGTGAGCCATCTTTGGTATAGCGCATGATGTGGGAGGCCTGCTGATAGTCTATAGCATCGCTGATATATACGTCGCCATTATCAGGATCAGCGTTGAGCCCATATACATTCCAGTGGTCAGAGGTTATGAAAGCTGTATCGGGCAGCGCACTGTCATTTTGGGACATCTTATAGATACCATTCATGGAAAACAAAAGCTGATGTGCAAAAGAAGAATACCTAAGGTAAGATGGAGTGGCAGCAGAGTCAAAGTCAAGCTTTTTCAAAACTGACAATGACTGAGGATCGATCTGGTACAGGGCTGCCTGCTCAGCAGGACCAGACTGCAGTGATGTCAGCACCCAGAGTTTGTGATCATCAGTCATCACCATATTGCTGGGATCTGTAGCGAGATTCAGTTCATTAGTGATCTGGTCATTGGTCGGGTCTATCATGAGCAGTTTGTGCACAGGCGTCTCCGACGGTGCGGTCCGCTCCAGTACATATACTTTGCCGCCATCTGAGAGTAGCTGCTCAGTCCAGCCGGTTACGGAGATACTCCCCGTCATCACCCCGCTGCGATAGTCCAGTATCCATATTTTGTGGGCATAGAGCTCTGTCACGTAGGCCTTGTTGCTGCTCACGGGCAGAAAATAACGAGGAGAAGTATTAGGCATGGCGATATGCCCGAGGTAGCGAAAGTTGTCCGCAGCGTTTGCTATCACGATGTCTTTAGAATAATTGAGCACAATGTAGGCCGTATCACCTATCATATGGATGGACTGCGCTACATCACCCAGTGCAAATCCATTTTGAGTTTGAAACACATCATTTACAATCACCTTTGCGGTCGGGTCATACACGGATATAGATGCATCACCATGCCTGTAGCCGCCTTCATTTACTACTATCACGTGACCGCTCGCGCTACCGCTTACTTTCTGTTTGCCACAGGAGCTGAGCAGCAGGATCATGGTAGCAAGGATCCCTCCTATTATACTTTTCATTTTGATAGATTTATTCTCAGTATACCTTCAAAACTTCTCCCCGGCATAGGCCGCTGCGAGACAAGTTGATATTCCTGATTGGTTATATTATTGATCCGAAAGGCTAGACCCAGGCGTTGTGTTTTCAGATAGATGTCTTTGCCCACTTCCAGGTGCAGCAGATAGTACGGCTTCAGCGCCTGCGAATCATCTGTAGTGATAAAGCGCAACCCTGTATAAGACTGGCTGACCTGCACATAAAACCGACGATATTGCAGGCGGATCGAGGTTGAGAGATTGTGCAGCGGCACATAGATCAGTTGCTTGCCTCTGGATTTATCATTAGCAGAGCTGGAATCCAGAGAGATCGTATTGGTATAACTATAGCTCAGGCCGCCGCTGGCTACAAAGCCCTTTGTATTCATATCCGGCTTGCTCTGTATCTTGAGCTCCAGAGTCGCTCCGCGGGATACCACTCGCTTTAGATTCTGCGCTGTCCAGATGGCGCTGCCGGACTCCGGGGACCACTGTATCCAGTCCTTGACATAGTTATAAAATCCATTCGCCATAAAGTTTAGCCAGTAGGAGTGCATGTATCCCAGCTCAAGGTTACTCTTCCATGCTTTCTCGGGGCGAAGGTCCGGATTGCCTCCCGCACTCCAGTACAGATCATTCAGCCCCGGCAGGCGATAGGCATGCGCCCCCGATAGCGAGATGATAAGCGTCTCGGCTTTAAACTTTTTGCGAAGGCCTACAGCGAATGAGGCGGGCAGTGGCAGCGGTCGGCTTCCCTGCATCTCTACACCTATACTGCCTGAAGCATTGAAACCACTACTATGATCGTAGCGCAGCTCTGCTGCCAGTCCATATAAGTCTCTCGTCCATGATCGGTCATAGCCGGATGAAATAGCCATCTCGCGGTCATAGTGCGCCCGGCCTGCCAGTGTCACAGATCCGGGCCAGACATACTTTGCCGTCAGTACATTGCGCAGGGCATGCGATACAGAGCGGCTATCGATGGCCGTAGCGGAGTCCAGGTAGCGCATCCTGTCATAGAGATATGCTGACCGGAATGAATACGAGAATTTCCCTTCTTTGCCTCCCACATGCAGCATGGCGCGATACGATCGGTCCCACTGCCGTTCAGATCCACCATCTACAGATATGACCGGAGACAGCTGGCGATCAGCATCTGTCAGCCATAGGTCAGCCCCCAAAACGACTCCTCTATGAAAAGTATATTGGAACTGCTGCATGACGGACAGTAACCTTGTAGCAGCATTTGTCTGGCGTGCGCTCGGCGCATCAGGCAGTGTACTCTTTTTAAATGTAAAGTCGTTGTCTGCTCCCAGATAGCCCACCCGTGTAGACCCTGTGAACCGGCCCGATCGATAGAGCGCCCGGCTGGACACCACGTGCTCACCGAAGCTACCCATCCGTAAGGTATTATCCCACTGCAGCGCGGCATTGCGTGGCAATCTCATGTCATTGCCTATACCTACCACACCTCCTATACTAGTGCCACGGATCCCACGGTCAGATATGGTCAGCCTATCGCCGGCAGCAATATCAAAGAGTGAGAGATCTACCTGCCCTGTGTTGGGATTATTCATCTTGATACCGTTCCACTGTACTTCCGTTTGAGCTGCCGAGCCACCTTTGAGCGATATCGAGCTCAGCTGACCCACACCATAGTTTTTCAGGTAGATGCCGGAGAAGTCAGATAGTATTTCCGACGCCTTCCTGCCATCTGCATCTTTAAAATCGACCATAGTTATAGCGTTCCCCTGATCGTCTCCTGCCCTATTGGTCCTGCTCGTGTCTATCGTGACCGTGTGAAGTTGTACTGTCGTGTCACTGATCCCAGCAGAGACTCCCTGTAGGGACACTAGCATAGCCATAGCACCTGCATATGTATGCAGCCTCTTCATTGCTTCTTCCTGAAACCATAAGGGCAGTGGCGGCATCCATTCTTGCAGCAGAAGCCGCGCGCCAGATGATACGCAGCCGTAAATACCATCAGTCCATTCTCCATGTAGTACAGCTGCTCTGGTGGCTTTACGTCCTCCTTTATACTTCTATTCTGCTCCTCTGATGTAGCTTCTTTCATTGCTTCACGATCAGGTGAGTAGATGATGAAAAGGCTGTAGTGACCGTGGCCTCATACACACCGGGCGCCAAGGCAGACATGTCTATGCTCACAGCCCCCGCAAATGATACTGTCTGCACCACTGGCCCTGTGATACTCCGTACAGATAAACTAGCCTCCTGAGAGGGAATATAAGTCTGTACGTAGAGGCGTGATGATACAGGGTTAGGGTACACACATGCAGATATTACATTGGCATCCTGCACACTTGTGAGCCCGTCAGCATGCATGACTGCGACAGCGTCCAGGTCAAAGCCTCCCGAGGCAAAGGCAGTAGGATATGGATCATTGATCTTGCGTCCCCGACTATCGTGAGTAGCAAACGTGTCGCTCAGTGTGCCCACTACATCTCTGACGCGCACGTGGGTGATGTGATTGATATCTATACCGGCAGAGTCCTTAATCTCCTCCAGGTCAAAGGGGGTACCATAGCCGGAGACATATTTACCTGCCAGGTTATGGAGCGTAGCAGCATCCATCGTGCCCGCATTACCTAGTTGAGTGGTATTCTGCGTGTCATCTATGGCGGGGAAGCGCACAAAGCGCTGCCCGTCGCTACTCACCTCCACAAAACCCAACTCAAGAAAAGCCTGCTGTGGAGAACCAAGGGCGAATCCGTTTTCGAATACCGCAAAATCAGATCCCGGTCCATTGACTATGGCATGAGCAAATGACAGCGTAGCTACGCCGCCGTCGCCCAGGCTTACGATCGTATTGGTGCCTGCCGGTCCCACAGCCTGAGAGGAGTCTCCCGCTGATGCATATCCCGACGACGGTACAGCTATATCCTGTGGGCCACGTACCACCATGCAGGACTCTGCCCACATCACGATGGAGTCTGCCGAGGCAGAGATCGCTGTACTACCGGGCAGGCCTGCTGCAGGAGCATACTGCGCCTGACAGGCAGACGATAGGATCATCGCCAGCACGAGAGCCAGCGATCTCGATACCCTTTTACACTTAGTGCATGTGCGTATCATGAGTATTACTCCTTGATTAGCCTCATAGTGGTGATCCGGCCGGACCTCGCTACTGCTACGGTATATGCGCCGGCAGTCAGTGCTGAGATATCCAGCAGCGCCCTGGCACCGGCCACAGGTGCCGACATCACTTCTCTGCCCGCTATGTCGTACACAGAGACTTCGCTGATGATGTCATCTGATTTTATCGCTACCACATTACGTGCAGGGTTTGGATAGAGCTGCAGAGCAGATGCACCCGCATCGCTGATCGATGTATTTACTAATCCATTTACAGTGAGTACTACTGTCGCCGTATCACAGGTATTAAACTCATCGCAATAGCTGTAGACTACTGTATCCTGAGTGCGCAGGCCCACTGCCGGTACATATTCCAGTTGATTGCCCGACGTGATGTAGGCTGCAGCACCGGACACCTGAGGGCCTGACACTATAGTCACACTGCCGTGCAGGAATGAAGAGTAGGTATCATTGGCCAGAATATTGACAGCTACGGAGTCTGTGTAGATCGTGCTGGCAGCATCATCCAGCGCCACCGGTGTCATTACGATAGAGGCTCCGTCTGTGGTCATAAAATCATCCATACAGAAGTAGGCCGGTGTATTCATGCCAAAAGAACCATTGTCGGTAGAGCTCAGCGAGAAAGACAGGCTATCTACACTGCCCAGGCTGAGCAGGTTTACAAACTTCCATGACTTCAGTATATAGTCATCATTATTATTGGAGGATCTGAAGTCCGCCAGATATGCATCTACAGAGTCTGTGGTCAGCGCGCCATTGTACCATCCTTTGATCGTCACTTTAAACCAATCAGGATCATTACCGGATACGCCGCCAAACTTCTTTGCAAAGGCATCACCGTTTTTCATACTCAGGTAGGCATAGGTACTGTTGGTCAGGTAAAAACCCAATACAGGATGACCCGGGGCAAAACCTCTCAAGCCTACGGTGATGGTGCCACCGGCAGAATTTGCCACGGCGTAGTTATTACTACCGAAAACACCACCTGCCGCAGCAGCCGCATACTCATTGGTAAAGCCTGCTGTAGTGTCGTTTTTTACATTGCTATAGATGAAACCGCTGGCCCAAAACTGGTAGGATGTATCATAGCTATTGTAGAAATATGCATCTCCCGATGCAAAGCCACCGGAGAGGTCAGAGCCATCGTAGTAGCTGCCGGGACCTAAAGTAAGATTATCAAAGGTAGCACGGTTTTGCGCGGAGGCAGAAAGAAAACTGGCAAAAGCCACAAAAAGGGTAAAGCTGATTTTTTTCATGTTTAAATCATCAATGAGTTAAAAAATCAACTTCGGAGTAAAATGCAAAGGAAGAATAACGTTGTACACCGTATCCTGCCCAACTTTTTTTCCCGAAAGTTGTTGTACCGTTTTAGCACTGGCAGGTCTTCTGACTTACTCCTGTCTGAGCGCCTTCCCATCCTGATGCGGACAGTGGCATGAGAGCCCGGACATGCATAGAGCTTACAGCAGCGGGAACTGTTCACGACTTACACGTGATTCCCTTTTAATACATGGTCATTAAATATGACCGCGTAACCAAAGCTTTGGCAAAGGAAAGAAATAAAACCATTATCGGAAATTAATTTCTACTGTGATTTATAAATACAAAGGGCTCCTCGTCGGAGCCCCTTGTATACGAGTCTATTGTCATTATTCCTTCACCAGTCGCACAGAGTAGGTTGTATCTCCCGCTTTGAGTTTCAGTATGTAAATGCCGCCAGCCAGCTCATGCAGATCCAATTGCTCCGAGATGCTTCGTGTAAAGCCCAGATCTCTGATCCAGACCTGCTGACCGAGCAGTGAGGACAGAGCCAACTCTACCGCCTGCGGCTCGTTCATCTCCACAGTTACCACACACTTGTCCGTGGTAGGATTGGGCGCTATGGTAAACTGCAGATTATTGCCCAGGTCCACTATCGCATTAGGCCCTATACCCACCGTCACAGTGGCTATGTTGAGGCATCCAAACATATCCGTGATCGTGCAGGTGTATGTGCCCGGAGCCAGTTGGGTAGCTGTCTGTGTGGTCTGGTTATTATTCCAGACATAAGTATAGTTTGGCGCTCCGCCTACAGGATATGCAGTAGCCGTGCCATTATTGGATGTAGCTGTAGTGGACGGAGTAGCGTGTACAGAGTCTGTCAGGGTGCTGGCCTGCTGCGTAATACTGGCAGTGGCTACAGCCGAGCAGTTGTGGCCGTCTTTTACGGTCACGGTGTAGCTGCCTACTGCCAGCCCTGTGATGGTCTGTGTGGTCTGAGTAGTGCTCCATAGATAGGTATAGCCCGATCCGCTGCCACCGGAGCCACTGGCCGTAGCGGTGCCCTGGGTAGTACAGATCACCGGTGATGAGCTGGTAGTGACTGATACTGATGTCGGCTCAGATATAGATACCGTAGCAGTAGCAGAGCATCCGGAGTTAGACACCGTCACAGTATACGTAGCCGCTGTGAGGCCGGTAGCCTGCGCTATGCCGGTACCATTGCTCCAGAGGTAGGTGTAGGAACCTGTACCGCCCGTAGCTGCTACTGTAGCTGCACCGTCAGCCCCGCCGTGGCAGGTAGCATCAGTATGCGCAGTGATACTGGCAGACAGACCAGTAGTAGTGCCTACTGTAGCAGATGCCGAGGCACTGCAGCCATTGGCATCAGTGATGGTCACCGCATAGGTACCCGCAGCCAGATTGCTCAGCGTGCTGCTGGTCGCGCCTCCCGGAGACCAGACATAGGTCACACCGGTAGCAGTAGTGGTGGCAGCTGCGGTACCGTTATTGCCGCCGCAGCTGGCGTCAGTTTTGCTTACAGTGACGGTCAGAGTAGAGACCTGGTTGGTCACTGCTACAGATGTCACTGCAGAGCACTGTCTGCTATCCTTGACCGTCACAGTGTAGTTACCCGCTGTCAGTCCCGTAGCAGTAGCGGTGGTTTGGGTATTGCTCCAGAGGTAGGTATAGCCTCCCGTATTGCCTCCTGCTCCGGTCACAGTAGCCGTGCCGGCGGTAGTACAGATCACCGGTGTAGAGGATACGCTCGCAGATAGTGCGGCAGATGGCCCACCTATCACTACAGATGCAGTAGCCGGGCAGGCTGTACCGTCGCTCACAGTGACAGTATAGGTGCCGGCAGCCTTGCCTGTGATGGTAGCTGTAGTAGCACCGCCCGGTGCCCAGCTGTAGGTATAGGTGCCTGAACCTCCCGTAGCCGTCACAGTCGCGCTTCCATTGGTATTGCCAAAGCAGGTGACAGGGACAGAAGAAGTAGTGACATTGGCGCCATTGGAGTTCTGCACGATGATGGAGGCACTCGCAGAGCAGCCGTTTGTATTGGTGATCGTTACGCTGTACGTACCTGCTGCGACATTGCTCAGAGACGTGGCATGAGAGCCACCCGGAGCCCATGTGTAAGTCACACCTGTAGCCGTAGTGCTCGCTGTGACACTACCATTGCTATTGCCGCAGGTCGCATCTGTCTTGCTGAGAGATACAGACAGGGTGGCAGACTGGTTGGCCACGGTCACAGATGCTGTAGCAGAGCACAGTTTGGTATCCTTTACTGTCACCGTGTAGGTGGCAGCAGACAGATTGGTGGCTGTAGCAGTGGTCTGGGTGTTACTCCACAGGTAGGTGTATGCACCTGCATTGCCACCGCTACCCGTGACGGTAGCCGTACCGGCAGTGGTACAGATCACAGCCGTAGAGGTAGCACTGGCAGTCAGTACCGCAGGCTGTGCTATGGTAGCTGTAGCTGTGGTCTGGCAACCGTTGGCGTCGGTGACAGTGACAGTATACGTACCCGCTGTCTTATTGGAGATAGTAGCAGTAGAGCCACCGCCACTCCATGCATATGCGAATGACCCGGTGCCTGTAGCCGTGGCTGTAGCAGTACCGTTATTGCCGCCGTTGCAGCTCACAGGGGTAGTAGAGGTAGTCACCGTAGCGCCCGCTGTAGAGCGGAGTGTGTCAGCCTTTGAGGCAGAGCAGCCGAGGGCATTAGTGATCGTCACAGTGTAGATGCCTGCTGCCACGTTTGTGATAGAGCCGGTCGTATCACCATTGCTCCAGTGGTAGTGCGCGCCATTGCTGGAGCCATTGATAGTAGCTACTATTGAGCCATTCGCCTGGCCGCAGGTGCTATTAGTATTGCTAAAGCTGATCGTGACTGTAGCGGTCTGGCTGGTCACAGCCACAGAGCTGGTCACACTGCAGCTCTTGGAGTCGCGTACTGTCACCGTATACGTGCCGGCTGCCAGGTTGCTCACGCTGGAGGTAGTATAGCTACCCGGACTCCAGCTGTATGTGAAGCCACCATTGCCGCCCGATGCAGTGACATTAACGGAGCCATTGCTATTGCCACAGTAGGCGCTCGTAGCAGAGGTGCTGGCACTCAGTGCGCTAAATGGTTGGCTGATAGTGATAGAAGCCGTAGACGAGCAGCCATAGTTACTGGTCACAGTCACAGTATAGTTGCCGGCCGGTTTGTTGCTGATAGTAGCAGTAGTAGCTCCACCCGGAGACCACAGGTAGGTGTACGAGGTGCCTCCAGAAGCAGTCACTGTGGCGGATCCGGTACTGCCTCCGTAGCAGTTCACCGCCACACTGCTCATTGACGCTGTAGGCGCAGGGCGCACTGTGATGTAAGACGTTTGTGTATGTGCGTTATTGCCGCCGGCGTTAGACGCTGTCAGCGTCACCGAGTAGGTGCCCGCAGTGGTGAAAGTAAATGTCGGGTTCTTGACAGATGACACCATATTGACAGGCCCCGTCACCTGCCATGACCATCCTGTAGGGCAGCCGGTAGACTGGTCCGTGAAGCGTACCGAGTCTCCGATACACAGGGACGTTCTGTTTGCAGTAAAGGCCGCAGCAGGAGCGGTCTGAGTACACTGTACCGGTAAGATATAATAACTGAACGGAAACCAATCACTATCTACTGCAGCCCACTGGCTGGTAGTAGCGTTTATGTAGTTCAATTCATAGCCTTGATAGGCGTGATTGGCATTATTGAAATATGATGTAGTACCCATCCATATAGTATCCCCCGCCAGGTAGTTGATATTAAAGCCTACGTAGAAAGTACTGTTAGTGGCTACCGGACAGGAGAAGGAAGCTTGAGTGAAGCGGCCGTTAGCCACATTGGTCATCACCGTACTCATAGCCACCTTGGCTGTGCCGAGCACGGTGCCGGGCAGGCCGTTGGTACCGTTTGCATCCCATATATTGATGGTCACAGAGTCTGTAGTGCCAGCAGATCTGGCGTATACGAAGCCCAGCAGGACAGAGTTGATAGGACGGCCATTGATATTGGTATACTTTTCTGCTTTGGCCAGGTCATGATAGCTATTAGTACCTGCTATCACACCCCATGTAGAGTTGCCATCACCATAGACGCGCAGGGAGTCATTGGCCAAGAGGTGCGACAGCGTATCACAGCCTGACTGCGTACTAGCCGGTACTACAGTGATGGTCACAGTAGTAGAGTCAGATCCGCAGGCATTGGTCACTCTCAGCTTGGTAGTATATGTACCTACTGTGCTGTATGTGATGGCTCCCGGTGCCTGCACAGTAGACGCAGCCGGAGTACCGCCACCAAAGGTCCATGCCCAGGCGGTAGGACTGTTAGTGGATTGATCGGTATAGCTCACTGTACTACCCTGCGTCACAGTGGTAGGAGATGCTACAAAAGAGGCAACCGGCCTGGTACAGCCGCCGGTACTAGCTACCGTATCTATATTGATATTATCGAGCAGGAGCGACTGACCATACTTATTGATATTGACAAAGGCAAACTGCACGGATGTCATGCCCGCGTATGACGCCAGGCTGACAGTAGAGTCCCGTACCCACTGAGTGGCAGTCGGTACGAACTGGCTGGTAGTATACGAGGAGCCGTTGGTGCGCAATTGAGTGCCGCCTTTCTTCCAGAGAGAGGTCCATGTCGTACCGCAGTCGGTAGAGATCAAGACCTGGAAGCTATCCGTGCTGGTAGCGTTGTACAAGGCATAGGCATAGTCAAACTTAAGCTTAGAGGTGGCATTGATACCACGTGTGAAGCTGTATACCGGAGAGTAGAGATAGTCCTTCTGGCCCGCACCGTTATAATTATAGTTATCCATGAAAGCACACGCCGTAGACTGGCCAAAGCCACTCGCGCTGGTAGTCCGTACCCAGGTAGTACCGGCATCAGGATTGCCCAGAGACCAGCCTGTCGGTGGGAATGTAGTACTCTCAAAACCCTCCTTCAGAGGCAGTGGTGTAGTACCCAGCACAGTGATATAGTTGGTACGTGTCAGTGGTGTAGAGCCACCTGCGTTGCTAGCAGTGAGCGTCACTGAGTAGGTACCGGCTGTGTTATAGACTATGTTCTGAGGATTCTGGGTGGTAGATGTGGTAGTAGCTGCTCCCGGAAACGACCAGCTCCAGGCTGTCGGGCTACCGGTAGTCTGATCTGTAAAGTTGATAGACTGGCCTACGCAGATAGTAGTTTTATTGGCAGTGAAAGCCGTGACAGGGCCTCCGGATGGAGGTACACAACCTTGCGAATTGAGCAGCGATGCCCGAGCTCCTCCCGTGGCAAAGTTTGCCTGTATACGCGTATTCTGCCCATTGGTAAACATATACATACAGGCATCATCCGTATAATCCATGTAGTTCATGAACATATCACCATCGGGGCCATTGCTACACGATACACTAGGAAACGGAGGGCATCCGTAGTGCATGTTACCTTGATTGGGTGTATCACCTACCTGATCTGTACCCGTACAGGCCCCATTGTCATCGCCCCAGATATGGTACAGGTTCAGCCAGTGACCCACTTCATGCGTGGCCGTCCTGCCCTTGTTGTAGGGAGCACCGGTAGCAGAACCCACACTGCCAAAAGCAGTATTGAGTATCACCACACCATCAGTGGCTGCCGTTCCGCCGGGAAACTGTGCATAGCCCAGCAGGCTATTACCCAGGTCGCAGACCCACAGGTTGAGGTAGGATGACGCCGGCCAGGCATCATCGCCGCCCTGACTGGTGTATTTTACTTTGTCATCTGTGGTCCACGAGGTAGCGGTATTGATACGCTTTCTCACCACGCCATTGGTAGCCGCTCCGGTAGGTGTACGTTGCGCCAGACAAAACTGGATATTGCAGTCAGCTACCCGGCTCTTCCACGGCGCAGGTACACTGGCCGTGTCCGGGTTCGACTTGTGGTAGTCCAGGTTCAGGCGGTCTATCTGAGATTGTATCTGCGCCATACTGATATTGCCGGCAGAGTCATGGTATATTACGTGTACTACCACCGGTATAGTGATCACCGTACGCTGACCATTGTGTGACATCTGAAAACTCTGTGCAAACCGGTCTATATCCTGTCTGTGTGCACTATAGTGAGGATCACTCAGCATTAGCTGCTGCTCATGTGCCATAGTACCGCAGGTACGCTGCTGCGCCCATGTGCTGAAAATAGAAAAAACTGCTACAGAGAGTAGTAGGAACTTCTTCATCCTAAGTAAGATTGATTTGTAAATATTTAAAGGATTAAATTTACCCTAGAATCAATAATATGCAAATCCTATCTGTGGATAATAGAGGCCATTTTGTTAAATGTATCGGTATTCAAAGCAAACGTCGATGAGATTTTAACACATCACTTTTTCTTTAAAAACACGAAGCCGTTTTTGCGGTACAGCTCCTCATAGCGATCGAGAAAGTTGAGTGTGTGCAGCTTGTCTACTCTGGTCACTACATATACAGGCTTGGAAGTAGGACCTGTCAGGATATACTCTGCATCCAACTCCTGAGGCGTGGCAGGTTGCTGCTTATCCTTATAAAAAAGCTGGGCGTAGCTCTTGAACCCGGCTACCTCTACATAGCAGTCCTCTAGTTTTCTGGATTCTAAAAACTCGATCATCGCAGCCTGTGAATACTTCTCGATGCGTGGCACAATGAGCGCCAGCGTAAGATTGGTAAACAAACAGGTACTCAATAATAGAGCGGCCATACCTATCATTATTCTCTTCTTTGCCAGTAATATAAGTGCTGCGACCATACCCACCAGCAGGCCTATAGGTACGAATAAGTCACTGAGCGTCCAGTACACTTTAGCCTTCATAGCCTCCATAGCAAAGGGATCAGCCTGAATATGAGACAATATAACCGGATGGCTACCTATCCAGATAGCTGCACCCACTGCCACCGCAAATGCCGCACTGATCACCGCCATCGGCACGGTCTGCCGCCAGGACCAGCGCCAGCGGCCATGCTGCAGGTGATAGATATAGTAGGCCCCGAGAAATGTAACCGGAAAGTAACTAAGCGAGGAATAGTGGATGATCTTTGTTTTCACTATGGAAAAGACGACGAGCACCACGACCAGCAAGACGATCATCCATCTTTTCAGCGAGACCTGATGCAGAGTATCATCCTGCTGACGGCGAAAGGCATCCAGGCACAAAACCGACGCCGGGAAACAACCCAGCAATACTGCCAATACATGAAAGTATACCGGTCCTCCATGTCCCGCATCTTCTGTAGAGAAAAGCCGGATCTGATAGACGATAAAATTGTGGACAAAGGTCAGTCCGTTGGCCCTGATCTCAAAGGACAGCCACGCAGCTATGACTAGCGTGACCACCAGCAGCCAAAGGATCAGATCGCCGAGGTTGAAGTTCAGTTTACCCTTGTTGATCAGTAGCAGGATAGTCACCACCATTACTATGATGCCCAGCGCCACAGGCCCCTTGGTCAGTACTGCTACACCTGCAGCCAGCGCGGAGGCTATCATGTACCAGCGGTGATTCTTTCGCCGCATCTTGTTTGGCTCAAAGTCATCGCGTATAGAGATAGAGAAAAGAAAATATAAACTCAGAAAGATAAAATAGTTGAACACCGGATCTATGATACCGGACTTGAAGTACATCTGCGGCAGCACCGAGCAGGCAAACAAAAGCGCCCACCAAATACCCATATCCCTGTCAAAATACCTGCGCCCTACATTGTAAACTGTGATGAGCGTGAGGATACCAAAAAACGCATTAGGTATCCGTGCCGCAAATTCATTGACACCAAAATAGCTCATGGACAACGCCTGTAGCCAGATAAAAAAGGGTGGCTTCTCGTAGAATGGCTGAAAATTGATCTGGACCGTTCGGTAGTGATGTGTCAGGAGCATCTCGCGGGCAGACTCGGCAAAGTTGATCTCATCCCAGTCAAAGAGGTGGGCATTGCCGAGAAACGGGATAAAGACCAGCACCCCTATGATAAACAGAAAGACCCAGTGAGGGACATCGGAAAACCGTTTCAGCACGTTAGTCATTCTTTCACTTGTCTTTTGGTCAGCCTCTCCAGCAGAGAGAAGTCCAAAACAGGACTATGCCTATGTATGATAGGCCGCTGCAGCGCAATATACACCAAAAGCGTCACAGTGACACCCACCAGTGACCCAAAGTAGACATCTACCCAGAAATGCTCCAGCAGGTAAATGCGCGAGAGGCCGACCAGTAGCGCCAGCCCGAGCAGCAACATACTAGCCCAGGTGCGCCGGATAAAGATAGCCAGCATCAGCGCAGTGGCAAATGCGGTAGCCGTATGACCCGATGGGAAACTATACTGCGACAAAACCGGCCGGCCGGCTATAAAATGCAGGTGCTGCGCGGCACCAAAAAACAAGGCCGGCCTCACATGATCTGCAAAGACACCATGCTTCAGCCACATCACTACAGCCCCCACTACGATCATATTGATGGCAAACATGATGAAGTACCGCAGGCGTGCCAGCAAAAGAGCTGTAAAGATCACCGACAGGGACACCACCTCTGCCAGCCGCGTGAAGAACACGAAGAGCAGGTCCATAGATGGGGTATGGTGGCTATCCATGAATAGTGTCTCTCCACCCTGCCGGTACCATATAAAGCTGAGCGCCCCTGCTATGATATACAGCGAGAAGATGCCCAGAAAATAGCGGTGATGATAGATCAGCTGGCGAGGCATAGTACAGCGGTGATTTGCAAAATGAAATTAGGAAGTAAATTCATACACCAAACAGCCATCTTAACTTATACTTAACACGAATCCGCTATCCTGCACACTATGAGATACATGCTGATATTATTAGTCCTCCTTCCTGCGCTGGCGTCAGCTCAGTCTACGGGCGTCATACCCAGACCGGCTTCAGTCGTTTTGCTACCATCACATGATTCTGTACCGGCCTCTGAGATGAGGCCCGTCAGACTCGATACACCGCAAGGGAATACCTGCTATGGGCCGAACGTCTATATCCTGATCATCAGCAGAGAGGAGACTACTATATACTCCAGGTCCCCGGAAGGCTATGAAAACGGAAAGCAAACACTAGGGCAAATCATCAATACTTACACCGGCAGCAAGATCCCGTGCATGGAGATAGTAGACAATGCCGCCTATGAGTACCGCGGCATGCACCTCGATGTCTGCCGCCATTTCTTTACAAAGGAGTTTATCAAAAAGTATATAGACCTGCTGGCAGCCTACAAGATGAACGTCTTTCACTGGCATCTCACAGATGATCAGGGCTGGCGCATCGAGATCAAGAAGTACCCCCGCCTCACAGAAGTAGGCGCCTGGCGCACGGAGGCAGATGGCAGCCGCTATGGTGGCTACTACACACAGGCCGATATCAGGGAGATCGTAGCTTATGCTGCTGAGAGATATATCACGGTCGTACCTGAGATCGAGATGCCCGGCCACTCATCTGCAGCACTGGCAGCATATCCGGAGTTTGGCTGTACAGGTGCCCAAATCAGTGTACCCGCCACCTGGGGTATCAAAAAAGACATCTACGCTCCCACTGATAGTACGTTCCACTTCTTTGAAGATATCATGGATGAGGTCTGTGATCTTTTTCCCTCACACTATATCCACATAGGTGGCGATGAGGCGCCAAAAGCCCAATGGAAGAGCAGTCCTCTGGCACAAAGCATCATGAAGCAACATCAACTCAAAAACGAAGAGGAGCTGCAACATTACTTCATGCACCGGGTGGAGAGCTACCTCAATAAAAAAGGACGCACCGCGATCGGATGGGGCGAGGTAGTGAAAGGTGGCCTAAGCAATAGCATGGTAGTGATGAGCTGGCTGGATAAAAGTGCAGGTATCAGAGCTGCCAGGCACGGCAATCGGGTGATCATGGCACCTCGCGGTTACTGCTACTTTGACTATCCGCAGCGTGGAGATAAACTGAAAGCCATATGGATGCTGCCGCTATCCCTACGCCGCGTCTATGCCTTCTCCCCTGCCTCTCACAGCCTGAGCGCCGCGCAGAATAAGCTCATCATAGGCGGCGAGGCAACCCTGTGGACTGAATATGTAAAGACTGAAGACGAAGCTCTCCACCAGCTCATGCCACGCCTGGCCGCCATCGCAGAGGCGCTATGGACAGGCGGCCATCAGAGAAACTTCTCAGACTTTAAGCGGCGGCTGCAACTACAGCACCCAAAATAGGAGTGAAAAAATAAGTACAGAAGCCTACATTTGTGCCCACCAATAGCGATTTCATGAAGCATCTAGTAGCTACTACGCTCCTCCTTGCGGGGTTATCCTTTCACAGTCAGGCACAGCGTGACAGCGCTCTCTCTGTCAGCGTCCCTGCAGATTCTATCACCTTTGCCATCGTAGGTGACTTTGGAGAAAACAGCAAAGCAGAAGGCGCTGTAGCTGATATGATCAAAAGCTGGCCCATAGATTTCATTATCACGATGGGTGATAATAATTACTTCCTCGGGGCCCGCAAGAGCCTTAAGAAGAACATCGGTAAATACTATGGCGACTATATTTATAATCCTGACGCACCACTACTGCTACGCTGCGATGGCAAGGCCGCTCAGGACAAGGTGAATCGCTTCTTTCCCGCGCCGGGCAATCATGACCACTACTCGAAGCACATGAAGCCGTACTACGAGTACTTCACACTACCCGGAGACGAGTCTAACTATACTTTCACATGGGGACCCGTTCAGTTTTTTAGTATGAATTCGGGTGCCAGCGGTCATATAAGCTGCTGCGACTCCCCGGAGTCCAAGTGGCTGAAGGATGGCCTGGCTAAAAGCGCTTCACCGTTCAAGTTTGTATACTTTCACCACCCTCCGTACTCTCCCGGCGATCATGGGAGTGCCAGGCATCTCCAGTGGCCATATGCGCAGTGGGGAGCTAGTGCAGTGCTGGCAGGTCATGAACACTTCTATGCCCGTATCCAGGATATGACTACACCTGAGCTGCTCTACCTGATCAGTGGCAACGGGGGCAATACAAAGCTCTATGACTGCAATGCAAATCCTCTGGATAGTACGCGCTTTAAGGTGAAATGTGATGGCAAGAATTTTGGCGCTGTCAAGGTGAAAGTGAATAAGGATGTAGCCGTTTTTGAGTATTACATCGTCAGTGATCCCTCACATCCTATAGACACCTATATCCTGCACAGATAATCAGTGCTACTATATAATGAATCAGCATTACATTCGTTACAGTATAGACGAATCAGCTGATACAGATGAGACTTGCGATACTTACCATTTTCCTCATTCTACTTCTCCGGCCATGCCTGTGGGCTCAGAGTGCAGCTGACACTGTAGATCCCGATCATCTCAATAAAGCCCTCATCCAGTCTCTCTATATGGAGGAGCTGAATGCCCTCCGCAGCCAAAAGAAACTGCCCCTGCTGGAGAGCGACCCTGTACTGCAAAAGGCCGCTCAGGACCAATCTGACTACTGCAATAAAAATAACCTCGTCACACACCGCCAATCAGAATTTCCGAAGAAGTATACACCCAAGGACCGCGTGGTATTCTATCACGGCAATCATGCCGTAGTGGGAGAAAATGTGCTGATGACCTACCTCAAGACCACAGCTACCGATCCCAATACGCAGAAGGACTATATCATCTGGACCTATGGGGAGCTGACCCATGCGCTCTTTAGTCAGTGGCAGCATAGCCCCGGTCACTATGCTAATATGGTGAACAGCGCCTACACACGCAGCGGCTTCGCAGTGACCCTCTATCGCAATAAAAAGGTGTTGTACGCCGCGCAGGTATTCGCCTGCGAACCATACACACCATCGGCCAATGGGGCACTGAACTACTCTGACACGACATGGGGCATCAAAGAGATGGAGCCGAACAAGTGCCGCACCTACGGTGAGTACGATTTCCTGGCCAGTATCTTCTCCAGCTATCTGATCCAGCTGGGCGACACAGTCTATCAGTACTATCAGGACGTCAATCCTATCAAGCACATGCTCACCGGCCCGCGCGACGGCCTGGCGCTAGACCTGGTATACAAGAATCAATTCTCCTGCCACCTGGACAATAACCTTCAGCCTTCCACGGTCTTCGACGGCTATATGCTATCGCCGCATTTCAGAGATGAGATCTTTAGAAACAACAAATACAAGAACGGTGAACTGCTGAGCTATCTGGGTACTATTCCGCCTGAGGCGCCGAGAGAGGCTGCAGGCCTGCAGGTCAATACGATCCTGATACAAAACGGCATGATGTGCCGCTACTCCTATCCTATCCGTGTAGAGCAGGATATACTCAAGGACCTGCCGATCTACCCGCAGTGGTGCGAGGCGGCGGGCAAACTCAGAGGTGGTGTGGCCGATTTTGACAAGGAGTTTTATATACCCTTTGCGAAAAATGAGACGCGGCAAGATACGTTCTACTTCCGCAAGCTAAAGGAGCTGATCTCGACCTTTGATGGAGCTATCACGCAGGTAGAGATCACAGCATACAGCTCTATAGAGGGCAGCGCTGCCAATAACCTGATGCTACAAAAGGCCAGGGCCGACTTCATCGAGAGGTTTGTGAAAAGCAATATGCAGCAGCCGGTGAGTATAGACAAGAAAGCCATAGAAAACTGGCCGCGCATGATGGAACAGTGTGGCCTCGATCCGGCCAAAAATGTCCTCTCAGCCTATCAAAAAGACACGATAAGAAAACGTGTCAACGCGCACATGTATGATACAGATATGAAGGCGATGCTGGATGACCAACGGATAGCCCGCGTCAGGATACACCTGCATAAGGAATACGATGACAATACAGAAGTGCGCTTCATGCCGCTGATCATTCAGGACAAGATATACAAAGGCGACTCGGCTCAGGCCATCATAGCCTACTCGCGCGTGATAGATGCCTATCGCAAAGGCAACCTGAGCAAGCACTTCCTCTCTGCTATAGAGATCCCGCTGGAGCGGCAGTATGCCCCTATGGTCAGCAACTATCTGGCCTCCATCATCGTGCAGTCCGACATATTTGACTACAGCGCTTTCAGTGGGTCTTACTTCAAATATATAGATAGCGCTGAGCGCCTCTTTCCTGACTTCAAACCGCTACGGTTTAATATGGCCGTGTACCGCACGCACCTGTACTTTCATCAGCAGCTCACCGATGTGGACCAGTTTCGCAGGCTGGGCCGTCTGGTAGATACCCTGACCAAAGACGAGAAGCTGGATAAAAAACTAAGGAATCAGCTAGAGTTCAACTATTACCTGTCCGGCAGCATCTTCTATTTTCATCAGCGGCAGTTCAAAGATATGTTTGCCAGCTTCGATCATGTCAAGCAGCTATTGCCCCTGGCCTCCCTTCGTGCGCAGGAGGTCTATGACATAGGCCGCTATTTCAACTACTTCGCCAGGTACACTGAGACGACCAAACTGCTGGAGACCTACCTGGAGCAATACCCCAATGACGAAGACCTGATCTACCTCTATGTCAATACGGGTGCTATCGTCAACTTTAACCTCAATCAAAAGATAGACTTCTACTATCAGCAGGTAGCCAAGCTGGCTGCGAAAAACAGGCCGCGTCTCTGCCGGTGGTTCAATGAAAACTATCAGCTACTGCGGTACCCTGACTTTAAGACTAAGATATGCCAGGAGTGCCAGCTCACGGGCGGCCGGAAATAATTCGCAGCATGCTTGTAAGGTCAATGTTTATGCTCCGTCCAATCCTCCATTAATTCATCTCAAAATTTAATCTTTTATGAAAAAAACCTTTTTGATGCTGGCGCTCGCCGGCGCAGTACTCTCTGCCCATGCTCAATCTGATAAGAAAGAAGAGCCTAAACAGGAGAAGAAAGAAATGGCTATGAAGAAACATGTATGCACAGACGAGTGCCACAAGTCCGGCAAGCATGTCTATGCCCATGGAGAGAAAGGCCACGTCTGCACAGACGCCTGCAAGAAAAAGTAGGCTACACAAGACTAAGGGAGCTGCCATCACGCAGCTCCCTTTTTTTGTCTCGCATTAGTATTGTTTCTTTGGTGCTATAAGTACCCGAGATGATCCGTCACCTTTTACTCTTCCTTACTTTTGCCTCCGGCGCTATCACAGTATACGCTCAGCAGGATACTACAGACTATACGCAGTATGCAGACCCGCTGAATGGGACCAAAGGACTGATATTCTATTATGGACGTACTACGCCATTTGTAGGGCCGCCTTTTGCTATGACTAAGTGGTCTGCCTGCACGCAGCCCGGCAGGATAGGCAGACCCATCTATCAGTACCTGAATATACACATCACAGGATTCAGAGCCACGCACAAACCAGCTATGTGGATGGGAGACTATGGCCATGTGACCCTGCTGCCCGCAGTAGGAGACATGACATCGGACAAACTGGAGCAGAAGCTCAGTTACTCTCACCGCCATGAGGTGGCCACCCCTCAGTACTACTCTCTGATCGTATCTCAGAAGAGCCATAAGATGAAAGTCGAGATGACCGCTACCTCACGTTGCGGCATCGTGCGCTTCTCCTATCCTCAGGGCGCGACAGGCAGCGTGATCATAGAGCGGCTGCACGGCCATATAGAGATAGACGGGGAGCACCGGGAGATACGCGGCTGGAATACTGAGCGCGAATCAGAGGCGCTCGGCCCTCCCCTGCCCAACTTCAAAGGGTACTTCATCATCAGGTTTGATCAGCCTTTCACCCAGTGGGGTACTACAGATAGTAGCCGACTGCTCAACCGGTCCCCATCCATATCTTCCAATGCCTGCGGCGCCTGGGTATCGTTTAATACTCAGACCGTACAGGCCCATGTCTCTACTTCCTTTATCAGTATGGAGCAGGCCGTAGATAATATGAACAAGGAGATCACCGGCAAGACCTTTGACCAGATAGTGAGCGAGACCAGGGCGCAGTGGAATGACTACCTAAGCCGCATCACTGTGGAGGGCGGCAATCGCCATGCACGTGATATCGTGTACGCCGGTATGTACCATGCTCTGCTATTCCCGAGGGAGTTCTCAGAATACGGACGCTACTATAGTGCCTTTGATGATAAGGTCCATAGTGGAGTCAGCTACAATGACTACTCTCTCTGGGATACCTACCGCGCGGAGCATCCACTACTGCTCTTCATAGCTCCCGAGCATGTGCCGGGCATGATACAGTCGCTGGCGCAGATGTACCGGGAGGGCGGCTGGATGCCCAAGTGGCCAAACCCTACCTACAGCAATATTATGATAGGTACGCACGCTGATGCCGTGATAGCCGATGCGATGGTCAAGGGTGTGAAGGGCTTTGATGAAAAAGAGGCCTATCGGGCCTGTATCAAGGACGCCATGACACCGCCTGATGGTGATGCAAATAAGTACTGGGGAGACCGCGTGCCATGGACTGCCTATGAAGCGCGGCAGGGCCTGACCTATTACGCTACGCAGGGCTACGTACCGGTAGACAAAACTGCAGAGTCCGTGTCCTGTACTATGGAGTACGCTTATGATGACTTCTGTGTGGCGCAGGTGGCCCGACTGACGGGCCATACTGACACTGCCAACCTGCTGCTCCGGCGTATGTATAACTATAAGAACCTGTACCACAAGGAAACGAAGTTCTTTGCCCCGAGGAAATACAACGGCACCTGGAACGAGGATGTCCGTGCGGGATTTACCGAGGGCAGTCCGTGGACTTACCTTTTCTCCGCATCTCATGATATACCAGGTATGATAGACCTGATGGGCGGGCGGGATCAATTCATAGAGCGGCTGGACGATATGTTTAGAGGCTGGCACTATGTACATGAAAATGAACCGGGACACAACTATACCTACCTTTATAACTATGCAGGAGCCGCCTGGAAAACCCAGCAGCGCGTAGCGCACTATCGCCACGCCAAGTACCGCGACCAACCTAACGGCATGAATGGCGATGACGACTGCGGACAGATGTCGGCCTGGTATATCTTCAGTTCGCTGGGCTTCTACCCTGTAGTGCCCGGCACGGATGAGTATGCCTTGGGATCACCAGCATTTCCGCGGGCCACCCTCGCCCTGGACCCCAAAGACCGCAGCAAGAAGTTTGAGGTGATAGCCCATAAGGTATCGCGGCGCAATAAGTATGTACAGTCTGCTACGATCAACGGGCGCAAGCTGGATCAGCCTTTTATCCATCACTCCGACATCGTGCCCGGAGGGCAGCTGATATTTGAAATGGGTCCGCAGCCTCAGAAGCAAATGTGGAAATGATCAGACCGCCGCAGCCATTTTATTGTACTTGTTGCGATACTCAATCGGCGTAAGACCTGTTATTTTTTTGAATATGGTGCGAAAGGCCTTTGTATCTGTATAGCCCACTTCGTACATTACCTCGCTTATATTCTTGCGGCTGCTTTCAAAGCTTCGTTTAGCGGCCTCTATTCGCACACGCTGAATGTACTCCAAAACGGAATTGCTGGTAGCCTGCTTAAATCTTCTTTCAAAACTTCGCCTTCCTATAGAGACCTGATTTGCCAGTGCATCCACTGTTACTCTATCGCGTACATTTGCCTCAATGTATTCCTGTGCTTTTAATATTTCAGGATCATTATGTCCTTTCTGTCCTCGAAACATGGCAAAGGCAGATTGATTATCACGGTCTATATCTATTGCAAAATATTTGGAAGCAAGGATAGCAGTATCACGGTCGGTATATTTCTCCAGAAGATGTAGCAACAGATTCCAATACGAATTGGCACCTCCACTGGAGTAGATACCGTTGTCCTCCGTGATCACGGCTCCATCTACTATCTCAATATCCGGATATAGGTCCCGGAATTCATTTACAAATACCCAGTGAGTGGAGCACTTGCGACCATCCAGCATACCGGTAGATGCCAGTAAGAAAGCTCCTGCGCACAGCGACGCAATCTCTGCACCAGTACTATACTGTGTGGCCGCCCACTCCATTAACGAGGCATTTTCTTGTATGGCTCTCTTCTTATCACCCAATACAGCCGGCACTAGGATCAGGTCAGGTTTATCCGCTTCGGAGTACAGGCAATCAGGTAAGACGGAATAACTACCCTCATTTAAGATCACCTGCCTCCGGCCACCCACCAGCTGTACCTGAAAGAGACGTGATCGGCCTGAAGCCACCATAAACTCATTTGCCATTGCAAATAAATATTGCGGGTCTGCTATAGCCTGCATCACCGCAGCCTCCGGCACCAGGATTGCTATTTTTTTCATAGCTTAAATATAACATTTCACAACGTCGCAAATACCCCCTGGCATTGTCGTTTGCGCACATTGCACAAAAGGCTCCAGGATCACATCTTTGTATTATAATCACAATCAATTCGAAACTAAAACTAGAATCATCATGAACACTTCAGCCATTACTATTGAAACGTTAGTCCAAGCACCCATAGAGAAGGTATGGACGAGTTGGACAGATCCGCTGCATATTGTGAAATGGTGCCACGCCTCTCCCGATTGGCATGCACCACATGCCACTAACGATCTCCGCACCGGAGGTTCCTTTACTACTCGCATGGAAGCAAAAGATGGCAGCATGGGATTTGATTTCGGAGGGGTATATGATGATGTAAAAGTATTAGAACATGTAGCGTATACGATAGGAGATGGCAGAAAAGTTGACATCAGATTTACCCCTGAAAATAACGCAACAAGAGTGACTGAAACTTTCGATCCGGAAAATATGAACCCGATCGAAATGCAACGTGCAGGCTGGCAAAGCATACTGGATAATTTTAAAACATACACCGAATCTAATCTCTGATATGCTACACATTAATCCATACCTGACCTTTTCTGGTAATTGCAGAGAAGCGATGACATTCTACCAGACTTGTTTTGGGGGCGAGCTATTCTTTCAGACTGTCGGAGAATCTCCTATAGCGGATCAGCTACCGGCCGAGATGCGTGACCTCATCATGCATGCATCGCTCACCAGCAGCAAGATTATCATTATGGGATCAGATATGACCCCTAAGGGTGGGGTGTATACAGGAAACAATGTGTCTCTACTTATCGATTGCAGCAGCGAGGAAGAGCTTCGGGATTTCTTTGAAAAACTGGCAGTACAAGGCGAGATAAAACACCCCGTGGAAAAAACCTTTTGGGGCGCACTCTATGGAGATCTGAATGACAAATATGGCGTGCAGTGGATGCTGAATCTCAATGAGCCGTAAATAAGAAGACGCTTTAAATTCTTATTCGAACAAAATTACTTTTGTCTGATGGATCCGGTCGCTTGGGTGCCAGACACCTCAAATAAGTTATTACTTAGATACTGGTTCCTCCGTTAATTTAAAGGTCCTTTCTATACCATTAAATGCACAAGGTACAGGCTTGCTATTCTTATCCAGTAGTTCAAGTTTCACCCTGTTCTCTCCCATGGGCAGTCCTTCCATAAAATACGGCTCCCATTGGTTCAGAATAAATTCATTGCCATTGATGGTAGCCCGGACGCGATAGCCCTTGGCCGAAAGCTCGCAATTGATCAAATAAAAATCCAGCATTACCTTCTGCGTTTCCTTCTTACCTACATATTCACCTTTTGGCCGGCTATAAAATATCTGCGGAGCTTTGGCATCAAACTGGTCTATACCCTTTTTGCCCGCGTCAAACTCCTTTACCATATAAGCATTTTTTGCCTTCAGGCTTTCATGATAGGATCTGGAGAGAAATGCAAGCAATACATGATGGCCGGGCCTTAGGCCTGTGGTGACCTCAGGCGCATAGGAGGCTATGTAGGGCTGATTGTCCAGGATAAAATGGATATGCTGACCCTTGGCAGAGTTTGCACACATCTTCTGGTCGGCATCGGGGGTCTGAGCACCCAAAGTATAGTTCTCTACCTTAAATTTAAACTCTGTCTTACCGGTATCGAGCACATCCTTGCCGGCAAAAAGGCTATTATCCAGCGTCAGTTTTGCATCCATAAAAGTTTTAGGATTTTCTACACCAGTGAGTTTAATGCCTCCTTTCTCTGAGGTGAAATTGATGGATTGCCCTATAACTCCAAGGCTCAGCAGAGAGGTAGACAGGAGTGTTATTATGTGTTTCATTAGAATGCCTTTTTCTGTCACAAAAATAAATAACCCATTTTACAATTGAGACAGTAATATCGCATATAGGCGGCTATTATCCGTGACATATTGCCTATTCATAGATTTTTGCCGACTTTGGCATGGTCAATCATCCAATAATTTGATCAATCAGTTCAAATCCCTGCTACGCCCGTCTTCACTATCCAGCTTGCAGCTTTTTCAGCTCACGCGCTATAGCGGATTTGTACTCATAGGCATCACCTTTGCTAAACTCGGTATCCCCAAAGATCAGATCGGACAATTTGAGTCTTTTCTATGGCTGATGGGATTATTTAGCTTTTTCTGGATAGCCGGGCTGATGAATTCCATGCTGGCCATATATCCCGGTCATACTCCGGAGGGCAAACGAAAGCTCCTGTTCGCCACCTTTAGCCTGATCGTCATGCTCAGCCTGGTGGCGGGAGCCGTGCAGATAGTGACCGGTGGTACGATATTAGGCCTGGCCTATTTACTTTTCAATAATGCAGCTTATGTAGTAGAGTATATACTCTTCCTGTCAGATCGCCGTCGCCAACTCATTATCTATGGTATCAGTATGGCAGTGCTGCAGTTTCTGCTATGTGTAGCGCCCATATATATATATGGAGATATCAGTCTATCTATATATGGGCTGATAGCAGTAGCCATCATTAAGTTCATCTATCTGGTATGGCTGTTACGGCATCATACCATTACACGCTACGAGCAGGCCCGTGTGCAGGAGCTCTTCGTGGCCTCCCTGCCCCTTATGATCAGCTTTTTCGTAAATGGCTCGGCAGAGTATATAGATGGCAGTGTGGTAAAACACTATTTCACGTTGGCTGACTTTACTGTTTTCCGGTACGGCTCTCGTGAGTTTCCCTTATTCACCATCCTGGCAGCTACCCTCAGTATGAGTATGATCCCCCGCGTATCGGAGGATCTCACGACTGGGATCGAGGCCATCCGCCGCGAATCCCTGCGCTATATGCACTTCTTCTTTCCTATGGCCATTATCTTCATTCTCAGCGGCCCTTGGCTCTTTTCTGTATTCTTTTCACCTCAGTTTGCTATGAGCGGACGGATATTCTCAGCTTTGATGCTATTGACTATTCCCCGGCTTCTATTCCCTCAGACTATCCTTACTGCCCTACGCGAAAATCGCATCATATTGTATTGTGCCGTTTTTGAGATGCTGATCAATATAGTAGCCAGTATCGCCTTCGCCAGATATTTTGGTCTGATCGGTGTTGCTTATGGCACTTTGGTGGCTTTTGTGATGGAAAAGGTACTCATGGCCTCTGTACTGTATATTAAACATGGGATTATTTTCACCCGCTATGTCAATCTCTACCCCTTTACTGCTTATAGCGTAGCTACTTGTATATCATACACTTTGTCCCTGTATATCTGACCCGGCTACCGATTACTTGGTCAGCATATTCTTCTTTTTCCAACTTTTTTTCAGGCAACTGTAACCATTTCTTTTGAGGCCCGTAAAAGAAATCATAAAACGCTTGCAAATGAAAAAGATCGACACTAACACCCTGAAAAACCTGATCACCCTTGCAGCAGTTATCCTCACTCTAAATTTTACAGCATCCGCTAAAACATATGTAGCTATCAACTCCGGCAAATGGTCTGATGCTTCTACCTGGGCAAACGGCGCTCCCGGTAATGAGATCAAGGCTGATGACGAAGTGATAGTAAAGAATCACATCACAATGAACACCGATGTGACTGTAAAAGGCAAACTGACCATCGAAAAAGGCAAGACGATGATGAGTAATAAAAGCCTCTTCGTAGCCTCTACAGGCCAGGTGGTAAACGACGGCAACATCACTGTAAAGAGGATCATTAATGAAGGCTCTATAGCAAACAATTCTATGCTGGAGTCAATGAATGAAATGGAAAATAGAGGCACACTTGCCAATAACTCTAACATGGTAGCCGGCACAAACATCCTCAACTTTGGTGGCAATGTAACCGGCAATAAGGGCACTTACTTCGCTAATGGCACTGTGATCTCTACCGGCGATGCTAAGTTTGGCTCTGATGTAAAGATCTACGCAAATCCTGAGCAGTCTGGCGCGGCAGCCGCTGACCTAGGTGATGATGACAAATAAATAAGAAACGGACTACTTGCCTCGGGCAAACTGGTAAGCGAGCTTCAAAGCAGCTATCAGACTAGGAATAAGGGTTCGGGTTTTAATAATGAAAGATCGGTCGAAAGGCCGATCTTTTCATGCTTTATTTAATCCCAAGAGTAACAGAATTTACACACCAAACTTCTGCCTCACAAGTTTATCAAAAAGCTTAGCTGACTGCATATCTCCCTTCCACTGATACTTTGGCAGCAGGTCAGTCTTGATATATTCAAAGGCAGCTTCTATCGTCAGGCTTTCATTGATCCTGCGTATGGCCGTCTGAAATGCCTGGCTATCTCCACCAAATAGTTCAGCTGTCAGTACATGCTTCCTATTCAGATCCAGAAGGCTATTGAGATCAGTACCGGCTATCCGATCATTTAGTGCGCGCTTTTTTTCTCCGCCGGCTATCGTATTGAGGCTGCGCTCCTCGCCGGTGAATACTTCATTCAGCGAGGATGGCCTAGGGCCACGCACCGGAGATCCCTCATGATAATGGATGCGCCGCGTCTCGAGTTTTATTGCTTCCTCCTCCTTTTTCACAGGAGCTTCGATCACTTCAACGATTGGTTTTACCTCTGGCTTCGGTGCTTCTTGTTCTTTCTTTATGATAGGTTCATCGTTTATAAACTCGATCACAGGTTTTACCGGTGCTAGTACAGGCTCTACACGTTCGACTACAGGAGCTACGTCTTCTATGACAGGTACAGACACGACAGGTACAGATTCCACATCATTAATTGGTTCCCTCGACATAGTATGGGGTACCGTCACATCTCCTTTTGCCAGCAGATAGAGTGCACGTAGGTCTGCCAGCAAAATATCCCGCTCTATCTCACTGAGTGTGCCTTCAGCGAGCTGCTTAGAATATTCATTTATCCTGTCGGCTACTGTCCTGATATCCATTTCTTCGGTATTATTTGTACAAAGCTACTGCTGTTGCTCTATACACTAAAATGAATATCTTCACCTTTTAGTATCCACTGTGCAAATTATTAGAAAATGTTTATAGAGCCGGGCAAAAACAGAGACGGCAAAGGTTGGATAGAGGTCGTGTGCGGCTCCATGTTTAGTGGCAAGACGGAAGAACTGATCCGCCGTATGAAGCGTGCGCAGATAGCCAATCAATCCGTAGAGATCTTCAAGCCTGCCATAGATGTGCGCTATGACGATATCATGGTAGTGAGTCATGATGCCAATAGCATCCGGTCTACCCCGGTGACTCATTCTGACAATATTCTACTCATGTCCACGGGCATAGATGTGGTGGGCATAGATGAGGCCCAGTTTATGGATGCTGAGCTACCCAGCGTATGCGAGAAACTGGCCCAAGGTGGTACACGTGTGATCATAGCCGGACTGGACATGGATTTTGAGGGCAAGCCATTTGGCCCTATGCCTGCGCTGCTCAGTATAGCCGACTATATCACTAAGGTACACGCTATTTGCGTGAAATGTGGGGAGATAGCCCACTTCTCATACCGGACCGTTGCAGATACATCTAAAGTTTTGCTCGGGGAAAAAGAAAGCTATGAACCGCGCTGCCGCAGCTGCTACTACAAAGGGGCAAAAGCCTGATATTCTACTTTTTGTATTTGTGCAGGCTCTTCTGCATGACTACATCTGAGAAAGACCGGAAATCATGGATCGTTTTCTCCAGATGCAGCTTCTTCTCTCCTCCCAGCCCCAGTTCCTGGACAGGGTCTATACCCGCACCCATAAAGTTGAACGTCGGCTCCATACCATCAGTAGCTACCGGCGCATACATCCATTCATTGCCGCGCAAGACATATCGGTCATTGCCTTCTATAAAGCAGAACTGGTTGTACTTGTACTGATCCATCGTCCTGCCGTCATTATTATACCAGTAGCTCTGCAGCATAGGCATGGTGACAGGAGTCTCCTCAAAGAGTGTCCCGGCTTGCTTCTCACAGCCTGCGGCCTCCAGGATCGACTGATAGATAAAACGTGAGCTCACATTATGACGCATGATCTGAGCCTGCGGGTGATCGTGGCCCATCCAGAATAATGGCACTCTATTTCCGGCGTCTGTTACATTATTGAAATGATACTGCCAACCCTGATCACCAAAGTTCTCGCCGTGATCGGAGCAGAATACGATCAGATTGTCTTGGTCCCGGTGTAGTTCTTCTATGAATTCATCTACGTGACTACGCACCATGAGCCAGGCCCGCCGCTGGCGCTCTTTAAAGAGCTCAAGCATATCATCGGCTATAGTCTGTTTACCCGTTTTCATGAAAGTCTGCGACAGAAGGTGGTAGAAGGTATACCACTCGCGCCCTTTACCATATATAGATTTACTCAGTAGTTCAAAGGTATCATTCACATGATAGGGATAGTGGGTCTCCATCATATTGAGAAAGAAGAAGTTGCTTTGACCTTTCTCATTATTGGCCTTCATCAGTTCTTTTGTCTTGGCAAAGAGGTCCGTACAGGTCTTTTGCGCCCACACAAGGCCTTGAGAGAGATCTTCTGACAACTCGCTGAATATCTCATCATTAGGTTTCATGACCATACGGCGGATACGCGGCCTGTTTAGCATCAGCACCAGACGTAGTAGCATAGGATGCCGGCTATCTACATAGTTCCATATCTTATATAGTTCGTCAAAGTCCTTTGAAAGATTGAACACCTCCGTCGTCACGCTATTGGCAGTGACCATGATAGGTTTGTATCCCTGACCCTTTAGCCTGCCTGCCAGAGAGGGTATTTCATTCCTGAATTTGCGCGAATGGGTATTAGTGCCATGCTCATGCGGCATGAGGCCTGAGAAAAGGCTCGATGTGGCAGGTAGAGTCCAGCAAGCAGCCGAACGTGCATTGCTAAACTGTATACCATTCTCCTGCATATATTTCACACCTGCCTCGCCGTCACGGTACACCGTATCGTACCGGAGGCTGTCAGAGACCAGCAGGATGATATTTTTAGGACGCGAGGCCATGTTTAGCCCGCGAATCTATGATAATCACAGTAATTTAACATCCCTTTTACCGATTTCTTATCGACGCGCACTTTATAATCGGTCATCGCCTCTTATTCGGCGTGCAATCCGATTATATTTGTCGCACGTTATCTCCTTTCGGCTATCTTTCAGTTATGAAACAGAAAATAGTGGTTCTGACTGGTGCTGGTATCAGTGCAGAGAGTGGCATCCAGACCTTTCGGGGCCAGGACGGCCTTTGGGAAGGCCACAGAATAGAAGACGTCGCTTCACCGGAGGGTTGGAAGCGTAACCGTGATCTGGTGCTTGATTTCTACAATAAAAGACGACGCCAGCTTCATGAGGTAGCGCCCAATGCCGGGCATCAGGCTCTGGCAGATCTGGAGGCAAAATACGATGTTACCATTATCACACAGAATGTAGACGATCTGCACGAGCGTGCTGGCTCATCGGATATCATTCACCTTCATGGAGAACTGTTTAAGGTCCGTAGTTCGCTCGATGAAACCCTGGTATATGATTGGAAGGGCGACCTCGGTATCGGAGATAAATGTGAGCGCGGCTCACAGCTGAGGCCGCATATCGTCTGGTTTGGAGAGATGGTGCCGATGATAGCTGTGGCTCAGGAGATCGCCGCGCAGGCAGATATATTTATGGTAATTGGAACATCGCTGGTAGTGTATCCGGCCGCCGGACTGCTGCATTATGCCCCGGCAGCTAGCAGGAAATTTCTCATCGACCCTTTTGCAGACTCTTTAGATGCCACCGGCATTTCTAAGCTGCGCACCATCGCAGCACCTGCCACACGTGGAGTGCCTGACGTCGTTAGATTGCTACTATCCGAGGCAGACAGCCTCTGAGACCCGCCGTTGGCTTATATCTCTTTGGCACTTTACTGCTTATCCCCTATTTTCGATTTATGCAAAAAATAGATACTGCTCTCACCCGGATGCTACGTCTGGAGTACCCCATTATCATGGCGCCTATGTTTCTGGTGTCAAACGCGAAGATGGTCATCGAGGCCTGCCGCTCAGGCATAGCCGGCTCCGTACCGGCGCTCAACTACCGCACAGATGCCGATTTTCGCAAGGCACTGGATGAGATCAAAGCCGGCGTGGGCGACCGCGCCTACGGTATCAACCTGATAGTCAATAAATCTAATATCCGATTTGAGGAGCAGCTGAAGACGTGTATGGACTATAAAGTACCTTTTATCATTACCTCCCTCGGCAGTCCTCAGCGTACCATAGAGGCATGCAAGCCACTTGGCATAAAGGTCTTTTGTGATGTGGTAGACGTAGCCTATGCCAGAAAGGTAGAAGAACTCGGTGCAGATGCTGTGATAGCGGTGAATAATGAGGCAGGCGGACACGCGGGTGATATGAGCCCGGAGCAGTTACTTCCACTTCTGGTCAAAGCCTGCACCATACCGGTAATATCTGCGGGTGGTGTAGGAAATCGTAAAGGGTTGGACAGGATGCTGGCCCTTGGCGCGGCCGGAGTGTCTGTAGGCAGTCCGTTTATCGCTTCTCTGGAGGCACCGGTGTCCAATGAATACAAGCAAGCCATAGTAGACTATGGCGAGAGTGATATAGTACGCACCACAAAACTGTCAGGCACACCCTGCACAGTGATCAACACACCATATGTGAAGCAGCTAGGCCTGGATCAAAACTGGCTGGAGAAAATGCTCTCACGAAACAAGAGCTTGAAAAAGTATGTGAAAATGCTGACTTTCTACAAAGGAATGAAAGCACTCGAAAAGGCAGCCTTTAGCGCCACATATCAATCATACTGGTGCGCCGGCAAATCTATAGAGCATGTCAGTGCTATCAAGCCTGTAGCTGAGATCACAAAGGGACTAGTAGAAGCCTAAACAATTTCGGTTTTTTGATTTCGGCGGTGATGTATTCTAGTCACATAGACTAACCTGCCGAAACCTGCCTTTGCTGGCATGCAGGTCCGAAATCGCATATCCGAAATCAAATCAATGTCCGACTGTCGGCACCATGCCGCGGATACCCATATCCACTACATTCTCTCCGCTCAGTGCGTCCCACTTGCCATTGCCATTGAGGTCTTGCCACTCAAAGCTCTTGTTTGTAGAGAGGCCTACGGTCACCACTATATCTTCTGTCTCATTGCCGGTGATGGTCAGAGCGGTGGTAGGAAATGCGGCCGTCACCACGCAGGAGCCTGCAGGTATTGGTGAGGTGGCAAACAGAGGATTGACCACAGTAGTAGCCGGAGCCTGCCCCTGCTGAGTAAAGGTCTGAGAATAGCCGTATGCAGATAGGTCTATTTTCTCCTCAGCCCCCCAATAGCCTTGCAGCTTATTTGAATTGACCGGTACAGACTGTGTCTTGATAGTATAATTGGTCAGAAAAGTGTTGTAGCCTACAAAGCTGGCCACAGTACATGGAAAGTCCTGATGGATGGGGACCGCTATAGAGTTGTAGTAAAGAGTAGTATCCACATGGAAACTTACATCGTAATTCTGATAGGCCAGCGAAACACGCAGGTACTCATATGTGCCCGGAGCGACATCTTTTAGTGCTACCGAATATATCACATCACCTGTGTTACCTTTTGCCTCCTTTGTAAAATCGATCGCCTCTGCGCCCCCAGCCGTTGTAGTAGCTGTTTTGTATAGCACTGTCCCGCCACCCAGTTGAGTGATATTATTTTGAGCCAACTCGATATAATGAACGCCCATCACATTGAACTGTGGATTTTGTCCCGCGTGCCCGGAAGGCATCGCGGCCACATTGCCAAAGTTATCCAATCGCGCCTGCGTAGAATCCATTTTATACTTGAAGATCAACCGTGGTCCTGAGGTGCTGTTTTTTTTGCAAGAAGTTGAGGCAATCAATATGACGGCCAGTACTGCTCCGAGTATGATTCTTTTACGCATTATGTGTATGGTTATCAAGCAATATTAAAGCTTCTTGGGGTATAAACAAAAATCCCCCCGGCTCTGACCGGAGGGACACCAAACCTAGTTTAACCCTTAAAACTAAACTCTGACTATAAGACGAACAAAATCCGCCCTACAGTTGCAAAACCATGTGGTTTAACGCATAATTAACGATTCTGACAAAACAATGACACTTAACCATTCGATTTCATTTTGTAAGTGGCTAATATTCAATAAATTAAAAGAAAAAACCTTAAGTATTTTTTATCACAAATTTCACTGATAACGGATTATTGTTTGCGCTTTGTTCGGCATTAGTCATATTATTGCCCTTCTAAACAACTAACTATATGGCACTGACTCCCGGACAAAAAGCACCCGACTTCAAACTCTTCAATACTGAGAAAAAAGAAATAGCACTGGCAGATCTCAAGGGTAAAAATGTGATCCTTCACTTCTTTCCGCTCGCCTTCACAGGTGTATGTACTGCACAGCTGTGCAACATGCGTGACAATCTGGACTACTATACGGGTCACAATGCAGTAGTGCTCGGCGTGTCTATAGATACGATCTTTACACTGGAGCAGTTTAAAAAACAGCAGAACTATAACTTTGACCTCCTCTCCGATTTCAATAAAGACGTGATCAAAGCATATGATATGTACATTCCCGAGTTTGCATTTGGCATGAAAGGCGTAGCCAAGCGTGGCGCTGTAGTGATAGACAAAGAAGGTACGATAGTTTATGCAGAAGAAACCGCCAATCCTGGCGTACAGGTTAACTTTGACGCTATCAAAGAAGCGGTAGAAAAATTAGGCTAGATCATACCTGTTGATATTGCACAGGCATGAACCCGGCTCACGCCGATTTTTCTATATTTACCGCCGGTAACATAACTCTAATCATTCTGCATATATGGCATCTTATGAGCTGATCATGCCCAAGATGGGCGAAAGCATCACCGAGGCTACAATCCTGAAGTGGACCAAGAAAGAAGGCGACTCTATCAAGACTGACGAAGCTGTCCTCGAGATAGCCACAGACAAAGTAGACTCTGAGGTGCCGTCTCCCGTGGCAGGTACACTGGTCAAGATGCTATATAAAGAAGGCGATGTCGTGGCCGTAGGCAAGGCTGTAGCCGTGATAGATACAGGTGGTGGTGGTGCGCCGGCAGCTACCCCGGCTGTGACAGAGAAGGCCACTACTACCACCTCAGCCAGCGCTAGTAAGCCAATACAAACGCAACCGGTACAAGCCACCAACGCAGTAGCAGGCGGCGACCGCTTCTACTCTCCGCTGGTGCTAAACATAGCCCGTCAGGAGGGGATCTCTATGGCCGAACTCGAGTCGCTGCCTGGCACGGGTGCCGGCGGACGTGTGACCAAGAAGGACATTCTCTCCTACGTAGAGAACCGTGGTAATGCGCCAGCACAGCAGCCGACACAAGTGGTACAGCAAGCTCCGGCGCAGACACAGACCGAAGCGCCAAAACAAGAAACAACCGTAGCACCTGCAAAATCCTACTCGGGCAATGTAGAGATACAGGAGATGGACCGTATGCGCCGCCTGATCGCGGAGAATATGGTGAAATCTAAATCCACGTCGGCGCATGTGACCTCCTTCGTAGAGGCCGACGTGACCAATATCGTGAACTGGCGCAATAAGATGAAGAAGAAGTTTCAGGATATGTATGGTGAGAACCTCACCTTCACTCCTATCTTCATCGAGGCGGTGACCAAAGCCCTGCGCGATTTCCCGCTGATCAACTCATCTATTGATGGCAATAACATCGTAGTCAAGAAAGACCTGAATATCGGTATGGCCGCAGCCCTCCCATCGGGCAACCTGATCGTACCGGTGATCAAAAATGCCGACCTGCTCAACATAGTAGGTATAGCTAAGAAAGTAAACGACCTGGCCAATCGCGCCCGCATCAATAAACTGAAGCCGGACGAGATCGAGGGCGGCACATTTACCTTGTCTAACGTCGGCACCTTTGGCAATGTGATGGGTACGCCTATCATCATGCAGCCTCAGGTAGCGATCCTGGCCGTAGGCGCTATCAAGAAGAAGCCCGTCGTGATCGAGACACCGGATGGAGATGTAATCGGCATCCGCCACATGATGTTCCTCTCCCACTCCTACGACCACCGCATAGTAGATGGTGCGCTGGGCGGCTCCTTTGTCCGCCGCGTGGCTGACTATCTGGAGAAGTGGGATGTGAGCAGGGATATTTAGAGATTTCAAGAGGCAGGTACATTCATTTACGCACATGCTAGTGAATAGCTATCCCGATCGCTATATTAGCGCGGAAACCGTTTTACATTGGACACTACTGCTCCCACACTTCTATATACCATCGCCCTTACACTCGTACCGGATATCGGCAGCGTGATGGCGCAAAATCTCATAGCCTACTGCGGCAGCGCAGAGGAGGTTTTCCGGTGCTCTAAAAAGAAATTACTATCCATCCCACAGATCGGCGAGGAAAGGGCCAACAGTATCCTCTCCGCAGATGTGCTGCGCGATGCGGAGGCTGAGTTGAAATTCATACAAGAGTACAAGATCCGGCCACTCATTTACACGGATCCGGATTACCCGCAGCGACTGCGGGAGTGCAGCGACCTGCCTATTATCCTCTACTACCGCGGTACGGCTGATCTCAACGCTGCTAAAATCGTCAGCATAGTAGGTACCCGCCATATCACAGAGTATGGCAAAGAAGTCACGAAGAAGTTTGTAGAAGAACTTGGCGATCACAATATTCTCGTGGTCAGTGGATTGGCCTACGGAGTAGACGTAGCAGCGCACCATGCAGCGCTGGACAGCAAGATGAATACGGTAGGCGTGCTGGCGCATGGCCTCAATACGATATATCCCGCGCAGCACAAAAATGTAGCACGCCGTATGACGGAGCAGGGCGGCCTACTCACAGAATACACCTCTAAGCATGAGATGTCTCCCGGCAATTTCCCTGCGCGCAACCGAATCGTAGCAGGCATGGCTGACGCCACCGTAGTGATAGAGAGCGCGGCCAAAGGCGGAGCCCTGATCACCGCAGGCATAGCCAATACCTACAATAAAGAGGTCTTTGCCATACCGGGGCGCGTGGGAGACAAGTATAGCGCCGGCTGCAACTTCCTCATCCGCACTTTCAAGGCTACTATGATAGAGAGTGCTGCCCAGTTTCTCGACCATATGAACTGGCAGACCAATGTCCCCCCCAGGAAGCGCAAGGCGCAGCTCTCGCTCCATCTATCGCCACAGGAGCAGAAGATATATCAGTTGCTCTCCGCAGAGGAGCTGGAGATAGACCGTCTCGTGCTGCTATCTGAGATGAGTGGTGGCGAGATAGCAGCCATCCTGCTGGAGATGGAGATGAACGGCATGGTAGTCTCCCTTCCCGGCAAGAGATATAAGCTGGTTGGCACCTGATACACTATCTTTGAAATATGGCATCTGCTTTTTCACATGCTGTAGCCTCTCTGGCTGTGGGCCGCGTCACCCCTGTAGCGCGTGACTGGCGCTTTTGGCTCATAGGTGCTATTGGCGCTGCTATTCCTGATATGGATGCACTCGGCTATTGGGCAGGGGTACCGTACGACTCTATGTGGGGGCATCGCGGTATCACACACTCTTTTTTCTTTGCGGGGCTTTACAGTATTGCTGCCCTGCTCTTGTTTTACCGGTCGGATAAGTATGACCTCAAAATAAAGATCATTCTCTTCCTGTCTTTCTTTGTATCAGTTTCATCTCACGCTCTGCTGGATGCGTGTACGACTGGCGGGCTGGGCGTAGACCTCTTTGCGCCTTTTCATGACGAGCGCTATTTTTTGCCATGGCGTGTTATCAGGGTCTCTCCTATCAGCATCAGCCGCTTCTTTACTTATCGCGGTCTGGAGGTGCTGGCCAGCGAGTTTGTATGGATATGGATTCCGACCATTATTGTATTCGTCCTATCTGCCATCTGGGATAAAGTCAGAAAAGACAGCCCTGCCAGCTCTTGAAAACTCCCTCCATTTAATATAGATTTGAGAAAAATGTAAAGCCCGTGGCCGCATCGAAACCAAGACCAAAACCTACACCACCCGCTAAGACAGCTACCACCACTGATATACCTGTGTCCACCGCACCTAAATGGTATGAGGCATCCTATATACCCTATCTGATCATTTTTCTATTTACGATGGGCATTTACTTCAATGCTATCTGGGATAAATATGCGATAGATGATACGCTCGTTCTCACTGACAATAAATTTACCCTCCAGGGCGTAGGCGGCATCCCTGACCTGATGACCAAAGATGCCTTCGTGGGCTTCTTTGGTGAGCGAGGCGCCAGTCTCGTGAGCGGTGGCCGCTACCGTCCTCTGAGCATTGTTACACTTGCTATAGAGGTGACGCTCACAGGCGGCCTGCACCCCGGTGTCAGCCATTTTATCAATATCCTCCTCTTTGCCTTCACCTGTATGCTCATATACCGTCTGCTCCGGGATATCATACCTCCGCGAAAGGGTACGGCATTTTATCTGACCATCCCATTCATAGCAGCCATGCTCTATGCGGGGCATCCGCTTCACACAGAGGCCGTGACCAATATCAAAGGTCGCGATGAGATCATGGGCATGCTATTTTCCCTGCTAGCGCTTTATGCTGGAGTCAGGTATGTTCGCACCAATAACCTGCTCTATGTAGCCGGTGGCACTGTAGCCTACTTCCTCGCTCTCTTATCCAAGGAAAATGCAATCACCTTTCTGGCTGTTGTACCCCTCACGTTTTACTTCTTTACCAAAGCCAAACCGAAACATTACCTGATACTCGCGCCCTATCTGGCGGCTGCCGGTGTATTTCTTTTTATGAGGTCCATTTACACTCAGTCAGGGCTGGGCGCAGAGTCTACAGAAATACTCAATAACCCCTTCGCTCACCTCCCCAAAACCACAGAAGGTTTTCTGACCAGGTATGCTACGATCATTTATTCATTTCTATTGTACTACAAGCTACTGATCTTCCCGCACCCGCTCACACATGACTACTACTTCGATCAGATCCCATACGTGAGCATCAATGATCCGCTCTTCATCTTGGCGCTACTGTCTACGCTGGCCCTCGGTATCTATGGGATTTATGGGCTTTTCAAAAAGACAATACCGGGTTATGCCATTCTCTACTATTTCATAACCTTTTCGGTTGTCTCCAATCTCTTTTTTACAGTGGGTATTATCATGAATGAGCGCTTTCTCTATATGTGTTCATTGGGTTTTTGTATACTAATCGCGTACCTGTTGGTCAAAGCGCTGGACCGGAAATATATCAATGCGAGCATCCTGTCCGGGATTCTCATTGTGATACTTGGGCTTTACTCTGTAAAAACTTTTAGCAGGAATTTTGCGTGGCACGACAATCTTACTTTATTTATCACAGATGCCAAGGTAAGTACCCGCAGTGCCAAAGTACAGATGTCAGCCGGCGGAGATCTGGACAAACTCGCCGATCAGAACTTTGATACGCTACGTAGCAACGGCGAACTACAGCGTTATCTTGATCTGCTTGACTTTAATGAAAAGGCTAGCGACTTTCCTGATTCTACTCTGAAAAAGCAGCTCCGTATCAGAGCTATCCAGTACATAGATACTTCACTGGCCTACTATCCTACGCACTCCAATGCATTTGTATTGCGAGGCAATGCAGCATATAAGCTTTACCACGATGTGCCGAGTGCACTGAAAGACTACGCCGATGCAGCCAGGTATCGCGTGGGCGGCTACTACGACGCATGGTACAATATGGGCTGCGTGGAGATAGAAAACAATATGCCCCTGCAGGCCAAGGACCACTTCCTCAAAGCACTCGCTATAGACCCGGAGGTATTTGCGGCACGCTACAATCTGGCTGAGGCGTACGACAAAATAAATATGCCTGACTCTGCCATCTACTGGTTCAAAAAGACGCTGGAGCTGAAACCACTCGATGACAAATCCTACTACAAGATCGGCACCATATATGGCAAAAAGCTGAACAATCTTGATCAGGCCATTATCTATATCTCGAAGGCTATAGATTGCAATCCTAACGAGAAACTATACTACGAAGATCTGGGGGTAGCCTACGGCCTCTCTAAGAGATATGACGAAGCGATAGCCACGGCGCAAAGATGCCTTCAGAAATTTCCAGACTACCTGCCGGCATATATGAATCTATCCGTCTCCTATCGCAACAAGGGTGATATCAAGACCGCTGATATGTACCTGGCCAAGGCACAGGCACTACAGCAAAAAGGACAAGCCAGGTGATACTAAACTCCCTCTGTAAAGAGCGAACGTAATTCTGTAGCTTCTGAAGCCTTCAGCCTGCCTGCCAGTACCAGGCGCAGCTGCCTGCGGCGCAGCGCACCGTCATAGTGCTTCTTCTCCACTTCTGTCTCCGGCACTACCTCGGCACTTTTCTTAGGCCGGCCATTGCTATCGAGCGCTACAAATGTATAGTAGGCCTCATTGCACCGGTACTTGGTTTGCGTAGGGAGATTTTCGGCCCATACTTCTATATGTGTCTCCATGGAGGTATTAAAGGCTCTCGTCACTTTGGCCGTGATGGTCACCACGTCTCCCAGTTTGATTGGATTCTCAAAAGATACATTATCTACTGATGCGGTCACTACTACAGCATTGGCATGTTTGCCGGCAGCTATGGCAGAGGCTATATCCATCCAGTGGAGTATCTTGCCTCCGCGCAGGTTGTGCAGGGCGTTAGTATCATTGGGCAGAACGATCTCCGTCATCACGGTCATAGATTCTTTCGGTGTTTTGCTAGCCATATCTTTATTAGTTACTGTTGTTTTACGAGCGCCTTATGCGCTTTGCGCCTCTTTGTAGTGCGTCTTTTGAAATCATCCGACACCACGCTGATATTGCCGTCTACCTCCAGCACAGCCAGATTCACATCTGCTATACTCTTCACGCCATGTTCCCGCACAGCCGCCTCCACTTCTTCTTTTGAGATCATCGCCCTCTTGCAGTGCTCCGTCAGCAGCTTTCCCTCGTATATCAGCATGATTGACTCACCTTGCAGTGCCTTATTGATAGAAGCATATTTGTAGCTTAGTGCCTTGAGTACATAGTTTACCATAAAGAGGCCTAATGCAGCCGCTATCCCTCCCTGCAGGCTATTGTCGCTTCCCACCATAGCGTTCTGCACTGAGTTACTGATTAGCAGGATGAAAACGAGGTCTACCACTGATAGCTGTGCCAGTTCCTTTTTACCGAAAAGCCTGATCGCTCCGAGTATAAAGAGGTATACTACGGACGATTTTGCCACGATGATCAGCAGGCCCTGCCAGTCAAACATATCAGTTAAATTCTTTTAGCCAATAATGCAGACATAGTATCCTCCACACAAATGCCCCATGAGTGGTATCACCTTTTTTATAATTATCAATGAGTCCTTTCAGACGGTCCTGATCCATAAAATCCAACCTGGCATAGTCTATATCCAGTAGAAACTTTAGTGGCCCATTGAGCCAGCGTTTCTCTCCCGGTGTTACAAATCCTTTCTTATCCTTACGTTCGTAGATGGCCTGCGGCAAAACCTTCTTCAGTGATTCCCGCAGTATAAATTTCGTCTCTGCCTTATTGCTGATTTTATCCTCATTGCGTAGAGAGAATGCGAATTCTACCAGCTTATGATTAAGAAAAGGCACCCGTGACTCTAATGAAAAAGCCATGGAGTTTCTGTCCTCAAAGTGTAATAATGTTTGTAGTGTTGTATTAAGTAGCAGATGATATAAAAAATTATCCACGCGGTCATCTGTTTTTTTCTCAAAACTTACTGCGGCCTCGCTCCTGAAATATGCCTTTTTGCGAGAAAGCTCCAGATTATAGATGCCATTCTCGTCATATAGCATAGAGGCCAGCGTTTTCATCTTGATATCCACTGCCTTGCCGATGCCATAATGTTCGCGCGAAAGATGCGATACAAAGGTACGGATATAATCACCCCAGTGAAGCGATGCCGCATCCTGCGCCAGTAGCCGGTAGAATGAATGAAGATAACCTGCCAGATATTCATCTGATCCCTGTCCATCCAGTACCACCGTCACACCTTCGCTCTTTGCCAGCTTCATCAGAAAATACTGAGAGAGGTAAGAAGACCCCAGCAGAGGTACATCTGCATGAAAGGCTACGCGATGGAAACTATCTGCTATATCCTGATCCGTAGGTGTAAAATAGTACGGCTCAATATTAGGATATTTATTGACTACCTCTTTTACAAACGGGCGCTCGTCCACAGCTCCGGCACCTCCGTAGTAGATGGAGAAAGACTTGATCAGCGACTCGGGAAATAATGTGGAATAGACGCTGGATATGGCAGAGCTATCGAGCCCGCCACTCAGGCACGTGCCATTGCGCACATCACTACGGGCATGCAGCCTCACGCTTTCTTCAAACAACTCGTAAAAACGCTCCTCTTTTTCTTTCCTGCTCAGGGTTGATTTAGGAGCACTGAGGTCTACATCCCAGTAGCGAGATATAGTGATATTGCCATCCTCATAAACTAGATTGTGTGCTGGCATCAGCGCGGTTATGCTGCTGTAGTAGGTCTGGTCCCGGTACACCGCCCATGACATCGTGATGCCACGTTGTATTTGCTCCACATTCAGTTTGCGATCAAAAACGGTTAACTCTTTTAGCGGCTTGTACTCCGATGCAAAGTAGAGATCACCACCCTGCGAGATATAGTAAAATGGTTTGATGCCAAATCTATCGCGTGAGCAGAAAAGGCGTTTCTTAGACATATCCCAAATGGCCAGTCCCCACATTCCGATCAGGCGCGTCACACAGGCATCACCCCATTCCTTGTAGGCTGCGCCTATCACCTCTGTATCTCCGTTAGTGCGAAAGTGATACCCCATCTTGCGCAACTCTTCGCGGACCTCGATATAATTATATACCTCTCCGTTAAAGATGATCACGAGGTCCATATAGTCAAATGGCTGATTGGCAGCATCAGACAGGTCTATAATCTTCAGGCGGTTTTGTCCAAGAGACACGACGCCCTCAGTCCACACATTACTATTCTCAGGTCCACGGTGTATAATGGTGCCGAGCATTTTGTAGTTGAGAGCTTTCTTGTTTTGCTCGCTGAGACTATGGTTGATAAAACCGGCTATACCGCACATCGGGATGGATTCCTTTTCAAAATTAAAATTAGCAAAACCGCCTTTATTAGCTATTATTGTTTTACATGTCTTTGAAGATATATCTGGCAAATGACCTACCCGGTAGGCATTTTATTCACTATACGCTTCAGCTGATAGCATTCAATAAGGGCGTGGCTTTTACCTATACAGATAGTCCCTCTGATGCAGCCCTCGGCGTAGGTGATCGGTTCGACTCAGGCATTCTTCTCTGCACTCCCTTTTATCAATATTTAACCAGCCAAGACTTTTCTGCTCTTAAGGACTTAGCCCAAGGCTCTTATTATTTCTATGACCTAGAGGGAGGCAAGGATCTTCTCGCCAGCATCTTTTATCTGGTAAATTCGCTGCAAGAGTACGCTGCCCTTAAATTAGACCTGTATGGCCGTTTCCCATATAAAGACAGTCTGCAATATCACTCACAGACCCTTCACCACAATATCGTCCAGGAACTGATAGACGCGTTTATGCTATCTCACCCCACTCTTGCGCAGCTCAAAACTACAAAGCGCAAGTCGGGCTTCTTTCTGACACATGACATAGATACCATCTTCGGCGCCAAAAACCAGAATGGCGACTACGCCCTCAAAACGCACCAATACCACAAGATTCCCGGTCTGCTCTGGCGCCATTATACTGGTCAGCCTGACTGGCTAAATATGGATCGTATTATGGATCTGGAAGATAAATATGGCTTCCAGTCATCCTTCTTCTGGCTGACGCGCAAAGACAAACACAATGCTGATTACAATTTTCTTTCTCCGCAGATAGCTCAGCAGATATCGCGCATACGGGATCGGGGTTTTGAAAACGGCCTGCATAAGTGCATAGGCCCCCTCACCATGAATGACGAACTAAAAAATTTCAATCTGGTAGATACAACTAAAAGTCAGCGATATCACTTTCTCAAATTTACCCTGCCGGAGGCCTGGCAAGAGTTAGAGCGATCTGATATTATCCTTGATACCTCTTTGGGGCATTCACAGGACTACGGCTTTCGCAACGGTTACGGCCTTCCATTTATGCCGTACAATGTGGATGAAAAACGTGTTTACGACCTTATAGAGGTGCCTATGAATATCATGGATGGCAGTTTCTTTTATCAAGGCAAAACCGTAAAACAAGCAGAAAAAGAACTGATCAGCTGGCTAGATGCTAATAAAGAAGAGACGATAGTTACCATCAATTTTCACAACAACTTCTTTGACGACATGCTCTATGCCGGATATGAGGCACTATATGAGGTTCTCCTTCGGTACTTTCAGCAGGAGAGATGGACTTGTATGACGCAGGCCTCACTTATCACAGAGTTTTACCGGCCAGACCTTTTCAGTGCGACGTATTAAACTGTCAATTGCTTCAGGAAACTGGCATAATTATCCAGCGTCCCCTCATTGAGAGAGTAGTAGTGGTTTCTGCCCTTCTTCTTCTGCACGATCAGGCCAGCCTCCAGTAGTATCTTTATATGATGCGAGATAGATGGCTGAGCCAGGTCTATAAAGCTTTGGATCTCAGAGCATTGACCCAGGCCCTCACTCTGTGAGATATATTGCAATATTTTGAGCCTGTTGGCATCGCCCAGCGCTTTAGAAACTTTTTCTACGGTAGGTATCCTATGAGGTGCCATGCATTGGTAAATAAGCCAATGCTAACATATAAATACTGATTGATATGTTTCAAACGGTATATAGGCATGAACGTGCAGTTGATTGAAATACGACCTTAGAAAGGTACAGAGTCATCATCCTCACCGGCAAAGTCACCCTTACCATGCTTCTTCTCTGCATCAAACTCGTCATTCATCTTGGATTGTATCTTCTTAAAGATGCGCTTCTCCCCTCCTGCTTGCACTTCTATGATCGCATCATTATTCTGGAATTCATCGAAGTCCGCAAATTTGGCAAAGCGGTCTATGAATCTTGCCTTGACTGTTTTCAGCGGACCATTACGGTGCTTCGCTATTATGATCTCCGCTATACCCTTCAGGTCCATGCCATCCTCATCCGTCAGCAGGCCATAGTACTCGCCCCGATAGAGGAAGATCACAATATCCGCATCCTGCTCTATGGCGCCGGATTCGCGGAGGTCAGACAGGATCGGCTTCTTGCTGCCGCCGCGGGTCTCTGTAGCACGGCTCAGCTGTGAGAGCGCTATCACGGGCACGTTCAGCTCCTTGGCCAGACCCTTGAGCGAGCGCGATATCTGAGAGATCTCCTGCTCACGATTGCCGCCGCCTTTGCCCTCGCTCGTACCACTCATCAGCTGCAGGTAGTCTATGATGATCATTTGGATGTCATGCTTCTGCTTCAGCTTGCGGCACTTAGAGCGCAGCTCAAAGATGTTGATACCCGGTGTATCATCTATAAAGAGTTGTCCCTTGCTCAGCGAGTCGATCTTGGATGTCAGCTGTTGAAATTCGTGCTTCTCCAGGCTGCCCCTCCTGATCTTCTCAGCAGGTATTTCAGACTCCATAGAAATGAGACGCTGTACCAGCTGGTTGCCACTCATTTCCAGGGAGAAGAACGCCACGGGTTTTTTATAGTCTACACTGCTATTGCGTGCCAGCGCCAGCGTGAAGGCTGTCTTACCCATACCGGGGCGGGCCGCCACGATGATCAGGTCAGACTTTTGCCAGCCACCTGTAGCCCTGTCCAGCTCCATAAATCCGGTAGGCACACCATTCAGGTGCTCATCATTATTCATTCGTACATCTATCTCCTCCAGCTCCTTGCGGATGATAGAGGCTATATCCATGCTACTTTTCTTGGCGTTATTCTCAGAGATCAGCATGAGATTGCTCTCTGCTTTATCCAGCAGTTGAAATACATCTGCTCCATCTTCATATGCCTCTTTGATCGTCTCGCTGCTGGAGGAGATCAGCATGCGCTGTATATACTTCTGAGATACGATACGGGCGTGGTACTCCAGATTGGCGGCCGAGCCTACTTTATTAGTGAGCTGGGCTATGTAGTAGGCTCCGCCCACTGCCTCCAGGTCACCATTCTTGCGCAGCTGCTCCGTCACCGTGAGCAGATCTACAGGCGACTCAGTCAGATAGAGCTGCTTCACCGCTTTGTATATGCGCCTATGCGCATCTACATAAAAAGCATCCTCCTGCAGAAACTCAATGACATCATCTATCGCATTGTCCTCTATCATCACAGCGCCCAGTACCGCCTCCTCAAAATCGCGCGCCTGTGGCGGCAGCTTGCCAAACTCGCCAGCAGTTGCGTCTATATTATTAGCACCTGATCGGCGATTTACAGCGTCAAATTTCCGTTTAGTGCCGGTATCCAATTGGTCAGCCATGTTCTTACTCTCCTAAATATTTGCGGGGGTGCAAATGTTCATTTTAGCTATCATTTATGGAAGGATAAGTTCGGAATAATTTCTGAACCTGCCACCCACACACTGCACCTTAAAATGTTCACAATCCAATCGTGGAACCTAGTGGAAATGCCAAGTACACCGGGCTCAATGTGAATAAATTGTAAAGTCATTCTTTGGATAATGCGAAAGGAATATGTACATAAAGAAAATCCGCTGCTCTACATATCCATCCTTCTTTATACTAGCTTCGCTGCAAATTACCTCTCTATGGCGCTCACCCCTTCTCACATGATCGACCTCGGGTCTCCGGCACCTTTCTTCTCTTTGCCCGATACTGTCAGCGGCCAGGCCTTATCACTTGATGCGCTGAAAGGTGGCCAGGCTACTGTCATCATGTTCATCTGCAATCACTGCCCCTACGTCAAGCATATCAACGGACAACTAGTTCAACTCGCTAATGATTACAACGCAAAAGGCATTGCATTCATTGCGATCAGTTCCAATGATATCTCCGCACAACCTGATGATGCTCCAGAGCAGATGAAGCGCGTAGCTGAAGAGCTGCATTACCCTTTCCCCTATCTCTACGATGAGTCTCAGGCCGTGGCCAGAGCTTATGAGGCCGCCTGCACACCCGACTTTTTCATCTATGATAAAGATCTGAAACTCGTCTATCGCGGACAGCTAGACGACTCCCGCCCGGGTAATACGACACCAAATGACGGCAAGGATATCAGGGCGGCGCTGGATGCCATACTAAGTGGTGACAAACCATCACCACGCCAGCGCCCCAGTATAGGCTGCAATATCAAGTGGAAGAAATAGAATTAATCCTCTTCGCCGGCCTCGGCTTCTATAGCTGATCCGCCTTTGCCCCTGCTGTGGTATTCTTTATTGGCTTCTTCTATAAATTTCAGGAGCAGTTCTTTGCCGGTCCTTTTCTCTGAAGAGGTCACAAACATATCGGGCAGTTCATCCCAGCTTTCTTTTAGCGCTATCTTAAATTGCTCGATATTGATCAGCGTTTCTTTACCGGCTGGCTTGTCAGCCTTGGTGAAGACAATAACGAAGGGAATATTCTTCTCTCCCAGCCAGTTGATAAATTCCAGATCTATAGCCTGAGGCGGTATACGGGAGTCGATCAGCACAAAGACATATTGCAACTGCTCACGAAATTCCAGGTAGTTATAGATCATTCCTTTCCACTTCGCTCTGCTGTCTTGAGACACACGGGCATAGCCGTATCCCGGCAGATCCACCAGGTGCCAGCTATGATTGATCACAAAGTAGTTGATCGTTTGTGTCTTGCCCGGAGTGGCAGAGGTCTTTGCCAGCCCCTTATGATTGCAGAGATAGTTGATCAGGCTAGACTTGCCCACATTAGAGCGGCCTATCATAGCATACTCCGGCATAAAAGAATTGGGACACTTTTTGACATCTACGTAGGTAGCTACGTATGCTGCATTTTTCACCTCCATACGAGGCCGAAGATATTAAATAGCTGCTAGAAACTACTGTGTGAGCTTCACATCCTGCCATGCCGGCACAGAGCAGTCCATCTTGGTCAGGTCCATACTCATATTCTTATTGCCTCCGGCAAAATCAAGATTGGCAAAACTGATATCTCCATTGGCGTGGAGGCAAATCTTATCGTCCTCTTTAATAGTGCCGTCGTTATTCTTGTAGCTCGGGTTCACACTACCGTCAAAGATGATGTCAGGCACCTTATCGCCAAAAAGTGCAGTCAGGAGCTTACCTAGTGTCACACTGGCATCAGCCCTGCCACTACCACGTTTAATTGTATTGTCATGTACGAAGATACCTCCGCAGTATGGATCATAGTCCTGATCTTTATAGGGCTTCTTCAGTACCAGGTAGCTGATGATAGCACCGCTCGTCGTATTGTGTCCGGTGATCTCATTGGAGTAGATCTCGCACTGGTTGGTAGCCATGATGATGAAGCCCGTTCCGGCCGGCACCTCAGCTACGGAGGTACCCTTGGTAGCAAAGTTGACCGTATTATTATTCGTTATCTTATTGTTGTGCACCCTGCAGCGCATACCGTTTTTGACCGGCAAGTCGGGATTGTCAAACACCAGCAGGCCGCCTGTATTGTCATAGCTGCTATTCTCGTATACATCTGCATCCACACAGTTCTCTATCTCTATACCCGCTACATTATCGTGTACCTTATTTCTGCGCACGATTATATTCTTGGACTGGCCTACATATACACCGGCATCCGAAGATCCATACACCTCACAGTCTTCTATGAGTACATTGGTACATGATACGGGGTACAGAGCATAAGCTCCATTCTCAGTGGAGTGCAGTTTGGTCCAGCCGGTCTTGATCCTCCGTATAGTCACATTCAGCACGTCTTCCAGTTTGATACAGTCACCCTTCGCATTGATGATAGCAAAGTCTTCGAGTACGATACCGTTGGCAGTCACACGCAGGCCTTCCGCACCATCTTTCTGACCCGCAAAGTTCAGCGTAGTTTTTTCCATCCCCTTGCCACGGATAGTCACATTTTTGACGCCATCCAGTATCAGCGGGCGGGAGAGATTGTATGTTCCCTCCGGCAGTTCTATCACATCTCCTTCTTTTGCATTGACCAGCTTCTCTTGTATCTGCTTTTCAAATTCAGCAGAGACAGCGGCAGGAGCTTCACTCTTATTGTTTTGGCAGCTAACCATGATCAGTGCTGCGCAGGATACGAGTAGCAGATGGAGGCGGTATTTCATGTATGTGTATTTGGGTGTAGCGAATATAATGGCTCATCCCATGCCATGAAAGACTTTTCGCTGAAAGCCTGTTATAACCCGTCAAAAAAGGAGATAAGATTACTTGCTGGCTACCTGATTGATAGATGGTACCAGAGATGGCAGTATACCGAGAGCCAGCGTCACTATCAGGCAGATAGCAGCTATCGCTATGTAGGATATGGCGCCAGCCGGAGCATCGGTCTCCTCGCTATCTTTGGTCCACATAGCCAGTATCAGCTTAAAGTAGTAGTACACGCTGATAGCAGAGGTGATGACGGCCACTATGACCACAGCCAGGTGCTGTGTTTTGATAGCCTCAAAGAAGACATAATACTTTGCAAAGAATCCTGCCAGCGGTGGTATACCCGCCATAGACAGCATGAATACGGTTAACGCTACAGCCTGGAAGGGATTGCTCTTGCCAAGGCCGTTAAAAGCTTCGATCTTCTCGCTCTTACGGCGTTTCATCACAGAGATACCGATAGCGAAGGCACCGAGAGATGCGAAAGTGTATGCGACTGTATAAAAGAAAAGCGCATTAGCCGTGTTTTGATACAGGGACATGATAGCTAGCAGCATGTAGCCCGCATGTGCTATACCGGAGAATGCCAGCATACGCTTAAAGGAGTCCTGATTTAGGGCCGTCAGGTTGCCTACCAGCATAGTGAGCGCGGCTACCACACTGAGTATCCACGCAAAACCCGAGAAATTATTGACAAAACTCACACTGAAAAGACGATAAAAAGCAGCCATCGCAGCTACCTTAGACAGGGTAGCCATCATAGCTGTGGTTAGCGACGGCGAGCCCTCATAGACGTCAGGTGCCCAAAAATGAAATGGTACCGCTGACACCTTAAACAACATTGCGATCAGTATCATGATCACTCCCACCACAAAGATCGGATCAACTCCGGGACCCGAAGCATACAGAGCTATCTGCGCCAGATTGAAACTACCTGTAGCGCCATACACCAGCGTGATACCGAAGAGCAAGATGCCGGACGCAAAAGACCCCATCAGAAAGTACTTCATCGCAGCCTCATTGGAGCGGATATCGCGCCTCTTGCTACCCGCCAGGATATACAGAGAAATAGACAGAACCTCGAGGCCGATGAATAGCATAGCCATATTAGAGAAACTCACCAACGCTATCCCACCGCAGAGGGTAAATACGATCACCGAAATGTAATCGGCCAGTTTTGTTTCCTCCGTATCATAGAAGCTACCGCTCATAGCTACCAGACCCGCGGCAGTCACGATCAGCAGACCGGTAAAAGCCAGGGCAAAGTTATCAGCACGCAGCATATCGTTGTAGAAAGATACAGAAGACCCGTTCCACTCAGTGAAATTGATGCCGAGGATAGCCAGCAGAGCGATCACGACCACCGGTACTACTATCTTGCGCAGATTAAATATCTCCAGCACGAGGCAAGCGATACCGAGAAAGGATGTATATGTCAGTGCCCTCATTTTCTATCCCAGAGTATGTTTCAAAATTTCCGCCAGCGCCGGTTGCGCTATCTCCATGATCGGCTTCGGATATACGCCACATACGAATATGGCTGCGATCAGTATAGCAAATACGGCAAATTCGCTGGCTGTCAGATCAGGAAATGCTGATGCAGTAGCCCTCTTCTCGCCCAGCATCACATATTGATACATCTTCAGCATATATACGGCACCGAGTATGATGGTCAGGCCGGCTGCTATAGAGAGCCAGGTATTGTATTCAAAAACGCCAAAAAGCAACAGGAACTCTCCGATGAAAGCGTTCGTAGTCGGCAGTGCCACTGACGCCAGCACGATGATGATGAAAGCTGTGGCAAATCTCGGTGCGATGTTTCTGATACCACCCAATGAGCTGATCTCAAGTGTACCTGTTCTTCTCAGTATCACTTCACCCGCAAAGAAGGCCCCTACTACATTGACACCATGCGCCAGCATTTGGACTACAGCACCCTGCAGGCCTTCATTGGTCAGCGAGAAAATACCCGCAGCTATCAGGCCTACGTGCGCAAAGGATGAATAGGCCAGCAGGCGTTTTACATTCTTCTGCTGGATAGCTAGTATGGATCCATACACTACGCCTATCACAGACAGTACAATAAAGTAAGGGGTCAGCGTCACCACGCCCTGCGGTGCCACAGGCAGTAGCCATCGCAGCAGGCCATAGAGGCCCATCTTCAGCATGATACCGGAAAGGAGCATCGTACCCATAGTAGGCGCTTCGGTGTAGGTATCCGCCTGCCAGGTGTGGAATGGGAACACCGGTATTTTCACAGCAAATGCAAAAAAGAATCCCAGGGCCACAAAGATCTGCTCCGTCTGGGAAAGGTTCAACGCATACAGCGACTCCAGTGACAGGCTACCGGCCTTAGAATAAAGGAAGATAAAAGCCACCAGCATGAATAGGGAGCCGATGAGCGTATACACAAAGAATTTGAATGTAGCAGTCTGGATAAAGGCTTTATCCTTGCCCTGTCCCCATAGCAGAGCTATGAAATAAATAGGTATCAGCGCCAGCTCCCAGAAGATATAGAACAGCAGGCCATCAGTAGCTATGAACACGCCGATCATGGCAAACTGCATCAGCAGGATCAGTGCATAGAGTGCGCGTGCATTAGCCAGCTCCGTACCAAAGGAAGATAGAATAATAACTGGCACCAGGAATGTGGAAAGGAGCACCAGCAGAAGGCTGAGGCCATCGCAAGCCAGGCTAAAGCTGATGTTCGGATTGGCTATCCATGAGTGAGAGTATGACAGCCCTTCAAAGTTGCTATGTGCTACATGCTGCAGCGCCACCAGAGATATGGCAAACTCTGCCACCGAGGCGATCAGCGCTACTTTGCTGGCCAGCTTATTGCCGGACAGATAGACTGCCAGCGCCGCGACCAGAGGTAAAAATAAAATGACTAATAGCAACATACTTTGTTCTCTACTTCTTTATTGCAGATAGGTCAAAACGTAAATAAATATCCCGACTATACCCAGCACCATGGCCAGCAGGTAGAAGCCGATATTGCCGCTCTGTATCTGGCGCAGCTGCTTGCCGGTCATCAGGCTCAGCTTGCCGCTCCATACTACCACGCCATCTACTACTATCTTGTCCAGTACTGTATATCCCCATTCAGATGCAGCCAGCAGCGGCTTCACGATCGCTAAATTGTAGAGTTCATCTACGTAGTATTTATTATAAACCACAGAACCGAGTCCGGTCAGCTGACCATCTTCTGCCGGGAGTGTCCTCTTGCCCACAAAGCGGGCATAGGCCCAGGCTATAGCGGCAAACGCCAATACCGTAGCGATGCCCATCAGCATCAGCTCCATAGAGGTGCCTTCTGCACCTTCACCCTCAGTCACTGCAGGGATGACCGGTGCCAGGAAGTGAGACAGCCAGTGCGTCATGTGTGTGACAGGCGGTAGTCCGATCACTCCACCTACCACGGCCAGCACAGACAGCACTACCAGTGGCAATGTGATGCTCATGGGAGACTCATGCAGGTGATGCTCCTGATCATGCGTACCACGGAAAGAACCAAAGAAAGTCAGGAATACCAGGCGGAACATATAGTAGGCTGTCAGCAGAGAAGCCACTGACGCCACTACCCAAAGAACCTTATTATGCTCAAATGCATGCGCCAGGATTTCATCTTTCGAGAAGAAACCGGATAGAGGCGGTACTCCTGAGATAGCCAGCGATGCTAAAAGGAAAGTACCAAACGTGATCGGCATCCATTTTCGCAGCCCACCCATACGGCGGATATCCTGCTCCCCTCCCATCGCGTGGATCACAGAGCCTGAGCCGAGGAAGAGGCAAGCCTTAAAGAAAGCGTGTGTCACTACGTGAAAAGCACCGGAAGTATAAGCGCCAAAGCCCAATGCCATAAACATCAGGCCGAGCTGTGATACCGTAGAGTATGCCAGTACTTTCTTGATATCATTCTGCATCACACCTATCGTAGCTGCAAAGAGTGCTGTAGCAGCACCTACTATTGCGATGATATGGAGTGTCTCAGGCGCAAGAGTGAAAAGGAAATTAGCGCGGCAGATCATAAAGATACCGGCGGTCACCATCGTAGCCGCATGGATCAGGGCCGATACTGGTGTAGGACCAGCCATCGCATCCGGCAGCCAGGTATAGAGTGGTATCTGTGCGGACTTGCCGGTAGCACCTATAAATAGGAACAGCGTAGCCCAAAAGATGATGTGATGATCTGCACCACCCGCTACCGCAGCCTTCAGTCCGTTAAAGTCAAGGGTATGGAAGTTATATAGCAGAATGAACATTCCGATCAGGAACCCGAGGTCACCGATACGGTTCATCACAAATGCTTTCTTGGCTGCATTGTTATAGTCCTGATTCTTGTACCAGAAGCCGATCAGCAGGTATGAGCAGAGGCCCACACCTTCCCAGCCTATAAACATTACTACAAAGTTATTGCCCAGTACGAGCAGCAGCATGAAGAAGATAAAGAGGTTCAGATAGGCGAAGAAGCGCTGGAAGCCTTCATCATCATGCATATACCCGGTAGAGTAGATATGTATCAGGAAGCCGATGCCTGTGACCACCATCAGCCAGAGTGCAGAGAGTTGATCTATCAGGATACCAAAGTTGATATGAATATTGCCAAAAGATATCCAGTCAAATACCTTGACCTCTGTAGGGGCAGCGCCACCCACCAGGCCAAAGAAATACATGCAGGAGATAATGAAAGAACCCAGTATAGTGGCCGAACCGATGATACCGGAGAGTCCCTTTGACAGCTTGGTGCCCAGGAGCCCGTTTATCAGGAACCCAGCCAGCGGCAGTAAAATGAGTAAGTATATAGTAAGCATCTCTATCCTGGCTCTTTTTTAGTTCTTCAGGTTTTTCAGTTCGTCTATGTCTATCGTATGCAGGTTCCTGAATATGGTCACCAAGATCGCCAGCCCCACTGCGACCTCCGCAGCGGCTACCGCCATGATGAAGAAAACGAATACCTGGCCGCTATTGTCATGATGATAGGTAGAGAAGGCTACCAGTAGCAGATTTACTGAGTTTAGCATCAGCTCTATGCACATGAAGATCGTGATCGCATTGCGGCGGAATAGCACCCCAAACACACCGATCGTAAAGAGCATAGCGCTCACTGCGATATAGTGATTGATCGAGATATGCGGATCAGCAAATATGTTGAGTAGCGTCATTTCAGTGCCGCGGTTTTATCTTTTTTCATCAGCAGTACCACGCCCACCATAGCAGAGAGCAGCAGTACAGAGATAAACTCAAATGGATAGAAGTATTCACTCAGCAATACAGTGCCGAGAGATTTTACATCACCTATGCTATCTGTCATCGGCCCCATGGTCAGGATCACGTTGGCCTTGCGTACGGCCAGCATCAGTACTATACCTAGTGCCACAGCTATGACCAGTGCAGCGATCTGTGCTATGGCCGGTTTATGCTTTTCTGTTTCCTCATTGAGATTCATTAGCATGAGCGTAGTGAGGAAGAGTACCATGATGGCACCTGCATAGACGATGATGTGTACAATGAAGAGGAACTGCGCATTCAGCAGGAGGTAGTGCCCTGCTATACTGGCAAAACATACCAGAAGTGAGATAGCACTAAAGATCGGGTTCTTTGCGATCACCGTGTAGATCGCCGTGATGAATGCGATAGTAGATAAACTCCAGAATATGATCTCCTTTATATCCATTCCTCCTTTATTAAAGCACCTGTTGCTCAGGTTTCATGACCAGTTTATCCTTACCGAAAATAAAACCTTCACGGCTGTAATCTGCATTAGAAATCTTTTCCGTCAGGAAGATCGCTTCCTTAGGGCAAGCCTCCTCACAGAGACCACAGAAAATACAACGCAGCATATTGATCTCATAGACTGAGGCGTATTTCTCCTCTCGGTACAGCTTCTCTTCTCCCGGTTTGCGCTCAGCCGAGGTCATCGTGATAGCCTCGGCCGGACAGGCCACAGCACAGAGGCCGCAGGCAGTACAGCGTTCCGCGCCATTCTCATCGCGCATCAGGATATGCTGGCCGCGGTATACCGGGCTGAATTCCCTCTTCTCATCAGGATACTGCACTGTCACCTTCTTGCTAAAGAAGTGCTTGAGCGTGATACCCATTCCTTTTATGATGCCCGGCAGGTAGAGCTTTTCACTGAAAGTCATCTCCTTTTGAGAGACATCCTTCTTGCGACCTGTGAGCGATATGGCACCGTAATCTGTCATACTGTAAGCGCTGCAAAAATATATTTAACCTTCAAATACCCTAAATCTAAATTCCTAATTTGTCAACAGTGACACATTCACTGTATTACTTCTTTTCAAGAATGTATGTAGTGGTTATTACACTATTATCTGGACCAACCCCATTGACCGAACTTGTCTTTAAAGCGTATCCTTTCCCTTCAATATCATTTAAGGTAGCTTGTACCTTCTTATCATTTTCAATTTGCTCAGGACCATCCATTCTTCTTGTCTTCTCCAGTTCTATCGTTTCAGAACCACTACTAGAAACTACATTAATCAGCGATTTTATGCCACCTACGCCATAAAATTCCACAACTCTGACTAAAATCACCCGACCAGCGTCTTGGGCGATACAACATTCAAAAGCACAGCAGAGTAATAATATAAGTCCGATCCCTTTCATAAGTTTTAAAGTTTATGACGCAGTTAGTATCAATACAAATCCTGTGATCACGATGTTCAATATAGCCAGAGGCATCAGTATCTTCCAGCCCAGATTCATCAGCTGGTCATAGCGGAAGCGCGGTACCGTCCAGCGCACCCACATATAGAAAAATATAAAGAAAAATATCTTAGCAAAGAGTACGAGTGTGCCTAGTATCGTAGCGAGGTTGCCGCCGAGATGTGCGTTGACCCAGTCCATGCCTGGATAGTTGTATCCACCAAAGAAAACGATCGCGATGATGGCAGACGAGATGAACATATTCACATACTCTGCAAAGAGGAAGAAGCCGAGCTTCATAGAGCTATACTCCGTGTGATAACCGCCCACCAGTTCTGACTCGCACTCCGGCAGGTCAAACGGTGTCCGGTTAGTCTCCGCAAAGGCGCAGATCAGGAAGATCAGGAATGCCAGCGGCTGCTTAAACACGTACCAGCTAGGCCATGCGAACTTGTGCCCGTGCCAGTTCCAGTCTATAAAACCGTGCTGATTCTCCGCTATCTCATGTATGCTTAGTGAGCCCGATACCATTAGCACCGCTATCATAGAGAGGCCCATCGCTACCTCATAGGAGATCATCTGAGACGAGGCACGCACCGCACCGAGCAGGGAGAACTTATTATTAGATGCCCAGCCACCTATCATGATGCCGTACACACCGATAGAGATCACTCCAAATACATACAGCATGGCGATATTGATATCAGCAGCCTGTAGTGTAGCTGTATAGCCGAAGATTGTCAGCTGCCTGCCCCATGGTATCACAGCGCTGGTCATCAGCGCGGTGGTCATAGCCAGACCAGGCCCGAGAATGAATAGCAGCTTATTAGGCGTCTCTGGGATGAAGTCCTCCTTCGTGAACATCTTCACGCCGTCAGCCAGTGGCTGCAGCAGGCCGCCCGGACCAGCCCGGTTAGGACCGAGGCGATCCTGAAAGTATCCTGCGAGCACCCGCTCTGCAAAAGTGGAGTACAGCGCGATCAGCATCGTGATACCAAATACCACGAGGATGATGACTCCCTTCTCTATTAGAAATGCACTTTCCATGTTATTCTTTCACCGGCTTACCGGTTCTTTTCTTCTTTATTTCTTCTTTGCCTCCTCTGGTGTCACCATGCTCAGGCGCTTGCGGTCCTGATCGCGGCCCAGCAGCAGCGCTTTCTCTGTATCAATATTGACCTCGGCGGTACGCTTCATGTATTTACCCTGATTGATCACAGACCATTTCTCCAACTTGCGTGGGCCCTCTATGGTCCAGTCAGCCTTATTCTTATGCTCAAAGCGGCACTCATTGCAGATAAATGACTCTACCTCATGGTAGTCATCCTTGCGCGCTGTGACACGGTATACATCATTGCCAAACATCCACAGGTCCACCTGGCCGTTGCACTTCTCATGAGAGCACTGGCGGTGCGCACGGTATGGCTTCAGAAACCATACGCGAGACTTAAACCGGAACGTCTTATCTGTCAGTGCACCTACCGGGCACACATCTATCATATTACCAGAGAAATCATTGTCTATGGCATGGCTGATGTAGGTAGATATTTCTGAAGCATCTCCCCTGTTCAGCACGCCGTGGTCACGGTGAGGCGTGAGCTGGTCTGCTACATATGTACAGCGGTAGCAGAGGATACAGCGGGTCATGTGTAGCTGTATCTTGTCACCTATATCTATTTTATCAAACGTACGGCGGCCCTCCTGGTAGCGCGTCTTCTGCGCACCATAGTCGAATCCAAGATTTTGCAGGTCACATTCACCAGCTTGATCACAGATGGGACAGTCCAGCGGGTGGTTGATGAGCAGAAACTCCACTACACCCTTGCGCATATCCTGCACCTTCTGAGAGGTCATGTTCTTCACCTCCATACCATCAGCTATCGGTGTGCAGCAGCTCGCTTGCAGCTTTGGCATCGGGTTAGGATTGGCATCACTACCCTTTGATATTTCTACCAGGCATACGCGGCACTTGCCACCACTACCCTTTAGTTTAGAGTAGTAGCACATAGCTGGTGGCACCAGGTCGCCACCTATCTGGCGGGCTGCATTGAGGATCGTGGTACCAGCCTCGACCTCTATGGATACTCCGTCTATTGTTACTTTAGGCATATTAACTTTCCAATTGCTGTATCAAATCTAAAATTACGTTTTCCAGTCTTTCAATACTTTCAGTAGCTATTTTATACACTATTGTATAGTCTATTCTGAAATACTCATGCGCTACCAAATTCCTAAATCCTCTTATCTTTTCCCATTCTACTGGGACAGTCACTTTATCAAGGATCTCAGCAGAAATATGATTGGCCGCTTCGCCGATTATCTCTAATATTCTTTCGACAGCATATTTCTTATCAAGATTTCCATAGAATTCATATTCGCTCACATTATTTAAAACAATCTTCAGATCTCTGATACAGTCCCTGATATGATAGAGTCTGTTTATATCCGACAGATTACTTTGCATACACTAATACTTTATCCCGTTCCACATATTCTGCAATGTAAGGACTCATCCATTTTTGAGAAACCAAGTCGATTTCTTTATTCAATGCCTCTTTTAACTCCAGTTCATATCCTATAGCATCCAATCCTTTCAAATTGGCATAATCCCAATCAATCAGCAAATCTATATCGCTCTTTTCGTCTGCATCACCTCTGGCGTACGAACCAAACACATAAGCTTTCAGCACAGGTTTATCCTTGAAATAGTCCTGTATGATAACCTTCTGTTGTTCACTCAATCTCATAGCTACACCAAAACACTTTCCGTCGCCATCAAATGCTTCACCTTTTCCCACGGCTCATATTCAAAATGCTTCCTGTCCTTGATCTTTTCCGGATAGCGCACGTGATATTCAAACTCATGGCGGAAGTGGCGGATCGCCGCTGCCACCGGCCATGCAGCAGCATCGCCCAGCGGGCAGATCGTATTACCCTCTATCTTGCGCTGAATATCCCACAGCAGGTCTATATCCTCCTGTGTACCGTAGCCATTCTCCAGCCGGTAAAGGATCTTCTCCATCCAGCCCGTACCCTCGCGGCATGGCGAGCACTGACCACATGACTCATGGTGATAGAAGCGTGCAAAGTTCCACGTATTGCGCACCACGCAGGTAGTATCGTCATACACTATGAAGCCACCTGATCCGATCATAGATCCGGTAGCAAAACCACCATCAGACATAGACTCATAGGTCATCATACGCTGCTCACCTTTCGCGGTCTTAAACAGCAACTCTGCAGGCAGGATAGGCACGGACGAGCCACCCGGCACGCAGGCCTTCAGCGGACGATCTGAGTACATACCTCCCAGGTATTCATCACTCATCACAAACTCCTCCACAGAAATACTCAGGTCTATCTCATAGACGCCCGGATTCTTGATATGGCCGGATGCAGAGATCAGCTTCGTACCAGTAGATTTACCTATACCTATCTTTGCAAATTCATCGCCACCATTCATCACGATCCATGGTATATCCATGATCGTCTCCACGTTGTTTACCACAGTCGGATTGCCATACAGGCCCACCACCGCCGGAAATGGCGGCTTGATACGCGGGTTGCCGCGCTTGCCCTCCAGTGATTCTATCAGCGCAGTTTCTTCACCACAGATATAGGCACCGGCGCCACAGGTCACATACAGATCCAGGTCGTAGCCCGACCCCTGTATATTCTTACCGAGCCATCCTTTGGCATAGGCCTCATTGATAGCGCGCTCCAGTATACGGTACACCCACATATACTCACCGCGGATGTAGATGTAGGACAGGTTAGCCTCCAGTGCGATAGACGATGTGATCATACCCTCCACCAGCAGGTGCGGGATCTTTTCCATCATATAGCGGTCCTTAAAGGTGCCCGGCTCAGACTCATCTGCATTGCACACCAGGTGGCGCGGACGACCAGATTTTTTATCTATGAAGCTCCACTTCATGCCCGTAGGGAAACCCGCACCACCACGACCACGCAGGCCGCTCTTCTTCACCTCCTCTACTATGTCATTAGGCGTCATCTTGAGCGCCTTCTCTACAGAGCGGTAGCCACCATTCTGGCGGTACACTTCGTAGCCCTGTATACCGGGTACATTGATGTGTTCTGTTAGTATTTTCCTACTCACTTATATAGATTTATACTTTGCTCAATTTTTCCACTTTGCCCGCGCGGCAGTCGTCTATCAGCGCGTCCATTTTCTCCTTAGTCAGAAACTCATGATAGAAGTCTCCCAGCTGGAGCATCGGCGCATAGCCGCAGGCACCGAGGCACTCCACCCCTTTCACCTGAAACATGCCATCCGGTGTCACCTCATTCATACCTACGCCGAGCTTTTGGCAGGTGTACTCCATCAGGTCCTCTACGCCGCGCGTAGCGCAGCATGACGTACGGCAAAATTCAAACACATACTTGCCTACCGGCTTCTGATTGTACATAGAGTAGAAGGTCACGACCTCATACACCTCTATCGGTTTGATGCCGAGTACTTCTGCCACCTTGTCCATCACTGGCACGCTCAGCCAGTCCTCATGCTCATCTTGTACCTCATGGAGCACAGTGATCAGCGCTGATTTCTTCCTTCCCTCCGGGAAGTGTGACTTCAGCTCCTCTATCCGCTTCATCAGCTTCTCGCTGAATACTACCTGCTCCGGTTTTATTTCTGCTAATGCCATTATTTCAACTTAAATGACCTATGATTTTTCAGCAACCTCATACCATGTATCACACAAAGTATTTCGATCTCCGAATTTGATTTTATTTGATAAATGATCCTATAGTCCCCTCTATTAACTCTCTTATCTTTTCATCGTTAGTTTCCGACATCTTTCTTCCTGCCTTTGGCGTTGTCTTCAATATGTCCACTCTTTCAAAGAATCTCTCTACTTGGATTTGAGCATAAAACACTGAATCCTCGGCTATAAATCCCGCTATCTCATCAATATCCATTATCGCTTCTTCGTTCCACCTGATTTTGACCATTTAGATAGCATTTTCTTAGCCTCTGTGGTTGAATACGTTTTCCCAAGTCTTGATTTTTCCTTTGCAGTTTCTATCTTATTGAGTACATACATCCTCTCCATCACCTCGTCCAGAGTGAAAGTCTCTGGCAGGTCACGTAGCGAATTCATTAATACTTCTTTCGTCAACATACTAAATCAATTTATGCGTCCAGCTCTCCTGCTATCACGTTGAGCGAGCTCAAAATGAGGATCGCATCAGAGAGATAACAGCCTTTGATCATTTCTGTGTAATACTGATAATAGATGAAGCATGGCCTGCGGAAGTGCAGCCTGAATGGCACCCTGCTACCATCACTCACCAGGTAGAAACCCAGCTCTCCATTACCGCCTTCTACACAGCTATACACTTCCCCTTTAGGTACCGGTATCTCACCCATCACTATCTTAAAGTGATAGATCAGCGCCTCCATATTATTGTAGACGTCTTGCTTAGGCGGCAGGTAGTAGTCGGGCACGTCTGCGTGATAGCCGCCCTCCTTAGGCATCTTGGCTATCGCCTGGCGTATGATCTTCAGAGACTCGCGCACCTCTTGCTGGCGCACCATGTAGCGGTCATAGGTATCTCCTGTCTTGCCTACCGGTATATCAAATTCAAAGTCCTCATAGCTGCAGTAGGGCTGCGCCACACGTACATCATAGTCCACACCTGCAGCACGGAGGTTTGGACCTGTGAAGCCATATTGCAATGCCTTCTCCACACTGAGCGGACCGACATTGATACAGCGGTTCATGAATATAGTATTGCGTGTGAGCAGCCGGTCAAACTCCTCCCAGGCATCCGGAAACTCAGCCATAAACTTATGCAGCTTAGCCCACGCCGCATCGCTCCAGTCACGCTCAAATCCGCCTATGCGGCCCATATTTGTAGTGAGACGCGCACCGGATATCTCTTCAAATATCTCGTAGATGTGCTCGCGGTAGGTAAAGATGTGGAGGAAGCCTGTAAAGGCACCCGAGTCTACCCCCAAGATCGAGTTGCAGATCAGGTGGTCCGCTATGCGGCTTAGCTCCATCACGATCACGCGCATATACTGTACACGCTTCGGTATCTCTATATTCAGCAGCTTCTCTACAGTCAGCCACCAGCCCATATTGTTGATCGGTGAGCTACAATAGTTCATCCGGTCAGTGAGTGGGGTGATCTGGTAGAAAGGCCTGTTCTCAGCTATTTTCTCAAAGGCGCGGTGGATGTAGCCTACCGTAGACTCTGCATCTACTATACGCTCACCGTCCATCAGCAGCACATTCTGGAAGATACCGTGCGTAGCCGGGTGTGTGGGGCCGAGGTTGAGGATCGAGAGCTCACTGCCATCCTCATTCTCGTGCATGCGGATCTCATCATAGTAGCGATCCTCTATCTTTTTGGTCAATGGCTGGCTCATCTTAGCTCGTTATTGGGTACATTATCAGTCTGAGGCACTCGGCCAAAATATCTGTCGTCCTTATCAGTCCTCCAAGGGTCTTCCATCGGAAATTCCTTACGCATAGGGTAGGATTCCATCTCATCCATATTCAGGATGCGGCGAAGATCAGGGTGGCCTTTAAATTCTATACCAAAGAAGTCATACGTCTCACGCTCCTGCCAGTTAGCCGAGGCATATAGGTCAGACATGGTGTCTATCGCCACACTATCTGCCGGCAGAAATGCTTTGATGCGCAGGCGGACATTATTTACCCAGTTGTGTATATGATATACCACACCAAACTGCTGCTCGGGGGCATTGTCTGCATAGTGCATACCACAGAGCGTCGTCAGGAAGTTGAATCCCAGCTCATCGCGCAGGTACTTCACCAGGTCGTGAGCCTTAGCCCTGTCTATGATCACAGCCGGCAGGTCCAGAGAGTCCTCATCCACACGGATCGACTCGCCATACCGGGCTGTCAGTTTTTCTATCAATTCTTCTTTGGTCAGCGCCACTTTTTATTGGTTTGTCTTGGCAGAAATTAATTCACCGTGATCCCGTAGCTTGCCAGCAGCGCCTTGTACTCAGGCGTATTGCGGCGGCGCAGAGATTCATTCTTTACGAGTTCTTGCAGCTTCATGATACCGTCTATGATCTGCTCAGGGCGCGGCGGGCAACCCGGTACATATACATCTACAGGTATGATTTTGTCAATCCCCTGCAGCACAGAGTAGGTGTCAAATATACCTCCCGAGCAGGCGCAGGCACCTACAGAGATCACCCAGCGTGGCTCAGCCATCTGCTCGTATACCTGGCGCAGTACCGGTCCCAGCTTCTTAGAGATCGTGCCCATTACCATGAGCATATCTGCCTGGCGTGGAGAGAAACTCGGACGCTCAGAGCCGAAGCGTGCGATATCATACGTAGAGGCCATCGTGGCCATAAACTCGATACCGCAGCACGAGGTAGCAAACGGCAGGGGCCAGAGAGACTTGGAGCGCGCCAGTCCCACCACCTGGTCCAGATTGGTAGCAAAGAAGCCCGGTCCCTCTACACCCGTAGGTGCAGCTACCAGCTTTACCCCGCTGTGATTGCTTACATTATTATCTATTACTTCTGACATGATTGTTTTAGTATTTTAAGTTGGCAAAAGCTTGACCTTTCTTAGACGGCCAGCTTTACCATCGGCTTACTCCCACTCCAGAGCCCCTTTTTTGATAATGTAAAAGAATCCCACGAGGAGCAGCCCCATGAAAAGGAGCATTTTATACAAGCCTATGATGCCGAGTACTTTAAAGTTTACCGCCCAAGGATAGAGAAAGATCACCTCCACATCAAAAAGCACAAACAGGATCGCTATCAGAAAATATTTGACCGAGAATGGAATACGCGCATTGCCATAAGACTTGATACCGCACTCAAAGTTCTCATCTTTGATCTGGGATTTGCGCTTTGGCCCTACCAGATGGGATAGGCCGAGCATTGTAGCCACAAAGCCCGCCGCAAAAACTGCCTGGATGATGATAGGGATATAACTGGACTGAGGAGTCTCCATTGTTTAAAGTATTAGTTGCCAGAGTGATACACATCATAAGCTCCCTGCGTGCCCACTTCTTCTTTTATAACAGGCAACAAAAATAAGATACGGTCACTATTATCCAATCATTTTATCAACAAAACAAATGCTAATTGTCAGAAGGCTACTGTAATCATAAAAAGTCTTTATCCTGCCTCATTTTTCATCCTATATTCACAGCTGATCCCTTGTTGATATCCCCCTAAAGGAAGCACTTTTAACAATCCATATGTCCCAAACCAATCCCCCTCTGCAGATAGCCATCATAGGCGCAGGCTTTAGTGGTATGATGACCGGTGTGCAGCTAATGCGCCAAACCACCATGCCGCTCACACTACACCTGATCAATGATAAATATGAGTTTGGTAAAGGGCCCGCATATAGCACGACCCACCCAAAGCATATATTGAATGTCCCAGCCGCCAAGATGACTGCATTCCCTGATCGGCCTGAGCACTTTCTGGACTGGGCCCACCGGCAAGAAGCATACCAGGATATGGACAAGGAGGTACTTGGCAAGGTCTTCCTGCCTCGCAGGGATTTTGGGCGCTACCTGTCCGAGGTTTGGACGGAGGCTGTAGCTGGCAAACGTCCCGACACGACCGTCAATATCATTCACGACAAGGCGGTAGACATTACCGCTGCAGATGGCAGTAATACAATAGTACTCGCCTCCGGCCAAACTATTGCGGCTGACTACGTGGTTCTCGCCACCGGCAATGAACCTCCACGCAACCTACCTGTCTCCGACCCAGCACTTTACGATGACCCCAACTATATAGGCGACCCGTGGAATAACAAAGCCGTAGACAACCTGGACCCCGACCGGGATATCCTGATCATAGGCAATGGCCTCACGATGGTAGATATTGTGATCGGTATCATGGACACAGGATTCAATGGCGTGATTCATACTTTGTCTCCTGATGGATTGGCCATTCTGCCCCACCGCTATGGCTATATAGCCTACAGCAAGTTGGCCGAGGAGCTTAAAGCTCCATACAAATTAAACGAGCTTTACAAACTGATAAACAAGCACATAAAAGTTTTTAAAAAATCAGAACTTTCACCGGAGCCGGTCATAGATTCCCTCCGTCCGCTCACTCAGAAGATCTGGCAGGGGCTCAGCCTGGAGGACAAGCAGCGCTTTCTGAAATACCTCATGCCTCATTGGAATAAGATCCGCCACCGCATGCCTGGTCATATGTACGACTACCTCATGCAGCGGCAGATAGCCGGCGGCATGGTCATACACAGGGGGCGGCTCCTCAATATGACTCAAACCTCCAACGGCCTCTCCGCAGAGATACTGGAGACTAATACAGACACCCCGATCCGACTAGATGTGAGCCGCATTATCAACTGCATAGGCCCTAACACTTACGTCTCGCAATCTTTGAATCCCCTCCTCCAACAATTGGTCTCCAAAGACATGCTGCAGGCAGACCCTCTAAGGATAGGCATGCAGGTCACAGACCACTGGACGCTGGTAGGTGCCGACGGCCGCGAGATACCTTCTCTCTATACCATCGGTGGCAATCTGCGCGGGTTACTTTGGGAGACCACAGCGGTACCGGAGCTGAGAGCGCAGGCAGCGACACTCGCCGGTGAAATTCTCTCCAAAGCCGCGAATGTCTGACAGATTATCTTTATTTGCAGCAAAGCGCAGAGAGTAAATGAGTTTTTTCCATAGGGTAGCCGATAAAATATACATTACATATCTGCAGGCCCGTATAGCTGCTCACAACCGTCGCCGCCACGCGCATGGACTTCGACGTCTCATCAGCCTGATATCCAGCAATAAACCTGCCTCGGGTTTTGAAACTATGTGTGCCGGCCAGCCACGCAGCATAGAGATACAGCCTGCAGATCAGGCACTGACCGATGTGCTACTGGCCTGTTATTTTGTAAATCAAAAAGACCCACAGTCCCATATTATCCGCCATCGCGCAGATATAGAGTATATAGCCCCCTGGTACCGCAGTGTAGAGAGGCTGGGGCTCACCGGCATCATCATACATGACGGCCTGGATCAGGACTTCATAGATAGGTATCAGACAGATCGTATTTCTTTTCGCAGATATACACCGGGAGGGTACTCTATATTTGAGGAACGCTGGATAGCCTATTATCTTTTCATACGTGACTCAGGCATCCGCAGGGCCTTTTGTACAGACATCAATGATGTATACATCACCCGGGATCCATTTGCCCTGATAGATCAGGACCTGGCCCTATACGTTGGCCGTGATCAGGCCAATAAGATCAAAGATTCGCGATGGCTGCTAGAGGAGCTCAAAAACTTTGAGCTGGAATCTGGCATCAAAGCACCATCTTTGTTTCACCATCAGTATATGTACAATGCCGGTGTACTGGGCGGTAGCAGGCAGGTGCTACTCTTCTTTATGGCTCGCGTCATAGACTATGTAATCCGCACCCATAGCAACCTCCACAAAGATATGACCATCCTTAACCTCTGCATATACGACCATTTCTTCCCGTGGATAGATGCGGACATCTATAGCCCGCGGCTGGTACAGCCGGATCGTGACCAGCAGGCTTCGCATGCCTATCTTGTGTCAGGATATCCCCTCAATAGTGCATTCAAGGGATATGAGATGAATTCTGAAGCTTACTTCATTCACAAATAAAAATCAATATGTCCGCACCTAAAGTATCTTTCATTATACCATTTTACAACAATGGTGATACGCTGCCTGAGACCATGGAGAGTGTGCGCCGCCAGGACTACAGTACCTTTGATGTATGGATCATAAATGACGGGTCAACAGATCCGCACTCACTCGAGGTGCTGGACAGGTACAAGTCAGAGCCCGGTGTCACTGTACTGCACCAGATCAATGCCGGCCCTAGTATTGCACGCAATCTGGCCATCAGCCAGACAGATGCCGACATCATTGTCCCTCTTGACTCTGACGATCTGATCCGGCCAGGTGCACTGAGTCTCGCCATGCGCACCCTGAGTAAGCACCCTGAGGCAGATATCATCTACAGCGATCTGCAGCTTTTTGGACATGAAAATAGGCGCAAGAACCAACCACCTATGCACTTGCGGCAGTTATTGCTCTCGAATCCGGTGGGTCTCTGTACCTTTATCAGGAAAAATGTCTTTGACGATATAGGATACTTTGATGAATTTATGAGCAAAAAGGGATTAGAAGACTGGGAGTTTTGGATACGAGCCTTGAGCCACGAAAAGCACTTTTATCACATACCAGAGTTGCTATTTGATATTCGCGTGCGCCCTTCCTCTCGCACCTATACTCAGGCCAATCTCCACCTGCAAGAGCTTAAAGACTACGTGCATCAGAAGCACCTTCATCCCCTTGTCAAAGAATACGAAAAGATGCTTCATCATATCCGCTGGCTGGAGTCTACCCCCGCCGTACGTCTGATGGACCAGGCACTCTGGCCCTGGCGAAAAATCAAAGGAGCCTTGCGCAAAACCCGATAGCTATCCCTCGCTATTGTGCCGGTTCCTTGCGCGTAGGTACCACTTCTTTTATCGTACCGTCAGCATTGTAGTACAGAGGATCTACACAGGTAGACCTGCTGTAGTATTTCTTCAGACCCAGCCTGCTCCCTTTGTGCGAATGGATATACTTGTCAGAAGTATGGTAGAAGAGATACCACTGCCCCTTATACGCGGTGATAGAAGCATGGTTGGTCACGCTGTTTACTTTATCGAGCACCACACCCTTATAGCTAAATGGTCCATACGGGCTATCGCCTATGCCATAAAGTATCTTCCCCTTACCCGAATAAGAGATATAATACTTACCATTATACTTATGCATCCATACCGCCTCAAAGAAATGATCCACTCCCCTCACCTGCCGTACAGTGTCGGAGATGGAGATCATATCCTTATTCAGCCGTACTATATTCACCACCTTCTGCCCAAAGACCAGATAGGCCGTGCCATCATCATCTGTGAAAACACAAGGATCTATCAGTGAGCGTGGCTCTACCACTCCCGGCGTCTGCCGCGTGATCAGCGCCCTGCCCAGCGGATCGTGAAAGGGCCCATAAGGCCGGTCAGACACTGCCACTCCTATCGCATCTCTGTCTACGGGATAGTAGAAGTAGTACTTCCCATTCCTGCTGGCGCAGTCCGGCGCCCAGGCATATTTCCTGGCCCAGCGCACACTATCCAGGCTCAGCACCACACCATGATCCTTCCACGTCTTCATATCCGTAGTAAACAGCACATGCCAGTCCCGCATATCAAACCATTTTGAGCCTTCTATGTCATGTGAAGGATATACATAGAGGGTATCATTGAAAACACGAGCGGCTGGGTCGGCGGCGTAGATGTCAGTTTTGATCGGATTCTGACTACGGATCACGCTTACGCAGAGAAATAAAACTATCGTGAAGATCAGACGCAATAAATGATATATATAATGAGGCAATCTAATCAATAATTCCCTTCAGAGATCGTCCATATAGACAAAATCAAAGACATGGATCAGAAACAACTCTCTGCAAAAATAGCCTTAGACACATTTACCGGCCAGGTGAGCCGCGCCGGCAAAGTCATAGACGCCCTCACTGATGAGCAGCTGGCCGGCGAGATATCTCCGGGTAGAAACACCGGCACCTATCTCCTTGGCCATCTCACAGCAGTGCATGATGCGATGTTGCCCTTGCTCGGTATAGGCCACCGCGCGCATCCTGACCTCGACGAGCCGTTCCTCAAAAACCCGGACAAAACGGATTTACCCAAACCGGGTATAACTGCGCTTCGCACTGCCTGGAAAGAAGTAAATGACATCCTTACTTCTAAATTGTCGGCTTTGACGCCTGATCAGTGGTACGAAAGGCACACGGCAGTCTCCGAAGAAGACTTTGCCAAAGAACCACACCGCAACCGTCTCAATGTGGTGATCGGGCGCGCCGGCCATCTTGCCTACCACCTTGGTCAGCTGGCCCTATTAAAGAGCTAATATCAGACATATCACATCGTACTATAAACCCTCCGCAGCACAGAGGGTTTATCTTTTTGGTCAATTTCCTGATCGGGTTTCTCCGGTTCAAAAACAATTCTGACCCCTGCTTAGCCGAACCTCAAGTCCGGACCGCTCAATATACTTTAAACTTTATTTAATATCACAATTCACACATAACTAAATGTATATAAGACAATTATAAGTGCCCTGTCGGTTCAAAATCAATTCCTGAACAATGTCCTACATCAGTCGAAAAACTTGCGTTCCCCATCCACCCTCCGGTTCAAAAACAACTCCGACTGCCATCCTGTCCATTATTTTCTGCACCAACCTGACACCTTTTACCCTCTCCAGTCGGAAAACTTCCATTCCCTGCCATCATGGCGGGGATTTTGCCGTGGCATAGTCATTGAGTAAGGGGAAGAGACCTTTAAAATTAAACAACAAACCAAAATAACAACAGCAATGGGAAAAGTAATTGGAATTGACCTCGGTACCACAAACTCATGTGTGGCCGTAATGGAAGGAAATGACCCTATCGTCATAGCCAATGACGAAGGAAGGAGGACTACGCCATCTATCATTGGCTTCCTCAATAATGGTGAGCGCAAAGTAGGTGACCCTGCCAAGCGCCAGGCCATCACAAACCCGACTAAAACTATACAATCTATCAAGAGGTTCATGGGTATGAACTTCTCTGCAGCCAGCAATGAGATCACCCGCGTACCATACAAAGTGGTAAAGGGCGACAACGACACAGTACGTGTGGACATAGATGGCCGCCTCTACACCGCGCAGGAGCTCTCAGCTATTATTCTCCAGAAGATGAAGAAGACGGCAGAAGACTACCTCGGCCAGACTGTGACCGACGCGGTGATCACCGTACCTGCCTACTTCAATGACTCTCAGCGCCAGGCTACCAAGGAAGCAGGCGAGATAGCCGGCCTCAATGTACGCCGTATCCTCAATGAGCCTACTGCAGCAGCCCTCGCCTACGGCCTGGACAAGCAGCACAAGGACATCAAGGTAGCAGTATATGACCTCGGTGGTGGTACCTTTGATATCTCCGTACTCGAGATGGGCGACGGCGTGTTTGAGGTCAAGTCTACCAACGGTGACACTCACCTCGGTGGTGATGACTTTGACAATGAGATCATGCAGTGGCTGGCCAATGAATTCCAGTCTGAGGAACGTGTAGACCTGCGCAAGGATCCTATGGCTCTCCAGCGTCTGAAGGAGGCTGCCGAAAAGGCCAAGATCGAGCTCTCCTCATCTCAGGAGACCGAGATCAACCTGCCATATATCACTGCGATAGACGGCGTGCCTAAGCACCTCGTAAAGAAACTGACACGTGCGAAATTTGAACAACTCTGCGACAAACTGGTCGAACGTACCCTCGAGCCATGCCGTCAGGCGCTGAAAGACGCGGGACTGAATGCGAGCCAGATAGATGATGTAATCTTGGTCGGCGGCTCGACCCGTATACCTAAGATCCAGGAAGTCGTGGAGAAGTTCTTTGGTCGCAAACCTAACAAGGGTGTGAACCCTGACGAAGTAGTAGCTGTAGGTGCAGCCATCCAGGGTGGTATCCTCAGCGGTGAGGTAAAGGATGACATCGTCCTCGTAGACGTGACACCTCTCTCCCTCGGCCTTGAGACCCTCGGCGGTGTGATGACCAAGCTGATCGATGCGAACAGCACCATCCCTACCAAGAAGTCTCAGATCTTCACCACAGCTCAGGACAATCAACCATCGGTAGAGATCCACGTCCTCCAGGGCGAGCGCTCTATGGCAAAGGACAACAAGACCATCGGACGCTTTCACCTGGGTGACATACCGCCTGCCATGAGGGGCACTCCTCAGATCGAAGTGACCTTTGATATAGACAGTAACGGTATCATCCATGTCTCTGCTAAGGACAAAGGCACTGGTAAAGAACAAACTATACGTATAGAAGCTTCATCAGGTCTGAGCAAAGAGGAGATCGAAAAGATGAAAGCAGAGGCTAAGGCCAATGAGGATGCCGATAAAAAGGCTCGCGAAGTGGCCGAAAAAGTGAACATGGCTGACAGTTTGGCATTCCAGACAGAAAAGCAGTTGAAAGAATTTGGTGATAAAATACCAGCTGAAAAGAAAACTGCGATCGAAAATGCTTTAACAGAACTCAAAAATGCATTAGGTTTGCCTGAGAAAGATCTGGCAAAGATCGATGCGGCATCTGAGGCCCTGAATACAGCCTGGAACGCAGCTTCTGAAGACATCTACAAGGCTCAACAAGCCCAAGCCGAAGCCGGCGCACAAGGACCAAATCCGGGTGATGGCCAGCAAACCGACGGCGGCGCTCAAAACAACGTGAGCGATGTAGAGTACGAAGAAGTAAAGGACAACAAGTAAGACGCCGGGCGTCAAACTTGGGAAAAGGTGAAAACCTCTACCCTCGTCACCCGCCCTGCGTCCCTCTTATAAAGACGCTGTTGACTTTGTTGCCATGTATTTCACGATACTGGCACATTTTCAGATCCCTCCGGCCTTCCGGGGGGATTTTTTTTAGCCACATTCCCCCGTTCTTGTTGCTTACTTTAGCATGGATTGGCGTATTCTTTCCCCATCCAGTCCGGTATACTCAGAGGCACGTTACTTGCCTTACAGGCAGTGTGATTATTTACTGACTTTCAAAGCACTGCCTTATGAAAAAGACACTCTTACTCTCAGCTATCCTTCTCGCTCTCACCAGTATATCATTCTCTCAGGCGCTGACCCGTTCTCAGCTTCGCGATGGATTTCTGCGAGCTGTGAAAAGCCGCGCAGCTCTTGATTCATTTACCCTCGCTCTCGACCTTCGTACAGGTCGTACCGCTCAGGAGGAGTGCTATCTGGGTATGTGCGATGCCATGCAGATCAGTTATATCAGTGGCATGTGGAGCAAGCTGAAGATGCTGGACCGCTCTCGCACCCATGTGGGCAAGGCTATAACCGCCGCACCTCAAGATGCGGAGCTACACTTCCTGCGCTTTATGCTGGAGCACAATATCCCGTCCTTTCTGGGCATGAGTGGCCACATACGCGAGGATATAGCCTTTGTGCTGGATCACAGCACCTTTCTGGATGAAGATACCGAGATGAAGAAGATGGTGATAGAGTATATGATCTCTTCCAAAAGGTGCACCTCGTCACAGACAGCTATGCTGCAAAAGTCTCTGGACGACCTGAAGCGTAAGCAGTACGCCCAGCGATAGACCGGTGGATAGATAAATTTGGTTTAGCCATATATGAGCGTACATTTGAGTAAACCAAAACTCACAAGTATGCTCAATTTCACACTCCCCGGACCGGCTACACTGGCTATAGCTGCACTGGTCCCTACCATCGTTGGTTTCGTCTGGTACAATCCTAAAGTCTTTGGCACCGCCTGGATGAATGGCGCGGGTCTCACTCCAGAGAGTGCTAAAGGTATTAATATGCCGCTGGTATTCGGTCTGTCCCTGCTGCTTAGTTTCGTGCTAGCTGCCTCTATGACCAGTATGGTGATACACCAGTTTGCCCTCTTCGGTATGATCATGGATCACACACACCCGAATCCAGCTATGGCAGATAAGTCTTCTGAACTATACGGACACGTCAAATATATTATGGATCATTATGGTACTAACTTCCGTACATTCAGGCATGGTGCTCTGCATGGCACTATTCTCGGTATCATGACCATATTGCCCATCATAGCTACCGGTGCTATGTTTGAGCGCAAGAGCTGGAAGTACATCCTGATCAACGCCGGCTATTGGATCGTGTGCCTGGCTATCATGGGAGCTATCATTTGTCACTTCTTCCCTTATCACGCGGCACTGTAGACAGCTTCAGCTATATAAAAAAGGTCCGCCTCTCTGCGGACCTTTTTTATGGTGGATAATAGACCTGTCTGTCCTCACCAAATATTGGTTACTTCGCACAGCAATGTCAAAACCACTCATACTCGTAGTCAATGATGATGGCATCACTGCGCCGGGCATCCGCGCGCTGGTAGAGGCTGTACGCCCGCTGGGCGATGTAGTAGTCGTAGCGCCGGACTCCCCGCAGTCCGGCATGGGCCACGCCATCACGATCAATAAACCTCTGCGCCTGCACAAGGTAGATATGTTCGATGGTATTCCCTCCTACCACTGCTCAGGCACACCCGCAGACTGTGTCAAGATCGCTGTAGACAAAGTGATGCACCGCCATCCTGATCTCTGCGTATCGGGCATCAATCACGGGTCCAACTCCTCCATCAATGTACTCTACTCCGGTACCATGTCGGCAGCTGTGGAGGCCTGTCTGGAGGGCATCCCGTCTGTAGGTTTCTCTCTGTGCGACTACAGGCATGAGGCAGACTTCTCCGCAGCAGCACACTATGCCCGCCTGGTGAGCCAGCAGATCCTGGCCAACGGTCTGCCTAAAGCTACGCTGCTGAACGTGAACATACCACAGCTCCCGCTGGGCCGCATACAAGGTGTGAAGATCTGCCGCCAGGCAGTAGCCAAGTGGGAAGAGGAATTTATAGAAAGGCAGGACCCGTATGGCAGAAACTACTACTGGCTGTCCGGCAACTTTGTAAACCATGATCATGGCTCAGATACCGATGAGTGGGCCCTGGCCAATGGCTATGTGAGCATCGTACCGGTACAATATGACCTGACCGCTCACCACGGCATAGCACATCTCAATGCAAACTGGACGCTATAAATCGAAAATTATGTTTGATAAAGTACTGGCACCACATCCGACTATATATAAATGGGACCGCACATGGATCGGTCTTTTGCTTGGTTTGGTGGTCCCTTTTTCCGGCATACTAGTAGTTTATCTGATCTCTGTAGGTTCGCATTTCTTTGGTGAAGGGAAGCCTGATATAGTGACCCTCAGTCAGATGATCCACTCTATGCGCGATATTGCCCTGCTGATCAGATATATGAGTGTGGGATGCGTGCTGAATCTTGGGGTCTTCTATCTCTTCTTAAACAAAGACTACTTCAATGTAGCCCGGGGAGTGATCTTTGCTACTATCCTTATATCGCTACCGGTCATAGCCGGTATCATTCGTAGCTGGTTCCTCTGAGAGGGCAAATAACGCTATCTTTCGTCCCGTGAAATACTACATCATAGCAGGTGAAGCATCTGGTGACCTGCACGGCTCAAACCTGATCAAAGCGCTCCGCGCTGAGGATCCCGATGCAGATATCCGCTGCTGGGGTGGTGATCGTATGGCTGCAGCAGGTGGCCACGTAGTGAAGCACATCAGGGATCTGGCATTTATGGGTTTCGTAGAAGTAGTGAAGCACTTGCCTACTATTCTCGGCAATATTAGTTTCTGTAAGAAGGACATACTAGCATACCATCCTGATGTAGTGATCCTGATAGACTATCCCGGTTTCAACTTCCGCTTGTTCCCTTTTATCAAAGAGCATGGGTTTAAGCTATTCTATTATATCTCTCCCCAACTATGGGCCTGGAAGGAGGGCCGTGTCAAGAAGGTCAAACAATACGTAGATCGCATGTTTGTCATCTTTCCCTTTGAGAAGGAGTTTTATGCGAAGCATGGTGTGGAGGTAGACTTTGTAGGGCATCCGTTGTTAGACGAGTTAGCAAAGACCACGGACCACAGACCACAGACGACGGAAGCGCCGAGGCAGAATGAAAGCAAGATAATCGCGCTCCTCCCCGGCAGTCGCAAACAGGAAATCAGCAAGCTCCTACCGGAATACCTGACTGTCATACCTCACTTTCCGCAGTATCGCTTTGTGGTAGCGGGCATCAGTGGTGTAGGCAGAGACTTCTATCAAAACATGATCGGCACGGCACGCTGCGAGATCCGCTGGGATGATACCTACGGTTTGCTGCGCGACTCAGAGGCAGCGATAGTCACCTCAGGTACCGCTACACTTGAGACTGCTCTCCATGATATACCTGAAGTGATCTGCTATAAGTCAGGGGCGCTATCATACTACATAGCCCGTCAGCTGGTCAAGGGCATCAAATACATCTGCATCGTAAACCTGATAGCGGATAAACCGGTGGTCACTGAGCTGATACAGGATGATGTAACCGAAGCGCGTCTTGTACCAGAAGTCAATAGGCTACTAGATACCGGTAATCGCAACAGAATGCTAAAGGAATACAATGAGGTGAAAGTACTACTGGGATCTACCGGAGCGTCCCAGCGCGCGGCCCGGCTGATGTACACCTATCTCACCGATCACTCTATGCCTACACCTATAAAAAACTCCGATACAGGCACTTTGAGTACCTGACTGATGGTGTAGAGCGTGCCGAGCGTGATGTTGGTTTTGCCCGACTCTATACGCGAGAGATTGGACTTTTTGATATCACTCAGCAGAGACATCTTGCCCAGAGACAACTTCTTTTCTTTCCGCACCTCCCGGATGCGTTCGCCTACCTGCTTTATGAAGAGTTCTTTGCTCAATGTCGCGGAATTGTGTCTCTAAACTGCAAGTAAAATGCATTCCGTTTTATAACAACAATCATCTTGTACTATGACTTTTGCTTATCCACATCAGGCTGCCAGCCGCCTATCGCTATCTGGCCGCCTATCAAACCCACACAATACAAGGGTTTGAGCCTTCATCTAAAACATTGATTTATAAAAAGTCCTATTCTGAAACTGATTTTTGTCATATGCTTTTGTGAGAAAATACAGTTTGCAGGAAAACTAACGTCAGAGGCATTGATAGCTTAAAAGCAAACCTTGCGGCTGCAAATCACAACTAATGAGAGATAAATCGTCGCCATTCAAATCGATAAGCCTGAAAGACAAACTCAAGATAAGTAAGGCACAGCTCAATCACATCCGTCAGAGTCATAAGACTTTTATGGATAGTCTGGATGAAGTGATCTGGTCTGCTGATGTGCAGAGTGCCAGACTAGTTTACATTTCTGCAGCATGTAATGAGGTCTTTGGCGATACTCCTGAAAACCTTATTAAAAACATCAACTTCTGGCAGCAATACATCGTACCATCCGACTATAAGATACTGGACTTACAGCCCGAAGACTTTGCAGAAGGCAAGACAATAAAGAGACACTATCGCATAGCTGTAAATAATGAGATCAAATGGCTGGAAACCAAATTCACACCGGTATACAGCACAGCCGGTCATCTGGTGCAGATCAATGGTGTGACTCGCGATATCAGTAAGGAAAAGCGTACGCAAAAAGCACTGATGGAAAGCGAGACACTATTCCGCCAATTTTTTGATAATGCACATGAGGCTATACTCGTAATGGATGTGGACTCCGGATTCATATGTGACTATAATGCTACAGCCATTCACCTGCTGAAATATACAGGCACAGATTTTCTCACACAGACGCCGGCTACGCTGAGTCCTGCACTGCAGCCGGATGGCACACTATCCTCCCAGAAAGCCGAGGAACTCATAAAGCTGGCTTTGGAAGGGCAGAAACCGGTATTTGAATGGCTTTTTTGTGATGCAGAAAAGAATACCATACTATGCGAGGTACGCTTAAACAGCATCATTACCCAAGGCAAAAAGCTGATCCGCGGCAGTATTATAGATATCACGGAGCGCAAAAACGCGGAGGCCGAAATCAAAGTACTAAATGAATCACTGGAGCAGAAAGTAAAGGAGAGAACAGCATCCCTCGCAGATGCAAATGCTCAGCTGGAGTCCTTTGGCTACACCGTTTCTCATGACCTCCAGGCCCCTCTGCGTATCATCAGCAGTATAGCTATGATCCTAAGGGGGCAGTATGCTGACAAATTGGATGAAGAAGGAAAGGAAATGCTCAATATACTAACCAATAGCACCAGCCGCATGAGCCGGCTGATCAAGGAACTGCTTGATTTCGCCAGGCTAGGCAATGAAGCGTGCCGTCAGGAACGTGTGAATATGAAATCTTTGGTACAAGAAACAATAGACGAAGTATCCTTTAGCCTGCCGCAATTCAGACCGGGATATGTGATAGAAGAACTCCCCGATACGTATGCAGACTGCCAGCTGATCCGTCAGGTTTTGTTTAACCTCATAGGAAATGCGGCCAAGTACTCTTCCAAAAAGGAGCATCCTGAGATCAGGATAGGAGCAGTGGTGAAAGATGATAAGGTAATCTACCACGTGAAGGATAATGGTGCGGGCTTTGATATGAGAAACGCAGACAAACTATTCAGCGTATTCAAACGCATGCACTCTGACTTTGAATTTGAAGGCACGGGTATAGGCCTGGCCACAGTCAAAAGTATAATACAGCGGCATCATGGAGAGGTATGGGCTCAAGCAGTCAAAGGCGAAGGCGCTACATTTTATTTTACCCTGCCCGCTTCAGCGCCGCGCCGGTCCATGGCGTCTATAGGCTAGTAGGCCGTCAGTGATGGAATAAATGTGGTAGCCAGTTTGCATAAATCATTAGAACGATTAGATTTGCACCACTTGGGGGATTAGCTCATTTGGCTAGAGCGCTTGCATGGCATGCAAGAGGCGACCAGTTCGAATCTGGTATTCTCCACCAAAGCTCCCGGAGGGGAGCTTTTTTTATTTCCCCTCACAATAACTCTTGATATACTCCTCAGCTTCTTTGTTACCGCGCAGCTTTGCCTGATGAAAGTCCGCGCAAGCCGCGTCAGACTCCTCCAGTCCTGCCTCGGCCATAGCCCGGATCAGATAGGCCCGATCATTTTTAGGCTCAGCACCTAGTACGCGGTCGAGGTCAGTCTTGGCATCTGCAAAGCGGTGCATCTTGGCCAGTACTGTGCCTCTATTGAGATAAGCGCGGGGATAGGAAGTATCCAGCATGATGGCGACATCGAGGTCCATGAGCGCCTCCCGGTATTTTTTGATATCTCCATAAGTAGTACCCCGGCTATAGTATCCTCTGCTGAAAACCGGGTCCAGGGCTATAGTCCTGCTATAGTCAGCTATGGCAGAGTCATAGCGTTGTAGTTTGACCAATGTATTTCCCCTGTTATAGTATGCTTCTTTGTAGGTCGTATCGTACGCTATAGCTGAGCTATAATCCTTGACAGCATCTTCATACTCATGAAGGGCAGATTTTGCATTGCCTCTGTTGTAATATGCTTTTGCCCAGTGTGGTTCCATCTTGATCACTTTATCCAGGTCGGCTATGGATCCCTGGTAGTCATGCGTCTGAGCCTTGGCATTACCGCTTTCAAAAAGTTCTTTGGCTGTTTGCCCCGCACAAGTCATCATCATACTATAGCAAAGCACAAAAAGTATAGTATATCGCGACCTGCCGTTCATGATGATAAAAGTGTAAAATGCTTATAAATTGATTTACTCACAAAATCCATGCAGGTATATTTCGTCGTTATATATCGATGTAAAGATAAGGTATGTACAAGAAAATCCCATTAAAGCCATATCCCAACGGATGGTATGTACTGGGCACTTCTGATGAAGTGAGCAAAGGTGCGATCGTGACTAAAAAGTTTGCAGGGAAAGAGGTGATCATATTCCGCACTGCCTCAGGGCAGATCGCTATCTCTGATGCCTACTGCCCTCATATGGGTGGGCACTTTGGCTATGGCGGTACTGTGGTCGGGGAGTCTGTGAAATGTCCCTTTCATCATTTCTGCTTTGACACCAGAGGCGACTGCACCGCTACCGGCTACGGCACCAAGCCATCGCCACGGCTAAAACTGGATATGTGGCACTCACGCGAGCGAAATGGATTCATCCTGATATACTATGATGAGCACGGCAATGCACCTGTATGGGAGGTACCGGAGATAGATCAGACCGGATGGAATAAAATAATCACACGCGACTATGAGCTGGAGAGCCATCCGCAGGAAACCACAGAGAATAGTGTCGATATAGGACACTTCTCCATAGTCCACGGCTATAGCAATGTGAAGCAGCTCAAAGACCTGATGATGCAGGGCCACTACCTCCATACCCGGTATGCCATGACCCGGCAGGGTACACTGCTGAGCCGCAAGGGCAAACTCTCGACAGAATTTGACGTGCATGTATATGGGTTGGGGTATTCCTTTGTGGAGGTAGATATACCAGAGATGGGACTGAAGACGAGGCAGTTTGTATTTCCCACTCCACTGGGCGATGGCCGGATCAATCTCAAGATAGGTATGAGTGTAAAGTATATAGACAGGCCATCTGTGGTCCACCCTCTCCTGTCCCTGGTGCCGGCTCCGGTTTTCAATAAAGTAGTCTCACAGCAGGCCTTTAAGGGCTATGCACATGACGTGAGCCAGGACTTCAAGATATGGCAAAACAAGATCTACATAGACCCGCCGGTGCTAGCCAAAGGTGACGGCCCTGTGGCTCAATACAGGATCTGGAGCCAGCAGTTCTACTACCCGGATTAAATGCGGGAGATGCCGGATATCCTTGTAAAAATGCTGCCGGTGACGAGATAAACTGCACTTAGCCCAGCTCTGAAACCCAGTGGTATCAGGTACCATATGCTACGTTTCTGCGGTAGGAAGTACTGTGTAAACTCGGGGCGCGACTCCAGCAGCGTGAGCATGATAAAGATCCGCTTGCGCAGGGGAGACTGAGGGTACGTCACTGCCAGGCCCGCGTCTATCAGCTTCATATAGATGTGAGACTTCAGCATTCGATCCCAGACCTTTTGCTGGTCCGGCGTCAGTATGGCAAAGAGTTTCTGCACCGCTGCTGTATAGTGCTGTACCGTAGCCTCAGGGCAGTCCTCCCCTATCAGGTAGCGTGAGAGCCGCAGCGCCTCTCCCGGCGCTATGTAGAGTAGTTCACTCATGCGTTGGCATTTTTGCTGCGAGATACTGATCGTAGCGCATGATTGTAGCCCCACTGCTCCTCATGAGGCTTTCTGCCTTGGCAAATACCTTACTCCTATTCACATACATGAGCCAGTTGAGTACCGGGTTGTTATTCATATGCGGGTGCATGAATCTTTCCTGATCCGTGTCTACATCATAGGGGTGAAAATAGCTGAGCACCGCCCTACCTTTACTGAAAGTATTTCTCGCCTGAGTATTGAGTATGAATGAAGGAAAGAAGCGAAAGTACACCCCACCACCGAAAGGTACTTTCACCGGCCAGGTGCCGATATTCATGGGCAGTTCATATATGCCGTCGTACATGCCTTCTCCTTTGAACTCGGGCCAGCCGAAGAGGGGATTGGCAGATGGAAGCACCGAACTAGAGTACGTAAAGCCGAACTCACGCAGCACGCCATAAGCCCATTTGCTTTGCTCTGTCATGGAGAAAGTAGGCGCTCGGAAACCCTTCACGGATGTAGCACCAAGACCTGTCATAGTAGTGAGGAAACTCTCGCAATCCTTGCGGAATGCATCAGGCGTAGTCCTGGTCAGATGCACATGCGTATCCGTGTGGCAGGCCGTCTCATGGCCCCGGCGTATGATCTCGCGTATGAGGTCGTGATAGTCGCGAGCTGTTTTGCCTACTATGAAGAAGGTGGCTTTGGCGTTGATTTTATCCAGCCAGTCCAGATATTTCAGCGTATTGACAGGTACAGCCTCACGGTATTGATGGCCCGCGGGTATGAAGTCTCGCACATCCTCCAGGTCTATGCTGAATAGAAATACATTGGACGGTAAGGCACTCATTTTTTCACCATCATTTTGCGCATCTGAGAGAGCTGCTCAGTGACCAGACCCAGCATAAAGAAGATGAAGCCCGAGACTACCAGCATGCCAGAGCCTGTACTGATACCACCACCTCGGCGGAAGATATGTATATCCCATGCTACTGCAAAAACGACACAGCATATAGCTATAGTAAGGAAGATACGCATCGGGTTGAAAAGGATCACCACATTGATGATCTCCATGATGGTCTCGTAGGCTGTCTTGACATTGATGGTGCTATCCCCTGCTACGCGCGGCTTGATGCGGATAGGCTCCTCCAGTACGCGGTGACGCTGGCTGATAAACACCAAAGCAATGATATCACTATAGGCCATCGTATCAGGGCAGAGTACGATATACCTTTTAGCCAGCTCTGTGCTGTATATCTTCATACCAGAGTTGATATCATAGATATCCATAGGCATGAGAAAACGGGCTATGCCACGTATGATAGATTTGCCCAAACCACGAAATGCAGAGGCCTCGGCCTGCCCCTTGCGGCTGCCTACTATCATATCTGCATCCTGCTCCACCACCAGTTTGAAAAGCTTGTCTACATCCTCCAGATAGTGCTGACCATCGGCATCTATAGTGATCACATAGTCTGTCTCGGCTGCCTGTATGCCACTTTTGATAGCTCCGCCATAGCCGCGGTTCACTTTATGATTGACCACCTTGCAGCGAGGCTCATTGGCAAAGTGGTCCTGCAGCAGTACAAGGGAGCCATCGCGTGAGCCGTCATTGGTGATCACGAGGCGGTAGTCGCGCTCATTCACAAAGCGGATCAACTCGGGCAGCACTACCGGCAGGCTCTGCGCCTCGTTGTAGGATGGTATGACGATGGATAAGGTGGGTTTCAATGTCTTTTATTTTTGCTCTTTCAAACCTTTTTCTGCTACTGCCAGGTTGTTCTTTGCCAGCTGTGATGTAGGATCCAGCGCTGTAGCTCTCAGCAGCGCCGCACGGGCCTCTTTGTACTTCTTCATGATATTATACGCAGAGCCGATATTATTATATGCCGGCGCGTAGTCTGGTTTCAGCTCCAGTGCCTTTTGCGCTGCATTTACGCAGCCCTGATAGTCTCCGGCATTGTAGTACTGCAGAGAGAGATTCAGGTAGTTGTCTGCCGTCCTGGTGGTCTCTGCTGTTTCCTTGGCTATATCGAGCATTGATTTGCCTGAGGAGGCCAGCTGGAGGTATCTGGTGGCCTGGGCATCAGACGGCGATATGGCCAGTGTAGAACCGGCTACCTTCTTGAGCTCCTCATAGCGCTTCTGACGATAGAGCAGCTCCATGAGCATGTAGCGGCTGTCTAGATTGGCACCTGACATATCCAGTACGGTATTCAGCATTTTGATCGCCTCGTCATTGCGGCCCTGACTTTTCAGGAAGCGAGCGTAGTAATAATAGGATCCGGGATACAGATTACCACCACGGTACACACCTGCTTTAAAATAGTTCTCGGCTTCTTCCTTTTTACCTAGCGTCTCTTTGAGTATCGCCATATTGACATTGAGGTAGGCATAGTTTGGCCAGTACTCCAGTCCACGGCTGTAGTAGCGCTCCGCTCCTGCCAGGTCACCTCTGCGCATGAGTGCCAGGCCATAGTTCATCAGGCCGCGGCCATTGGTAGGAGACTTCACCGTGCAGTCATACCAGAGTGTCTCGTCGTTCTTCCACACTTCGTTTCGCGTATGCGTACCGTAGGCATAGCCTGTGAGCAGTACTATGATAAAGGCGTAAAATGTCCACTTCACCCCTGCTGTAGGCGGCCAGGCCCCGGCTACCAGCCGCACTATCAGATACAGTGACCAGACGATGGCAAGTGACAGGCCCACAAATGGAAAGAACATGCGGTGATCATTAGTCACCTCGGAGAAGGCGATCAAAGACGTAGGTACATTGGCCAGGAGAAACCACGACAGGCCGAAAGCGATAGGGCGTGTCACCTTATGCTCCGATGTGATGATGATCAGAATGACAGTGAAAAGAAGGAAAGCGTAACCGAGCAGTGCATATGGATCGGCTGCTGATCTGAAGATCACCCAATCGGTATCCGCATTGAGGTGGACCGGTGCAAACCAGGCAGTGAAGTAGTAGAAGATAATATAAGGCTGGGTGAGGCGGTACATCCAGGTCTCTGCCTGGCCCTCGACATAAGTCTTTGGCTGCATATGGCTCACAAAGAGGTAACCAGCTACGCATACGACGAGTGTTACAGCAGCAGGCACTATCATTTTGCCCAGTGCTTTGCTCTTCTGTGTGAGGATAGATATATAACCGGCATCGCCATCAAACAGGATCATATAGCACACCAGCAGCGGGCCAAACATCAGCGCCGAAGGCTTGGTCAGGATGCCGAGCACGACTGGGATGAGATACAGGAAAAACTTCCTGCTCACTGGCGACACCGCATACATCACGAGTCCTAGCACCACAAAAAAAGTGGAGAGAGAGTCACCGCGCTGGATGATATAGTTGATCGTCTCTGCACAGACCGGATGCAGCATAAACCAGGCTACGGCGAATAGTGCGGCCCAGTCGCGGTATTTATCATCAAAGGCTGCGATATCCAGTATGCGGCTAAACAGCACAAACATCAGCACCCCCAGCAGCATGAAGAAAGTAAAGCTGGTCACATGAAATGGCACCATGTTCTTCAGATCATCGCTAAAATGATAGTCAATAGCCAGTGTGGTGGTCAGTACAGGGCGGTAAGACTGATTGGGCGGGAGGGAGCTGGAGGTGGTTCCGTCTTTAAAAAACAGGGGAATATTTTTCAGATCGCGGATATAGGCGTTGTTTTCTATCGTATGTGCATCGTCAAAGTGTAGTGACCCCTGAAAATGATTGGAATAGGTAATACCTACGGCGATCATGATCAGCGCCAGTACTCCCCATATCGTCCCTTTACTCATTTATGTATATCTGTTTTGGCCAAACCTACATGAAATTTGGTGAAAAAACACTCTTGAGAAGCCGAGTGTCAGTACCACGTGGATATTTTTATCAGGCTATTTGCCATCACCGCCACGCAGTCCCTGGTCTGCGGCAACCATATTGATCTGCGCAAAGCGGGAATGAGGATCCAGGCGTAGTGCCTTTGCTGCCGCTTCCTTAGCTTCAGCATACTTACCCAGTTTATTGTTGGCGGCGGCCAGATTGTTGTAACCTTCTGCAAAGTCCGGTTTCAGCTCCAGCGCCTTCTTAGCATTGGCTATACAGTCCTGATACCGTCCCTCACGATAGGCCTGCCCGGAGAGGTCGAGGTAGCTTTCTGCCGTAGCAGGTACAGTCTTAGCAGCAGGTGAGGCGGCTATGAGGCCTGCATAATAAGAAGCACGACCATCGTCCGGAGAGACAGCCAGCACCTCCTCTGTCACTCTCCTGAGTTCATCCGTGCGCTGTTGCTTATAGAGCAGTTCCATCAGCAGTTCTCTTCCTTCTACATTACCCGCTGACAGATGGTATTGCTTATAAAGATATGCTATAGCGCTGTCCGTCTGCCCCATCTGATTGAGATACATGGCATAATAATAGTAACATGGCGGGCAGGCATCGCGGCCTGTCTCAATCGCCCGCTGCAGATAAGCGCCGGACTCAGCATCATTGCCCTGCTCATGCTTCACGATGCCCATATCGAGATAGGCATAGGTGGCTGCCGGATCGGCAGTGAGAGCGGCATGGAGCTGGGCTTCAGCAGCTGCCCAGTCAGAGCGGTTCATCAGGGCAAGGGCATAATTGATCCGGGCAGGCTGGCTCTCAGGATACTTAGCTACGGCATCGGCCCAAAGGCTCTCATCTGTACGCCACACCTGTGTGCGCAGCCAGGCACCATAACTGTAGCCAGTGAGGCCTATAGCGGCAATGGCAAAGGCCACATAATAAACTACCGTCACAGTACTATAGCGGTGCGCCAGCCAGTAGATAGCCAGATAGATGGCCCATGTCAAGGCGATAGCCAGCCCTACCGCTGGCAGGAACATACGGTGGTCTGTAGCTATGTCATTTAGCGCCACAATACTTGTCGGAATAGTAGCCACGAGGTACCATAGCAGGCCAAAGGCAATAGGCTTCATACGCTCTACCCGTGCCGTAAAACAGATCACCGCGACCACAGCCAGCACAAAGACAAAACCAACCATCATCTGCAGTGAAAACATCTCAAAAGGCCGCATCGCATGATCTGCCGCCAGCCATAGCGGCGCAAACCATTCTGCAAAATACAGTCCTAGTACGTAGGGCTGGGAGAGACGGTAGAGCCAGGGCGAGGCAGTGCCCGGATCATATGACTGCGGCGTCATGGCGGTGACGAAGCCTCCGAGCAAAACACACATTATTATGGTCGCGATGACATGTGGCATGCTCTTCCGTCGGCTCACTCTATCTCCCTCATACAGCCATGTATACACCAGCAGGATAGGTGCAAAGGCTACGGCAATAGGCTTCGCAAGTATGCCCGCAGCTATAGGTAGCAGGTAGAGATAGTAGCGACGCGCAGCAGGCCACTGCACGTATAGCAGAAGCCCGAACACTATAAAAAAGGTGGCCATCAGGTCACCACGCTGTATGATGTAGCACACGGTCTCTGCGCTGAGCGGATGCAGCAGGTACCAGGCCGTGGCCAGTAGCGCCAGCCATGGAGCCGAGATACTATCTGCCACGCCATATATGCTCCGCAGCAGCAAGAAGAGGCACAGGCCGAGGCACAGAAAGATGCAAAAGCTGGTGATATGATAGGCCAATGTATCCGCTGTGCCAGCGCCCAGATGATAGTCTAGCGCAAGCGAGGTAGTGAGCAGGGGCCGGTATGTCTGATTGGCAGGTTGAGAACTGGAGGCGCGACCATCTGCAAAGAACAGCGGCACATTGCGCAGGTCGCGGATATAGGCATTATTCACTATCGTATGCACATCATCCAGGTGAAAGGCATCGTGAAAGTGATCGGCATAAACGATGGCAGTCAGACACAGCACCACCACCATACCTATCCACTGCAGCCGCCGCTTCATGCGTCTTTGATTTGATGGATATGCAGCACGTTCTGTGTCTTATCCGATACTTTAAACCGCTCGTCTATGCGCTCTCCTACTATCCAGACTATGCGCTGGTCGCTCTCCAATATCCATATAGCTTCCTTTTGATGGATGGCCATTTTCTGGTCTTTAAAGTACTTACTGACCTTCTTCTTCTTGAGCTTCATACCATAGGGATAGAAATAATCCCCCTGTCGCCAAGGCCTGAGCAGGAGCGGAAACAATAGCTTATCGAGGTCGAGGTAGGCATGCGCCTTGTCCTTCTCTATCGTCACAGCCGCCGCCTCCGAGACAGTACACTGCAGTGAGAAACCGTCCAGTTTCACCATGTCATGAGCGCTATCTATATAAAAAGGACCGGTAGCACTCCTCGCCAGCTTCGTCACTATCAGAAAGCGGCGATCCTTGACCACGCGCGTCTGATCTGAGAGAAACTGGCGGCCACTATCACTATCCAGCGCGCCCAGCATATCATCCACCTGCGTTGCATTGAAGCCATATGGTTGCAGAAAGTCAAAAAGCAGGGAGCGTCTTTCCTTAAGCTGCTTCAGCTTCAAAATAGGGATATAAATATCACTGCCTCTTTTTAGAAAAAGCTGTTTGGCTACCTTTCGGAAGCGCTGCTCATAAATATCCTCCAGATCAGAGAATATCTTGAGCCTTTCTCCAAAACCCTTTTCAAAGCCAGGATTGATCTCGGTGATCAGCGGCAAAATATGATGTCGTATTTTATTACGAGTATACTTAGTAGAAGCATTGCTGGAATCCTCACGATAGGTCAGGTTGTTTTCCCTGCAGAAGGCTGCTATCTCCTCACGTGAGACCTCTAGCAGCGGTCGTATAAGCCTGCCATTCTTAGGTAGCATACCACGCAGTCCCTTGATGCCGGTGCCTTTGATAAAATTATGCAGGACGGTTTCGATATTATCATTCAGGTGGTGTGCCGTGGCTAAATAATGAAAGCCATGCGCCTCTCTGACCTCATGCAGCCACTGATAGCGCAGGTCACGCGCAGCTACCTGCACGGAGACCTTGCGCTCTGCGATATAGGCAGTAGTATCAAACCTGACAGTAAAAAATGGCACATCATATTTTGTCGCCAGCTGCTTTGCCAGCGCCTCATCTCCATCACTCTCATCCCCGCGCAGCTGGAAATTGCAATGCGCAATACCAAAGCGCACACCCAACTGGTGAAAAGCTGCAGCGAGCACCACTGAGTCCATACCTCCGCTCAGGGCCAGTAGCACGCGCCTGCGGCTCAGATCTATCTGATGGTCGGCAGTGAGAGTTTTGACTTTGAGGAGGAGCGACATGGAGATGCAATTTCACAAAAAACAACAATAGTCCTGTATAACGCCATCACAATGATTACAAGAATAATCCTTCTCACTATTCAGAACCAATGATTTCCTTGAGCATATCCAGATGTATTGGCGGAGGACTGTACGCGTACTCTCTGACCAGCGGATATCGCCCTGCCGGTTCGGAAAAATCATTCTGCATGTAAAAGCTGAAAGGCACCTGATACACTCGTACCTGTCCGGTGGCCCGATCGAGCCACTGAAACATCAATTTCACATCTGGATGTAGTGCTCCGAAATGCACCACAGGACGGGAATAGCCGGAGCGATTGACGTGCGATCCATGCAGGGTTTTATCCAGATAGATAACGAGATCTCCTGCGCTGCATTCGATAGTTTTGGCCTTGGCTGTCAGCTCGGGTAGCAGCTCCCGGTACGGCCACTCGCAAAACATAGGCAGCATATAGTCAAAAACACGGTGGCTCCCAGGTACTGCAAACAGAGCGCCATTGTTCACAGATGTTTCTACCAGCGGCATCCACAGATTGCGGTACTGATATTGGGTCTCGTCAGCTATAGAGAAGTCCCTGTGCAGATCACATGTACTGCCCTCGTTATTATTCTTAGACATAAATGTGGCCACTGGCGCATAATAGGAATGAAAAAGGGTATCCAGTTTAGGCTGTAATACAGAGAGAATTCGCTCACTGATCGCTATAGGGCTATCCAGACTGGCATTATATAAACTATTCCACATGCCTGCGTCTGGCTCAGGAGTGGGATGGTTGCCTTTATAAAGAGCGAGAAGAGTCGTGATCTCTGTGGCAGATAGAAAATGCGGTATCCGTATATATCCTGTATCCTGCAGCTCTCTCTCCAGGGCTGCGTCTTTTAGCTCCGCTACTTTCATGTGTATGAAAATAGCCAGAGTACCGGAAATAAAAAAGGCGCTGCCGGGATACGGACAACGCCTTTTTTAAAGAGCTCAGGAGCTTAGCTGAGGTGCTTGTTGACCAGTTTGGTCATTTCAAACATGCTCACTTGCTTCTTGCCACCAAATACCTTCTGGAGATTTGCGTCAGCGTTGATGTTGCGCTTCTCCTTTGGATCTTGCAGCTTGTTCTTCTTGATATACTCCCAGAGCTTCTTAGTCACCTCTGTGCGTGGGAGTGGCTTGCTACCTACTACGGCGTGCAGCGCCTCGCCTACGTTCATAGGCTTCATGAAAGAAGGGTTTGGAGTTCTTTTCTTAGCTGCCTTTTTAGGGGCCGCCTTTTTTGCAGCCTTTTTAGGCGCTGCTTTTTTTGCAACAGCTTTTTTAGGAGCTGCCTTCTTAGCAGCCTTTTTCGGAGCTGCCTTCTTTGCTGGTTTCTTTGTTGCCATGTACTTGGTTTAAATGGTCAATTAATAAGTCTAAATGTATTAAATAAATCCCTGAGAAATGAAATCTACGATAATAACATTGTGGATATCCTCTGGCCCCATACTGCGAGGTAGCGCACGTATCTATTAGCCAAAGAGTCCGGATTGTATTTTTACAGACATTTTATTGCTCCATTAGTTTCTCCCTTGCAGGGGATTTTTTAATTTTGCGCGCCCGCTGAGGCGGGACTATTATTCACTAACTGATCAGATATGCCCCCGACGACACATGGTACAGGAGACAGATACACCGGTAGCAGTGCATCCATCGGACATTGCATATCAGATCGCCGAGCTGGACGATAGAGAAAAAGCTTTTGCCTTTCTCCGCCTGCCGGCCCATCAGAAATCCATCGTATTTTCATACCTCTCCCAGTCAGACCAGCACCACGTGCTGCGCGAGCTGGGCAATAAAGAAATATCAGACATCGTCAACGCTATGACTCCGGATGACCGGACCAAGATGTTTGAGAATTTTCCTGATGAGCTGATACGAAAAATCATCCGCCTGCTGAATGACGAAGAGCGTAAGGTAGCCGTGACTCTGCTGGGCTATCCGCAGGACAGTGTGGGCCGTATCATGACGCCGCACTACATACAGGCGCGGGAAAATCAAACCGTAGGTGAGGTACTACGCAATATCAAGCAGAACGGCAAACGGGCCGAAACGCTGAATACCATCTATGTGGTAGACGATCAGAATAAGCTGATAGACGATATACAGATCGGGGTATTTCTCATGGCAGATGAAGATACTAAGGTATCTCAGCTCATGGATTATAACTTCGTCTTCCTGCGCAGCACCATGACCAAAGATGATGCGGTAGTGATATTCGAGCAGTACGACCGCAATGCTCTGCCGGTGATCTCAGAGAGTGGTATACTGGTAGGTATAGTGACTATAGATGATATAGTAGATGTGATAGAGCGGCAAACCACCAAGAATATCCAGAAATTCGGTGGTGTGGAGGCCTTGGACTATCCCTATATCAATACGCCGTTTTTCTCCCTGATAGCCAAGCGCGCAGGGTGGCTGATCGTCCTTTTTATAGGTGAGATGGCTACTGCTACAGCCATGGGGTATTTTGATATAGAAATATCAAAGGCTGTCGTACTGGCACTCTTCATTCCGCTGATCATATCCAGCGGAGGCAATAGCGGCTCTCAGGCTGCTACGCTGATCATACGCGCTATGTCACTACAGGAAATCACCGTAAGGGACTGGTGGATAGTGATGCGGCGGGAGATTCTATCAGGGCTCACACTGGGCATCATACTCGGCGCTATAGGTTTCCTGCGCATCATACTATGGCAGCAGCTCCATTGGTATAACTATACTGATCATTATATGCTGGTAGCTGCGACTGTTTTTTTCTCACTTATAGGCATCGTAATGTGGGGTACGCTCTCCGGATCCATGATCCCCATAGTGCTAAAAAAAGTCGGGATAGATCCTGCGACATCCTCTGCGCCACTCGTAGCTACGCTCGTGGATGTGACAGGCCTCATCATCTACTTTACCATAGCGGCCATGCTGCTCAAGGGCACCCTTCTTTAGCCATACTTTTCCACATTTTTTCTCTGTTTGTGGTGATTTTACGACTGATCATTATAAACTGCAGGGAGCGATTTACACTACATAGATTGGCATATTATTGGGCGTTCTAACCATTAAAGTGGAGTCATATGAAAAAGATATTTACAACCATCATCTCATCCATCCTTTATGCCCTGGGCGCCTGTGCGCAAGCGGCACCCTACCAGGCTACCTCCGACTTGGTGTCCGCATCCACCGAATACGTCTACCCCAATCCCTCGGAACCCATGCGATGGAAGGATGAACGTGTCACACAGCGCCGGGAATTTTACAACGCCCGCACAGCATTTGATCCCTCAGCAGAGTATCCTGTATTGTATGACCATAGCGCCTCGCCTACTATGGTCGCCGTGACAGATCGCGGCACGGCCAGACTCATGGATGGCAGTACGCATGCGCAGATAGCCTACTACAATAATGCAATAATCGGTACAGTGCTCAAGGTGACGAATCCGGATAATGGGAAAGTAACCTATGCCGTAGTGATAGGCAAAATGCCACCGTCTGACAGTGCCAGCTACAAAGTAAAACTGAGCCAAAAAACTGCGCGTAATATAAACCTGAAGGACTACAATACCGTAGAGATAGCCTGCTACACTCCAGCCCTTCATTAGACTTGGTTTCGTATCTTTAAAGCAAATCAACTCCATGAAAAGCTTTAAGGATAAAATAGTAGTCATTACAGGCGGCGCCTCAGGCATGGGACGCTCACTGGCTGTACAACTGGCCGCAGAAGGAGCTACAGTCTTGATCTCGGATATCAATGAATCAGGTCTGGCAGGTACGCGCGATCTGATAGGAGCCGGGCGGTGCCAAATCTACAAAGTAGATGTAGGCAACCGGCACGAGGTTTATGCCTTTGCCAAAGAGGTACTGGATAAATATGGCTACATAGATGTACTGATCAATAACGCAGGTATAGCCATAGGTGAGGCGAGACTGATGGAGATACCGCTGGAGGATTTCGAGCGCCTGATCAATATCAATCTGTGGGGAGTGATACATCACACCCGAGCGTTTCTCGATGTGATCCTGACGCGCCCCGAGGCAGCGATAGCCAATACCTCCAGCGTATTTGGCCTGATGGGTATACCTACCCAGATACCATATTGCGTGAGCAAGTTTGCAGTGCGAGGTTTCTCGGATTCACTCAGGCTGGAGCTAAGCGACACCAATGTAGCAGTGACCTGTATCCACCCAGGAGGAATCGATACAAATATTGTGGCAAATGGCATTCATTATAATGGTAAAAAAGAGGTGACCGTAGAAAAGTTTAAAGAACTGGTAATGACCAGCTCTGATAGGGCTGCTACAATAATACTTAATGCTATACGCCGTAAGGCAAAACGGGTAATGGTGGGCCCTGATGCTAGGGTGATCCGCATGATGACCCAGCTAGCCCCGGGTATAGTAGACCGGGAGATATTGCGCCGGAGATCCAATCTGAGCCTTTAGTACCTTTCAGCTTGTTATAGCATTTCGGGCGCTTAAAATACTTTTTACTTTCGCGACATGATAAAAATATATGGCATCAAGAACTGTGATACCATGCAGAAGGCCTTCAAGTGGCTGGCAGCAAAGAAAATACCATACGAGTTTCATAATTATAAAGAATCCGGTATAGATAAGGCTACACTACAGATTTGGCTGGAGCACTTCCCTACCGACAAACTCATCAATACGAAGGGTACGACTTATCGCGCCCTCACAGATGTCGAGAAGGCGAGTATCAGCAGCAAAGTCAAGGCTACTACATTGATGATCAGAAATCCATCACTCATCAAGCGTCCGGTATGGGATCTGGGCCAGGGGAAATTATTTCTTGGCTGGGACGAAAAGGCGCTATCGGCATTGATCTAGTCTGCAGCATTTTACTGAAAATCAAAACGCTAAGACGAACCACCCTTATACTTTTGTCACAAAAGAGAACATCCCGTAAACATTCGGGCACTGCCTGAGGCTATCTTTGCTGCCGTAATATTTTATTCAAGATCAAACTACCATAATCATGAAAAAGATCATCATCGCAGCTGCCTCGATAGCACTTCTGGCGGCTTGCACCAAGAGCAGCACTAACCCGACAAATTCTAACCCCAATGATAAGACGCATATCCAGTTTGTGAGTGCATCTCCATCTGAGCAGCACCCTGACTTATACCTGCTGGGAAGCAGTGCTCCTCAGGTAGCAGATTTTTATTACTACTTGCCTACAGGCTATGACCAGCCACGTATAGGAGACCTGACAGTGACCATCCGGGATGGTGCTCACGGTACAGTACTTACGGACGGACCTTTGCCTTGCAGCAAGGATTCATTTTATACGTGGTTTCTCTATGATACCTTCCCTAATTTAAAATCCTACATGACGACCGATGTGAAGTTAACATCCATACCGGGCAATAAGGCGGCGGTAAAATTTGTGAACCTCTGCCCTAATGGCGGTAACCTGCACTACAGGCTGCAGGGCCATTCAGACCTGACCACTGACCTGGGATATGCCGGCACCTCCCCTGCTACTTCTACTACTCAGTACCTTCTCATGGATACCGGCTGGCAAAATATAGAAGTAGCAAACAGCAGCGCTACTGTGGTGAGTACCTTCTATAATTTTTATGCACGGACGGGCGCATACTACACTCTCTGGACCACAGGCTACGTAGGCGGAGCCGGAGACTATGTACCATATACCGGCTGGACAGAAGATCACTGATCTGAGTGAAGGCGGCGACCAGCCCAATCCGTCTGGCCCAAAATACGCCTATATTCAAATGAGATTAAGGCTTCGCTGTATTTACGGTATTTTAGAACCGGTCAAGGCAATAAAAGTGTCCGCCAATAGCCCTGTATATACCGTAGCTCCCTTATTATTGAGATGCGTACGATTGAAGAACATATCATGACCAAACCGTCTGTCGGTATAATAATTTAATTCCACAATATTATACTTTGCCTCAATATTCCTTAAATACTCATAGAAAATGCGGGAATTGTCCGTTTGCATTTCGCGGGCATCATAGATGGGACTCATTAAAAAAAATAATTGGCATCCTTCCGCGCTGCAGCCAGCACACAAACTGTCCAGCCTGGCAAAATTTGAGACATCATAATCAAAAGTCAATACCATGCTGTCTTCCTGGCCAGTGTACGTGCTGCTGTAGATGGGCTCATAGCCACTCCTGTGAAAGATACTATCCGCACTACCATTACCCGAGAAAAGAGCATCTACAGATACTTCTTTCAGATAGTCATCGATATCTGCGATAGCGCAGAAGGGTAGCCATTTCCCTCTTCGCAATCTTTTATCTGCGGCTTCAAGTGCACGAGTATCACCCCCATGCAGATAAGGATAAAACATAGGGTAATAAAACAACCCGGATTCCACCTCCATGGCGTACAGGTCTATATTTATAAAAATATATCTGGGTGTATGGTGCGATTTTATAAACTCCCGGGTCAGCCAGGCCATGGTCGCAAAACCGGCACCATCGATACCTGCATTATAAGTAGAATGCCCTGTTTTCGAAGTAAATAATCCTGCATCGATATTTCGGGAGATACGTGATGAGCCAGTAAAAAGTACTTCATAACGGCTGGTATCATATAGAATGAAAGATATTTTGCCGGGCTCTCCCTCCCGAGAATGGCGCAGGCCAGCACATGTGATGTAGTAACAAAGGGAGGACAGACAGGTGGCTAACGCCAATACAATGATGATCTGTATGTAAAATCTCTGCCGCATCAAAATTGAAAGTATATAAATGGCTGCTCCTGAAATACACCAAAGCAGAGGATAAGCAATAAAGTGGCCGAACAAAATATCGTATCTGCTCCTACCCTATCATCAAACCATGAAAGCATAGGATCTGAAATGTGTTCTATAAAAAACATATAAGCGCATAGCAACAGGCTGATCACGATAGAAAAAGTCTTGAAAAACTCCAGCGGTGTAAAAGTATAAAATGAGCTATCCCAAGCTACTATTCTGGCCAGCATCAGATAGGCTTTGTCCATACTATCAGCACGGAAAAATATCCAGGCTATAGCTACCGCCCCAAACGTCAAGAACCAGCCTAGTCCAATGCGCCATTTGCCCGGCTCAGATGGCAGCAGTTTCTGCCAGGCTATAAAAACAAAATAAAAAAATGCATGTATCGCGCCCCATGCGACAAAGGTGCGATTGGCACCATGCCAGAAACCGCTGAGGAGGAAAACGATCAATATATTGATGTAAACACGCCCCGTGCTGCCCCTGCTACCTCCTAGTGGTATGTAAACATAATCACGGAACCAGGTAGACAGGGATATATGCCACCGACCCCAAAAGGCCCGGATATCAGTGGCAAAATACGGGCGTGAGAAATTTATCATGAGCCGGAAACCCATACAGCGTGCTGCGCCAAGCGCCACATCTGTGTAACCAGAAAAATCGGCATATATCTGTATCGTAAAAGCAAGAACGCCTACGAGTATCTGGAGGTTGTGAAATCTGGTGGGGTCGTCAAATATTACATTGGCATATCCGGAAATCCGATCTGCGATCACCACCTTTTTGAAGAGTCCCCATAGCATCAGGCGCAGGCCGGAGATCAGATTTTCATATCTCAATGGTATGGGCTGACGAAACTGGGGCAATATGTTTTGTGGCCGCTCTATGGGCCCGGCCACCAGCTGCGGGTAAAACATAACATAGAGCGCATACAGACCCAAATGTCTTTCGGGCTTGGCCCGCCCCCTGTATACCTCTATGGTATAACTCATAGCCTGAAATGTATGAAATGACAGGCCCAGAGGCAATAAGAGATGTAGAAAGGGCAATGGGTGATGAGGAATGCGGAGATACCCGAGCAGTGCATCGGATTCTGAGGCAAAAAAGTTGTAGTACTTAAAAAAGAAAAGTACACCCAAATTGAGCGTGAGGCTGATACATAGATATAACTTTCGTCTCTGGCCCTGATGCCGGTCTATAAAAAAAGCTGTAGTATAATCTGTCAGGATGATAGCCCCGAGTATAAGAATGTATACGGGCATCAGCATCATGTAAAAAAAGCAGCTGGACACCAGCAGCAGCAGCCATCTGACTCTATGTGGCAACCAATAGTATAGTATGGTGACCACAGGAAAGAAAATCAAAAAGTCCGTAGAATTAAAACGCATACGCAGGTGGAGACGAATATAAGATATAATGACTATCCGCATATAGGAACCAGTCATATCTCCAAAGTTAATACCATATCACTACACTGACAAGATAAAATATTAACATTTTACATAATTTTTATTTAAAAAACATATTTTCTGCGCATATACATTGCGTAGTGACGCTTTATCTTTGATTTATGCTTTTAAACAATAGCATATCTCAATATGAAGCTATTCGATTTTGATAAGAGGTTCCCAACTGAACAGTCTTGTCGTACATACCTCAAAACAGTTAGATTAAAGCAAGGTGTTACTTGTTCTCAGTGTAATTGTAAAACAAAACACTACTGGATTGAATCAGTCGAAAAGTTCAAATGTGCTATTTGTGGTTCTCGTACCAATCTCAAAGCTGGCACTGTTATGGAGAAGTCCAAAATGTCTATTCTGACATGGTTTAAAGTGATTCATTTAATGACTTCTACCAAAAAATCCCTATCCGCCCTAGAGGTTCAAAAACAGGTAAGTCACCTGAGATATGAACCTATATGGTATATGATGAATAAAATCCGCAAATCAATGGGTAAAAGAGATGATAGGTATAAACTCAATGGAGTGGTAGAAATGGATGATGCCTTTTTTCAGGTTGTCAATTTATCTGAGCCTTATACTTATGAAGATGAAGCTATAGAGGAAGGTTTGAAAAGAGGTAGAGGTAGTCAAAAGAAGCAGAAAGTTTTGATTATGGTTGAGTCTAAACCAGTGATTAATCAGAAAGACCCACACAAGAAAAAACGTGCTATGGGTTTCCTTAAAATGGTTACAATGGATGAATTGAATAATGTAGGAATTAACTATGAAACTCAGAAAGGTCTAGAGGCTGATTCAAGTGTTATATCTGATAATTATAGAGGATATTCAAAGTTAAAGGATGTGGTGAAAGTGCATGTTCCTAAAACTGTCCCTCAGAAAGAAGCTCATATAGTTTTGCCTTGGGTTCACACAGTGATAGCAAATTGTAAAAGGCAACTACTAGGAGTACATCATTCGGTTGGTAAGGAGTATTTGCAGAACTATTTGGACGAGTTTTGCTATAAGACGAACAGGCGGAATTTTGAAAGTGATTTGTTTGACAGGATGATTTCTACAGGAGCAGATGATGTGTGGTATTAATCCTTCTTCTTTTTTGAATCAATCAAAATCTTCTTCTTCTTTTTCTGGTTAGCGACTTTTTTGACGATAGATAGAATCAAATCTAACTTTTCTAGCTTTTCATCAATTTTATCTAATCTAGTATCTAAGTTTGATATATCTTTTCTGAGAGAACTGGTTACTGTATCAAAATGTTTTTGAGATACCTTCTCATCTAACTTCTTTAACAACTCATTCCTATTGCGATTCATTTCCTTTTCTATTTCTCCAAATCTTTCATTTAGGATTTCAATTAGCCCTTCTAAAGAAGTCCCTTTAGCAATGCGTTTAAGTTGAAAATCCTTCATGATAAATAGATTGATTTTATAGAAAAGTAAAGTCAGTTATGTAATGGGTATTCCATCCGAATTTAAATAACTAATCGGATAACGCAGCCATATTTTTAAACCATCTCTCACCCACCAAATCAATAGGATAAGCATCCCTATACAAAATACACTCTCACAAAACAAGCTGTAAGGATGCAAGGACAATATCACCCAAGAACCAATATAAAGACCAGTGGATAGCCAACCTTCTTTATATCTACCTGCATAAAACCGATGAAATGGAGCTAAAGGAAATAGTGAGAGTAAAATGAAAATCCCCTCATTCTGTTTGGCTCTACGTTGTGGCTGTTCCATAATCAATATTGACTAGGTTTACCATTATAGCCATCTTCATATCCTTGGCACATACAGTTTTTGTCAGGCTCCAGATAGTCCTTTTGTTTAGCGTATTCCTTTTCTGTCAGCCAAGTATCTGTACAGGAACTGCTGCCATTTTCTTCTTTAGCGCTTTTCCCTGCCTCATATCCAGCGCGGTAATTGCCTGTCTTAAACTGATTAGAGCATTGAGAGCATGAGTTAAGTAACAGGGTTGAGAAGAAAAGGATAGAGAGGATGAATAGGTTTCTCATGTAGTTGAATTTTGTTGTTTAAGAATGCCACAAATCTAAAAACTATTTGTAAAAATCAACGGATTCGTTGATTAGTTTAAAGTGATATGTGAATACTATTGGCTTGATGTCAATGAGCAAATCACAAAAGCAAAAACTTAAACTTTTTGGTGAGCATGTTAAAGCTCTTAGAAAAGGAAAGGGATTGACATTAAAGGAACTATCCCATTCAATTGATAAAGACCCTCAATCCATCCATAGGTTAGAGAAAGGACAGGTAAATCCGTCTTATCTATATCTATTAGACCTTTGCAGAGGACTAGAAATTGATATAAAAGACCTGTTCGATAGTGAGGAGAATAGTGTAATTTGATAGAAACAGGCAGTAGGAGCAAAACTAGGTTCCTATATGCGGATAGTCATTTAAGATATTATAAAACTATGTGTTTGCTTATCTGCCGCGACAAAGATTCTTTTGCCTATACTAGCATCTCAATCTGAAGTATGAAAAGTATAACTGTCTTTTGCGGAGCCAGTGAGGGCACTGCCGCTGTATACAGACTCACAGCGCGTGTAGTGGGAGCTACCCTCGCAGCACGAGGTATACAGGTAATATATGGAGGAGCCTGCATAGGTGTGATGGGTGCAGTGGCAGATGCAGCGCTGGAGGCTGGAGGTAGCGTGACGGGAGTGATACCGCATTTCCTCCGTAGCAGAGAGGTAGCACACTATGGCCTCACAGACCTGATCATCACTGATACTATGCACCAGCGCAAGATGAAGATGCAGGAACTGTGCGATGGCTTCATAGCGCTGCCGGGGGGCTTTGGTACGCTGGAGGAACTCTTTGAGGTCCTGACCTGGGCTCAATTGGGGCTACACACGAAGCCTATAGGCCTGCTCAATGTAGATGGCTACTATAATAGTCTCATCGCTATGGCAGATGATATGGTGAGTCGTGGCTTTCTAAAACCTGTTTATAGAAATATGCTATTGATAAGTGACGATATAGACGACCTGCTCCACCAAATGACAAACTACTCTGCCCCCGAGGTAGAGAAGTGGCTCACTGACGAAAACATCTAAGGGCTTATTTGATATTGAGCGATATCTGATTCTCCAGAGTAGCGCGGTCTGTCACGCCGAGTTGCCGCCATACTTCCTTGCCATTCTTGTAGAGTATCAATAGCGGGATACCGGTGATATGCATGGCATCTGATACCGCTGGATTCTTGTCTACATCTACGGCGAGCAGTTCTACTTTGTCTTTATTGGCCTCTGTGGTTTGCTCTACTATCGGCTTAAGTATCTTGCACGGACCACACCATACGGCGCTGAAATCTACGAGTACGAGCTTATCAGACTTTGTACGTTTGAGATAGTCGTCCATACTCAGGCCCTTGGCAGCGCCGCCTTGAGTTCCTGCCGGAGTCTCTACGGGCAGTCCGGCTCCTGTCCATGCCAGCAGACCCCCGTCCAGATTATAGACCTGAGAGTACCCCTTGCTGGTGATCAGAGCTGCAGCCTTGCTGCTACGGCCACCGGAGAGACAGTAAACATATACCGGCTTAGTTTTGTCCAGCTTCTCGATTTTATCAATAAAGTTGTCGTCGTTAAAATTGATATTGACAGCGTCTTTCAAGTGCTTCTCCGCGTACTCGTCAGGTGTGCGTACATCTACCAGCTGTACAGCGCCTGCACTGATCTTTTTAGCGAAATCATCAGCCTTGAGTGTCTGGTATTTTTGCCCGCCAAAGAGATTGCAGGAAGTCAACACAAACGATATAATAAAGGCGTAAAGCATTTTGCTGGTCGGCATATCATTATTTTATGTACCAAAAATACACTACTGGCCCAAACAAAGCAACTAGCTTATCCACCGCCTATTGTACCAGATCACCCTCTATCCAGTGCTTAAACTCCTGTGCCTTTTCGCGGCTCACATCCACTGGCGCATCATGGCCAGTCACTTTGACCTCCACCTTGCCTGTGTAGTGCTTTTGCAGGCTCTCCACAGCATCCTTGCAAATAAGAGTCTGGCGGTTTGCCCTGTAAAACTGGGCCGGGTCTACGAGTTCCTCTATCTCGTCCAGCGTATTGTAGTCGGTCACGTACTTCTGCCCGTCTGTAGCCAGCAGATAGATGATCTGGTCCTTGTAGAAGGCGCTGATCTGCCCTTTGTGTACGGGAATGTAGCCAGAGCGGTGGTGCACCAGAAAGCGTTCCTTGTGAGGGATCTTCTTGCCTGTGGCAAACATGGCGATCAGGTCATTGATGGCGGGTTGCTTGCTGCCGGTATCTTTATACAGTTTACGAAATTTATCCAAGGCGCGCTTGAGATCTTCTTTATCCAAGGGCTTAAGCAGGTAGTCAAGGCTGTTGTATTTGAAAGCCCTGATGGCATACTCGTCATAGGCCGTGGTAAAGATAACTGGCCTGTCCAGCTCTACTTGCTTGAGTATATCAAAGCTGATCCCATCTCCCAGCTGTATATCCATAAAAACGAGATCAGGATGCTGGTGGCCATTGAGCCACTTTACGGTGCCCTTTACCGTATCTGTCACAGCCAGTACTTCGATGTCAGGCGCTACCTCTTTCAGCATGCGCTGGAGGTTTTTGGCTATTAGCATCTCGTCCTCTACTATCAATACTTTTATCATGGCTATTTCAAATTAGTGGTATATGTACAGCAAAACTGCTTTCGGTTTGTGTCACGATCATTTTTTTCTCTATCAGCACCTCATAGAGTCCGCGGAGGTTTTCCAGTCCCTGCTTATTACTCGTATCTATAGTATGCTTGATCTGAAGATTGTTCTTTACGATCAGGTAGTCATTCTCATCATAGATATCTATCACCAGTGGATTATCACGGCTGGTCACATTGTGCTTGATGGCATTCTCTATCAGTATCTGTAGGGTCACAGGTAGTATATGCTGCTCCAGTGCCTGATCACTGAGAGAGATAGTTATATCCAAACCGTCGGCAAAGCGCGTAGTGAGCAGCTCGATATAGTTCTCTATAAACCGCACCTCAGTATCCAGCGTCACTACAGTCTTATCTTTATTCTCCAGCACGTAACGGTACACCTTGGAGAGGTGCTGTAGAAACTCTGATGCCAGCTGTGGATTCTCATAGATCAGCGAATTGAGCGATGTCAGCGAGTTGAAAAGGAAATGTGGATTGAGTTGATTCTTGAGATTATCATACTGCACAGTGGCTTTTTCTTTCTCCAGCGTTTCCTTTTTTAGCTCGGTCTCACGCCATTTGTGAAAAAAGCGAAATCCAAACATGGTGAGCACAATGGTGGCAATAAAGAGAATATGAGCCGCCGTAGCCACTATATAGAGCTCACGTGTGACAGGTATAGGCAGGTAGCTTCGCGTGTAGTGAAAAATAACCTGGCGCAATGTAAGCACTATGGCCAGCGATATCACAAACTGTATCACCAGACGTAGCATGAGGCTGCGCTCATACGGATAGAGCCGGTCCAGCACTAGATCTACCAGGCGCATGGAGAGAATGATCACCACCAGTACGATCAGGCCAAAGATACTCCCCTCGACCTGCCAGGCTGTACTTAGGCCGGGAAAGGTATAGATCTTCAGCACCGTAAAGAACAGGTATAGACAGCCCACCACCAGCCACAGTAATTTTCTCTCCTCCTTTATCATTGCTTTATGATCTCCCCGTCTTTCATTTCTATGATGCGGTCGGACTTCTGCGCAAACTCAGGGTCATGTGTCACGGCTATGATGGTCTGTCCCTTGCTGCTGGCCAGGTCCTTTAGGATATCAAATACGATCTGTGTATTTGCAGTATCGAGGTTGCCGGTAGGCTCATCTCCCATGATGATAGTAGGATCATTGATCAGTGCACGCGCTATGGCTACGCGCTGCGCCTGACCGCCTGATAGCTTGCTCGACTGCTTCATGGCAAAGTCTTGCATATCGAGCATCTTCAGTTTTTCGTAGGCTCTGTCTTTGATCTCAGACTTAGAGTATCTATTTAGCTTCTCGGCAGGCAGCATTACATTCTTCAGCGCGCTAAACTCCGGCAGCAGGAAGTGGAACTGAAACACAAAACCAATATGCTCATTGCGAAAGGCCGCGAGCTGCTTCTGCTTCAGGCCTGTCAGGCGCATACCATTGATCTCTATCTCACCCTTGTAGTCCGTATCCATGGTAGATAAGAGGTAGAGCAGCGTAGACTTGCCACAGCCCGACTTGCCTATGAGGGATAAAAACTCTCCCTTACGCACCTCAAAGCTGATATCCTTGAGTACATGAAACTCCTCCGGCTCGTAGAAGTACTTATTGACCTTTTTTGCTTTTAATACTGTCTCCATCTCATTCCTTCATTATCCTCTCAATATGGCCACAGGGTCTATCTTACCTGCCTTGAGGCTGGGCATCAGTCCTGCTATGAGAGTCGTGAGCATACCAAATACGACCCCAAACACATAGTGCCTGACGTGAAAAGTGACAGGAAAGTGCGTGATACTCATATATTCATTTTTGGGAAAGGGCAGGCTCCATACACCGTATGACATGGCGTAGCCCAGGATCAAACCCAGCAGCGCCCCAAAGAGGCCAATGGTCAGCGATTGAAACAGAAATATCTGTATGATATCACCGCCTGCAAAACCTTCCGCTTTCAGAATGGCTATATCCTTGAGTTTATTCTGGATCGTCATATTCATGATATTGTAGATCCCAAAACCGGCTACCACCAGCAGGGTAAAACTGATCACGATCGTCATCATATTGCGGATAGCTATGGACACCATGGCGGAGGCGTTGGCTACCTGCCAGTCATCAGCCTTGTAGCCATACTTGCGGGCAAATACCGCAGCCAGTTCTTTAGCTTTGGTATAGTCCTTCATCTTGATATTGATATCAGTCACGTATTGGTTGTCTTTGCCCAGCAGCTGCTGTACGTTTTTCAGGCTCACATAGCTCCTGACATTATCCAGAGATCCGATACCAAACTGAAATGTACCGACTACGCGAAAGCTCATAGACGTACCCTGTGGCGAGGCGAGCGTCACCAGGTCGCCCACACTGGCGTTGAGCTTAGTGGCCAGCCCGTGACCCAGCAGTATCCCGTTGTCTACCTTCATCAGGTCCTCTATGGCGCCGGTCTTCATCTTGTCCTGCAGATTGGTCAGCTTGGCTTCCTCCATTATATTGACACCATTCAGGCTCCCGGGTAGCTGTACGGGGCCATTATTGTAGAATACCTGCGACGATAGCTGCGGAGATACGGCCAGGATATTGTCAAATGTCTTGATATCTGATACGATCTGCTTGGGGTTGCGGATATTGGGCGTGACATCCTTGGGCTTTGGGTGGTGCACTATATTCAGCATCCTGGTCGTATCAGATACCTGATCCAGTATGGAATGCGTATAGTCTGTCTTGATATCATTGTAGATATGGATATCAGGTGTCGAGGATAGCAGCGTATCCTCCAGGTATTCATTGAATCCATTCATAAACGAGATCATGAGCAGGTACATACCGATACCAAAGGTGACCCCCATCATGGCTACGAGGGTCTGGCGCTTTTTGGCCAGCAGGTGTGTGCGGGCTATCTCGAGATTTACTCCGATCATCGGCTTGCTTTATTCCTTTGGTAATACGATCTCATCAGACTCTGTGATACCTGACAGTATCTCTATATCCGTCATATTGACCAGGCCGCGCTGTATCTTTACGGTCTTATTGCCCCCTATAGCTTTTACTATCACTTCATCCTTTGCGTTGACGGCCTGGCGGGGCAGCACCAGAGCATTATCTTTGGTAGCGATCACGATATTGGCTTCGACAGAGGCGTTGATAAACCGCAGTCCGGGATCCTGGTCAAACTCAGCATCTACCCGGAAGGACTGATTATTGCTATTCATATTCGGATAGACTTTGGTCACATGCGCCTTATACACTTTGTCGGATGATATATCCATCTTGACCACTACCGCCTGCCCTACCTTCACGCGTCCTATGTCCTGCTGGTCTACGGCCAGCTGCAGGTATTTGCTGCCAGCCTCTCCTACCAGCGCTACAGCGTCATTGCGCCTCACGGCCTCGCCCAGTTCTTTGTAGGTCTCATATACCTGTCCTTTGATCAGAGACTTCAGCACATAGTTTGACAGGTCCTGCCCGGAGCTGGCCACTTGTGCCTGAGCATTCTTAGCATCTACCGACAGCTGCTCTCTGGTGCGCCTGAGTGCTTCTTTTGCAGCCTGCAGGTTATTTTCAGAAACTTTTAATGCAGTGTAGGCCTGATCGTATTGTGCCTTGCTCACCGCGCCTGCATCATACATATTCTTCATGCGGGTATAGGTAGTCTGGTCATTGGCCAGCAGTGCCTCTGCATTGTCGATCTTGATCTGGAGATCCTGTATGATAGGTGAGTTATCCTTCGCATTTTCGATAGCCAGGCGGTAGGCAGAATTGCTGGCGCCGAGTTTTGCTGTAGAGGCGTCGCTCTGCACACGATAGAGGGCATCGCCCTGGGCCACTGTATCTCCGGCATCGTGATATTTGGCCACTATATTACCATCAGTGAGCGCATAGACCTTATACATATTGCGTGCAGCCACGAATCCGGATGCATAGACCGCTTCTGTAATAGAGCTGCGTGTGGCATGCAGGGTCTTGGCCTGATTGCAGCCGGTAGCCGACACCAGTAGCAGGGCTACTGCAGCTCCGGTCAGGAGACCGTACATCATGCCGGTACGTTTACTTTTTATCATAGCTATTGATCAGTTTTATTTTGTACTGAGAGGTCACATAGTCAGCCTGGGCCTGTAGCATCTGCTGCTGCGCCACCAGCATTTCATTCTGTACGTTTACGAGATTGTCATACGTCAGTGATTGATTCTTATACTTGACCAGGGCCAGGTCATAGTTTCTGTCAGACAGGGATAGCTGCTGCTGGCGTACCTTCAGGTCGTTCCTGGCTTTCACAAAGTCCAGCACGAGGTCCTGATCCTCCTTGGCTGTCTTGAGCTGCGTATTCTGCTGATCCAGAGCAGCGATCTGCTGATTTAGTTTAGCCTTCTGTACGGAGTAGTACTTGATACCTCCGGCAAAGACCGGCACATTCAGCGTAAGGCCGATGGCGCTGGCCTTATACCACTTTTGAGAAGCGTCAGTAAACCTGAAATTATTGTTCAGTCCCGTCACACCATAGTTGGCAAAGCCTGATAGCTCCGGTGCGAAACGCAACTTCTCACGTGTAGAGGTCATAGCGGCTATCTGTGTGCGGAGCATACTGGCGCGCAGCTCGGGGCGGGCATATATATTGGCAGTGATAGCCTCTGCAAGTGGGATATCCCGTATCACAAGCTTATCCTGTATCTCCAGTTTATCAGTCATCTTGATCCCGGCCAGCAGCTTGAGGTTATTGAGTGCTTTATCCAGCAGCACATGGCTCTGGTCCAGCTGATTCTGTGCCTGCAGCCGGGTAGACTTGCTGCGGTTGAGATCCAGCTCATCGATATACTGATTGTCAAATCTGACCTGGGTGATATATAGCAGGGTGTCGGCATTATTCAGATTGCGCAGGCTAAATTCATAATTACTCTCGTAGAGCAGATAGAGATAATATGCCTGAGCAATGGATAGCTTGATCTGCTCCATACTCAGGGCCGTATTGGCCGCTGCCAGCTCCTGATTCTTCTTTGCGATCGTGAGACTCTGAAAGTTACTTGCATTGATCAGGTTTACATTCAGATTGCCGTAGGGATTAAGGACATATTTCGATCCAAAGCGAAACTCCTGCGTCACACCATTGAATGCTACGATCTGGGTATTGAGTATAAGATTATCAGTGAAGGTGGCTGCGGCAGTGGCGGTGGGGAGCAGCGGGGCTATAGCACTGTTCTTGTTTTGCTCTTCCACCTTCTCATTCAGTATAGCCTGCTGCAGTGATGGGTTATGCTGCAAGGCATAGTCGGTAAACTGGTCCAGGCTCACAAAAATCTGCTGTGCCTGCAGATTACAGATAGAAACAAAAAGTAAAGCGGCTGTGATCCACTTTGTCATGATCTGATTTTTGAGGAGCAAAGTTATCCGTTCCTTACTGACTGGCAATGATATTTCTCTGAAGCATATAAAAATGTCTATGAATAGGGAATGATAGCTATCAAAGGGTTTCAGCAAATATTGATCACAAAATCATAGTTTTATAGCCATGAGAAACATCATCTTATCAATGGCTCTAGCGCTGATGGTCATCATAGCAAATGCCCAGACACACGAGGCTGACATAGTGACCAACTATGGCAGGATCCGCGTCATGCTATATGATGGTACGCCACTACACAGAGACAACTTCATTAAACTGGTCAATGAGCACAAATACGATAGCCTGCTTTTTCACCGTGTGATCCGGGGGTTTATGATACAGGGTGGCGACCCGGGCTCAAAGTATGCCAATGACACCGCCATACTAGGCGATGGGGACCTGGGCTACACAGTACCAGCCGAGATCATGCCTGACAAATACTACCATAAGCGTGGTGCGCTGGCGGCTGCACGAGATGATAATCCCACCAAAGCATCATCTGCCATCCAGTTCTACATCGTGCAAGGCAAAATAGCCAATGACTCTACCTTTATAAAAGCCACACAGCGCAACGGTGGCTACGAGATACCCGACGCGCACCAGCAAGTGTACCGTACAGATGGCGGTGTACCCAGGCTGGATAATCAATATACAGTCTACGGCGAGGTGGTGAAAGGCATGGCTGTAGTAGACGCCATAGCAGAAAGCCTGACTGATAGTAATGACCGGCCAAAAAAGAATATCCGCATCAAAACGGTGAGGATGGTGAAGTGAGGCCCCATCCAAACCTTCCCCAAGGGGGAAGGCTTAAATACAATATTTAATGGCCGTTAAAGTCCCCTTTGGGGATTTAGGGGCCTGGGTGTTTCTCAAAAAAATGCCTGTCATCATCCGGCTCGTGTTCCTCTAGTGGTGAGGGGCGCTGATGATAGCTGCGCAGAATAAATGACATGAGGAAGCCGATGGCTGCACCAAAGACGTGAGACTGCCACGAGATCCCCGGCTGCCTAATCAATCCCTCTGCCATACCTCCATATAGTATAGACACAAATACAGCGATGCCAATAGATGTCAGGTCACGGCGAAAGAAGCCTGAGCCCACCAGAAATGCTGCTATACCATAGATAATACCGCTGATGCCGATATGCACTGTATAGGGTGGCGCATACATCCATACCAGCAGGCCGCTGAGCAGGTGGATACATACCAGCACAAAGAGTGCGACCTCCTGATAGGCGCTGATCAATACAAAGAAGAGCACCATAAAAGGCAGGGTATTGCTCAGGATATGGCTGATGCCGGTCGTATCATGTATAAAAGGGCTGAAGAGGATGCCACGCAGGCCAATGGCCGTATGCGGTATGATACCGTACTGCGCCAGGTGGAGATCAAAGAGCACGTCTGCAAACCAGACGATCCACAGCACGGCAGTGAAGCCGAATGTCAGGCGGAGGTTGCGGCGGAAGGAGTGGCGGTCGTCCATGGTAGTGATGACGCTACGAACGTAGATTTATTTTTTAGTCCTTTATAATTACATTCACAGGAAAATCAACCCACGTGAGATTCATTGGCTTTTCCCTCAGTCTCGCCGCTACTATCGGCCTGATCTATGTGCTCAATCATCCTCTGGGGCCTGCCCCTGCGCTGGGGCGCTTCTTTGATCCCTATAGTGGTTTCTGGCAAAACGCTGAGAACACCTCTCACTACCATGACATAGACCTTCAGATGAATGGCCTGCATGACAAAGTAGAAGTATACTTTGACGACCGGATGGTGCCGCATATCTTTGCGCAAAATGATGAGGACCTCTTCTTTATGCAGGGATACATCACTGCAAAGAACCGCCTGTGGCAGATGGAGGTGCAGACGCACAGCGCTGCCGGCAGGGTATCTGAGATAGCAGGTGAAAAGGCCCTGGCCAAAGACCGCCTCTCTCGCCGCATCGGTCTCGGCTATGGCGCCGAAAATTCAAAAGCATTTATAGAAAAAGATGCGCAGAGCAATGATCTGGTGCGCGCTTATTGTGCCGGGGTCAATGCCTATATCAAGTCCCTCTCGCCAAAGGACTATCCGCTGGAATATAAACTACTCGGCTACGCACCCGAGGAGTGGACACCACTCAAAGTGGCGCTGCTGCTGAAGAACATGGCCAACATGCTCTCCGTCTACGAGTTTGACATAGAGAACACCAACTTCGTGTCAAAGTTTGGTGCCGATCAGTTTCACTATATCTATCCGGAGCGGGATTCTTTCACAGACTATATCATACCGCGTGGTACGCCGTGGGCCTTTGCCGGAGATAGTGCGCCTGACGGGCCGGAGGCCTTGCCCGCAGGGCTGAAGGTAGCGAATGTAGACCGCGACCTCTACGAGAGCTATGACCGCGCCATAGAGAAACCGCAAGAGCTGAATGGCTCAAACAACTGGGCCGTGAGCGGCAGCAAGACCAAGAGCGGCAAACCCCTGCTCTGCAATGATCCCCATTTACAATTGAACCTGCCCTCTATCTGGTATGAAATGCATCTCTCATCCCCTTCTATGAATGTGTATGGGGCTACCCTGCCTGGTGCGCCCTGCGTGATCAGCGGGTGGAATGACTCCATAGCCTGGGGCGTGACCAATGGTGGCCGGGACGTGAGGGACTGGTTTACGGTGCAGTTCAAAGATGATACTCACAATGAATACCTGCTGGACAGCCAGTGGGTGAAGACAGAGAAACGCATTGAGCGATTTAAGGTGAAGGGTGGCAAAGACTTCGTAGATACAGTGCTCTACACGCGCTTTGGGCCTATCGTGTTTGACCAGAGCTATGGTGATGTGAAGAGCAAGAAGTATCTCTCCCTAAAGTGGACCGCACATGAAGGCTCTAATGAATTCAAGACCTTCTACCTGCTGAATAAAGGCAACAACTATGACAACTATCTCGATGCTCTGAATAATTACTCCTGCCCCACGCAGAACTTCGTATTTGCCTCCCGTAGCGGCGATATAGCCATCAAGGAACAGGGTACACATCCACTCACGCATGAGTTTGTAGCAGATGGCAGTACCTCTGCCAGTGACTGGCACCGGATCATACCCAATGCGCATAATCCTACTGTGAAGAATCCGGAGCGCGGTTTTGTGAGCAGTGCCAATCAGTTTCCGGTAGATGAGACGTACCCATACCCCATCACGCACGTAGGTATCTATGAAAACCCACGGGCCATGCGTATCAATCACCTACTCTCTGACTCGCAGAAGATGGACGTAGCCTATATGCAGCATATGCAGCGGGACAACTATAACACGATAGCCTCCCTCACCCTCCCTACCCTACTGCGCGTGATAGACCGCAGCAAGCTGACTGCCGATGAGGTGGAAGCCATCACCGCGCTGGACAAATGGGACTACTATGACAATGCAGACAGCAAGACCACTGTGTACTACGAGGCCTGGACGGACGTGCTCTATCCGCTACTGTGGGACGAGATGGGCGACCCTACCCTGCCTATGCGCAAGCCGAATACGTACCGCACGGCCTACTTCCTGAGAGATGACAGTACGAGTACCTTCTATGACAATCTGCAAACCGGTGAGCGCGAGACGCGTGATATGATCGTGCTGATGAGTTTTGACAAGGCGATGAAGCAGCTAAAAGACAAATACGGTTCGCTGGATAAGGTAAAAGACTGGGGTAGCTATAAAGCTACAATGGTACATCACCTCTCACCGCAGCTTGACGCCTTTAGCCGGATGAATGTGTATTGCGGAGGCAACCGTGGCATAGTGAATGCCACCAGCCATGACCACGGCCCTAGCTGGCGGATGATCGTAGACTTTGGTGAGATGAAGGGGTACTGCCTGTATCCGGGTGGTGAAAGCGGCAATCCGGGTAGCAAATTCTATGACAATATGGTAGATACCTGGGCAAAGGGCGACTACTATGTAGCAAAGTTTGAGCCGAAAGCGCAACTGGATCGGGACAAACTGTATAAGATCACCTTTAATAAATAGATGCCGGGTGCTAGAAACCAGGTACCCAATACTAAGGCAATAACCGGTACCAAGTATCAAGAAACCAGCAAGAAGCATCGAAATACAAGTATCCGGCATCTAGCTTTAAGAAAAAGAAACAACACAGCATGAAACTCTTATTCCCTATCGTAGCAATCGCCATGGTGAGCGCCATCGTACAGAATTTTGCACCATGGTGGAGTATCGCCATAGTTGCTTTTATCCTAAGCTATCTTTTGAGGTTAAAGCCGGGACTGGCATTCTTAGCAGCATTTCTCGGGGTATTTATACTATGGGCGGGAGTGGCGGCGCGCCTCGACTTTGGTAATGACCACATTCTCTCGCAGCGTATCGCTATGCTTTTTCCCCTACAGGGCAGCTACTGGCTGCTGCTACTCCTCACCGGTGTGATAGGCGGGCTTGTATCGGGCTTTGCCGGGCTGAGTGGAGCACTGCTACGTAAACAGTAATCCGGTATACCATGAAACGGCAGTTGCCATACCTTACCTTATTTTTGGCACTCATTCCTCTTATCTTCAATCGCTATCATTGGATCAGTTTCTATTTTGAAGGGGATCTGCAAGCCTATCGGTCATGGTTCCCTAATGCATTTCTGCCCCTATATATTATTGCAAAGTTCTTTTATCCGGCAGTAGCAGGCTGTTGGTCAGCATGGCTGCTCACCAAAGCCACCGCAAATAGGCGCATAGGAGTCTTGACGGGGGTTGTTCAGGCGGTGCTGGTCTTCTACCTGGAGGGCAGCCGGGATAGAGGGTTGAGGTGGATCAGCTATGATCTGGCCGGCTTGCTGCTATTGACTTTGGTTATTATCAGAGGTCGTGATATCTACTTTATGATCAGAAGGGGTTGGCACTGGTTACTAGCCCGTGCACCGTGGCTATCAGATGGTTATACTTATTTTATTTTTTGTTTTTACATCATACTATCGTTACTACTACCTGAGGTTCAGCCGTTCTCGCGCTACCCCATGTATAGCCAGTTTCCTGACCATGCCCAGACTTTTTTGATCAGAGATGAACATGGCAAGATGGTTCCTCTGCACCGTTATTTTACACCTGGTGCCGCGGATCTCAGCCATTTATACTATCATCTTATGGCCCAGTATCCGGTGTCATCTTCAGACCAGTCTGTACAGGCATCTATAGATAGTACAGTAGGACGTGCTTTATACCAGCTTCTCCTGGCAAATCAGACCGCAAGACCCGGCATCGACACTATCTATGTCAATATGCAGACCATACATATATCCTCAGGCCAATTCTATACAAATGAAATCACACTATATAAACACTGTGTGGAGTAAAATATGGTCACGGCAGTATGGGGACACTGAGTGGCTATGTCTGAAGGTATCATTTGCTATATGGTACTACCTGCAGGCTACCGCTATGCTCTTCCAGTATGCATCAGCTCCCTATCCTTCCGGCATCTTGTCTTTTTCGGGCACTTATTATCTTATGCTTGTGCCGGTCAAGATCGCAATAGCCATCATTCTTTTTGCGCTTATGGCTTTATATGTTCTGGAGATACGTATTGCACTCGTTACTTTAGTCATCTTTGTACTATCAATATTTATATTTGCCATAGGTGAAAGCAACGGTGTGATGGGACGCGATGGCCTGATGTCACTCACCTGGCTGGGACAATCCCTCGCATATATGCTCTATAATGCGGGCAGCGCACCGGATCTGAGGCGCAATAGATTTCAGTTTCCCCTGCAGGCTATAGCAGCCGTTTATACCCTTGCTGCTATATCAAAGCTGGTGGCCTCACCGCTGCACTGGGTATCAGACTCACCCTACCTCACGCTACAAATTATAAAATCCTTTGACTATGCTTACTATACCTCCGGTGATCCGTCGCTCCATGCCGCAGGCATAGCCCGTGCACAGTTTATCCTCCAGCACCCACAGCTTACGAAACTTTTACTAGCGGGATCACTATTACTTGAACTTTGTGCTTTAGTACTGCTGACGGGTAGGCGTCCCGCCCTGTTATACGCACTATTGCTCCTGTCTATGCATCTTGGTATTACGTATTTTATGAATATCTTCTTCCCCCATATCAGTATTCCCACCTTGTTATTTGCAGTCAATCCGCTATATATAGTGATTGTACCATTTCTCGGGCGCAGGAAGACTGCCGCCACCAGGGCTCATAGCCAATGACCCTCAAATATATAAGGAAGCTATATCAGCATCCCCATGAAATCTGTATACAACCATGACTGCGTATGATCGGGGTAGTATTTTAGCCTTTGTTAATATTTATGGCATAAAATGTGGTTTTTACATATCAATTTAGTGTCAGCGGTATAAATTATTTAAAAAAAAGGGCTGCTGGCAAGCATTTCGCTGTGAGAAAAGCAACGCCGGCTATAAAGCCTCACTCTATATAGCATACGAGACCCCGGATGAAGAACTATAAATTTAAGACCCTGAAGATATTCGCCTCTGACGAGTGGCTGGCCAACCGTACCCGCGAATACCGTACAGTGTATGACAAAAGTGAACTGACCTATGTCTCTGCTGAGCTGGCTTTTTACAATAAGCTCTTTGATGAGGCCGACTGGGAGGCTCATATACGGATCAAGGCATACGCCCATACGGGCACTGAGAAGCGAGAAATATGCAACCAGGAGGAGCGACGCAAGGTGCGCCTGGATGAGAATGTAGTCTATGTCAATAAAGGCTGGGGCACTGCCAATGCAGGCACTTTCTGGGCTGAGGGTGAATATAGCTGGGAGGCATATATAGATGAGGAACTGGTGGGCAGCCGCCATTTCTTTGTAGAAAACGCCGGTGCAGTGACACTACAGAATAACCCGTACTTTGATGTCAAGTCTGTGCGCTTCTTTACCGGCGACTACAATGCAGTGAATAATGACCACAAAGTCTATCTCCGCACCATAGACCGTGAGCATACACAGTATCTTTATATTGAGTTTCTGGCGCAGAATAAGCTGCTAAAACCATGGAACTGCGAGATCGTATTCAACTGGTACAACGCAGCCGGCCTGCTCAAAGCCCGTATCGAACGTTTCCGCAAGGTAAAGGGTGAAGAGCATGAGCAGATCACCTTCAATGAAGGCTGGGGAAACGATACCCCCGGCACGTGGAAGGACAGCAACTATCGTCTTGAGATCACCTTTATGGACTGCGTGATAGCCATCCTGCACCTCACCACCGGCGAAGATGATGTAGAGGGCGATGTAGATATAGAGCATATACCGCATCCGCACATAGCCATCGCTACGCCCGACGAGCCTGAGGAGACCCTGGATATGCAGCTGCTGCGCCTCGGCGAGCTGGTAGGCCTGGACGAGTTGAAAAAGGAAATCACTAATCACATTTCCTATCTCAATTTCCTCAAGATCCGCAAAGAGCGCGGCTTCAACGACTCTGAGAGCATCAACCTGCACTCGGTCTTTGTAGGAAACCCGGGGACTGGCAAAACAACCGTGGTAAAGCGCCTGGGGCAGATATACAAATCAATGGGCCTGCTCAGCAAAGGCCACGTGAAGGAAGTAGACAGGTCACACCTGATAGGCGAATACATAGGCCAGACCGCCCCCAAAGTGAAAAAAGTGCTGGAAGAGGCAAAAGGTGGAATACTATTTATAGATGAGGCCTATGCACTCTCCCGAGAGGGTGAGGACGCAAAAGACTTTGGCAAAGAGGCTATAGAAGTACTGATCAAAGAAATGAGTGATGGCACCGGTGATATAGCGATCATGTTTGCCGGATATCCCAAAGAGATGGAGACTTTTCTCAAGTCCAATCCGGGCCTGAAATCCCGTATCGCAAATTACTTCCACTTTGAGGATTTCACACCGGACGAGCTGCACGCCATAGCCATCAAGGCGGCACTGGACCGCAATGTTATATTGACCGATGATGCGAGCGCGTATCTGGGTGAGCAACTCATGGAGGGCTTTAGAAACCGTGACCGTACATTTGGTAACGCGCGGTATGCTATCAGCCTCATCGAAGAGGCCAAGATGAACCTCGGCCTACGCATGATGAAGCAACCAGACCTCAAGGATGCCAGTAAAGAAGCACTGAGCACAATAGAGAAGGAGGATATAGAGCTGGTATTCAAGCAGCGGGACAAAAAGAAATACCATATCACCATCAATGAACGTCTGCTGCAGAGCGCCATGGACGAGCTAAATGAGCTGGTAGGAATAGATAATATCAAAAACGAGATCAATGAGCTGGTAAAGCTCATCCGATTCTACAATGATATAGGCAAGGACGTGCTTAATAAGTTCTCACTGCATACCGTTTTTCTGGGCAATCCCGGTACAGGCAAGACCACTGTGGCACGTATCATGGGCAAAATATTCAAGGCCCTGGGGCTGCTGGAGCGGGGCCACATGATAGAGCTGGACAAGCAGGGGCTGGTGGCAGGCTATGTAGGCCAGACAGCGATCAAGACAGACGAGAAGATACGTGAGGCCAAAGGAGGTGTACTCTTTATAGATGAGGCATATGCACTCAGTGAGGGCAATGATTTTGGCCGTGAGGCGATAGAGACGCTACTAAAGCGCATGGAGGATATGCGGGGGGATTTTGCTGTGATCGTAGCAGGCTATACCGAGCCGATGAATAGGTTTCTGGAGAGCAATCCCGGCCTCAAATCTCGCTTTGACCGGATTTATACGTTCAGTGACTATACGCACGAAGAGCTCTTCAAAATAGCAATCAATCTTTTCCGCTCTGAGAAGGTGCGCCTCACCGATGCCGCCTATGACTATCTGCAGAAGTATGTAAAGCATCTGTACGAGACACGTGACAAATACTTTGGTAATGCCCGGGAAATACGGAAAATGGTACAAGACATCATACAGAATCAGAACCTACGCCTGGCTGGGATAGAAAAGGCCGCCCGCACACCTGAGATGCTGGAGAGTATCACGCTGGAAGACCTCTCCGACCTCCGCATGGAAGATGGCAAAAAGAAGGGCCTCGGTTTTAAATATTGATAGCGTAGAAGACTCTTAAACTCAAAGTCCAATGCCTTCCTCTCAGACTATCCCCTCCGCTGCCTCGCACTTTATCTCTATACATGGCCGCCAGATGCACTATCGGGACGAAGGGTCCGGCAAGACCATCCTTTTCGTACATGGCATACCGGAGTGGTCTGCACTCTATGCCCCGCTCATATCCCAGCTCAGTAGCAGCTACAGGTGTATCGTACCGGACCATCTGGGCTTTGGCCGGTCCGAGCGCGACGGCAGAGCCGCCCTGACACCACTGGCTCATTCCCAGCGGCTGGTGCATTTCATACGCGAGCTGGACCTGTCTGATATACACCTGGTAGTACATGACCTCGGTGGCCCTATAGGCCTACGAGCAGCGGTAGAGATACCTGAGCGCATCAGCTCTGTGACCCTCACCAATACCTTCTGCTGGGATCTCAATGAAAGCAGTGCGGCCCGCGGGCTGTCCCTTATGGATGGCAGAATAGGCCGCTGGCTTTACCTGGATAAAGGCTTCTCCGTGAAGGTCATGGCGGCCAGTGCTTTTGCTGATCGCCACATATATCGCAAGTATGAGGGCACCTTTCTCATGGTACACCAAACGCCCGATGACCGCTATGCTAACTATATCCTGATGATGGAGATGCTTCGCTCAGGTAAATTCTACAATGAGACGCTGACCAAGTTTCACAAGCTACACCTGCCGGGACAGATCGTATGGGGCATGCGTGATAAGTTCTTTTCTGCAAAAGAATACCTGACCCGCTGGCAAAAGGAAGTACCCGGCTACCAGGTCACGGAGCTGCGCACGAGTGGCCACTTCCCACAGCTAGAGGTACCGGTAGAGTATGCACGGGCTATCGGCGCCTTTGCGAAGTAAAACACGATTTCATTCGCTACGTCAATGTTTTTATTAGTTTTGAAAAAAACAATGAACATGAGAAAACTACTACTGCCGCTGCTATGCCTGCTCGCACTCGGCACCAAGGCTGAAACCAGACCTATTGATACACTGATACTCACTGATGGCAAGATCGTGACAGGCACGATAGATGATGAATCGATCACTGTGCTCTTCAATGTGCAGGCTAATATCAACACCTGGCACACCTTCATCATCCATGCAGATAAGACAAAAGAGAAAATTCAAAACAAGGATATCGCGTACGTGATCACAGGCGATGTCAAGTACACAAACAAGCGTGTGATAGGTGGCAATAAGCTAGTACAAATGCTGGCAGACGGGCCCTACGCACAGATGTATGTCATAGCAGGAAATATCTACCACCACTTTAGCAGCCTCGGCCCCGCGGGAGTAGATGGCATCAGAAACTGGAAGACTACTGTACAGCCAGGCCAATGGCGGCAGTGGACAGAGATCACGGTCAAAGATAAACCACTGCCCTATGCAGTAGGTAGCACTCCTCTCAGCCGCGTTTTCAAAAAACTCTTTGACAAATGTCCTTCACTGATGCAGGAGTCTGAACAGCCGGGCTTCAACTTCGAAGATTACGAAGGCATCGTAAAGAAATACAACGCCTGCTTTTAAATACCAATCTGTCATATAGTCCTCTATGAGCCTCTATCCGCCATATGCTTCCCAGGTGTTAGCGCTTGTTTACACTTATTCATTCTGTTCACGCTGTTCACGCTCATAGCTACCGCGAACAAGCGTGAACAAGACATAAAAAAACTCCCGCCTGAATCATCAGACGGGAGTATCTATTTTATTCAAAGTACCTGCCAACTGTCGCCAGCCAACAGCCACCAGAACTATCCTATCAGCTCGATGCCGCTCTCCTCTTTCTTAGGAGCGCTGCTGTTCAGGCGGTCTATGTCCTCCTGATTAGTCACGATCATATGATCAAATCTGCGCTGGCCTGTACCTGCAGGTATCCTCTTGCCCACGATCACGTTTTCCTTCAGGCCTTCGAGGAAGTCCTGCTTGGCCGCGATCGATGCGGATGAGAGTACCTTGGTAGTCTCCTGGAAGGAAGCTGCCGAGATCCATGACTCAGTAGAGAGTGACGCACGGGTGATACCCTGCAGCTGCGGTGTAGCCGTAGCAGGGAATGCATCCCTGTATTCTACCAGCTTCTTATCTGCACGGCGCAGTATGGAGTTCTCCTCACGTACACGGCGCAGAGATACGATCTGGCCCGGCTTCAGCGTCTCAGAGTCTTCTGCCTGAGTGATCACCTTCTTGTCAAACAGCTCATCATTGATAGCGAGCAGCTCAAACTTATTCACTGACTCACCCTCCAGACACTTCGTGTCACCCGGATCGTCTATGATCATCTTGCTCATCATCTGGCGTACGATCACTTCGATGTGCTTGTCATTGATCTTGATACCCTGCAGGCGGTATACCTCCTGGATCTCATTTACCAGGTATTCCTGTACGGCAAATGGTCCTTTGATATAGAGGATATCGCTCGGCGTGATAGCACCGTCAGAGAGCGGTGTACCGGCACGTACGAAGTCCTGCTCCTGCACGAGGATATGCTTGGACAGCGGCACGAGGTATTTTTTGGTTTCACCCTCACGGCTCTCGATGATGATCTCACGGTTACCACGCTTGATACCACCGAAACGTACCACACCGTCGATCTCTGCTACAGTAGCAGGGTTAGATGGGTTACGCGCCTCAAAGAGCTCCGTGACACGTGGCAGACCACCGGTGATATCCTTCACCTTGCCCATCACACGCGGGATCTTGGCCAGGATCTGACCTTGTTTCACAGACTCACCGTTTTCTATCACGATGTGGCTGCCTACAGGCACGTTGTATTGCTTGCCTTCCTTGCCCGCCTCTACGAGGATGGTTGGTATCTTGGTCTTATCCTTGGTCTCGATGATCACCTTCTCGCGGTGGCCTGTCTGCTCATCCATCTCATCGCGGTAGGTCACGTTTTCTATGATGTGTTCAAACTTCACCTTGCCGGCTACTTCAGACACGATCACGTTGTTGTACGGATCCCACTTGCATATCACCTCACCCTTCTTCACCGGCTTGCCATCCTTCACATAGATGAATGAACCGTATGGGATGTGATTTGAGATGAGCACCTTGTCAGGATTATCTTCCTTCACGATACGTACCTCGCCGGTACGGCCTATCACCACATTCACTTTCTCGCCAGACTCGTCTGTAGTGGCGATGGTACGTACACCATCAAATACTACCACACCGTCAAACTTGGCTGTGAGCTGTGACTCAGTAGCGCTCATGGAGGCGATACCACCCACGTGGAAGGTACGGAGTGTCAGCTGTGTACCCGGCTCACCGATAGACTGCGCTGCGATGATACCTACAGCATCACCGGTCTCAGCAGTACGGTTGTTGGTCAGGTTGCGGCCGTAGCACTTCACGCATACGCCCTTCTTGCTCTCGCAGGTCAGTACGGAGCGTATTTCTACTTCTTCCACACCAGCCTCTGCTATGATACGGGCGGTAAACTCATTTATCTCTTGTCCCGCTTCCACCAGCAGTTCGTCATTCTCCGGATGGTAGATATCCTGCAGAGAGGCGCGGCCGAGGATACGGTCTGTCAGTGGCTCTACTATATCATCGCCATCTTTCAGCGCTGAGATAGTGATACCGCGCAGGGTACCACAGTCTTCGTCTGCTATCACTACGTCCTGTGCTACGTCTACGAGACGACGTGTCAGGTATCCCGCATCAGCCGTCTTGAGGGCCGTATCAGAGAGACCCTTACGGGCACCGTGAGTAGAGATGAAGTACTCGAGTACGGAGAGGCCTTCCTTAAAGTTTGAAAGTACCGGGTTCTCGATTACCTCATTGCCTGTAGAGCCAGACTTACGCGGCTTGGCCATCAGACCCCGCATACCGGAGAGCTGCTTGATCTGCGCCTTGCTACCACGGGCACCTGAGTCCAGCATCATGAATACAGAGTTGAAGCCCTGACGGTCTTCGCTGATCTGCTTCATGAGGGAGTTGGTCAGCCTGTTATCCGTAGCGGTCCAGATATCTACTACCTGGTTGAAGCGCTCCTTGTCAGTGATGAAGCCCATCTGGTATGACTCGGTGATCTCGTCTACCTTGGCGTTTGCTTCTTTCACCAGCTTTTCTTTCAGGTCCGGTACGACCACGTCCTTCAGGTTGAAAGACAGACCACCACGGAATGAATAGGTAAAGCCAAGTTTCTTGATATCATCCAGGAAGCGTGCAGTAGTAGGGATATCTGTCTCTGCCAGGATCTGGCCGATGACATCCTTCAGCTGCTTCTTGCCCAGCAGTTTGTTTACATATCCTACGCGCTCCGGCACAGCCTGGTTTACGATGATACGGCCTACAGTAGTCTCGATCACCTTGGTCACCAGCTTGTGGTTTTCATTCTTCACGCGTACACGGCATTTCACTACAGCGTGCAGTTCTACACGGCCTTCGTTGAATGCTATGACTGCCTCCTCAGCACCGTAGAAGGTCAGGCCTTCGCCCTTCACCTTATTGTCACCTACAGAGCGGCGCTCCTTGGTCATGTAGTACAGACCGAGCACCATGTCCTGAGATGGCAGGGTGATAGGTGTACCGTTTTGCGGGTTGAGGATATTGTGGCTGGCGAGCATGAGGAGCTGAGCCTCGATGATCGCAGCATTGCTCAGTGGTACGTGTACCGCCATCTGGTCACCGTCAAAGTCGGCGTTGAATGCCGAGCAAACGAGTGGGTGCAGCTGGATCGCCTTACCTTCTACCAGCTTAGGCAGGAACGCCTGGATAGAAAGCCTGTGGAGTGTAGGGGCACGGTTCAGAAGGATAGGGTGTCCCTTCAGGATGTTCTCCAGGATATCCCAGATCACGCCTTCCTTCTTATCTACCAGTTTCTTAGCTGATTTTACAGTCTTTACGATACCTCTCTCTATCAGTTTCCTGATGATAAATGGCTTGAAGAGCTCGGCTGCCATATCCTTAGGCAGGCCGCACTCATGCAGCTTCAGATCCGGGCCTACCACGATGACCGAACGGCCAGAGTAGTCCACACGCTTACCGAGGAGGTTTTGACGGAAGCGGCCTTGTTTGCCCTTCAGTACATCAGAGAGAGACTTCAGTGCGCGGCCGCCTTCTGCCTTCACGGCGTTAGACTTACGCGAGTTGTCAAAGAGGCTGTCTACGGCCTCCTGGAGCATACGCTTCTCATTACGCAGGATCACCTCAGGGGCCTTGATCTCGATCAGACGCTTGAGACGGTTGTTACGGATAATAACACGGCGATAGAGGTCATTCAGGTCAGAGGATGCGAAACGGCCGCCATCCAGTGGTACGAGCGGACGCAGCTCAGGTGGTATCACCGGCAGGTACTGCACGACCATCCACTCAGGCTTATTCTCATGGTGCTCATTGGCCTCGCGGAATGACTCCACTACGCTCAGACGCTTCAGGGCCTCTGCCTTACGCTGGCGGCTGGTCTCCGTGGCAGCTGCGTGACGCAGGCTGAATGAGAGGTCGTCCAGGTTGATACGGCTCAGGAGGTCCTTGACCGCATCAGCACCCATGCGTGCGATGAACTTGTCCGGATCATCGTCGCTCAGCAGGTGGTTATTCTTAAATTCTTCATTGTCAAATACGGACAGATACTCCTCCTCTGTGATCAGGTCGAGGTAGTTGAGGTTTTTAGTTTCCTCTCCCTTCTCGGTTTGTACGAGTACGCCCTTGGCAGCCTTACCCGGCTGTACCACTATGTAGCGCTCGTAGTAGACCACGCTCTCGAGCTTCTTGGAGCTCATACCCAGCAGGTAGCCGATCTTGTTTGGCAGGGATTTGAAGTACCAGATGTGTACGATAGGCACGGTGAGCTTGATGTGGCCCATGCGCTCACGGCGTACTTTCTTCTCAGTCACCTCCACACCGCAGCGGTCGCACACGATGCCTTTGTAGCGGATACGCTTGTACTTGCCGCAGTAGCACTCGTAGTCCTTGGTAGGGCCGAATACACGCTCGCAAAACAGGCCCTCCATCTCAGGCTTGTACGTACGGTAGTTGATGGTTTCTGGTTTTTTGATCTCACCGTGTGAACGGCTGAGAATTGCGTCAGGCGACGCCAGCGTGATCGTGATCTTGGAAAAGTCCAATCTCCGCTGCTCTTGCTTTTTAGCCATGCAGAATCTTTATGTTTTGAGTGATAACAGTGCCTACCCGAAAGGGAACATGACACTACTTTCCAAAAATTTGGAGTGCCAAAGATAGGCGATACTGTCTGATTTTCCAAACAGGGCTTATAATAAGGTCTTAAGGGTTGTTAAAAGGGGTAGGTCTGTATAACCACTCCCTCCACCCTACCTCCATCTCCAGACAGCATCAGCTACTTTACTTATATTGACATCAAAGAACTAATATGGCTGAGTCTCCGATAAAAAAAGCAGGAATTAATCAAATAAAATCTATTGCCAAGTCTAAGGGATGGAAATTTAATGCTCATAGCGCTTTCAAAGTATATAACAAATTCTTCTATGAGCTTATGTTTATTAAGAATTATAAAGAGAATGTATGGGTAGGAATAGTGCTGTGCAAACCTATGGCTATTGACGAATACTTTTGGACTATTGTTCCTCAATTAGAAAATAATAAAAAGCTTCCACTGAGCTTCCGGAGTGTCGGCATATATGTGATGCCACCGGTTGCTATAGGAAGTTTCAGCATCCAATTTTCGGATATTGAGGATATGATTCTCAAGCTTCCAAAGTTATTTGAAAATCTACAATCTCTTTGTGATCAGAATATTGAAAAAATAAAAACTTACGACGATTTTTTAGAGATTCTAGGAATGCAGAAAGAACAACAGTATTCTGACGCCATACTTACTATGATGGTAATTCAAAATAGGTATAGTGAAGCACTATTAAAATGCAAGGAGTACATTCAAAAACAGATACGATCCACATATTTTTTTGACACTTATGACTATTATTATTTTGTGCAAAAGTACTGTTTGGAGAAGCTTGATCTACCTTCCTTTGATATTTAGCACAATATCACTTGCGACCTGCGCGTATCAGCCACAGCGCGTATCACTGGTGACGTACTAGCGCACTAAACATCAACGACGGTCACCAGCCTCTTCTTGCATCCAATCAAACAACAGCGAAGCCCAACGACAGTAGCCACACCTCATCGCTGCCTTCGCCGTAAGAGTTGTTAGAGCTGTAAGAAGCGTTCACGCCTGTTCACGCTGTTCACGGTTCCCATGAGTGTGAACACCGTGAACAAGCGTGAATACGCTATCTGGTGCCGTAGAGAGGCTCAGCCCGTACATTATCCTGCCAGGAACTTTTATTTAGCTACTATGAGAGGATATTTCAACGTATAGACCACAGGCTCGCCATCATGATCTGAGGTGATCTGGAGCAGGTACATACCATCAGGCTGTGAGCGCAGGTCTACCTGGTGTACCAGGTCCTCGCTGCGCTGGTGGTAGACTGTCTCGCCCAGCATATTGTAGACGCGGATATCTACCGGCATGCTCTGGCCCAGGCTCACGTTGAAGAGGCCATTGCTCGGCTCGGGGTAGACGGATAGCTCCAGCTCGCGCTGCAGCACCGGCATACCGGTAGAGGCGCTGGAGTCGCAACTCAGCATAGGCCGGCTCACGGAGACAAAGGACGAGTCTACAGAGATGACCCGATAGCAGCCCGCAAAGGCCGGGCCCGTCTGCACATAGCGCGTGCCACAGGTGTCGCAGTTCTCATCTATCACATGGCCGTGTTTATTTACCACCACATTTTGGTGTACGTGGCCTGCCAGCACCAAGTCTACCTGAAAGGAGTCGCACAGGTGTATGAAGCCCAGCCTGTGATCTACAAAGGAGGAGCTGGAGTCATTGCCATTGCCGCTAAAGGTAGCATTGCCACAGGCATAGCCGGCCGCATCAGATGGCGGGTGGTGCATCACTATGATTTTGCGCTTGTTCTGGTTGGCCATCAGCTCTGACCGCAGCCAGTCTATCTGGCCGGTGGTATAGCCGGAGCCCTTGGGGTCTGTAGAGGTCAGGTAGGATATATCATGGCCCGAGCGCATGAAGAGCGTGACAGATATCGGCGTACTCACCGCATAGTCACTGTCCGGGCCTATATACTTGATAAAGTTTGGCAGCGAGTCTACATATGGCAGTGTCTGCGTGCTAAAGGAGAAAGACGTCAATGAGGTGTAGTACTCATGATTGCCGGGGGCGAGGTAGATAGGAATCGTTTTAGCTGAGTCTATATAGAGATCTCCTACGCCGGGGTACGTCAGATTGCGCGGATAGAGGTACTGCGTCAGCGCGCTGTACATGCCTCCGGGTACTGCGGTGCTATTGCCTATGTTGGAGATATCTCCGGTGCCGAGTACATACGCAGGCTTGGGAGACATGGCAGCAAACTCCCGGAGGTAGCAGCCGGCTTTGGCACCATTCACATCGCAGGAGTTGACCGCCGAGGTGACGGTAGACACGTGGATATCTGAGAGATGGATAAAGGTGTATGCAGATGACTGCGCCATAGTGGCTAGTGTGAATAGTACGGCTCCCGCCAATGAGAGTAACTGTTTTGTCATGTTGTAAAGTGCTTTGCAGGCTAAGCTACAGAATTAATAATGACATAACATAAACTTAACATTTTAGAGCAGCCTCCTATGTCTTGTTCGTGCTGGTTTACAATACCCGTGAGCATGAACAACGTTCACAAGCGTGAACAGCAACAGCTCTATTTTTTGTTTATGATTATATTGCTCCGATAAATCCCGCCATGTGACCATACACCAGCAGATAGAGGCTCTCATAGCCGGCCAGCCGGAGCCCAAGCGCGCAGATATGCAGGCACTGCATGACCGCATCCTAAAGGCGCTGCCCGGCATCAGGCTCTGGTATGATAGCGGGGTGGATGAGAGAGGCAAGGTGGTGGCCAATCCTACCATCGGCTATGGCCTGCAGGTACTGCAGTATGCCGGGGGCAAAACGAAGGATTTCTTTCAGATCGGGATGAGCGGCAATACCACCGGGATATCGGTCTATATCCTCGGCCTGAAGGATAAAAAGTACCTCTCTGATACCTATGGCGAAAATATAGGCAAAGCCAGTGTGACAGGCTACTGCATCAAGTTTAAGAAGCTGGCAGATATAGATACCGAGGTGCTGCTGGAGGCGATACTGCATGGTGTGAAAGTGACCGCAGTATAAAACAGTTTGATGGTGAGGTGGACCACTAAAAAAAGCGGCAAGGTAAACCCTGCCGCTCTTCTCTTGCTTATACCATGATCTTACCTACGGATGATGAGGTCGGTAAATGAGCCCGACGTAATAGAGTGGGTGGCCGGTGTCTGCGATTGGCCTGATGGCGTATTGGCCTCAAAGCTAAATGTACCGGATACCTGATTGGCCACTGTATCTATTTTGGTGATGGTCACGGTGCCGGTGTGACTCGCATCGGTCACGTAGTGCAGCTGATTGCTGGAGGTGCCGGCATAGTAGTCAAATGAAGCCGAACCCGCCTGAGAGGTATAGGTGCCGCCTACGGTAGGAAGCTGTGTGATGCGCATGTCTATCTCCCAGGTTGCATCAGAATTGCCATCACTGTTATTGCCGGAGATATTCATATAGTATCCTCCAGTAGAGGTAGAGCTGGCTACCAGCTGGCCATAGGAGCCGTTGTAAGATGAGCTGGTGAAAATGCTGCCCCTGGTAAAGTTGTATGCTTTGGCTGTGTAGCTCACGCCATCCACGTGGGCACAGAGCAGGCCGCTGTCGCATGTTTCTGTGTTGTTATTATTGCTGTCCTTTTTGCAGGCAGAGAGGGTCAGGAGCAGCGCTGCTGCACCCAGGCCCATAGCGATCTTTAGCTTTTTCATGTGTGTTTGATTTTTTTTGTTTCTACCCCCATACTGGCAATATTAGTACCAGCAGTATTTGTGGAGTTTATTCCTTGATGTGCGGTCTACGCGGGTCACTATTTTTTCTCAGTCGGATTTTGCTCGCTATACTTTAAGCGTCTGCAGACGGTTGCCCAAATCCTAAAAACCAGTACTTTAGGCGCATGGATCAGCCGTCTAAAGTCAAAGCCTGGCTGTACGCCTTTCGCCTGCGTACGCTGCCCCTCTCCTTTTCATGCATCATCGTTGGCTCTTTTATCGCCTATCATCAGCAGTTCAGCTGGCTGGTATTTGGCCTGGCACTGCTCACCACGCTGCTGCTACAGGTCTTATCTAACCTCGCCAATGACTACGGCGATAGCGAGAAAGGCACCGACAACGACGACCGTATAGGGCCTAAGAGGGCGATACAGGCAGGTATACTGTCATTTAGTGAGATACGTACCGCTATCATCATCTGTGGCGCTTTGTGCCTCGGGAGTGGCTGTGGATTGATATATGCCTCGCTACAGGAGCAGGCCATCCCGGCACTCATATTCCTCGCCGTAGGCATAGGTGCTATAGTCGCTGCGCTGAAATACACCATCGGCTCCGGTGCCTATGGCTATCACGGCATGGGCGATGTATTTGTGCTGCTGTTCTTTGGCCTGGTGGGTGTGGGTGGCAGCTACTACCTTCAGTCGCACACCCTCGACCTCTCGGTGCTGCTGCCGGGTGTGGCAGTGGGTTGTTTCGCCACGGGAGTGCTCAATCTGAATAACATGCGCGACCGCATCAGCGATGCCAAAGCAGGCAAGAACACCATCGTGGTCAAAATGGGCGACCGCAATGCCCGCATCTACCATACACTGCTCCTCACCGTAGGCTGGGCGGCGGCTATCACCTTTGTGGCTATGCACCTGGTATCGTCTGTGGCCTTTGTCTTCATCCTCACCATGCCCCTCTTCTGGCGCAATGTGATCCTGGTCTGGCGGGTAAAAGAGCCTCGCGACTTTGACCCCTATCTGCCGCAGCTGGCTATCTCTACTTTCCTGTTTGCCGTACTCTTTGCAGCAGGTCAGGTGTGGAATGTGTAGGGGTTATTTCACACCAAAATAGAAAGCACAATTGACACCTGCTGTCTATAGGTATGTCTTGATACCATATCTGACAAATGGAAGAAATCCATGACTGAAATAAGGCTCTGCGCGTATGCCTATGCGCGCATTGATGCGATAGTCTACTCCTGCGCTGGCGAGTGCCGACATCGTGAAAATGTTAGGCCCCTTTGGTGCAGGTAGCCAGGTGTGGCTTGTATGATAGGTTGTTTGTCCGCCTTGTACAGTTTCAGAGATATCTTGCTGGCCAAAGAGAAAATTAAGAACAAGACCCGCACCTCCTATAAACTTCAAGCTGCCCTTTGCCGCATAAAACTTTGCCAGTAATGGTACATCAATAAAATGGAAGCGATACAATGTAGAATAGGTAGTCGGTTGGGCACTAAACGTGGAAGCGGCGCTATATAAAAGTCCCTTCATTGAATAGGATGCTCCTGTTTGCAGTCCTATTGTGCGCGTGAACTTATAAGTCACATCAACTCCGAGGTTATAGCCGAATATTGGTTTGTCATTTTTTTGGTACAAAGCATACGCTTCTGCCCGGCCATTGCTGCCATCTAAAAGGTGCAGGGTGCGAAAGCCTACACCCGGTGCAAAGTTGAAGCCGATAAAAAGCTTCTTATTAGTAGTGCCTTTTCCTTGGGTATCTGCCGCAGTGGCCAGTATGGCCATACAGCACAGTATCGTCACGCAGGTTAGTTTTCTCATAGATTAAATTTTTGCTAAAACGCACTGGTTGGTTCTATATTGTGCGGCATAGTTGGCATCTTGCCACAGGCTGAAAATACTACAAATTATCAAACGCCAAGATCGCGGAGAACCTGACTGCCGTCAGGCAGGCGCAAAGATCATTTTATAAACCTTCGCGATCTTTGTGTCCTTTGCGGTTAGATCGTATTTCTGTCCGACTGTTGATTAAAATAAAAAACACACCTTTGACATAAAATTGAACCTCATTCGTCTATGTTGTCATGCCTACTCCCGATTTCCAGACCCAAAGCGATATGTCCAGCTGCATGTCTCTGAATTTTTGTTCCCGTAGTACTGCTATCAGCCGGGAGACCGCTGTAGATGTCACTTTGTACGATACCATAGCTGCTGTACCTGCCGCCGACTGGCACCGCTTCACACAGCATAGCGGTCCGCTGCTGCAGCCGGACTATCTGCAGCTTTTAGAAAATGCGCTGCAGGGCGAGATAGAGTTCATCTACGCGCTGGTGCGCAAAAACGAGGCGCCGATAGGTGTCGCATATTTTCAGGTAGTGCGCTTTCGGGGTACTAATCTCACAGCCTATTTCCCGGAGGATAATAACGGGATCAAAAACAAACTACTCAACCTCACCAAAGGCCTGGTAGCAAAAATAGATGTGCCACTGCTGGTCAGCGGCAATCTCTTTATCACCGGTGAGCAGGGCATCTCCTTTCTGCCGCAGTACACACAGCAGGAGCGGTCGTATTTTCTGGCGCATACCATAGATCATATACTCGCCCAGCGGCGGCATATCAAGGCAGTCCTTATGCCGGATATGTATGAGCCGGTGGGAGATTTTGACGAGGCCTTCCTGGCATACTGCTACAAGCGCATCTACGTAGAGGCCGATATGAGCATGCGGCTACCACAGGAGTGGCACAGCTTCGACGACTACCTCGCGGCTATCAGCTCCAAGTACCGGGTGCGTGCCAGGAAGATCATCAGCCACAGCCAGCAGCTCACCTCTCATGAGCTGACAGCTGATGAGCTACAGGCCAATATAGATAAGGTGTATCAGCTCTACCGCTGTGTGGCAGACAAGGCCGACTTTAATATAGCCAAGCTACCAAAGGACTACTACCCTGCCCAGCTGCGCCAGAGCCCCGATATGTACAAGGTATTCGGGTATTTTCTGAATGGGCAGATGGTGGGCTTTATGTCGCTCTTCATCCTGCCGTACAAGACAGAGGTGCACTACTGCGGCATAGACTACTCTATCAATAAGGAGCACAACCTCTACCAGCGTATGCTATATGATGTGGTAAAATACGCCTCAGAGAATGGCCTGCACCTGCTGCACTTTGGCCGCACAGCACCGGAGGTGAAGAGTACCATAGGTGCCGTACCTCAGCCCATGTATGGCTACCTTAAGCACCGCAATCCGCTGATCAATGCCCTAATGGGCCTTTTCACCGGCAGGCTCAAACCGCGCCATTATATCCTCCGCAGTCCATTCAAATAATCGGCCCACCTAAATCCTCCCAAAGGGAGGACTTTAATACATTAATTCTGGTTCCGGCATTTTGTCCTCTTGTTGCATTTTTAGCCCCCCTTGGGGGTTGGGGGCCGCATATCTGCCCAGCGCCCATATCGGGAAGACATTGCGATAGCTGGTGTAGGTGATCATGCAGTTGTGATTGAAGACGCCGCTGATATTCTCCTGCGGCCAGTCGCCGTTGTTTTCCTGACGGGAAATAATGAGTTGTGCTGCCTGCTCCAGTTTCTCTTTCTCCCCACAGCCTGCAGCAAGAAGAGAGAGCAAAGCCCATGAGGTATTGACCACCTGAGACTTTTCCGAAGGGATGTATTCTTTCCGCACACAGCTCTCAAAGGACTCTCCCCAGCCACCGTCAGCGTTTTGTTTGGAGAGGAGAAACACATTCGCTTTCTTCAAAGCCGCTTTGGCTTTGTCGCGGATATCCATCTGCCAGCCGGCGCCATTCATAGCCACGTACCTGCTCAGCGCCTCTACACCAAACCACGTACCGTATGTGAAGCACACCGCCCACGACCCATACCACGAGCCATCTGGCCGCTGCTGTTTTAAGATAAACACTACGCCCTTCTCAATAAAAGTTTTGACCTCCTCCGTGCGGTGATCAGGATATTTCAGATGAAAAGCTATCAGCCCCTGTACGCAGGCAGAGGTGCACTCCGTATAGCTGTAGTCTATCATGATATTGCCAAAGATCTCTGACGGGTTCAGCAGCTCCACCCACTGAGGGCTGCGCGTCAGCTCGTAGCTGGCACAGCCGCCGTCAGGATTTTGGTAGGACAGGATCACATTCACCGCCTGATAGAGTCGATCAGGGTCGACATCAGGGTTGAGCATATAGGTCTTCATCCCCTCTGCTGTACAGTCAGTGATAGGCCAGCCGTGGTCTACATTGGAGAAGGGCCACCCTCCTATCTGCGTATGACGAAAGAATTTCTCCCTGTCCACCACCTCACCGCGTATCTGATTTGTATCTACATATGCATGCCCACGCTGTATCATCTGCGGAAACTCTGCATCCATGCCCGCCTCCGCTACCGCCTGCATGGCAAATGCCGTATCCCACAGCTGTGAGCCGTTGTAGCCCTGCATCTTCATGCCATCCTCTGCCACCCACAGGTAGTCGGCCCAGCGCTCTCTATGCCTTTTGAACTGCTCTGACTCGCGCCCATAGGCGTGCCAGATGGCGATAGAGTTGATAGCCTGATTGACCGGGCCGATATTGATATAGTTGGTCTGCTGGTCCTCGGCATTGATATAGTCCAGTGCAAATTTCAGCGCTTTCTCCCGCACACCTTTCAGGTGAAATTTCTCGTATACATTCAGTGCGCCGTTCAGTGATTTCAGCGTAGCTGACTGTGGGAAATAGACATCCGTATCCGAGCAAAGATCCCGGCAGGCAGACCATCGGATCTTTTCATAGTCCTGCGTGTATAGCTCCGCACGTAGCTCGCTTGTCAAAGCTGTTTGCTGCATCACCACCTTATGCCCGTAGCAATAAGCCATCGGCAGATAAACCATTCGCGTATGGCACCAGTAGTGCGATGGGTGGATAGCGAGCGATTTTGGCAGCAGCCACAGCTCAGGCAGCAGGGTATTACAGCCCTCCCACTCATACACTCCCAGCAGGCTGAGATAGAATTTGCCCCAGCTAGGGATGCCGGTAGCGCCTCCGTGAGATTGTATCCATTGACGCGCCTTGATCACCTCCCGCTCCTGTGCTGACGCACCTAGTAACCGTAAGGCTACATATTGCAGCACCGTACCAAACGTGGTAGATCTGCCCTCCAGGTGCAGGCCCCAGCCGCCATCATCATTCTGGTGGTTCAGCATATATCTACGCATCAGCGCAGCCTCCGGCGCCGTAAAGGGCGACTCTGTGACATACGCCGCGATGACCAGCCCCGGCAGGAGAAACATCGGCCCGCCATAGTCTCCCGGCCAGTTGCCGTCCTTAGTCTGCAGCGTCTGATAGTAGCGGATACCCTCCCTCGCTGCCTGGCGGGGACTGCGGTCGCTCCGATCGCGCTCCAGCTCTATCACATCCCTTTGGCTGCGGTACACACGGTCGCCGCTATTGGGGTTTTGCTTTTTGTCATAGATGAAATCCTTTGACATGGCATCAATAAAGGCCTCCTGCTCCGCGGTCAGCTGTCCCGACCAGTCAGCAGGCAGACCTGCTGGTGAGCGAAACTGCCAGACCGACCTGCCGCGATCTGACGTGAGGTGCCAGTGAGACCATGTTTCTTTCTTGTACATATTCAAGCTTTTCAATATCAATGGTATATGAAGGGGTGCTCAATAGGCGACATTGTGAAAAGTTAATGTTCAAATCTTTTTGCCGATAAAATTTCTTCGTTCAACCGACAAAGATTAGCTTTGGTTTATACAAAATAGCCGTTTACTTAAACTAACCATTTGCAAGATACAGCTATTTCACTGACAAAAACAAGCATTTCACTTAACCCTAAAATAAAAAATAATGGTACGCGACCTCATCAGATCAGCACACCGACCAAACGAGATCATAGCCATGTTCCGCCTCAAATTTGGCGGTTTTGACATTCGCCAGAGCGACGAGCCTCTGGAGGTACTGGCCGAAAAACTTGGTGACCGCGATTTCTGCTACGCTGCGCTCAATAAAGTATCCCGCTCCTTTGCCGTCGTGATCAATCAGCTGCCGGTGGAGCTGCGTGACCCTGTTTGCATCTACTACCTCGTCCTGCGCGGTCTCGACTCAGTGGAGGATGATATGCTCTACCCTGCCGAGCTGCGCCTGCCGCTGCTGCGCGAGTTTCACACGAAGTGTGTGGAGGACGGCTGGCAGATCAAAGGCGTGGGCGACTCTGACGACTACCGCGTCCTGCTGGCCAACTTTGACAAGGTGATACGTGTCTTCAAATCCCTCAAGATAGACTACCAGCAGGTAATACTGGCAAGCACCAAAAAGATGGGCAACGGCATGGCAGACTTTGCCGAGCGCAAGCTGGTGACGCTACATGACTACGACCACTACTGCCACTACGTAGCGGGTATCGTGGGTATCGGCCTGTCTGGTCTTTTCTCGGCCTCGGGTATAGAGAGTGCTGGGCTGAAAGACCAACTGAAGCTCTCTAACTCTATGGGCCTGCTGCTGCAAAAGACCAATATCACCCGTGACTATTATGAAGACCTCAGCCTCGGCCGCAGCTTCTGGCCAAAGGAAATATGGGGTAAGTACACCCACCGCCTGGAGGAACTGATGCAGGACCCAGCCTCTGCCGAGTCCCGCGCATGCCTCAATGATCTGGTAACCGATGCGTTACAATATGTTGGTGATTGCATTGACTATCTGAGCCTTATACGTCACCCGCAGGTATTCCGCTTCTGCGCTATACCACAGGTAATGGCCATAGCGACCCTCGCCAAGATCTATAACAACCCGGACGTCTACCGCGAGGTTGTGAAGATCCGCAAGGGAATCGCCGCGGTGCTGATGCTGCATACGACTGACATGGAGAGTGTGCACAAAGTGATGGAGAAGTTTGCCAACGACATCTTGAAAAAGCTGGACAAGAACGACCCGCACTACGACCTGACCAAAGAGCGCTGCCACACCATCATAGCCAATCTCCACAAGATCCGCTACAAAAGCAAGGTGCAGCCGCTGGAAGAAATCGATCTGCAAAAGGCGGTACTTTTTTAGACATGAGATGTGAGACTAGAGACATGAGACAATGCAAATGTCAGTCAATATACATATCGAAGTATCGGTAGTAAAAATGATTTATTCAATATACAAAGTTCTTCTCTCTCCTTTGGAGAGAGAAGATGCCAAAGGCAGATGAGAGAGGTGGGATTTGACATTTGCATCATAGGCGCTGGTGTGGCTGGTGCCACCATAGCGGCCTATCTGGGCAGGCATGGTTTCCGCGTAGCGGTAGTGGAGAAGGATATGCGTGAGCAGGACCGCATAGTAGGCGAACTGATGCAACCCGGCGGTGTGACGCAGCTGGAGCAGATGGGCCTCGGCCAAGCGCTGGAGGGCTATGATGCACAGGAGATCACAGGCTATGCGCTCTTTCTGCGTGACCAGCATTTCTCTATCCAATATCCGGGTGGGCAGACTGGTCGTGGCCTACGCAATGGCAAACTGCTACAAGCACTGCGCAAAGAGCTTTTATCACAACAAAATATCACGGTACTGGAGGGCAATGCCGTGAGCCTCACGGAGACTGATGGCACTATATCCGGCGTACAATATATCCCTAAAGGTGCCGACACCACCGCTACCCTAGAGGCCGCGCTGACTATCGTGTGTGATGGCATGTTCTCGGCCTTTCGTGAGAAGCTGTCTGATACGACCAAGACGGTGAGCAGCTACTTTCTCGGTTTGCTGCTGCATGAGTGCGAGCTGCCATTTCCCGGTCACGGGCATGTGATAGCGGCGGAGCCGAGTCCGGTGCTGGTGTATCCGGTGTCGTCTGAGAAGACGCGGGTGCTGATCGATTTCCCCTCTGCACAGGCACCTCGCAAGGGCGAAGAGCTGACGCAATACCTGCGGGAAACGATCGGTGCGCAGATGCCAAAGGAGATACAGCCGTCTTATTTTAAGGCTGTGGAAGAAGGCAAATTCCGCGTGATGCCTAACCACCTGATACCTGCCAATCCGCGACTGAAAACCGGGGCCGTACTTGTAGGTGACTCCCTCAATATGCGCCATCCCCTCACCGGTGGCGGCATGACCGTAGCCCTCACGGATGTACACAACCTTGCCGACAGGCTCATAGCGATCAGAGAGAACTTTACGCAGGAAAATATAGAGACGGCTGTGGCTGCTTTCTATGAAACACGCTACGCCGCCAATGCCAGCGTCAATATCCTGGCCGATGCGCTTTATAAGGTAATGAGCGACCCCGACCTGAAAGAAGCCTGCTACACCTACCTTCAGCAGGGTGGCCAAAACGCTGAAGTACCCCTATCGCTACTCTCTGCGATCAACCGCGACAGCAATAAACTGATCCAGCATTTCTTTGCCGTAGCCGCACACGGGGCCAAAAGGATCATCCTGCCCCACCCTACGGCGGCCAATATCAGCCGCAGCTACCGCATGATCCGCAACGCGGTGCACATTATCTCGCCACTGGTGCTGAGCCAGCGTCCGGGGCTGGTCACCCGCTATACATTCCGCCTGGCAGAAAAGGTTTTCGCATAGTGAAACTGGCCTGCATAGTACTCCTGACTACCGATTCTCGTCATATTTGGCTTTCAGCCAATTGTCTGTGTGCGGGTGAAAACCTATTTTAGCGCGGCATGACAGAGGAAGAAGGTCAGATCATTTCGGGTTTCTCGAAGCTCAACAAGCGCGATAAAATAAAGTGGATAGCCAAGAACTTCCTCTACGCCAATCCTATCGAGGTGTTGAATGAGTTTGCCGGCTTCTGGCATGACAATATCGAATCGCAGAAACTACTCGATGGTTTCAGCGAGAACACGATCGCCAATTTCCCTATCCCGTTTGGTATCGCGCCTAACTTCAAGATCAATGATAAGGTCTACGCCGTGCCAATGGTAACAGAGGAGAGTTCCGTAGTAGCAGCGGCATCCAATGCTGCCAAGTTCTGGCTGACACGCGGTGGCTTCAAAGCGACTGTCCTCTCTACGATCAAGATAGGCCAGGTGCATATCATCTATAAAGGTGACAAGGATAAATTTATAGCCTACTTCAAAGAGATAAAGGCGAAGCTGATCGAGGGCGTGAAGCCTATCACGGCCAAGATGGAAGAGCGCGGTGGCGGGGTCAAAGACCTCGAGCTGATAGACTTCTCTCACATCGAGCCAAACTACTACCAGATACGCGGCTACTTTGAGACCGTTGACTCTATGGGTGCCAACTTTATCAACTCCTGCCTGGAGGAATTTGGTGCACTGCTAAAAGACCTAATGGACGAGAGTCCGATCTTCACTCCTACGGAGAAAGACATTGAGATCGTGATGTGCATCTTATCAAACTATACGCCTGACTGCGTAGTGCGCTGCGAGGTCTCGTGTAGAATAGAAGAGCTCGGCACTTTTGAGGGTGGCAAGATGAGCGCGCAGGAGTTTGCTGAGAAGTTTCGTAGGGCGGTGACGATCGCTACCATAGACCCATACAGAGCTACCACGCATAATAAAGGTATAATGAACGGTATAGACTCCGTGGTGATCGCCACGGGTAATGACTTCCGCGCGGTGGAGTCTTGCGCGCATACCTATGCCAGCCGTGATGGCCAGTACCGCAGCCTCAGTGACTGCACGGTGGAGAATGGCGTTTTTACCTTTGGCATGACCATGCCGATAGCTATCGGTACGGTGGGTGGCCTCACCTCCCTACACCCGTTGGCAAAGCGCTCACTGGAGCTACTCGGCAATCCCAACGCGAAAGAACTCATGGCGATCATAGTGACCGTAGGTCTAGCGCAGAACTTCGCCGCTGTACGCTCCCTGACCACTACCGGCATACAGAAGGGCCACATGAAGATGCACCTGACCAATATCCTCGCACAGTTTCAGGCCACAGATGCCGAGGCTGAAAAAGCGAGGGGCTACTTTGAGGATAAGACGATATCGGTGTCGTCGGTGCGTGACTATCTTGAAACTCTGAGAACAGACAAGAGACTTTAGACATGAGACGTGAGATAAATACAATTTCAGCTGTCGCAATTTGTTTTCATCATTTGCAGTAGTCTCATGGCTCAAGTCTCACATCTCAAGTCTAGTTATTATGGCCACGGCAAACTAATGCTAACCTCTGAGTATTTTGCTTTGGAAGGGGCGAAGGTCTTGACCATCCCCGTACAATTCGGCCAGCACCTGCGGGTGAAGGAACTGAGCGGCGAGGGCAATACGCTCTACTGGGTAGCACTCGATCATCTCAAGCAACCCTGGCTGCACCTGACCTTTGACAAGCAAACGCTGCAATGTATCAATACCGATAGCAAAGAATCCCGCACCCTCTCACAGATGCTGCAGCAGGCGCGGCTGATGAACCCATCTTTTCTCGGTGGCAATAACGATATAGCCGTAGAAACCAGCCTGGAGTTTCCTAATGAATGGGGCCTTGGTACCAGTTCTACACTCGTCTACTGTCTCTCTGCATGGGCAGCTGTAGATGGTGTGGCACTGCTGCACGCTACCATGGGCGGCTCGGGCTATGATGTGGCGGTGGCGGGTAGTGATACGCCTATCGTGTACACCCTGATAGATGGCAAAGCTAGCTGGGAGCAGGTGCACTTCCTCCCACCGTATGCAGAACTGCTATACTTTGCCTATACGGGCAAAAAGGTGACATCCTCTACCAGTATCGCCTCCTATCGTGACCGTATCAAGGGCAATAAAGACGCTGTGACATGGCTCACAAAACTCACCGACAGCATGCTGCAAAGCCAGACACTGGACAAGATGGAGCAGATCATCCGCGAGCATGAGGCCATCGTATCAGAGGCACTCCATACACCTACTATCAAATCACAACTCTTCTCCGACTACTGGGGCGAAGTGAAATCTCTCGGTGCCTGGGGCGGTGACTTTGTGCTGATGACGCACAGGGGCGATGAAGAGGAGCTACTCTCCTATCTGAAGCGTAAGGATATATCGGTGGTAATGCGGTATGATAAGATGGCTATCTCCACATGATACTTGGTGGAGGGAATTCTAAATTATATTTTTCGACTGAAGTATTGAATGCATGCCGAATATGAGTAAAATCTGGAAATAAGAAATCGTGGTCGATTGAGCAGTCTTTCTTGAGTCGTGACTGTATTATTGGGTGCAACTTCTTCGCAATGTTCCAACAGGCAAACAACTTATTCTCTCCATCAGTCACATCCCACCCTTTTAAAGCCTTTGAATATTTACTCGTTACAGTGAAATACTCTTCCAAAGGTAGGAATGAGTGATTATTAAAAAACAATACTCCTTCTTGGTTTATAATATTCTTGTTATTGGTGATTCTAAAAATATCGCTGTTACTATCAAATAATAGGAATAAGGGGAAATCTAATACTCTATATGGAACATTTCCCTCATCATAATCCTTCAAAAACTGTTGAAAATAATTTAGTACATTTTGCAATATAGGATGTTGATTTCTCACTAAATATAGAGAAGAATAATTGCCCATATCCTGCTCATTACCTACATATTTAGATAAAGACGAAAAATACAGTGCGACAAAGGGATTGTATGAAAAATCTAAAAATGGGGTTGGAACATCAAAATGTTGCATCAAGCTTAGATAAGCTACACAATTGTCGCCTATCCCCCTATGATTCAAATAACGCTCAACAGTACTGTTGTTCCATTTTCTAACTGCATCAATGCTATTTTTGATGAACACATTATAATCAATGCTATACAACTTCGTATCTTGATTATCTAAAAAATAGCGTTGAGCAGAATTGTAAAGCTTGTAATTAGCTTCTTTCACGCCTCGAAATATAAACTCCTTTCGCTTTTTAACTTCAAGAAGTTCGATCCATAAAGTTTCAAGCTGTTCTTCAGTTTCAATGAATGTAGTAACAAAATAATATTGTTCCTTTTCCGCAAAACTCGAGAATAGTGAATGCCCCATCGTTTTACCTACTTATTTTACTCTTCTCACTTCGAAAATCAAACCCATACTTCTCCTCCAGTGCCTTCATCTTGGCCAGATATTTCTCTTTAAACTTCTGATGTGCCTCGCTATCAGGATGGCGGACGCGGTGATTGACCGCAGCTGTGATGTCATCTATTTCCCGCAGCAGTTCCTGATCTTTGGCAGGGATAAAGGTTTTGACCAGCTGCTCCCACACATAGCCTATCGCCAGCCGATTAGGATGCAGCATATCGTCTGCAAAGAAGCGGTAATCGCGCAGCTCGTCCATCACGATCTCGTAGGCGGGAAAGTAGACACACTGCGCATATTTCTGACACAGCTGACAGATGGCATCGTGCAGGCGGCCTTTGCTCACAGAGTTTTCAAAATGACCGAAGGCGAAGTAGCGCACGGGGCTGACGGTGAGGACTACTTTCACAGTAGGATTGACCTGCCAGAGGGCATCGAGGCTTTGCGATAGCAGGAGTACTATCTCGTCTGTCGTGAGCATTTCAAAGTCAAACTCCTTTGCGGGTATTTTGTGGCAGTTTGAGACGATGCGGTCGGTGCCTTTGAGTTTGAAAACATGGGCAGTGCCAAAGGTGAGGAAGAGCACACTGGCCTGCTTTATTTTCTCCGATGAGGCGTGAAGCCTTTCATTGATACCGGCAGTTGTCTGTTCTTTTCCCGACAGGGAGAAGCTGCCATGATGATCATAAGAGTGATAGCGCTCGTCCTGTAGTATCAGTTCGTCAGGCCCATAGGGCTGCGCCGATAGCAGGCGGTCTATGGCGCGCGCTATAGAGCCGGGATTGTACTGCTGGCCGAAGGGATTGATGTCTGTATCATACCGGTACTGTGCGAAATACCGTCCGATATGCTCTGAGAAGCACGAGCCGATAGTCACCAGCCTGTCTCTGTGGCTGATAGTGAAAGGGACCTTGGGCAGGGGAATAACGGTGCGGAATGCGTGTGACATGACTAAGCCGAAAATAGCGGATTTTTCGCAGGTAAAAAGCTATGTTAAACCATGCGAAAAGGTGATAAATATCTTTTTGCGTTTCCACAAATTGCTTTACGTTTGCCCCGTCTTATTTTTTACCATTTTATCAATCAAAATATCATGAAAATAACTGTAGTAGGTGCAGGTGCTGTAGGCGCTACCGTAGCTGACAATATCGTCAGGAAAGAACTCTGTGAAGAGCTGGTACTCGTAGACATCAAGGAAGGTGTGGCCGAGGGTAAAGCCATGGACATGAGCCAGACGGCCACGCTGTTGGGCTTTGACACTAAGGTGACAGGCTCTACCAATGACTACAGCAAAACCGCTGGCAGCCATGTAGCAGTGATCACATCCGGTATCCCGCGCAAACCTGGTATGACCCGCGAGGAGCTGATCGGTACCAATGCCGGCATCGTAAAGACGGTAACTCAAAATATACTCAAGTACTCTCCGGATGCGATCATCGTAGTGATCAGCAACCCGATGGACACCATGACATACCTCGCGCTGCAGTCTAGCGGCCTGCCCAAGAACCGTATCATCGGTATGGGCGGCATACTGGATAGCAGCCGCTTCAAGTTTTACCTCAGCTCTGCGTTGAAGTGCTCTCCTGGCGATCTGCATGCGGTGGTGATAGGCGGCCACGGCGATACGACCATGATTCCACTCACACGTCTCGCTACGCTGAATTCATTCCCCGTGAGCAACCTGCTGCCGGCTGATCAGCTGAAGCAGATAGCTGCTGACACCATGGTAGGTGGCGCGACCCTCACCAAGCTGATAGGAACCTCTGCCTGGTATGCTCCGGGTGCGGCTGGTGCGGCGCTGGTAGAGAGCATCGTGCGCGATGAGAAGAAGGTATACCCATGCTGCGTAGCACTGGATGGCGAATACGGCCAGAAGGACATTTGCCTCGGTGTGCCGGTAGTGATAGGCAAGAATGGCTGGGAGAAGATCATAGACTATAAGCTCAATGCCGAAGAGCAGGAAGCATTCAACAAGAGCGCTGACGCTGTGCGCTCTATGAATGAAGTTTTGAACACACTGACTGTATAATCAACCTTTTAGATAGAAAGACCGTATATTCACTTATACGGTCTTTTTTATTTCAACCATATGGCGAAAACAAACAAACCCAAGGGCATCAAATTTACAGTATCAGAAATGATGGGCGGTGGCTACCACCCGTTTATATCTGTGACTGTAGAGGGCAAAAAATGCCGCTTCCTCATAGACACTGGCGCCTCAAAATCTGTGATAGATAAAGGCTTCTACGAGACGAAGCTGGCGCGCAAGATGAAGGTAATCAAGCAGGAGACCACCGGGCTGCACAGCACAGTACTGGAGAGCTACACCGGCACACTCAAAAAGCTGACGATAGGCGAGCTGAATATCTCGCAGTACTTCGTAGCCGGCGTAGACCTCAGCCACGTCAATAGTACCTACCGCAAGATGAAGATCCGCAAGATAGACGGTATCCTCGGCTCCGACCTGCTGAAGAAGCATAACGTAGTCATAGACTATGGTCAGGAGAAGCTGTTTATAGGTCAGTGAGAGCTTTTTTAAAAGACCTGTTCCATTATGTTAGATCGTATGGATAGATAATTGTTAGCCTATATGTACCAAAATCAAATATATTTTTTCCATTTGCAAAAAACCGATTGATTTTTTACATTCACATCACAACAAAATATTCATGTCTGCTATCATCGCATTTGCTCACCATCACCATCTTGGCTAGCGCCGGGCATGGAGACAGTTGCATTTTAGTAGCTCAACTTTAATCAAGCCCGCCTTAATGGTGGGCTTTTTATTTTATATGGAAAATCGAATCCGCATTGCGGTGCAAAAATCAGGCAGGCTCAACGAGGACTCCCTGAAGCTATTGAAAGAATGTGGCATAGCCATAGACATGGGTGAGGACCGGCTGAAGGTCTCTGCTGCCAATTTCCCGATGGATATCTTTTTTCTCCGCAATAGTGATATCCCTCAGTATGTGGAGGATGGCGTAGCCGATATAGCCATTATCGGCGAGAATCTCCTCATTGAAACTCCGCATCGTGTGGATGTGGTACTGAAGCTTGGCTTTAGCAAATGCAAAGTCAGTCTCGCCATTCCAAAATCAGAAGATTACCCAGGGTTGCACTATTTCAATGATAAAAAGCTCGCCACCTCCTACCCCAATACACTAAGGCTATTTCTGAAAAAAAATGGGCTCGAGGCAGAGATACACCAAATCTCAGGCTCTGTAGAGATCGCGCCTAATATCGGCCTGGCCGATGGTATCTGCGATATCGTCAGCTCAGGATCTACCTTGTTCAAAAATGGGCTCAAGGAGGTGGCGGTCATTCATCGCTCCGAGGCGGTGCTCATCTCCGGGCAAAACCTCGATCCTCCCACCCGGCAGCTCTTGGGCAAACTGATATTCAGGATCAATGCTGTACTTGCTGCGCGCAGTAACAAATACATCCTACTCAATGCTCCTAATGACAAGCTAAAGGAAATAGTCGCGCTGCTCCCCGGCATGAGGAGTCCGACCATATTGCCTCTCGCAGAGGCGGGCTGGAGCTCTCTGCACTCGGTGATCAATGAGAATGAATTTTGGGATAGAATAGATGCGCTCACCGCTGCCGGTGCCCAGGGTATCCTGGTCGTTCCTATTGAGAAAATGGTTCAATAAGAGACAATGCAGATAATAGAATACCCAAAGACGGACCAGCTGGCGGTACTGCTCCGGCGACCCGCACAGGATAGCAAAGCATCCACTCTAGGCTCTGTGCAGGGCATACTCGATGATGTCAGGCTAAATGGTGATAAAGCCGTAATGAAATACACGGCGCAGTTTGACAGGGTCAGCCTCACTCAAATGGCTGTGAGCCGCTCCGAAATATCCGGCGTAGCAAAAAACCTGGACAGAAAGCTCAAAGCTGCCATTAAAGTAGCCTACACCAATATTCATAAGTTTCACCTGGCACAAAAGGTCAAGCCTGCTAAAATTAAAACCATGCCAGGTGTGACCTGCTGGCGCGATAGCCGTCCTATCTCTGATGTGGGCATCTATATACCGGGAGGCGGCGCGCCGCTTTTCTCCACCGTGCTCATGCTGGCTATACCTGCGCAGATCGCAGGTTGCCGCAAGATCGTCATGTGCTCACCCCCATCAGCAGACGGCAATGTGCATCCCGCTATCCTGTATGCTGCTCAGCTGTGTGGTATCAGGCACGTGTATAAGGTAGGTGGTGCGCAGGCCATCGGGGCTATGGCATTTGGCACACAGCAGATACCACGGGTCAATAAAATATTTGGCCCCGGCAATAGCTATGTGACCCTGGCCAAACAGCTAGTCCAGCAGAGCGGCATAGCTATCGATATGCCTGCGGGACCCTCTGAGGTACTGGTAGTAGCTGATGATAGTTGTGAACCTTCTTTCGTCGCTGCTGATCTGCTTTCACAGGCCGAGCATGGCCCTGACTCGCAGGTGGTGCTTATTTCTTTCAGCAGAAGGCTGATAGCGGATATTCATGCAAAAGTGCGCAAACAACTCACAGCGCTACCGCGCAAAAACATCGCTGCTCAAGCGCTTGGACATTCAAAAACCGTCCTCGTTCGCACTCGGAAACAGGCCGTAGACATCATAAACACCTATGCCCCGGAGCATCTTATCCTAGCTGTCAAAGACACGGATTATTACATAAAAAACGTCGATCACGCCGGGTCTGTTTTCATCGGAAACTATACTCCTGAGAGTGCCGGAGACTACGCCAGTGGCACCAATCACACATTGCCCACATCTGGTTTTGCGCGGACATACTCCGGTGTATCACTTGATTCCTTTACCAAAATGGTCACCTACCAGCAGATCACGCAGAGCGGACTGGAGGCCCTGGGCCCAGTCATAGAGACCATGGCGCAGGCGGAGCAGCTCTATGCGCACAGTCAGGCCGTAAGCATCAGATTACAAAAGATGAAAAAGAAATAATGTTTGAGCTAGACAAAATAGTACGCGCCAATATAGGTCGCCTCCGGCCCTACTCTTCTGCACGGGACGAGTTTAGCGGCACCGCATCTATATATCTAGATGCCAATGAGAATCCATACGGATCACCACTGTCGCAAGACTTTCATCGCTATCCCGACCCGCACCAACTGGCGCTGAAAAAGAAGATAAGCGCTATCAAAGGATTGCCGGAGCAAAATATATTTCTAGGCAATGGCAGTGATGAAGCAATAGATATACTTTACCGTATTTTCTGTGCACCGGGAGTGGACAATGTGATCATCTGTCCTCCCACCTATGGCATGTATGAGGTGAGCGCAAATATCAACGATATAGCTGTAAAAAACATTTCGCTGTTACCATCCTTTGATCTGGATGTGGATCAGATATTGACCGCTCAAGATGGACGCACCAAGCTCCTCTTCATCTGCTCGCCCAATAACCCTACGGGCAACTCCATCCACAAAGAAGACATTGAATTCCTTATCAAGAAGTTTAATGGCATCGTAGTCATTGATGAGGCTTATATCAATTACTCTCACCAGCATTCTTGTATACCGTTGCTGACAGAATATCCGAATGTCGTTATTCTTCAAACCTTCTCCAAGGCCTGGGGGCTCGCTGGTATACGCCTTGGTATGGCCTTTGCCTCCGCTGATATCATCTACCTCATGAACAAGGTCAAGCCCCCCTACAACATCAGTGAGAATACACAGCAGCTCGCCCTGCAGTCATTGGATAATATTGAGATCGTAAACAAACGTATACGCGAAACTGTTCAGCAAAGAAATAAACTCGCTTTAGATCTGGAAACCCTATCTATCGTACAGAAGGTCTATCCATCTGACGCCAATTTCCTCCTCGTGCGGGTGCTTGATGCTCCGGCCACATATGCCTACCTGGTCAGCCAGGGCATCATCGTCCGCGACCGCAGCCGCTTGCAGCTTTGCGAGAACTGTTTACGCATCACTGTCGGCACATCCAAAGAAAACGAAGATCTCATCTATCACCTTAAAACGTACAGCGCATGAATAAGAAATTGCTGATAGATATGGATGCCGTGATCAAAAGCGTAAAGCCGTTATCTTTTCACGAGCATGCCATCACTGCCATTAGCCGAACAGTCAATGAACTGGGATATAAACCTGCACTACTTTCTTCAGCGCACGAAGCTTTTACTTTTGTCAAGGAAATATTCCAGAGTGAGCAGGTAGTGTTTGATATAGTAGCAATAGAAGCCCCTATTGAGAACTATGATATACTGGTCACACTGGTCAAAAATAAACCTGCGGATTTTGCAGGCATTGTCATACTCCTTGATGATTCGGATTGGCTCAGTATTTATCGGGAGTTGAGGGGCGCTTCGCGCAAAATATCCCATCAGCGCCACACCAAAGAGACACAAATCTCCATCGCTTTGAATCCTGATGGCCTGGGTCGGGCCGAAATCTCTACAGGCCTGCATTTTTTTGACCATATGCTGGAGCAGGTAGCACGTCACGGCGGCGTAGACCTGCACATCACAACCAAAGGCGACCTGCATATAGATGAACATCATACCATAGAGGACACGGCGATCACTTTGGGTGAAGCTTTTGCCAAAGCGCTGAGTGATAAGCGGGGCATAGAGCGCTATGGCTTCTGCCTGCCTATGGACGATGCGCTGGCGCAGGTCGCCATTGATTTTGGTGGACGAAGCTGGATAGAGTGGGATGCGGAGTTCAAGCGGGAAAAGGTAGGTGATATGCCCACTGAGATGTTTTATCACTTCTTCAAATCTTTTGCTGATGGCGCCAGGTGCAACCTGAATATCAAAGTAGAAGGCGATAACGAACACCACAAAATAGAAGCAATTTTCAAGGCCTTCGCCAAAGCCATCAAAATGGCGCTACGACGCGATTTCAACAATATGCAACTACCTTCTACCAAAGGAATATTATGAAAGTAGTCATTATAGATTATGGTGCCGGCAATACACGATCAGTCAGCATGGCACTAGAGCGCTTAGGCGCAGAAGCCATCCTGAGTAGTGATGTGGCCGAGATCAGCAGTGCAGACAAGGTGATCTTTCCCGGTGTAGGCCATGCCCGCCCAGCCATGCAGGCGCTTCGGCAGAGAGGCCTCGACATTGCTATACCTCAACTTAAGCAACCGTTATTGGGTATCTGCCTCGGCATGCAGCTGCTTTGTGCACACACGGATGAAGGGGACACACCCTGTCTCGGGGTCTTCGATCAGCGTGTGCGGCTTTTCCCGCCAGATCTCAAGGTACCCCATATGGGTTGGAATACAACTATTGCTCTCCGCGCCGGCGATGTTTTCCCATCAGGCTGGTACTACTTCGTGCACAGCTACTACGTGCCTGCCAATGCAGACACTGCACTCACTTGTCACTACATACATGATTTCTCCGCAGCTATGCGTCGCAACAATTTTTACGCTGTCCAGTTTCACCCGGAGAAAAGCGGCACTGCCGGCGAGCTATTACTTTCACAATTTTTAAAGCTCTGAACACGATATGTATATTATCCCTGCTATAGACATTATCGATGGCAAATGTGTCCGGCTCACCCAGGGCGACTATGCACAGAAAATTGTCTACAATGCTTCTCCCTTAGAGGTGGCCAAACAATTTGAGGCCGCAGGTATCACGCGCCTGCATCTCGTAGACCTGGATGGTGCCAGGGCTCATCACATTGTCAATCACAAAACATTGGAAACCATCGCTTCTCAGACATCACTCCGGGTAGATTTTGGCGGTGGTATCAAAAGCGATGCGGACATTGATATCGCCTTCAGTTGCGGCGCAGCACAGGTCACTGCTGGTAGTATAGCAGTGACAGATCGCGCACTGACACTGACCTGGCTGCACCGGTATGGCAGCGAAAAGATCATACTAGGTGCTGATGTCAGAGAAGGTATGATCGCCATCAATGGCTGGCAAGACTCAGGCAATATCCCGTTAACCGATTTCCTCTCCGACTATCTGCAGCAGGGCATGAAATACGTGATCTGCACGGATATAGCACGAGACGGTATGCTCAGCGGTCCGGCACTACAGCTATACCGCAGTATCTTAAAGAGCTTTCCCGATGTACAACTGATCGCCAGCGGTGGTATCAGTAATGTAGAGGATCTGCAAAAACTAAGTGATGCAGGCCTCTATGGCGCTATCGCTGGCAAGGCCATCTATGAGGGCAAAATATCATTGGCAGAATTAAATAGCTGACAAATGCTGGCTAAACGTATCATACCGTGTCTGGATATCAAAGATGGCCGCACCGTCAAGGGGGTCAACTTTGAGAACCTGCTCGATGCTGGCGACCCCGTAGAGCTAGCGGCGCTATATGCCGGCAAGGGTGCAGATGAACTGGTATTCCTGGACATCACAGCCACTCTCGAGAAGCGGAAAACACTCTATGCCATGGTAGAGCAGGTGGCTTCGCGTATCAATATCCCTTTCACCGTGGGTGGAGGCATAAGTGAGCTGGCTGATGTCGGGATACTATTAAACAGCGGTGCGGATAAAATCTCTATCAATTCTGCTGCTGTGCGCAGGCCGCAGCTCATCTCCGAGATCGCCGACAAATACGGAAACCAATGCGTGGTAGTGGCTATAGATGCCAGACGGGAAAAGGATAAGTGGATAGTCTATCTCAATGGAGGTAGACTTCATACCGGCCTGGAGCTTTTCGCCTGGGCGGCAGAGGCTGAGCGCCTCGGAGCGGGCGAAATACTCTTTACCTCTATGGACCATGATGGCACTAAAGAGGGCTTTGCTATAGACGCCCTGAGTCATATGACGCAAACTGTAAATATCCCTGTGATAGCGTCCGGCGGTGCAGGCACCATGGCGCATTTTGCAGATGTATTTACACAGGGGGCAGCAGATGCAGCACTCGCAGCCAGTATTTTTCACTTCAGGGAGGTCGCCATTCCTGAGCTTAAACAATACCTGATGCACCATAATATTCCTATCAGACTATAAAACTAAATACGCAGCGATGAAACCAGATTTCGATAAAGGGAACGGCCTGGTGCCATGTATCATACAGGACGACACTACAGGACGTGTGCTAATGATGGGCTATATGAACCAGGAGGCATTTGATAGGACCCTGGCTGAGAAACGCATCACTTTTTTCAGCAGGAGCAAAGATAGACTCTGGACAAAAGGAGAAGAGAGCGGCCACTATCTCGATCTCATTTCATTAACAGCTGACTGTGATAATGACACGCTGCTAGCCAAAGTGAGGCCCAACGGACCGGTCTGCCACACAGGTACGGACACCTGCTGGGGAGAAAGCAATACGGCACCTGCACTTACATTTATCCCGGAGCTTGAAAACACCATCGCCACGCGTAAGACCTCTCCCTCGGCCCACTCCTACACGTCGCAGTTATTTGCAAAAGGTATAAATAAGATCGCCCAGAAAGTAGGTGAAGAAGCCATAGAGCTGGTCATAGAAGCTAAAGATGACAACAAAGAGCTCTTTCTCGGCGAAGCGGCCGACTTGTTATACCACTATCTGATACTACTACAAGCTAAAGGATTTACCCTGGAGGATGTATCAAACGTTCTGAAAAAAAGAAGCAAATAGTGATCTTACTAAGGCCTAATAGTTACTCCAAAAACTAAAATAAGATCGTGTACCGTACACCTCCCCAAGAGAGGCATACGGCACAAGATAAACGATCCTACTTCTGCGTGATCCGCACTACTCCTCCACCATTGTAGGAGTGATACTCGCCGGCATACATCGCATCTGCCATCACAGGCCCCATGATAAAGGCCCCCGGGCTGACACAGCGTACCGCATAGTAGTAGTGCTGCAGACGGCCGCTGTATAAATCGGTAAACAGATTGACACGGTCATCGCGGTAGTCTGCAGCGGTAGGTGTAGAGGCATCCCTGATCCAGTCCATGCCCGGCACCTCTTTCAGGCGCGGATTTTCTATCTCGAAGCCAGCCGGTAGCATATCTGTGATCACCACATTGTCTATCGGACGGTTGTAGCTGCTCTCTATATTCAGGCGTACGATCACGAGATCATTCTGCTTGAAATTCAGCGATGACAACTGATGCCCATAGCGGTCATAAAACTCCTTGCGCACTTTGATATAGCTATCTTCCTGCTTGAAGCTGCCATCTGCCGTGATACCCTCATTATCGTAGAAATAGTACAGTTTGCCGGTGCCTTTGGTCACTACCTCTATCTTGCTGCCACCGAGCTTTTTCTTGTTCAGTTTCAGCGACTGGCCGGTGAAGGTGCCTACTACTTTACCATTCACCTTGATATCTGCTGTGACCGTCGCCGAGGCATTAGCCCGCAGTACTTTGCCGAGGGCGAGGAAGCTGAATACGCGCTCCTGCGTACTGAGATAGTATTCTGTTTTGATCTCCTCTGCCACATGTTTGGCCATGATAGGCACTTGCGGATTTTGCGGGTCTACCTCTGCCAGTACATTGAGCGCTATGGCCTCATCACGTACCGCCGAGGCAAAACTGCCTCCCGTCTCCTTGTCTGACACTTCTCCTACGAAATTTGACGGCAGCATCTCTTTGAATTTGCCCTTGTCACCCGCTAGTGCGTAGGCCGCAGAGAGGAGGTATTTGCAGTCAGTAGTGAGCAGCTGCGGGTTAGACTTGTAGTAGTTCATCGTGCTCAGGTCCTGTTTGCCCGCCAGGGCGAGCACATAGAGACTGTAGCCCACCTCGTGCGGTGCTATCTTTTTATTCAGGCCACGGTTGTAGTACCAGGTGATCAGGTCGTGATTGCGCAGCTTGGCGTTGAGGTATTCCAGCAGGTTGTCCAGCAGGTCGTCAGAGACATCATAGCCTGCCTTGCGCGCCTCTATGAGGAAGTGCGCAGCATATACAGATGCCCACCAGCACTCCTCTCCCCCGCCGTCCCAGAGCGTCAGACCCCCATTATAGAGCTGGCGCATCTTGATCTTGCGGATCGCCTCGCTGATATTGTAATTAGCTGTTTTGGCTAAAGTCGGACTCATCAGCCCGCTCAGATCCTGGAAGTACAGCTGCGGGAAAGCCGCCGACACCGTCTGCTCGGTACAGCCGTACGGATACTGCACCAAGTATGTGAGGTGATCGCTAAACTGCACCATAGGCGAGCGGCTCACCACGATGTCATAGTCTGCCATAGCCGGGATAAAGCGAGGGTCGCCTATCTCGATAGATTTGGCTGTGCCACCTTCTATGATACCAGAGCCATTGCCTTTTTGCAGCGAGGCGGCAGGACGCACGGTGATGTCTGTCTCGTCCTCATATTTGCCACCGGCACCTGTGACTGTCACTGTGACCTTCGCCTCATCAGGAGCGCCATTGGCTACGAGGCGGAAGAGGACACGCGCTTCGCCTCTGGCACCCACAGATGCAGACTGAGACACCGCCCCTACGAACTGTATCGGTCCCACGGCTTTAGCAGTGACGGATGCATTGGTACTGCTGGTGGTGGTATTGGAGATGGTCACCGGCACATCTATCGTATCGCGCGGACTGATAAACCGTGGCAGCGAGGTGACCAGCACGATAGGATCGGCCACGGTCATGTGTGCCTCTGTGCTGCCAAAGGCCTTGTCCTTGTAGGCTACGGCCATCAGGCGCACCTCTCCGGAGAACTGCGGGATATCAAACTCATATTTACCCTCTCCGCTACCATTGGCCTCCGTGATACCACTCCAGTAGCTCAGCAGTTTCACACGCTTATTCTTGATAGGATTCACACGCTTAGACATATCAGAGCCATCACCACCAGTGCTGGAGATAGAGGCATTGACCTCAGGGAATAGCAGCGGGTACAGGTCAAAGGAATTGACGTCCAGCGCACGTTTCTGATAGAAGAAACCATATGGGTCAGGTGTCTTGTAGCCCGTGATCTGGAGGATACCTTCATCCACCGCGGCCAGCGTGATCTTGCTGCCCGGCGCGGCTTTTACCGTCACTTTCTGGCGGGTGTGGGATCGTACTGATTTCTCCGCTATGATCTGCACAGGTATCTTATTGGCCTTCTCTTCTACTATGATAGGCATATAGCCGTGGGCCACCGTGAGCGGCAGGTCTGTCTCCTCATGCGGTTTGATGAGTGTGGCAGAGATGTAGGCATTGGGCACATAGTCAGCCTTGAGGTTTAGCGAGGCTGTAGCAGTCCGCTTATCCGTATTGATATAGAAGTGATCTATCACATGGTTGCTCTCCAGTGTCACGAGTATGCGGCCGTTGAATGGTGCCTTGAAGAGTACTTTGGCAGTCTCGCCCGCGTTGTACTTATCCTTATCGAGGCTGATGTCTATGTTGCCTTCATTATTGACCTCAAAGGATGTATTGGTATTATATCCATAGCCGCCATAGCTGTAGAAACTATACATCACATAGGCATCCGCACCCGGCTTGGCGAGGCGTATCTCGTAGTCACCCGGAGTTTTCGGCACGAAAGAATAGACTGTGTTCTCACCACTAATATTGATGACCTGATCTACGATAGTGCGGTCCTCCTTTTGCGACTCATAGCGGAAGTACTCGCTGCTGCGGCTGAGCACGGTTTTATAATCGTGCTTGATCACCACGATGTGACCTTGTGCGCTGATGGGCTTTTCATCCTTATTCAGCGCTACCATTGGAAACTTGATCACCTGATTGAGCGGATAATAGTAATAGCCGTCGCGGTCCATACCGTAGAAAACGTCTTGCGTGTAGATATCTACCGATGACCTGCGGCTCACCGGCCTGCCCGACTCATCAAACACCGTGGCAAAGATATCACCCTCCAGTACGCCGTTATTGACGTACTTGGCCGGCACCTCAAAGGACTCATTGGCGTTGCCCTTGTCATCGGTAGTGCCAGTGCGCTCTATCTTGTCAAACTCCGTAGTCTGATTGGCCAGAGAGAAGCTGTAGCTGCTATATTTCTTTGGTGAAAAATACTTTGAGCTGATCTGCATCTCCACCTCATAGTTGCGGTTCGCCGCAGGCGGGCCAAAGAAGTTCATCGCATTGATACTGAGATTGGTCTTGTCTCCCGGCTTGAGGTAGGGCTTGTCGAGGCTGGTAGTGACGCGTATCCTATCCGGCATAAACTCCTCTACCATGATATTTTTGGTAGCCAGCAGGATATCGTTGGAGGTATAGACCTGCAGCGAGTAGCTACCGGTGATGCTGGCGGGAGATAGCTCCAGCGCAGCCTCTACACTACCTTGATCGTTCAGTGTCTTGCGAAAGGACTTTAGCTCCTGCCCATTGGGCAGTTGGTAGGTCAGGCGCACAGGTATCTCGCCTGGGCTCTTCCACTTCTGATCGCGTACGATCACTGAGGAGTGGATGGTCTCTCCGGGGCGGTACATATCTCTCTCATTATAGACAAAGGCATCCAGTCCCGTGCTATTGGCCTTCTTGCCGCCTACATCGAAACGGGAAGTCTCGACTCGGGTCGTATTGAATGGCATATAGTTGAAATCGCCCTGATCTGTTTTAGCTATGATCATAGCCGGACGGAAACCGGATAGGTCGCGGTGCTTCAGTTCTACCTCTGCCACACCGTCACTATTGGTAGTAGCGGTACCCATCACCTGATTATTGGCGCCGTATACAGAGACAGCCACGCCGCTCATGCCTTGCGCTGTCTTGATCGAGTTGGCAAAGATGAACATCTTATCCCTGCCGTCCTTGGCTATCAGGCCGATGTCAGATAGCGATACATATCTGCTTTCATTGAGATAGTACTGCCCCTGCGAGCGGATGGTGATCTTAAAAAGTCCCTTGTACTCTTTCAGCTTATCAGGAAAGTCAAACTTGAACAGGCGGCTATTGCCCTTCTTAGGCAGATCTTTGGTATTGATCATGGTCTCGTAGATCTTGTCACCTACCTGCAGGTTCTCGCCATAGTTGCGCTCACCGTCAGAGCTGACGTAGCCTTCGCCACCATCACCATCATCATCATAGTAGCTGTAGCGGCCCGAGGCGAGGATGTTATTCTCATAGATCTTGGAGATAGAGACCGTCACCTGTGGCACATTGATGATCTGTACCTCTATGTTTTTGGCCCCCTTTGGCGTCAGGTACACGCCTTTCTGATTGGTAAACCGGATAGACGGTTCCAGCTGGCCAAAGGCTACAGAGTGCGAGTAGGCTTCTTTCAGCACACCTCCTATCCTGCCCTTCACGCCAGCTTTGATATTGAGCGTGTACTCCTTTGTCACGTCAAATTTGTCTGAGGTCAGGATCAGCCCATCCTGCGTGATCGCAGTCTTGAAGCTCACCGCCGGGTCAAAGCTGATCGCCTTGTCCAGTCCCTCTTCCTGCATCTGCTGTGAGGTGTAGAGATGTACCGTGCCGGCGTTGCCATCATGCTCGGCCTCTATATTATTTACCGTCAGAATATAGGGCGACTGGAGTGTCACCTTGTACTCTATCGGCTGCTTGGTGCCGGTCTTGCCACCATACGGGGTGATGCCCGGCGCGATGGTAGCTTTGATCTGATAGTCTTTGTCTTCTATTTTCAGGCTGGTCAGGTTCAGCATGATATGCTCATCTGCCTGTGTGGTGAGTATTTTGTAGTCAGCCTTGGCGCCATCTACCTCTATAGATAGCTTATCCTTTAGCTGTGCAGGATCTATCTTGTAGAAAAAGAACAGCTCTATCTGGCCGATAGGCGTATGCGAACTTTCATCCAGCGTAGTCCAGAGTGCATTGCCGGACTCCAGCCGCTGATATGGCGTGTGAAAATTGAGGTCAGGGACTTTGCCTAGTTTGTAGGCACAGTGCGCGACCAGTTTGTCAGTGACCTCTGCGTGATAGTCTGTAGCCGGATCGAGATCATGATCCGGAGAGAAGGTGAGCTCATAGGAACTCGTCCACTGAAAGCGCCCCGATATAGGCGGATCAAAGCGGATGTACTCTGTGGTATCCCATGCATTGAGCATGGTATCTCCTACCAGGTTTTTGTCAAAGGTGAAGACGAGATTGCCGAGGACCGGCACTTCATCTTTGGCATCGGTGGAAACTAGGTTGACTCTGTTTTTCAGGTTGCAGGCAGCGAGCAGAAACAGAAAGGAAACTACTGCCAATCGTAATGCGGTACGCATAAAGTGGGTAGGAAAATTTTATTACTCTAAGGTACGCTTACGTGCACTTTTTAGTATGCGCTTTTCAATAATATTTTCTGCACGGATATGAATAGTAAAAGGGGATAAAAAATCCTGACACGAAATTTGGTTTTACGCTCGCAGAAAATAGATTGTCCCAGTATACTATAGTCTCTCAAAGCCCCATCCGGCGCAAAGGTTTTCCCACGATACAGGTTTGCTTATTCATCTGAGAGTTTGGTATGGTTATAGCCTGACATTCGATATAAACTGATCACAATGAAAAGCAACATCATAAAGTACTCTGCCTGTGTGGCAATGCTCCTGCTGGCAGGTTTGACCATTGCGCAAACCCCGGGTAGCTCACCTGGCTCTCCCAGTGCTCCCGGCTCTCAAAATGTGAATCCTACGCAGACCATGCCGGGCGGGCCGGGCTATCAGCCCACTATCACAAATCCTACGCAGCCTTATGGTGGTTATACGGGAGTCACTGGCTCATCCGGATATACAGGTATAGGTAGCTCACCGGGTATGACTGGCGCTACAGGCATAGGCGGTGCCACCTCTGCTCCTGCCATGGGCACGCCCAATGGTGTAGGTAGTACGCCCTACTCCGCTCCGGGCACACCGGCTGTACCTCACTGATCATGGCGCAGGTGCCTGTCCCGCTCGTAGGCGGCCCCAAACTGTATGAACATCCCGATGCCATAGGGTTTGCCGCGCTGTACATGTCGGTGCAGGTAGTAGTCTTTGTCACCTATGCAGGTGGCTGTACAGACGTTTCGTGTGATAAGGTACTGCCCGGAGATAGGTTCCAGGCTATATTGCCGCAGGCCATGATAGGCGCGCTCCACAGCCGTTTCATATTCTTTGCCATCCACTATACCGAGACGTATAGCCGTATTGATCCCATACGCAAACATGGCAGTACTAGAGCTTTCTATAAAGTTGGCTGTATCCTTATTTCTCACGGGCAGTTGGTACCAGTGGCCGGTCTTTGCATCCTGAAGCTCAGGCAGGTTTTGGATCATTTCTTTCAGATAGCCGGATAGTTCCGGATAGTATTGATTTGACTTGCCCACGGTCATCAGCGCATCGGATAGGGTCACTACTATCCAGCCATTGCCCCTGCCCCATATCTCAGCGCTGCGTCGTGTTTGCTTGTCAGGCCAGTGTGTTTGCCCGCATACGAAGCAATGATCTTTATTGTCACTGTCCCAACCATGCACCCAGAGTCCTGACTGATGGTCCTGCAGTTTATCGCGATGCAGGCGCAGCTGCTTCATAAACTCATCCAGGTACTGCTGCTCTCCGGTAGCCTGATACATAGCCAGCAGAAACTGTCCGATCATAAAGATCGTATCATCCCACAGCTCCACATTATGAGTCAGGTGCGATACCGCTCCGTCTTTTGTACGCTTTATCCTGAGATACTGTCGGTATATCCGCTCTGCCTTTATCTTATACTTCTCGTCTTTTGTCACCCTGTAGAGGAAAGCCAACCCGAGCGCCGAGGCGACGCTGTTGGGCATACGGCCGTTAGCCACAGGGCCGGACACTTTCATAGCCTTTCGCACATAGTCCAGATAGATCAGCCGGCGGGCGGGATCTGTAGTGTGATCATATTCCTTTACCATTGTATTGAGCAGTGCCGCATCTACCCAGGTCCACATATAGCGGGAGGCAGGCAGGTACTTGTTCCGTGCATAATTATCCAGCGTATCTACCCAGGTAGCAGCCCCTGACAGCAGGGGTATACCGATCATAAAAAGCAGCAGAAGTGCGCCGATTTGCGTACTTTTCACAGCAGAGTTTCTCATGTACTAAACATATCAAAAATGCCAGACATCCGCTTCTCAAAATGTCTACTGACTGTCATCCTGGGCTTTTCACTAAGCTCTTTATCCGCTCAAACTCAGGCATGGGAGCCTATCATGGTCTCGGTAAAGGGCGGAACCTACCAGATGGGCAGCACCACAGGCGAGAAAAATGAAAGACCCGTTCATGCCGTGACTGTCACGAGCTTTGACATGTCTAAATATGAGGTTACGCAACGGCTCTGGGCGCAGGTAATGGGTGATACCCCCTCCCACCACAGAAACTGCCCTGACTGCCCTGTCGAATCCGTGACGCCAGAGCGGATCGGACAATTTATAGTCAAACTAAATCAAATGACAGAGCGGCAGTACCGCCTGCCTACCGAGGCTGAGTGGGAATATGCAGCACTCGGCGGCGATCAAAGCAAGGGTTACAGGTATCCAGGCAGCAATAATCTGAATGAGGTAGCCTGGTACAGACCTAATGCCGGAGACACGACGCATCCTGTAGGTATGAAAAAGCCTAATGAACTCGGCCTCTATGATATGGCCGGCAATGCCTGGGAGCTATGCGCGGACTACTACGACCCGGGATTCTACAGTGTGAGCCCATCGGTCAATCCCAGAAATGACAAGCCTGCTCCGTTTCGTTTGCTCAGGGGAGGCTCATGGCGCAGCACAGAGAATCGCTGCTACTCCAAAGCGCGCAACAGGAACATCTACGATCACTACCATTACAATAATGGCGGATTCAGGCTGGTATGGGATAAATAGACTACTGATGGGTACTCTCCATCACGCTGATCTGGAAGTCGCCCTGCGTGAGGTGCACGATGTTGGTATCCAGTGACCGGGCCAGATTGCAATTAAAGGTTCCCTTTACTTTGTAGAGGTTGTAATATAAAGCCGGCGAATCCGGCGTGGTGAGGCTGGAGTGGCCATTAGCTGTGATCGACGTGATGGTCAGGCTGGAGCCATAGTTGCCGGTGTACTCAGTAGATACTGTGCGCCCTACGCTATCCGGATACGAAAAAGTAAACAGATAAGCCTTAGAAGCAGAATCACTACTGGTATAAAAGGTCTTTCCTACCCACGTGCGGATAATGGAGTCGTGCGGATAAGGATTGGCGCTATCTATCAGCTTGAAGGTCGCGTCATAAAGGAAAGAGCCGCACACGCCTGTAGAACCGTTGCACTCAGACTTATTGTTATCACCATGATATACCCAGGTAGTATCGAGCTTGGCCCTCCAGTAGAATGTATCAGTGATAGCGTGTTGTACGTTTCCCTGCGGAGCAGCGGGTTTATTGTCCTTTTTGCAAGCTGCTACAAGACCCAACACTCCGATGATGGCTACTATAGCCCATGTCTTTCTCTGCATGATAGATATGATGTTATTCTCCAAAAATGATAAAAATTACCCAATCCCGTAAACTGCTTATACGCATATTGCCCTGTCGCTGTTTCTTTTCGCAGACAGGCAGATATGGTTTACGCGGAAATCACTAATCTTGAGCCATGGAGCTTTTCATACATTGGAATGTCAATCCGACCATTCCGATCAATTTTCACCTCTTCTCAGTACAGTGGTATGGCCTGATGTGGACCTTGTCCATCTTCGGCTGCTTCTTCCTCGGCCGCTGGATTCTGGCCAAAGAGAATCTCAGCGAGGAAAACCTGGTTCTCATCATCCAGTACATCTTTATTGGTGCCATCATAGGCGCGCGGCTGGGTCAGGTATTCTTTTACCAGCCGGCATACTTTGCAGCTCATCCGCTGGAGATATTCAGCGTGTGGCGGGGCGGCCTCTCTAGTCATGGCGGTATCATAGGCGGCCTGATAGCTATTTATCTTTTTCATCGTGGGCATCCCGACTTCAAATTGCTTTGGCTCCTCGACAGAGTGGCTCTTATCATCTATCTTCCCGCAGCCCTTATACGCTTTGGCAATCTGATGAACTCTGAGCTGATAGGCAAGGTAACAACTATGCCCTGGGGTTTTATCTTTCCCGGAGAGACAGAGCCGCGCCATCCGGTGGTACTCTATGAGAGTATTTGTTACTTTATCCTGCTCCTCATCGTTACACAGATATACCGCAGTATGGGAGATAGGCGTCCGGGCTTTTACGTCGCATTCTTTTTCACTTTCACATTCCTCACACGCTTTCTGCTGGAGTTTATGAAAGTGCCCGAGGCCATGGTGGGCCCTATCAGCTCTACGCAGCTGCTCAGCATTCCCCTCATACTGCTGGGCATATTTATGTTTATCTTCACCTACAGAAAATCAGCGCAGACGGCATAGTGGCAAAGTACGAGAAATGGCTGGGAGCCGGTTTAGGTTTTGTGGTAGGTGGCCCAATGGGCAGTATTATAGGGTATGCAGCTGGTGAGCAAATAGGCAAGCCTGCAAAGAAGTACAGCAAGACTGCCCATACCTCTGAGTTTGAGACCAATCTCATCCTACTCGCATCTGCGGTGATAAAAGCCGACGGTCGCGTGACGAGAGGAGAGATGGATTTTGTCCGGGGCTTCTTTACAGATCACTTTGATCCTGCTCATATTGACGAGAAAATGGCCATACTGGATCACTGCCTGGAGCGCCAGTACGACACGCGCAAAGCCTGTGGCGATATCCGGATCTCCGCATCCATGTCCACCCGTATCCAGATCATTCATTTCCTGTTTGATATAGCCATAGCAGACGCCGACCTGAACCAGCGCGAGCGTGATACGATATTTGTGATAGCAGGCTGGCTCAATATCAATGACATCGAGTTTAACCGTATACGCCAGTCTTATGTAGCAGAGGTGCAGCGCTACAACATCTTCGGCTTGCTGCACACCGCATCTTTTGATGAGATCAAAACCGCCTATCGCAAAATGGTACTGGAGTATCATCCGGACCGGAATATACACCTCCCACCTGCCGAACAGAAAGCCGTAGCCGAAAAGTTTCGTAAGATACAAGAAGCATTTGACCAGATCAGAGTAGAGCGCGGCGTAGAATAAAATCCATGTACGCATCCTACCGTCCATACAGTTTAGAATTCAAGCGTCCGGTGCTCACCTCCCGTAGCCGCATGACGCATAAGCACGGCTACTACCTGACCATCACGTACAATGGTATGACCGGTACAGGCGAATGCAGCTACATAGAGGGCCTCAGTATAGATGATCTGGCCGGATATGAGGCTCAGTTGCTACATATCTGCAGCGAGATAGAGGAGGTAGCCGAGATATATTATGACACGGGTACGTTACCCATAGAAATTGTTCACCGCTTTCCGTCCATCGCCTTTGGCCTGGAGACCGCATTACTCGACCTGAAAAATGGTGGCAGGCATGAGATCATAGAGGACTCTGCATTTTTTCAGGGCAAAAAAAGTATCCCCATCAATGGCCTCGTCTGGATGGGCGATGAAGGCTTTATGCGCGAACAGATCGCTCAAAAGCTGGCTGATGGTTTCCGCTGTATCAAGATAAAGGTTGGCGCCATAGACTTCGACGAAGAGTGCCGTCTGATAGAAAGCATACGCACCAACTACACTTCAGATCAGATCGAGATCCGCCTCGATGCCAATGGCGCATTCACCGCCACTGATGTACGCAGTAAACTGAAGCGACTCTCCGCCTACACCATCCACTCCATAGAGCAACCTATCAAGCCTCAGCAGTACGTACTTATGCACCAGCTCTGCCGTGAGAATATCATCCCTATCGCACTCGATGAGGAGCTGATTGGCACTACTGACACCTTCATCCGCCAGCGCCTGCTGGAGACCATCCGTCCGCAGTACATCATCCTTAAACCAAGCCTTCTCGGTGGCCTCGCAGCATGTGACGATTGGATCGCTCAAACAGATAGATTGAATATCCCGTGGTGGGCTACATCAGCATTAGAAGGGAATATAGGTCTGAACGCTATAGCACAATGGGCCGCATCAAAAGAGACGGGCATGGTGCAGGGGCTCGGCACGGGTGCTCTGTATGCTAATAACCTGCCATCGCCTATGTATATATGTCATGGCCAGCTTTTGTATGATCAGTCTCAGCGTTGGGGCTAGTAGATTTATCCAATAAAGCTTATAATTGTCTGACATGGATAGTAAGAGTAATGATACGCCTTTAGCGTCAGTTTCTCCGGATAGAGTGCACTATCTGGATAGCTGGAGAGGCATTGCTGCGGTAGTCGTCGTTCTTTTCCATCTTATCACTCCGCTCTCAGGAGCATATCATTTGAGTGATTCTTACGGCTTCTATTCCAGACTTGCGTTTGATGGCACAGATTGGGTGTCTTTCTTCTTTGTGCTTAGTGGATTTGCACTCAGTTACAGCTTTATCATCTCCCGCAAGACTCTCGACGTCCTTGATTTTTACATTAAGCGTGTATTTAGGATATACCCTTTATACATATTAGCTGTCCTCCTTTCATATATTATTTGTAGACCAGCCGGCGGCAGTTCGGGCATAGATCTGCTTCGTGAGATTTTACTTTTTCCGAGATTTGTCAAACTTCTGATACCGGGTTGGTCACTCTCAGTAGAGGTCGGTTGCTCGCTACTGATGCCACTGGTCATAGTATACGCTCTACATAGTCGCAAAAGTTTTGTTCTTATATTATTTTCCTCCCTGTTTCAATACACTATCATTGGCCGGCAGCCAGAGGAGTCTCCAGCCAGCTTTCTATTTCACTTTATGCTCGGCACCTATATAGCACTGCTTTTGAGAGAATGTAGATTTTCAAAAGGCAAGATGCCGATGGCCGATGCTTCTCCAGCCATTGTTTTTCTTATCCTCCTGATGTCATATCCGTTCTTTTGCATGAGATGGTATATTGAGGCTATACCTGATATAGGCTACATAGTCAAATTGGCTACCGATTCCATCAATATGTCATTTCATCAGCTTTTTCATTTTATTTCCGGAACACTATCCTTTGTTATCATTGTACTCACACTATCCAACTCTCGTATACAGAAAATACTCTCCGTAGCGCCATTGCAGTTTCTCGGCAAAATTTCCTTTGGTATATATATTATGCACTATCCTATCATCCGCTTCTTCGTGCCCAGATTGGTATTGGCTCTTGATCAGTCGTTTCCAATACCTCTGTCATTGCTTATCATACAGGTCTGTATCCTTCTGCTTACCATTATTGCCTCACATATCACCTTCATAGCGATAGAGCAGCCATTTATTAAGTTAGGACAAAAAGTAATAGCTTTACCCCAATACAATACATTCAAAAGCCGGCTATATAATGAAGTACGTTCCGTTTGACAATTATGACGATCTGATGAATCTGGGCAAATCGCATCGTGCAAATTATGTGACAGCCGCTCCCTTTGCCAGCGGATCTTTTCAGAACTTCTTCGTGCCTGAGCGGCTGGATGAGGTGCTGGCAGAGTTTCCAGATCTGACCAAGATCGCAGACTATCAGTTTGCCAACAACAATGAGCAAAAGCTGGCTACCAAGGGCGAGTACAAACTCGGCGAAAAAGCCCGTGACTTCATCCACTTTCTCAACTCCCAGCCATTCCTTGATTTTCTCACTGAGCTCACAGGCATTGAGAATCTCCTTCCGGACCCATCTCTAGCCGGCGGCGGCTATCACGAGATCAAACCAGGTGGTTTCCTCAAGATACACAGCGATTTCAATAAGCATCCTGTATACAAACTGGACCGCAGACTCAATGTACTGATCTATCTCAATAAAGACTGGAAAGAAGAATACGGTGGCCACTTTGAGCTCTGGGATACTGATATGACCCACTGCGTCACAAAGATCGCCCCGCTATTCAATACCATGGCCCTGTTCTCTACTACCAGCAGGTCTTACCACGGCCATCCTAATGTGCTGACCTGCCCACCCGATCGTAGCCGCAAATCTATTGCGCTGTATTATTACACCAATGGACGTCCACAGCATGAGGTGGAAGAGTTTCTGGAAGAGCACTCTACGATCTTCAAGGCACGCAAAGGGATAGATGATGTACAGGATACCGAAAAGTACATCCAGCAGAAAATAGAAAAAGCTAAAAAGGATAAAGCACGTGAAAGACTGATCGGTGTAGCAAAATCTATCACGCCACCCATCATCTGGGATCAGCTCAAAAAAGCCACGCAAAAGTGATAGTAAGGCTGGCTATTCCTCCAGCCATGCTCCTTTTTTCGCAGGACTCGTCACAGGATTCACCCTGCCCGCGTGCTTGCCATCCCATTGTACCTCAAAGGTGCTGATAGTTAGATCCGGTACATAGTAATCTGTAGATGTGATCTGCGCCCCGGTAGCAAAAGCCGTCAGTTTCCTGTGCGGATCATTGGCACGCGCATCCATCGTCTCTATATCTGAGCGTGTGCGCACGATGTATCCCTCTTTGACCAGCTTTACGATATTAGCACTATCACCTATAGACTCATCCTGCATCACAAAGGCGACATCATTTCGGTCTGGTGAGCCATAGATCACCATAGCGCGTCCTTGTAGTGCAGGGTGCCCTTTCAGGTACATATCCTTATCACCGCCCAGCATGATAAAGACGACCTTGCCCCGGCAGGCATCGAGAGCAGGCCAGCCATGATCAAGGGCCATGTCTTTTAGATTGCTGTAGTGGCCTCTCAGGCGGTCTGGTGTCAGCACATCATTCAGGCTATCGCCAAAGACAGAACGTATCTCCCCATCTATCTCATCATACGCTGTGCTATCAAAAGGTACTACCCTCTTAAAACCTAAGCCTCGCAGAAACTTACTTTGATCACCCGGACCTCCGGTCTTGGGTTCTACATTTACAAAAATAGGTAGGTGAGACGGATGCGCATCGCTCCACTGCTTCAAAGCCTGCAGGGATTCCTTGAAGGTATAATATTGTGTCTGATAGTCTACATCTTTAATATGAAGTACTTTCAGTCCGGGCTTTTTCAGCTCCTCCACATGAGATCGTACGGGCAGGCCGTGTACAAAGGCATTGACCTTCCTCTTATATAGTGCTCCGCCCTTGGGGTCATTATAAATGTCTATCTCCAGGCCACGCATATGATACATAAACTGGGAATCAAAAGGCAAATGGCCGTAATCTATCCTGATAGGGTTGCCCTCCTCTCCCAGTTGCTTGCGAAACTTCATCAGAAATTTCATCACACGCGGGTCCGGCTTCTTTTTGTAGCTATTGTGGCTGCCTATGACTTGTATGTCATTCAGCTTGAGCCCAGTGCTACTTTGGGCCATAGCTGCGATCGCAGGAAGTATAAAGAACAAAACAAGTAAATGGCGCATGGTGCAGATTGATGCGCGCAAATAAAGGAGATTCCTTCATTATGAAATCGTGAAATCAACGAGCTTATACTATCTCCTCGCGCACTGCTGCCAGTGTGACGCGGTTGATACTCTTCAGCCTGACTATGAGGCCATCAGCCTTAGGTAGTTCATATTCAAAGAAATATTGAACCGCATGCAGCTTAGAGTTTAGAAACTCAGCGGAGTACGATCTGCTACCGGATTGTTTCAGCTCAGACACTTTGTAGCCTTGCTTCAGCCACTGCCATGCTACGGTCAGGATACCGAAGAGTTCCAGATAGAGCGTCGCATCGGACAGATAGGCTTCTGGTCCCTCGGACTGTGCCACCCCTATCAGGTGCATAGTGATCTCCTGGAGTTTCATCAGCTTATCACCGAGCGCCAGACCGTATGGTTTCAGCGCCTCATACTGCTGAGCCTGCTGTATATCCGTCATGACCTCCTGCATGAGCTGCATGGTGGCCATGCCGTTCTTCATCATCACCTTGCGGCCGAGCAGGTCCATACCGTGTATAGCTGTAGCGCCCTCATGTATCGTGTGGATGCGCGTCTCGCGGAAGAACAGCTCCGCCAGAAACTCCTTCGTATACCCATATCCGCCAAATATCTGCAGGCCGGCGCTAGTAGCGAGGATACTCATCTCTGAAGGATAAGATTTGACCATCGGCGTCAGCAACTCCAGTATCAGGTGATTATTTTCTTTCTCCTGTCCCTCGCTGGCCATCCAGCGGTCATATCTGGTACAGGCCTCCAGTACGAGAGAGAGTGAGCCCTCTGTGATCGCCTTCTGAAATAGCAAAAGCCTCCGAACATCAGCGTGCTCTATGAGCGCTACCTGCGGCTTGGATGGGTCTTTCTCAGTCACTTTGCGTCCCTGTGTACGTACATTGGCATATTCCAGGGAATTATAATAGGCTGCAGAGGAGATAGATGTAGCATTACACCCTACGCCTATGCGCGCCTCATTCATCATCTGAAACATATAGCTCAGCCCCTTGTGCTCCTCACCTACCAGATAGCCGCGGCAGTCATTGTTTTCACCCATCATCAGGTGTGCTATAGGTGCACCATGATAGCCCATCTTGTGGAAGACCCCTGCAGTATTGACGTCATTGAATGTCAGGCTACCGTCAGCCTCGGGCCGAAGCCTTGGTACTACAAACAGCGAGATACCTTTCGTGCCCGCAGGTGCGCCCTCTATGCGGGCCAGCATGAGGTGCACGATATTGTCTACCGCGTCGCTATCCCCACAGCTGATAAAGACCTTTTGCCCTTTGATCAGGTAGTGGCCCTGATCGGTGCGGGTAGCAGTGGTGACTATATCAGAAAGTGAACTGCCCGCACCGGGCTCACTGAGCGCCATCGTACCCTGCCACTCACCTGCATACATCTTCGGTATGTAGGTATCTTTCAACTCCCTAGTGCCAAACGACTCGATCAGGTGAGCTGCTCCCGTAGTCAGGAAGCCGTAGACCATGGGGGAGTAGTTGGCGGCGGCCATAATGAAACCCACAGCCTGTACAATAGTGAAGGGCACCTGCTGTCCGCCATACTCGTGCGGCGCAGACATCGATATCCATCCATCTCTGCCGAACTGCTGCATGATCTCCCGCATCTTGGGGTGTACTTTCACACGGCCATTCTCGATATAGGGAGGCTTGGTATCCATCTCTACGAGTATCGGGCGCAGCTGCTGCTCAGAGAGAGTAGCCGCAGCATCTATGATCATATCCAGGCTCTCCGGCGTATGATCTTTGAAAAGGTCAAGTTTGCAAAGCTCCGAGACCGGAAACATCTCATGGAGCATGAAGCGTAAATTCTCTTTGGAGTAAAACCGGGCAGACATGTGGGCTGTGTTTAGTATCTGATGAATGTATAAAATATCCCCAATAAAAACGGCCGGCGAGTATAAACTGCCGGCCGTTAGTCCATTGGGTTGATGGATTACTTACCTTTTACGATCTGCTTGCTGTAGGTTTTACCATTGGCAGAAATGCTGACCACGTAGCTACCGGCAGCCAGACCGTCTATGAAAGCCTTAGTGTTGTACAGGCCATACTGCGTCTGCTGCGTGCTGTGAGTATAGACGTTGCGGCCAGACATATCAGTGATATTGACATCCACCTTAGATGGTTCAGACAGGTAATACTGGATAGCTACTTCATTCTCTGCAGGATTAGGGTACATACCGAGTATCAGAATGTTGTTTGCCACTTCTCCTATGCCTGTGATGAACGGAGTCAGAGGCGGATTGCCTGGCCGGGTACCCAGTACTGAGGGCGCCTGACGGAGAAAACGCTCGCCATCCAGGTTCATCCATTGCGCATCATCTGTAGCGGTATAGTTCTTGTCTGTCACGGTACTCATATGGATCCAGTCGCCCTGCACACGTGCCTTGGTGATATCCAGCAGCAGGTAGCCGCGCTTGCTCAGCTCAGCATATTTCACATGCTTGTCAAAAAGCTGTATGAGCGATAGTGGCACAGAGCCCAGTCCATTAAACGTAGGTGATGTGACGCTCGTGCACACAAACTCTGTGGCAGCGGAGCCACGACCGGTGCTTTGGTTATAGGTAGAGTCCGGGTGTGGTATATCATTGCCCCATGAGCAGTGTATATCGCCGGTCAGGAAGACCACGTCCTTGATGTTATTTTGCATGATGTGATCCAGTACGCGCTTGCGCTCAGCAGGGTATCCGTCCCACTGGTCACCATTGAGTACCTGATCACCTGTGCCCAGATTCACATGCAGCGGCGCTATCATTACCTGATTGCCTATGACCTTCCATCTGGCGGCAGAGTTGTCCAGCTCACCTTTAAACCATGTGAGCTGTTCATTGCCCATCAGATGGCGGCCTGTGTCAGACAAGAAGGCATTATTGGCCGCTATAAACTGGCCCAGTGAGGAGTCGCGGCCCTCATAGCGGGTATCTATCATGATAAGGTCGAGCAGGTCTCCCCAGTGCTCTGTGCGGTGTATGATTGTATCATTGCCGGCAGCTATCTCCCGGATAGGCAGCCACTCAAAGTAGGCACGCTTGCCGGCATCCTTTCTGGTAAACCAATCTCCCTCGGTAGCGGGCTGGTGGTTTTGCGCACCGCTGTAGTAGGAGTCATTGGCAGTCTCGTGATCATCCCAGATGGTGATGAACGGATACTGCTGGTGGCAGTAGCGCAGATCTGGATCCAGCTTGTACTGAGAGTGGCGCATGCGGTAGTCTGCCAGTGTCAGTGCCTCATGGTCCGGATCGTGTATACGGCTGGTATCGCCGGCATAGCCATAGCCCTGTCCCTCATACTCATAGTAGTAGTCGCCCAGGTGTAGTACTGCATCTATATCATTGCGCGTAGCTATATCCTTGTATACATTGAAGAATCCCGCCTGAAAATTAGAGCAGGCTATAATGGCAAAGCGCAGGCTATCGATGTTTCCTACTGGCGCAGTACGTGTACGGCCTGTAGCTGAGTACCTGTTATAGGCTTTGAAGCGGTAGTAATACCACATACCTGCGCTGAGGCCGGTGGCATCTATTTTTACCGTGTGGTCGCGGGAGGTATCGGTGGTCACTGTACCTGAGCCTACTACATTGACAAAAGCTGTATCCGTAGCGATCTGCCAGTCTACACTCACAGAGTTGTCGTCTGTAGTGACGCGCGTCCAGAGGATGACACGGTCTGCCAGCGGATCACCGGAGGCTACACCGTGAAAGAAAGGAGCCAATGTGCTGTCTACATGCGGGCGTGATGGGAGCAGGTAGCTCTGGGCCCGGAGGCTCACTGTCGCTACCAGACACATTACTATAAGTGCGATTTTGTTCATTAAGTAAGTACTTTATTGTTTAAGGATATTTGAAAAGGATTATTTCGCTTTTACCAGCTGCTTGCTGTATGTTTTGCCGCCGGCGGTGATGCTCACTATATAACTGCCTGCTGCCAGGTTATCTATATACTCTTTGCCGCTATAGAGGCCATACTGAGTTTGCTGCTCCTGACGCGTATAGACAGTTTTGCCGCCCATATCAGTGATCTGGATGGTCACTTTACCGGGTTCAGAGAGGTAGTATTGGATCGCTACCTCATTCTCGGCAGGATTAGGATAGCAGCCTATCACGATCAGATCATTGGACACCGGCTTTATAGCGGTCAGGATAGTGTATGGCAGCAGTGGTGGATTGCCGGGACGAGGGCCGAGAGGACCTGCAGCCTGACGCAGGAAGCGCTCGCCATCCATATTCATCCAGTAGCCGTCATCTGTCACTGTGAAGTTGTGATCAGTCACCGTATTGACGTGCAGCCAGTCGCCCTGCACCCTCTGCTTATTTACATCCAGGAGAAGATAACCTCGCTTGAGCAGTTCTACATACTTCATATGTGGATTAAAATTTTGTACGGCTCCTATGGGTATAATATCCAAGCCATTACTTGGCGAGGTGATACTGGTAGTCACAAACTCGGTAGCTACGGATCCATGCCCTGTGGTCCGGTCATAGATAGAATCTGGGTGCGGCACATCATTGCCCCACGATGTATGTATATCCCCGGTGATGAATACTACATTATTGATCTGGTTCTGCATGATATAGTCTAATACACGTTTGCGCTCCGCCGGATAGCCATCCCACTGGTCGCCATTCACTATTGTGCGCACACCGGGAAAAGTAGTGAGAGGCGCTATCATCACTTGATTGCCTATGATGCGCCACTTGGCAGTAGAAGCGCTCAACTCTCCTTTGAACCACTGCAACTGTGGCCTACCGAGCAACTGACGGTTTGTATCGGTGACATAGGATACCGTATCTGCTATGAACGTGCCCAGAGATGAATCACGGCCCTCCAGACGTGTATCCAGCATGATAAAGTCTATCAGATCACCCCACCTCTCCGTACGACGCACCGTGGTGTCATTATTGGCAGAAACCTCGCGGATAGGCATCCACTCAAAGTAGGCCTTCTTACCCGCATCCTTACGCGTAAACCAATCACCCTCGGTAGCGGGATCATGATTTTCAGCACCGGAGTAGTAGCTGTCATTGGCTGTCTCGTGATCATCCCAGATGGTGATAAAAGGATACTGCTGATGGCAGAGGCGCAGGTCAGGGTCCAGCTTGTACTGAGAGTGGCGCATACGGTAGTCGGCCAAGGTCTGCGCATCATGATCTCCAGGATCATGCAGGCGTGTACTATCGCCGGTATAGCCATAGCCGCGTGCCTTATACTCATAGTAGTAGTCGCCCAGGTGCAGCACGGCATCTATATCATTGCGGGTGCCGATATCCTGATAGACATTAAAGAAGCCTGCCTGAAAGTTAGAACAGGCTACTATGGCAAAGCGCAGGCTGTCTGTATTGCCGGAGGGAGCAGTACGCGTACGGCCTGTGGAGGAGTGACGGCCATAGGCGGTAAATCTGTAGTAGTACCAGGTAGCTGCACTCAAGCCGGTAGCATCTACTTTTACCGTATTGTCCTTGCTCGTATCAGTCGTGACAGTTCCGGAGTTTACCACATTGGTAAAGGCCGTGTCGGTGGCTATCTGCCAGTCTACGGAGACGGAAGGATCCTCAGTAGTGACGCGCGTCCAGAGTATGATCCTGTCTGCCAGGGGATCTCCTGAGGCCACACCGTGGAAGAATGGTGCCAGGGCGCTATCTACCAGAGGCCGTGAAGGCAGCAGGTGGCTGTTTTGGGCATAGGCAGCTAGAGAAAACGTACAAAATGCGAGAAGCGTAAATAATCTATTCATTAGGGTGATTTATTGTTAAATAAATGTAACCAAATAACGGAAATCAAGTATGTGTATCTTGACAAAATTCGGCAAAACGGGTAATTGAATCATTGTCCATGTGTTAATTCAAAGCACGGCGATCGGTTGAAAACCACGGCTGTATGTTCATATAAAAGTCATTGCCTATTCCCTGATTTTGCTGTAAGTTCGCACACTATTTCTATGTCAAATAATGGATAATTACTCATATCTCAGCAACGCCACACCCGAATACCTTGAAAATCTTTACCACGATTTCAAAAGCAAACCGGAATCAGTAGACGTCGAATTCAAAAAGTTCTTTGAAGGTTTTGACTTCGCTACCAAAAACTACAATGGCAAACCGGAAGCGGGCAGCGTATCTGCAGACGAGTTTAAAGTGTATGCGCTCATCACAGCCTATCGCAACAAGGGTCACCTCAAGGCCCTGACCAATCCGCTGCGCCCGCGTATGGATAGGCATCCCGATCTCGCTCTGAGTGACTTTGGTCTGACAGACAGAGACCTCGACAAGAAATTTGCTATCGGATCTGAACTAGACCTGCCCAATGGGACACTGCGCGACATCATAGCCCGGCTGGAAACTGTCTACTGCGGTGCAATAGGTTTTGAATACGGCTACGTACGTGTGAAGGAGGAGATAGCATACCTTCGCGGCAAGATAGAAAAGCAGGCTGACCGCAAGTATTCAGTAGAAAAGAAAGAACGCATCCTGCGCAAACTCAATCAGGCGGTAGTATTTGAGAAATTCCTCGGCACCAAGTATATCGGTCAGAAGCGGTTCTCGCTGGAGGGTGGCGAGTCTACCATACCGGGCCTGGATGCGGTGATACATACAGCTGCCGAAGCCAATGTAGAAGAGATCGTGATAGGCATGGCACACCGTGGCCGCCTCAATATCCTGGCCAATATCATGGGCAAAACCTATGAAGAAATATTCAACGAATTTCAGGGTACCGCTCTATATGACATCTCTCTGGGCGACGGCGATGTGAAGTACCACCTTGGCTACTCGCACCAGTATCCTACGGATAACAATAAATCTGTTTATCTCAAGCTGATCCCTAACCCATCTCACCTTGAGGCAGTGAATCCAGTGGTAGAAGGCTTCGTACGTGCCAAGTCTGACGCTATCTACGGCTCAGACTATGACAAGATCATGCCTATCCTCATCCACGGTGACGCTGCGGTAGCAGGCCAGGGCATCATCTATGAGGTGCTCCAGATGGCCAAGCTGCCGGGCTATTATACCGGTGGTACTTTGCACTACGTGATCAATAACCAGATAGGTTTTACCACAGACTTTGAAGATGGCCGCTCGTCAGACTACTGCAGCTCTATAGCTGCCACTATCGAGGCCCCCGTGCTGCACGTGAATGGTGACGATGTAGAGGCCGTCGTTTACGCATCAGAGATAGCTGCCGAGTACCGTCAGAAGTTCAACAAAGACATCTTCATCGACATGGTGTGCTACCGCAAATGGGGCCACAACGAGAGCGATGAGCCAAAGTTTACCCAGCCGATGATGTACAAGCTGATAGACGCGCATACCAATCCGCGCGACATCTATATCAGCAAACTGGAGAAAGAAGGCGCCATCACTGATGAAATGGCCAAAAGACTGGAGAAGGAATTTTGGGGAGACCTGCAGGCGCGCCTCGATGCCGTAAAGGAAAATCCGCCGCCATACCAGCCGCAGGCTACTGAGACTGCCTGGCAGACCCTCCGCTCTGCTACCAGCAAAGACTTTGAAAAGTCTCCTGATACCGGCATCAGCCAGGACGATCTCACCAAGCTCATAGACGCCCTGACCACGATCCCGGCGGACCTCACGCCACTGCGCCAGGTACAGAAGCACATAGAGGACCGCAAGGACAAGCTGGTGACCAATAAGATCGTAGACTGGGCCGCAGCGGAGCTGATGGCCTATGGCAGTATCCTGCTGGATGGCAAGAACGTACGCCTCAGCGGTGAGGACGTGAAGCGTGGTACCTTTACCCACCGCCATGCAGTCATCACAGACATCAATACAGAGCGCGAGTACAACCGCCTCTCCCCTCTCGAGACTGACAAGAGCAAATTCTTTATCTATAACTCTCACCTGAGTGAGTATGGCGTGCTCGGCTTTGAATATGGCTACTCTATCACGCACCCTGATCCACTCGTGATCTGGGAGGCGCAGTATGGCGACTTTAGCAATGGTGCGCAGATCATCACTGATCAGTTCGTCGCCTCCGGTGAAACCAAATGGCAACGCAAGAGTGGCCTCGTGATGCTGCTCCCGCATGGCTACGAAGGCGAAGGGCCTGAGCACTCCTCAGCCCGGCTGGAGCGCTACCTCCAGCTTTGCGCAGAGCTGAATATGGTAGTGGTGAATATCACGGATCCGGCCAACTACTTCCACGCGCTGCGCCGCCAGCTGGCATGGGAGTTTCGCAAGCCAATGGTGGTCATGAGCCCTAAGTCTCTGCTCCGCCACCCGCGTGCCATTTCTCCGCTGGAGAATGTGACCAAGGGCGGCTTCCGGGAGGTACTGGACGATCCACAGTTTAAGGATGGCAAGAAGGTACGCCGTGTAGTGCTCTGCACCGGCAAGATCTACTATGAGCTACTGGAGAAGCAGGAAAAAGACGGTGTGAAGGACGTAGCAGTAGTGCGTCTGGAGCAGCTCTATCCGCTGCCATACACGCAGCTAGAGGCGCTGACAGCTAAATATCCGAAGGCAGAATTCGTCTGGGTACAGGAGGAGCCAAAGAACAATGGTGCGTGGACATTCCTGCTCAGCAGGCTGTATGAAAATGGCCTGTATGGCAAGATGAAGCTGCGTGTGATAGCTCGCAAGAACTCCGCTTCACCTGCGACAGGATTCAAGAAACAACACGTAAAGGAGCAGGATGAAATACTCAAAAAAGCTTTCGAATAAGTTCACCTGACATCGTTCGGGTCGTAATTTGTGTTAAAATCCTGCCTGCATTTTAAACCTTGCAGAGACTTATGCCCTTTGGGTCGCATATTTGGAATCCTATCCACAATATGCACTCTATCAAAAAACTACTTCGCTTTCTCAAGCCTCTTTACCCGCAGGTCAGAGTTATTTATATACTGGCCATCCTGCAGGGTGTCTTCTATCTCGCGGTGCCACTCGGCATCCAGGCCGTGGTCACATATACTATGGCCGGACAGATGTCGGCCTCGCTGGTCCTGCTCTGTATACTCACTATACTAGCTGTCATTTTTATGGGGCTGTTTCAGATGTGGAAGATGCGAGCCAATGAGACACTGCAGCAGCATATCCTGGCCCGCATTGGAGTTGGCTTTTCGCAAAAACTCTCCAGCCTCGGGCAAGATCATCAGCGTGCCTCTCAGGCTGACAATCATGTCAACTATTTCTTTGATACCCTGACATTGCAGAAGGGCCTGTCAAAGATTCTTATGGAGCTTTCTTATGCGCTTATCAGTATCTTTTTTGGACTCATACTACTTAGTCTTTACAATACTGTTTTTATATTATTTACATTGGTCACTGCACTGACTTTCTTTATCATAATCCGTGTCACGGGCAGGCGGGCGATGGATACCAGTCTTTCTGAATCAAAGGAGAAGTATAAGTTTGTAGATAAGCTGCATCATTTATTTAGTGCAGCTCAGGACCGGCAGCAAATAGGTGATGGGGCTACCTCGGCTGCAGATGCTTCCCTCATGAAGTATATCCGCTACAAGAGCCTGCACTTTCAGATACTGGATCTACAGTACAGAAGCATTTTTATATTCAAGATTGTCTTTACTGCCTTATTACTTTTCCTGGGTATCTGGCTGGTACAGCAGGGTTACATCAATATTGGCCAGTTTGTGGCCTCTGAGATCCTTGTCATACTGATCATAAATGGAGTAGAGAAGCTCATCACCAGTCTGGATACTGTCTACGATGTGCTCACTGCTATAGAGAAGCTGGATCAGGCGCTGGGGCATGATGGCATGCTAAACTACCTGCTCAACGCTCCCGATCCAAACATAGGCAAGGAAGTATATGATAGCGTATACCAATACCGCTACACCCGGATCACACGGATTCTGTTTTATGCAATGATGGCGGTTGGCTTTCTCACTTTGCTCATGCCGTGGAATCAGACAGTGAGTGGCACGGGCAAAGTAACAACCCTCAATCCATCGGATAAACCGCAGACCATACCATCGCGTATACCCGGCCGTATAGAGAAATGGTATGTGCGCGAAGGCGAAGTATTGCGCAAAGGAGACACCATAGCACAGATATCCGAGATCAAGGAAGACTATTTTGATCCGCATTTTGTGGGCCGCACAGAGTCACAGCTGCGGTCCAAGGAGGCAGCTATCAGCTCTTATGAGCAAAAAGTCAATGCAATAGATCAGCAGCTCGATGCACTGAATAATGCAAGGTCACTCAAACTGGACCAGGCGCAAAACAAACTGCTGCAGGCATACAATAAACTGAAAAGTGATAGCATAGAGTATCATGCACTGATGCAGAATAATGACATTAGTGATAATCAGTTCAAGCGCTATGAGGAGCTGCTGAGTCAGGGAGTGATATCACGTACAGACTTTGAATCTCGCAAGGCCAAGCTGCAGGAGAGCCAGGCTAAAACGATTTCTGCCGAAAACAAATGGATCAACAGCAAGAATGAAATTACCAATCTCCTCATAGAGATCAATGCCATACGGCAAGACTACAATGAGAAGATGACAAAGGCAGAATCGGAAAAGTTCTCTGCACTGAGTAATATGTATGATGCAGAGGCCAGCCTCACCAAGATGCAGGGCCAGCTATCGGGATATACCGTCCGCTCTGGTTATTACTATGTCACAGCGCCTCAGGATGGGTATGTCACACAGACTTTTGTGCAGGGTGTGGGCGATATAGTAAAGGAGGGCATGCCACTGATCAGCTTCGTACCACAGACACCAGACCTCTCTGTAGAGCTGTATATAGATCCCATGGATCTCGCTCTGGTACAGAAAAACATGCGGGTTCAGATCACTTTTGATGGATGGCCTGCATTTGTCTTTTCTGGCTGGCCTGGCATGAGTGTAGGTACGTATACCGGTCGCGTGGTGGCCATAGACCGCGCCATCTCTGCCAATGGCAAATTTCGCTTGCTGGTAGCCCGTGCAGATCAGCAGTGGCCACATGTGCTCTCTGTAGGTACAGGCGCCAAAGGGTTTGCCCTGCTAAATAAAGTACCTCTGGCCTATGAGATATGGAGAAAGGTAAACGGGTTTCCACCTGACTTTTACAAACCAACTACTACCACAAATGACGACAAAAAGAAAAAGTAAGTTCCTTCTCTTTGTGTCTTGGCTGGTAGCTCCCCTCCTATCTGCCCAGCCCATACCTGAGTACAATGACTTTATCAATAATGTACGAACCTATCATCCGCTGGCTATCCGGGCCAATAATTTAAAGGCAAAAGGCGATTGGCTATTCAAGTCTGCGCAGGGCGGTTATGACCCGCTGATCAGCGCAGAGTTTGAGAATAAGAATTTTGACAGCAAGACTTATTACTCCACCCTGCTCACCAAGATTAAGCAGCCGATATATACCTCACAGTATATCACCACAGGCTATGAATATGGCTCCGGCTACTACCTGAATCCTGAGTTTAAAACCCCATCTTATGGCCTGCCCTACATTGGTATAGAGGCATCTTTGCTACAGGGGCTGGTCACAGACAAGCGGCGGACCGAGATCATGAAAGCAAAGGGTTACAGAAACTACTACGATGCAGACCGCAATATCCTGCTGAATGACCTCATGTATAGCGCTACCATCACCTATTTTGAGTGGATATACTCTCACAGAGAGATTAGCATCCAGAGGTATTTTGTCAGGCTGGCGGAGGATCGCTACAATGGTATCAGGGCACTGGCCGACCTGGGCGAGAAGGCTGTGGCAGATACCATTGAGGCGAGCATCCTCTACAGAGGCCGTAGCCTGGATCTCCGTAGTGCCGAGCTGGAGTATAGAAAGCGCTCAATATCTCTCAGAATGCTAAACTGGGGCAGTGAGGGTCCTATGAATGCTATGACAGAGGGCCGCATCAGAGATAGCCTCGAGTACTATTGCTCCAAAGCGCTACTGGCCTGGAGTTTCAAAAATAAAGGAAACGCTGGCTCCAATCCCCTCCTCATCAAGTATGAATCTACAGATAATATACTGAAGGCAGATATGCGCTACAAGGCAGAGCTGATCAAACCCAAACTGGATGTGAAGTATAATTTCCTATTCAACACTAATAAATCCGGCAGTGCTGTAGCCGATATCAGCAACTATCGGGTAGCGGTCAATTTCTCCATGCCGCTTCTCCTGCGCACATCGCGCAGCGACTACCAGATAGCCCGACTGGAGCGCACTAATAATCAGCAGGAACTTCAAAATAAAAAGAATGAGATATCCCAAAAACTATCCCTCGCAGAGCAGAACCTGGATCTGCTGAAGGAGCAGATCCAAAACGCCGAAACCAATGCCCACTACAGTAAACTGCTCGTAGATGCAGAAAAGCTCAAATATGAGCATGGTGAGAGCAGCCTTTTTCTCATCAATACGCGGGAGAGCAAGCTATTGGAGACAGATCTCAAACTGGCCGAATACAGGCTGAAATTCCTGCGCAGCTACTTTGAATATATCTACCTGCTGGGTACTATGGAGTACAGTCTGTAGATACTGGAGCAAAACACTGTTGCCCTTATTCATATTAATCCTATTTTTGCTGCCGCAAAAGCTAAAATAAACAATGGCCGAACTAAAAATACCCGCTGTAGCGGAATCGATCACCGAGGTTACCCTTTCTAAATTTCTGGTCAAAGACGGCGACTATGTAGAGCTGGACCAGCCTATCTGCGAGGTAGAGACGGACAAGGCTTCTCAGGAGCTCCCCTCTCCCGCTGCCGGCAAGGTAAAACTCGTAGCCAGCGAAGGCGATGACCTGAAAGTAGGTGCACTCGTGGCCACCATAGATGAAAGCGCCGCAGCACCGGCTAAGGCAGCTAAAACTGAAGCCCCTAAGGCCGAAGAAAAGAAAGCTGAGGCGCCGCAAAAGAAAGCAGAAGCACCTAAGGCGGAAGCAAAGGCACCAGTAGCAGAGACCAAAACCAGCTATGCCACTGGCTCAGCGCCTCCTGCTGCCCAGAAAATACTGGACGAAGGCGGCGTAGCCAATAAAGACGTAAAAGGCACGGGCGTGTCAGGCCGCATCACAAAGGCCGATGCGCTGGAAGCTATCAAGAACAAAGCCTCGATAGGCGGTGCGAAGAAAGAAGCCTTTAGCCGCGGTGAGCGCGTGGAGAAGATGAGCCGCCTGCGCAAGACCGTAGCAGAACGCCTCGTGTACTCTAAGAACAGCACCGCCATGCTCACCACCTTCAATGAGGTGGACATGACCAATATCAATAAGATCAGGGCCAAGTACGGCGATGCCTTCAAGAAGAAGTATGATGTGAACCTCGGCATGATGAGCTTCTTTACCAAAGCCGTATGCCTGGCACTGGAGAAATACCCTGCGGTGAACGCCTACATCGAAGAAGGGAATATAGTCTACCACGACTACTGCGATATCTCTATAGCCGTATCTACGCCCAAGGGCCTCGTAGTACCGGTGATACGCAACGCAGAATCACTCAGCCTGGCTGAAATAGAGAAGACTGTAAAAACGCTCGCTATCAAGGGCCGCGACGGACAGCTCACCATGGAGGATATGACGGGTGGCACTTTCACTATATCCAATGGTGGCGTATTTGGTTCTCTCATGAGCACGCCTATCATCAATCCACCGCAGTCTGCCATACTCGGTATGCACAAGGTGCAGGACCGCCCGATGGTGATAGACGGCAAGATAGAAGTAAGGCCGATGATGTACCTGGCAGTATCATACGACCACCGCATCATAGATGGCAAGGAGTCGGTAGGCTTCCTCGTAGCCATCAAGGACTTCCTCGAGAATCCGGACAAGATGCTACTCGGCGCAGATCCTATAGACCTGCTGCTGGAGATGATGTAATCTCAATATCAGAAAAACAAAACAGAAAAGGCTATCCGATGGTAGCCTTTTTTTGTGTTGCTGTCCCGTCCTGAAATAAGTTGACAATAAATCGACTTGTTTATGGAAAATGGTT
>JAFDYQ010000039.1 GCA_018267365.1 Bacteroidota bacterium | reverse complement strand
CAACTGTTGAATAAGATTTTCCGGCTTCTAACATTGACTTCTCGTAGCCTAAGAGAAAATTCTTATCTACTTGCGAAAATTTTAAATAGTCATGATAACCTTTCAGCGAGTTATGTGCCGCTTGGTACCCTGCTGCAGTGCTTATCTGACCAGTTTTTTCTAACTCCGCAATTTTATTGGTAAAGATTGTATAAACATCTGAGGTAACTTTGTTTTCTGGATTTAGCAAAGCCTCGAATTTTTCTATCGAAAAATCTTCACTGTTTTGGATGATAATGGTGTCAATTATTCGGTTGGCTTGCATCTCCAGTGCCAGTAATCTTATATGAATTTCCTTTAATTTTGAGCCGGGTTTTAGGCTTATGGCCCTTTCAAAGTCTTCTTTGGTTAGGGCGATATTAGTAGGGTAGTAAGTTCGGTTACCATTACTCGTAATTCTGATCTTAATGGGAAATGTATTATCCTTTTTTAGGTATCTGTTGTCCAGCCAGAGAGAAGCTGATGGTCGTTTATGCATATTTTGTTTTTTGCACTGCATTTGCACAGTTAATGGTTAAATGAATATAGGTGGAGACAATTCCAGACAGATCATTATTTTTCAATCAGCTGATTGTCAACGGAACAAATGTTAATGGCAAATGATGACAGGGATGGTAGAGTGATTTCTAATCAATCGGTCGAAGGTTCGATTCCTTCCGGGATCACTTGATACAGAGTGGGTTGCAAAAGTTATTTGCAGCCCATGTTTATTTATTACCACGCGTATTTAGTTAAAACCTTCCATTGACCGAGAAGCCATCTCGCACGGCGCAACTTTTAGTACATTTACCAGTCTTAGTACTAAAAGCGAACTATGCGAAAAATCAGATTTCTCCTCCTCCTCCTGCCTCTGATCGTGTCTGCCCAGAAGTCTCAAATAGAGGGTATCCCGGTGATCCGAGGTGGCCACTCCCTGCAGAATCCCTGGGTAGGCGGATACAATAACCCTGTCTTCTCGCCTCTGGATATCAATCAGGACGGTCTCATGGACCTCTTTGTATATGACAAGGCTGGCTGGAAGCCCCAGGCTTTTATCAATACGGGCAGCACAGGTGTGCTGTCCTACACTTATGCGCCGCGGTATGATTATATGTTTCCGCGCGAGCTGCGCGACTGGGCCGTGATCCGCGACTACAACCGTGATGGCGTAGGAGACATCTTTGCCCTCACGTCCAATAGTGATATCATGGTCTATAAGGGCTATCGCACTACCTACGGCCTCGGATATACCAGGATCTACGATAAGCTGAGCTTCACCATTCCGGGTTTTCAGCCGGACCACATATGGACCTTTATGGACAATCTGCCTATCATGCAGGATATAGACCATGATGGAGACCTGGACGTACTGGCGTCTGATATAGCGGGAGGGACTACGCTTAATTTTTATCAAAACCAGGCGGTAGAGGGGGGCATGGATGCTGATTCACTTGTATTTTTGCGGATGAGCAACTGTTGGGGCCACTTTATAGAAAACTCAAATGACTGCGGTGTGACTCTGGCTGCCTGCAAGACAGGTGACCCCGGCACACACCCATCGCAGCAGGGCGCCCGCCATCAGGGTGGCGCGCTGTATGGTATCCACTACCGCAGACACTCGCCCGTGGTGAGCCTGCTGCTGGCAGATATCTATTGCAATACACTGAAATTTCTGGAGAACCGCGGCGATACATCAGAGGCTGTGATCACGTATGCAGATTCTATCTTTCCCCGCTATGACCGCCCTGTCAATCTGCCTCTTTTCCCTGCACCCTTTGGCCTGGATGCGGATAACGATGGCTATGAGGACCTTTTCGTATCGCCCTTTGCGAGCAATGCCTACCAGCCCGGCCAGTCTGAAGATATCAAGGTAGTGCAGTACTATCACAATATCGGCAATGACTCTCTGGAGAAATATCACTACGTAGATGATTCGATATTTATGCGCGAGATAGTAGATGTGGGCACTGAGGCGCACCCCGTCTTTCTGGACTATGATGGCGATGGCCTCATGGATATCGTGATAGGCAACTATGGTCGGTTCCGGTCGTCGGGCGCATCTAAATCGAGCCTCACTCTATATCACAATATCGGTTTAGATACGATGCCTGCCTATCAGGAGGTCAGTACAGATTGGTATGGGCTGAGTGCTTACAATCTGAACGGCCTTTTCCCTGCCTTTGGCGATATGAATGGAGACGGCAAGACAGATATGGTAGTGGGAGACTATACTGGCAAGATACACTTTTTCAAAAATACATCTGCTACAGATACGTTCAGATTTCCCTCTCTCACGCAGCAAAACTGGTTTAATATCAACGTGGGGCAGAATGCATCACCCTTTATCTATGATGTAAATGGTGATAGCCTGCCCGATCTGGTAATCGGCTCGCGCAGCAATAATATTCAGTACTATTGGAACTTTGGCACGCGCACTAACCCGCTTTTCTCCCGTGACTCCGTCAATAGTTTCTTTGGCAATGTGCGCGTATATGACTACCATATCGGTTTACTGCCGGGCTATGCTGCTCCCGCTATACGTCAGGAAGACTCTATGCTCGTATTATACTCAGGGTCTCAGCTGGGCCGTACTTTCAAATTCCGTATCATACCAGACAGTCTTCGCGGTGGTACCTTTCAGCTACTGGACTCAGATGTGATGGGCATCAGTGCGGGACTGCGGTCTACTATCAGTATAGCAGATATCAACCATGATGGCCATAGCGACTACCTGACAGGCAATATCCGCGGGGGCATGATGCTCTTCTCAGATTCCTACTGGGGCAATGGTGAGCAGGTTTCCCTGGCGGAGGTGACCGGGCCGGCGATGGCCTCTCTGCAGGTATACCCCAATCCCGCACGGGACAAGATAGTATGCCGCCTGAGTGCTACAGATGCCCGCTTTACCTATATACAGCTTTATGATGTATTAGGTCACCGGGTGAACGCTGATATAGCGCCAGATATGGAGCAGGAGGCTGCTATATCAGTCTCAGGCCTTGCTGCCGGTGCCTATGTGCTGCACGCAGCAGACACCCGGTGCCGGACTTACGACCAGAAAGTGATCATCTTAAAGTAAAAAATTATTGAGACTACACCGCAATCTCTGTGAGGCCGTAGTGGCAGGGCTGGAGCAGATACTGATACAGGGCGCACACGCCGGCTATGCCATAGATACCCTCTTGGGCTCTAACAAAAAATGGGGAGCGCGCGATCGCAATTTTATAGCGGATCATATCTACACCCTGATACGCTACCAGCGGCTCTATGGCTATGCCGCAGGAGGTGACTATATAGATACTCCTGCTGAGGCCTGGCATGCGCTGGGCGCGTATCTCATAGCCATAGGCCATGAGCTGCCGGCCTGGCCGGAATGGGCCGGCCTGGATGCGGATACCGTACACTCCCGGCTGGCAGCAGCACAGCAGCAGCATACGCTGACCGCATCCCTCCCCGACTGGCTGGATCATCGGGGGGCGAAGGAGCTGGACGGACGCTGGGCAGCAGAGATCGCAGCACTCAATGCGCAAGCTCCGCTCTGCATAAGGGTCAATCCACTCCGCGCTACACGGGAGGCAGTAGCAGACTTTCTCCGGTCAGAGCAGGTGCCATTCACACTCAGCCTGTCAGCACCTGACGCCATCATTATAGATAGCAGGAGAAACCTACGCACCAGCTATGCCTATCGTAGCGGCTGGTTTGAGGTGCAGGATGTATCATCGCAGCTGGTAGCCCCGGCGCTGGACGTCAGTGCCGGTATGACGGTGATAGATGCCTGTGCCGGTGCCGGCGGCAAGACGATGCACCTGGCCGCGCTCATGCATAATAAGGGTCGTATCACAGCTATAGATATCTATCCGGATAAACTCCGTGAACTCGAGTCACGTGCCCGCCGCAATGATGCAAAGATAATCCGCACGCTACTCTACACTGACAGTCTGGAGCATACGCTGCGTGGCACTGCAGACCGGCTGCTGCTGGATGTACCTTGCTCTGGTATGGGTGTACTGCGCCGCCACCCGGATACGAAGTGGAAGCTCACCTCAGATCTGCTCGATCAGTATATCACCGCGCAGCAGGATATACTGAGGAGGTATAGTATCATGCTGAAACCCGGCGGGATCATGGTCTATGCTACCTGCTCCATATTCCCATCAGAAAATGAAAAGCAGGTGCAGGCCTTTTTGGCAGATCATCTGTCTTTCGCTATGATAGGTGAGCAGAAGGTTTCGCCTGCAGAGACTGGTTTTGACGGGTTTTACATTTGCCGCCTGCAGAGGACAAAGTAATCACTATCTTTAAGCAGGCAGGCTTAACATAATTTTTAGCTCTGGCCGCCTGTTTGGCTTGTTGTTTGGATATAAAGTGAAACTGTATGAAATGAAAGAAAAAGTACTTCTTACAATTTGTCTGACTGTCTGCTGCCTGCTGGCCTCGGCACAGCCTGATATCTGGAGCACAGTGCAGAAGGTAGAGGCAAATAAGTATATCATCAATATCCCTGATGGCTACAAGCGGGTTTCGATCCCCGAGGGCTCAGGCACGGATTTCAAATTTGACCTGACGGGTGTGGGCCTGCCCGCTACGGTGAATGGAGCACCTATGTACGCCTCCTATACGGTATCGCACCTCAGCGGCCACAAAGAGGCTCAGGCCCTGGAGCAATGCCAGCTGGAGTTTTCCAGTTTTTATGACCGGGTCACAGAGCCGGGGTATAACTATGATACCGCTACCGCTACTATCCAGACAGGACAGTCGGGCATACTGCTACACACCCGCTACTACCGCCGCAGCAAGGTGAGCAACTATAGCCGCTACTTTCTGATTGTATATGCGGACAAGACTGATGAGACCTATGTACTCTCCCTCACCTTTCAGTACAAGGATCCCGGCTATGATGTAGAGCGCTCTTCTGCCCTCGGAGATTACGTCAGAAAGGTTTTTGCACACTTTGAGCTGAGGTAATAGATCCCTATCAATTGTACTACATACAAACATTAAGTATGAAAAAAATATTTATTCTGTCATTTGCTTTCGCTTTGCTTTTTTCCGACAGGATTATGGCTCAAACGCCTATATTCCCGTATGGAGATGCTTTTGATGCTTACACTGCCGGTCAGTTGCTCAATGGAAACGGTGGCCTCGCGGCATCTGGTCACGTCTACGTTACTCCCCACGGCATTGTAGGAAATTGCGCAGAGTTTCAGATGACCGCAGCAAGAATCGATTCGCTCAGCAGTCCACCCATCGGTCCGCTCACGAACAGGTCCGCAGCCAGCTTCTATTTTAGAGTCATCAAGTATGTGGGTGGAGTCGCGACACCTTATACGCTGACGGGAAGTGACGGAGCAGAGGTATATGTGGCCGATGTCAATTTCCAGATCCTCGTGCCCCAATATCCGATAAACAGCGGCAATCAGAATACAGATACTAATTACGTCAAAGTAGTAGTCCCCGCACCAAGTTGGGCCAGCGGTAGCTCAGGAGGGTTTAGGATCGTGGCTACTAACAATAGCGGAAATAGCTGGCTGCTCCAGTTGGATTCGTTTGCGGTCCGGGATACAGCCGCCTTACCTCCGGTTCTCACTTCCTCGGTTGTCAATAGCAATTGCCGTGGTGATAGTACTGGCTCTGTGACAGTACATGCAGCCGGTGTACCTCCGTATAGTTATGTATGGAGTACCGGTTCTACTGATTCCACTATTGCTCATTTGCGCGCGGGTGCCTATTCCGTTACGGTCACTGATTCTGCAGGAGGTACTGCTACGCTTACTGACACCGTCAGAGCTCCGCAGCTTCAGTTGTTGCTCGACTCTCTGACACACGAGAATGTCTCATGCTACGGTACTCCTACGGGTGCCGCAGCTATCTATCCTCGGGGAGGTACGCCTGCGTATTCTTATGATTGGGGTACTACACCGGTCCAGACTACGCAGCAGGCGCAGAATCTGCCTGCGGGTACCTACTCCGTGACGGTGACTGATGCCAATGGCTGCAGTGTCACTGCCACCACGCAGGTCACTCAGCCGCCTGCCTTAGTATTGTCTTTGTCATCGACTACTACTGTAGTCAATTCAGGTACCGCTACCGCCATTGTAAATGGAGGCACCAGTCCATTCTCATATTTCTGGACGCCATCTGGCCAGACTACAGCAATAGCAACAGGCCTGTATGCCGAGACCTATACTGTAGTAGTTACTGATGCTCAAGGTTGTACAATCTCCGACTCAGTGAGAGTGACCCCTGCGGTGGGTATACAGGATATAGATAGCCACGCCATATATGTTTATCCTATACCGGCGTCATCTATGATTCACCTGTCTGTTGACGGTCAGCAAGTGACCGACGCCACTATTACGATCTCTGATTTGAGCGGGCGCATAGTATTGGCCTCAGCTGCGGTGCACAGTGGCATCAGTATAGCACACCTATCAGAAGGTATGTATATACTCCAGGCCGAAAGCGGAGGGAGGCTATTTACGAGGCGCTTCGTAGTGCAGCGCTAGGACAAAGCGATGCATCTACGCTAATTATACAGCTACCTCAGCTGCTATAGTAGGGTGCGGATCGTAGTTGAGCAATTCAAAATCTTCGTACACGAAATCAAAAATATTTTTAACCGCCGGGTTGAGCTTCATCTGGGGTAGCGTGCGTGGCTCACGGGTCAGCTGTAGCTTAGCCTGTTCTACGTGATTGCTGTATAGGTGTACATCACCAAAAGTATGCACAAAGTCTCCTGCGTCCAGATCGCAGACCTGCGCGATCATCATGGTGAGCAATGCGTATGAAGCGATATTGAATGGTACACCGAGAAATACGTCTGCGCTGCGCTGATACAGTTGGCAGCTGAGTTTACCCCTGCTCTCACCCTTTGCGGCATCTGCCGGCGCTACATAAAACTGGAACATAGTATGGCAAGGCGGCAAGGCCATCTGGTCTATGTATGGTACATTCCACGCGCTGATGATGTGCCTGCGGGAGTCAGGATTCTTTTTGATCTGCTCTATGAGCTGCGATATCTGATCTATGGTGCGTCCATCACCGGCTGGCCAGGAGCGCCACTGTACACCATAGACCGGACCCAGCTCACCCCAGCGGGCCGCAAATGCCTCGTCTGCCGCTACTTTTGCAGCAAATTCTTTGATCGTCTCTCCGGCAAAATCACTGCTGGCTTTGTACTTAGCGTATGGCCAGTCATCCCATATCCTCACACCGTTTTGGCACAGGTAGCGGATATTAGACTCGCCGCGCAGAAACCACAACAGCTCGTATATCACAGCTTTGGTATAGATCTTTTTGGTAGTGACCAGAGGAAAGCCGGCGGACAGGTCAAACCGTATCTGGTCTCCAAAGCAGCTATAGGTGCCGGTACCTGTACGGTCCGATTTATATACGCCTTTGTCCATGATACGGCGGAGGAGATCGAGATACTGCTGCACGACTATTGATTTTAGGCCAAAGTACCCAAACGGATACGATTTGCAGTGCAAAAATAATGAACATCTACTCAAAAGTCATTACCACAGCACTTTGGCGCACTTTGTTATAGATTTACCTGCACAAAACCGCTTATCAGTACGCTATCACATATACTGCTCTGGCCGCTGGCACGCCTGTATCAGTTCATCACTGACGCCAGAAACTATCTCTATGACAGCAAGATATTGAAGGCTGCCTCTTTTGAGCTACCGGTCATATCTGTAGGCAATATGTCTGCAGGCGGTACCGGCAAATCTCCGCACATAGAATACCTGATACAATTACTCAAGTACAATTATCAGATCGGTACCCTGAGCCGAGGGTATGGCCGGCAGTCGCATGGCTTTCAGGTGGCGGGCCCATCTGCTACTGCGGCTTTGATGGGAGATGAGCCGATGCTCTTTCATGTCAAGCATCCCGAAGTCCTGGTGGCAGTAGCAGAGGAGCGTGTGATAGGTATACCGCGGATGGTCTCTATGCATGCCGGCCTGGATGTGATATTGCTGGATGATGCCTACCAGCACCGGGCTATCAGGCCGGGCTTATCTATTCTCCTCACCGAGTATGATGCGCCTTTCTGGCGGGACCATCTGCTACCACGGGGCTGGCTGCGCGAGGCGCGAAAGCACTACCACAGAGCAGACATCATTATCGTGACAAAGTGCCCAGCCGATCTTTCTGATGCAGAGAAGCAGCGCATGATAGCGCAGATCAAACCCCATGGCTATCAGCATATCTATTTCTCACATATAGAATATGGACTGCTCTATCCGCTATTCCGCACAGAGCAGCCGCAGCCAACCATCGATCTGCGCAGTAGTGAGGTCCTCCTCGTGACAGGCATAGCCAGTCATGAGAAACTCAAAAAGCATCTGGAGCAAAGTGTGAATACGGTCTATCTGAGTACGTTCAAAGATCACCATACCTATGACATTTATGATCTGGAGCGTATCCGTGATACCTACCACAATATGACGGGTGCCAATAAGGTCATTGTAACCACAGAGAAGGACGCCGTGCGGCTGTGGCCCTTCCGGGCTTGGTTTTTGGAAAATAATATCCCAATATTTGTGCAGCCCATACGGGTGGCCTTTGCCACGGGAGACGGGCCGCAGTTTGATGCTGATATCATCAAATACATCGAGGTGACGCGTGGGAGGAATATTCAGGAACAAACAAACTACATAGCAGAATAAATGAGCGATCTGATCAGGAAGATTAATGCAAGTGCAGACTATCTCAAGTGTAAAGTGACAGGTGAATACGGATACGGAGTGATACTGGGCAGCGGCCTGGGCAACCTCACCGCTCAGATGGAGGTACATCATCAGATACCCTATACAGATATACCGGGATTTCCGGTTTCTACGGTGGAAGGGCACAAGGGCAGTCTTATTTTCGGCTCGCTCGGCGGCAAAAATGTAGTGTGCATGAGCGGACGCTTTCACTACTATGAGGGCTACTCTATGCAGGAGGTCACTTTCCCTGTGCGGGTCATGAAATTCATAGGCGTCCATACGCTGCTGATATCAAATGCCTCGGGTGGGGTGAATGGCAACTTTGAAGTCGGCGATCTCATGATCCTGCGCGACCATATCTATCTGCAGCCTGAGCATCCCCTACGTGGCAGGAATGATGAAAATCTGGGACCACGCTTTCCCAATATGAATGACGCCTATGATCCGGCGCTGGTAGAGATGGGCCTCGCTATAGCCAGGGAATATGATATCACCTGCCACACAGGTGTCTATGTGGGCGTACAGGGCCCCACATTTGAGACCCCGGCGGAGTACAGGTACTTTGCGCTGATAGGAGGCGATGCGGTGGGTATGAGTACTACGCCGGAGGTAGTGGTAGCGCGCCATATGGATATGAGATGTTTTGCCATCTCGGTGATCAGTGATATAGGCTATCCGTTTGACAAGGCTGACCACGTATCGCATGCTTTTGTACTGGAGAAAGCATCTGCAGCAGAGCCGAAGATGACCAGAGTGATCGTAGAGCTCCTGAAAAAGATATAAAAGATGCGCCGCTATATCTCATCCGGCACCACCTGGGAGGACCGTTTTGGCTACTCGCGGGCTGTGCGTGCAGGCAATATCATAGAGGTGGCAGGCACCACGGCGGTAGACGGCGGAGCGATCATAGGAGAGGGCAATATTTACGAGCAAACGAGGTTTATATTTCGCAAGATAGAGAGAGCGCTGACCGAGGCCGGAGGCACGATGGCTGATGTGGTGCGCACGCGTATGTATGTGACCGATATCTCACAGTCAGAGGCTGTAGGCCGCGCACATGCAGAGTTTTTTGCTGAGATCAGGCCGGCAGCATCTATGATCGAGGTGAAAGGATTCATCGATCCGCGGCTGCTCATAGAGATAGAGGTCACCGCAGTGCTCAGCCTATAGATGACATTTGCTACATTCGTACCCAGCCAAACGGTGACAGCTTTTTGAATCCACGCCTTTGCCATATCGCATTTATACTCTGCCTGATAGCCTCGCTAGGGGCAGGCGGCGCATATGCCCAGGGTATAGCAGATAGTACCAGGCCAGTAGTAGATTCAGTGCCATATCGGACTCGCGTAGTGCCAGCCTATAATCCCGATCATCACGATACTTCCATCGCTCATATAGATAGCAGCAGGGTCAGGCACAGCCGGTCTGTGCTGGATACAGGCATGGTAGCTCCGCAGAAAGCAATAACTTTGACCGACACTACCACCGGCAGGAGGCGGAGGTCCACGCTCAATGATACCTGGTACTATGGCTATGAGCCCGAGCGGCACTTCCTCATAGATTCTTCCATCTTTCAGATGCATAGGTTCGACGTAGTGCGGCGGGATGGGCCGGAATACCTTAACCTGGGTAATATGGGTACTGAGGCCTATCCGCTTGTATTCCATCCTGCGCCGACAGTAGGCTTCAATATGGGCTTTCACCAGTTTGATGCGTACCGGTACAGCCGTGACTCCATCCACTATTATCAGGTCATACGTCCCTATGCCGAGATCTTCTATTCCCTGGGGATCAATAAGGATCAGCTCTTCAAAGGGCGTTTTGCCAATAGCCACAAAAATGGACTCATGTACGGTGTGGAGTTCCGGCGGATCAACTCGCCCGGACAGTATAGCCGGCAGAGGGCTATAGATAATGGCTTTTCACTCTATGGCATCTATAACTCTAAAGATCACCAGTGGGGCCTGGAGAGTGATATGATCTTCAACTCCTACCTCGTGCAGGAGAACGGAGGCCTGGCGCGTGATATCATTTTCAAAGACTCTGCCCTCTTTCAAAAAAGCCTGGCTCCTGTCAATCTGCAATATGCCGGGCTCCAATACCGTGAGATCAGCTGGTACCTCAAGGGGACCTATGCTATAGGCAAAAAGTATAATGAACGTATAGATGATACCACGGTACTGCGAGTAGTGCTGCCTGTATTCAAAGTTTCTTATCAGTTTAACCTGGACTATAACCGCTATCAGTATTTTGACCTGAAGGGAGACTCATCCTACTATCCGTATCTGGCTATGGGCGATACCATGCGCTACACCAGTGGCTATCTCAAAGCCGGAAATCGTTTTGGCCTGGACTATACGGCAAAGAAACTGACCTCCGACTCTACCTATAGGGAGCTCAATTTCATCATCGGCGCCTCTGCTAATCTTGATTACTTTGTGATACGTGAGTTTGGCCAGAAGCCGAAGTTCACTAATCTCTATGTAGATGGCTACATAAAAAGCAACCCGGCGGTCAACTCGCGCCTGCTCTACAAGGCCAATGTCACTTACTACATGGCCGGCTACAATCAAAATGACCTTACTGCAAACGGAGAGCTGGGTGTAGACTTGCGCAAGTTTGGCCGCATCACTGCAGGTGCGGGATACCAGCTCAAACATGCCGACTGGATTTATCATAGTCTACTAGCAGATACGATCACGGGGATACATACCATACAGTCAAACGGCCTGCCACTCAATACTAATGTGGATAATTTGAATTATCGGTATTTCTATAGCCTGCCCCGGATGAGCATCTTCCGATTTGGCGGAGAATATACAGTAGACAAGATCGGCATAAGGGTGTCAGCTTATAACTATGTGCTGAAAAATTACTTCTACTTTTCCGGCCCGGTCACTCCCACCTACGAGAGCAGAGCCATGAATATGCTAGTATTATCTTTCTCAAATCGTTTTGGCATCAAAGGTTTCCACTTTGATAATGATGTTTGGTTTCAGAAATCAGCAGGAAGCGATGTGATCAGGCTACCCCTCATCACCACCAAAACGAGTGTGTACTATGAGCGTTATGTTTTCAAAAAGGCACTTCTGTTTGCCTTTGGTGTAGACCTGCGCTATTATACACCATTCAGGGGAAACGCATACAATCCGCTGACAGGGCAGTTTTACCTGCAGAATGACTGGGAGTTAAAATTTTACCCGGTATTGGATGTCTTCCTGAATGTCAAGATCAAGACCGTACGTCTCTATCTGATGGGTACCAATCTCTCCAGCTTCTTTGGCAAGCAAAAAGGCTATTATACATCTCCGCTCTATCCGGCGGCAGATGCTACATTTAAGTTTGGCGGAGCGTGGCGCTTTTTCGAGTAAGTGCAACTCATATCGGACATCGCTTGGGCCCAAAAGAACATTTGCGAGTGAAATTCAACTGAAAAAAATAAACATGATATTTCACGAAGCAATCTTCAACTTCATGCATTAGTATTTGTGTAGTACCGGAGATGGACAACGCCTACTGTCCACTCCTGAACCCCGTATCCTCCAGCCAGGGTCCAAAGTCTGCGGCGCGCGTAGCCAGCACGTCGCAGCGCTCATTGTAGTGATGGTTGTTGTGCCCTTTGATCCAGGTGAATCTGACATGATGCCTGCGGTATGCCCTCAGAAAGCGTTGCCAGAGGTCTGAGTTCTTTTTGTCTTTAAAGTTTTTCTGCTCCCACCCGAATACCCACTTCTTTTCTACAGCCTCTACCACATATTTGGAGTCACTGTAGATCATCACATCCAGTCCGTCGCGTGTCAGCGTCTCCAGGGCTACGATAGTGGCCAGCAGCTCCATCCGATTATTAGTAGTGAGGTGGTAGCCCTGAGATAGCTCGCGCTCATGCTGGCCGTATTTCAAGATCGCTCCATAGCCCCCCGGGCCGGGATTGCCCCGCGCAGAGCCATCTGTATAGATCTCTACTGTCATCTCGCGGCAAATATATGTTTTGCTTAGTCTCTCTATCCTGGTATTTATTCACCTCTCTCTGAGTACAGACTCCGGCGCACACTTCCCTATCTCATATTTATACCCTTACTTTGGTGCAATGATACAAGCTGAGACCTCTACTGTAGCCACGCGACTCGATGCCGCCATACGTGATGTACCCGATTTCCCCAAGCCGGGTATTTTATTCAAAGATATTACACCGGTATTCCTGGATTGGCAGCTATGTGACGATATCGCCACGGATATTATCCGCCGGCTCGGGGCTAAACCGGACGCTGTCTGCGTGGTGGAGAGTCGTGGTTTTTTCATCGGTATGCTGCTGGCCAATAAGCTGCAGATACCACTGGTACCAGTGCGCAAGAAAGGAAAACTACCAGCCCGCACCAGGGCATACACCTACACTCTGGAGTATGGGTCTGCCACGCTGGAGATCCATGAGGGCGTGATACAGCCGGGGTGGAATGTCCTGATTCATGATGATGTACTGGCCACCGGAGGCACTGCTATGGCGGCCGCAGAGCTGGTCCAGGCTGAGGGCGGCACTGTAGCCGGCTTTGCATTTATCGTAGAGCTTGGTTTTCTGTCTGGCCTCAGTAAAATTTCAGCGTACACGCATGATATCGTATCCATCATCACATACTGAAAACCAATCTGCACTATATTCGTACACTCAAACAAAGAGTGATAAAATGAGACTGTATAGTGCTGAGAGGGTAGAGGTACTGCGAGACCGCTTGTACCTGGAGTCGCTGCGGAGAAGGGCTTTTCGCCTGCCGGCTATGGTATTTCTGTTTACTACGCTGGTGCTGATGCTGGCCTATCATGCCTACCGCCACACCGATGTCTGGGGCCACATGGCTATAGCCGGTGGCAATGCTTTCCATTTCTGCGAAGCCAACCATATGGATGAGGCCATTCGCCAGCCTGCCAATACATGGTCCAATCTCGCTTATCTAGCGGTAGGCCTATTTGCACTTACACTGGGCGTACATGATTACAAAAACGAAAGCCGCAGCGATTCCGGCAATTTTCTGGTGCGGTATCCGCTATTCTCTATCATGTACGGCCTTTCGTGTATTTATCTTTTTATAGGTAGTTTTTTTTATCATGCGTCATTGACGGCCATGTTTCAAAAGCTGGACCAGACGGGCCTCTACTCGGTCATAGCCATGATCCTTGTGCTGAATCTCTATAAGATATTTCCATATTTCAATCACCGGGGTACCACACGTGACTCGCACAAATGGGCTAAAGTACTGGTGCTGCTTCTCAATATTGCTTTCTTCAACTGGCTCTGGCGTATCAATATCAATGCTCTCGTACCGGGGCTGCTGCTGATGATCATCATTACCGGTATGTATTATACGCTGGCTGTCAATCGCACGGGCTTTTTTACAAAATATATGTATGCGGCTTTTCTCATCATGTTTGCCGCAGGCAGTGTATGGGTGCTAGACCGGGAGCGTATGGCCTGTCAGCCTGATAGTGTCCTGCAGGGGCATGCACTATGGCATATCCTCACTGCTGTCAGTATTTTCTTTATCTACCTCTACTACCGCTCCGGCAGTCTGGATACAGATGAAGATGAGGAGGTGCCATCGCTGAGTAGCCTTATTTCTGGTGAATAATTTTTCGCAGCCGGTGGCCGGCCAAATCACTATTTTAGTAGGCCGCAATGCCGTACGCCATAGTAGATATAGAGACTACCGGAGGTCATGCCTCTGCCAATGGGATCACTGAGGTAGCCATCTATGTGCACGACGGCCAGCGGATCACTGATAGTTACCAGACGCTGATCAATCCCGGTCAGGACATTCCCTACTACATCACAGGCCTCACCGGCATCAGCAATGCGATGGTCAAAAGTGCGCCCCATTTTTGGGAGGTGGCAGACAGGATCTACGATATGCTCTATGGCAAAATCTTTATAGCACATAATGTCAACTTTGATTACTCATTTCTCAAAAGTGAGCTGGCCGCCTGCGGCTATGACCTGACCAGCAATAAACTCTGTACCGTCCGCCTGGCGCGCAAGATCTTTCCCGGTCTGGACTCCTATGGTCTGGGCAAAATATGTGGCTATCTGGATATCAAAATAGAAAACCGCCACCGGGCTGATGGAGATGCCGCAGCCACGGTCAGACTCTTTGAGCTGCTGCTGGCCAATGATAAGGAGCAACTCATTACTAAAGCGCTGAAGCGTAACTCAAAGGAGCAGGCATTGCCCCCCAATGTACCTCGGGAGCACTTTGAGCGGCTGCCGGACCTGCCTGGTATCTATTACTTTCATGATCAGAAAGGGAAAGTGGTCTATGTGGGCAAAGCCAAAAGAATACGCAAACGGGTCAGCAGCCATTTCTCCAATAACTCTACCTCACGGCAGAAGCAGGACTTCATGCGTTCCATTTTCTCCATCACATACGAGCTGTGTGGCAATGAGCTGATGGCTCTGCTACTAGAGTCGCATGAGATCAAGCGGCTCTGGCCCAAGTTTAACCGCTCGCAAAAAGTCTACGAACCCCGCTTTGGTATCCTGGCCTATCAGGATCAGCGCGGTGTGATGCGCATGGGCATAGAGAAGCTAAAGAAGGGCGCAGCTGCCCTGGCCTTCTTCAATAATATCACAGAGTGCCTCAGCTATCTCAAGGCGCTGGCAGAGGAGTATGAGCTGTGCCCACGACTGATGAGCATAGCCACGCATGAGGATACCTGTCAGAGCCCTAAGTGTCCCTGCCGGTCCGCCGACAGACGCCATATCGCCGCTTACAATAAACGGATAACAATTGCTACTACTGCTATGGCAGAGCAGGAATCTTTTGTGATCATAGATGAGGGGAGGACGTCTGAGGAGTCAGCTTTTATAGTGGTAGAAAAGGGCCACTTTGCCGGTATGGGATACAAGCCTACTACAGAGCTACCTCGTGACAAAGCTACACTGGAGCATTTCCGTGAGCTATCGCCCTATCGCGAAAATTTCAATATACGTGGCATGCTTTCGCGCTTTATCCTGGAGAATCCGCACAAAGTGATGCACCTATCCTCCGCATCCTAAAAGCCGAGGCCAAATTTAAGGCCCGGAGTCAGAAGCGTGAGGCTATTGCCACTGCGCCAGGTCATACCATTGCCGCTGGGGACGTCATATCCGGCTATATAGCGTACATTCTGAAAGTCCGCATTCAGTGAAAGGTTGAAGTTTACTCTATGCCTGGAAAAGAATTTCACACCAAATCCTACACCACCCATGGCCCCGCTCTGATGATAATCGTTGTAATAGTACGGATAGTAGGCAGGATATGCCACCGGCCCGTGGCCAGTATTGAAGCGGACAGCATAGCCCATATCTACGCTATAAAACGGCGTGATACGCTTGTGGAGGATATCTCCGGCATAATGCAGGAATACCGGCAGATAAGTGCCGGCGTATGGATAGTTATTGCCACCAAAGTTGTACCTGCCTACCGGAGCGAAGCCGACGAGGTCTGCGCCTATACCTATACCCAGATACCCAAACTGGCTGAACTTATAGCCATTGATGATCCGGCCCCCACCCTGGCCCATCTCTGCCAGTAGCTGTGCCTCAAAGAAGTAGCCCTTCTTGCGATAGTGAAACTGGTTTTTGCCCCTCTCTGCTGAGTCAAACTTATAGTAGCGCTGAAAATTATTGTGATGGAAAAACCTTGGCCCGCGATCATTCATTTCCGGTTGCCTGCCATCCGGGCCGTGCATAGGCGGCTCTCCGGGCATACCGCCCATAGCAGGGCCATTATCAGGTAGTACTTTTTTTTCTTTCGTGATCTTGGTGATGTCGCTGATCTGTACGGTGAAGACATTGCCCCCCAGTGTCTCTACTTTCAGGGTTTGTCCGGGCACCTGCTCTATTATTACACCGCGATAGACATTTCCATTTTTGAGATAGACTACATCCTCCCTGTCGTCCTGGGCATACAGAGTGAAAGATGAAAGGAGACACAGGATCAAAAAGCTGAGTAAGATTTTTGGAGATTTCATGATCTTAAGATTGTGTTAGAAAACGCTACCTCTAAGGTAATATTATACCAAGAGACGTGTGCTTATTTACGGAAAATTGACAACTCTCAGTTTTTTAACAAAACTGAGATCATTGGATTGTCATCAGGGGTGTACTACTGGTCAAAACCGTTTTCGTAACCTGCTATCTTGATCTCACGGATAGAGTTCTCTACTTTTTCGCGTAGTTGATTCTTGAAGGTCACAAGCTTTGAGGCGATAGTTTGATCCGAAGTGCCGAGTATCTGTGCGGCAAGGATGCCCGCGTTTTTTGCGCCATTGAGTGCGACTGTGGCCACAGGCACGCCCGAGGGCATCTGGAGGATGGACAGCACAGAGTCCCAGCCGTCTATAGAGTTGCTGGATTTGATAGGTACGCCTATCACCGGGAGTGTAGTAAAGGAGGCCACCATACCCGGCAGGTGTGCGGCACCTCCGGCACCTGCTATGATCACTTTGATACCGCGCTCTGCGGCGGTGGTAGCATAGTCCCGCATCCTGTCTGGTGTGCGGTGTGCGCTGACCACCGTCAGCTCAAAAGATGCGCCGAGCTCGCGCAGTACCTCGGCTGCCTCGTTCATCACCCTGAGGTCGCTCTCGCTGCCCATGATGATGCCTATCTGTGGTGATGCCATACGGGATAGTCGTGTTTATGTGATAAATGTAGCAAGATTTGAAACAACAGCGTAACAATGGCCGTACTAGGCGGTATAATCCATAAAAGATGAAGAAGGTCTTACTCTTTGCATCATTACTAGTCACGGTAGGAATCTTTGCGGCCAAAGATGGCGGTATCGTGAGCCATAAGATACAACAGCACGAGACGCTCTTTCGCATATCACTGATGTACAATAGTACCGTAAACGATATAGAGAAGGCTAATCCCGGTGTGGACGCTAAGCATATCCACGAGGGCGCAGTGATCAAAGTACCGAAGAATACTAAAATGCGCGATCCTGAGTTTGTCGCTTCATTTCTCAATGAAAATCACTACAATGAGACCCAGATAGAGCATGTAGCTGCAAAGATCACTACAGCCAGGTCTGCCCCGGCAGACAGGCCGCATCAGATATCCATGCCCGCGCAGCAGCAGGCACCCAAGCACGACATACGCGAAGAGAAGCCGGCCAAAGATGCCAAAACCGAGCCGGTCAGACCCGCCTATGAACCGGGTACAGCCTCTAAAAAAGTCGCAGCCGAGCCATTATCTACGAGTAATTTTGCCAGCGACGAAAACCCATTTATCACTCCATCGGACCCTAAACCCAGCGCGGCTGCAGGGGAGCAGCATGCCAGGGTGAGTGACCTTAAAAATAAAGAGTCGGAGCTGGAAGACGAAAATCCCTTCGTGACACCCAAAGAAAAAGCAGAAGATAAAGACGACGGAAAGATCTCTTCAAACGATTAATATCTCATACATAGCTCACCACCTTGAGCAAAGACTTTAATGACCTGGCTTTAGCGAGCAGGTCATTTTTATTTTCATCCAGTATGGTCACGTGTCCCATTTTGCGGCCTGGCTTGGTTTCGTGCTTACCATATAGGTGTATGTAGACACCTTGTATCTGCATTGCCTCGCCCAAACCATCATATTTCACCGGGCCGGAGTGGCCTTCCTCACCTATCAGATTGAGCATGAGTGATGGCATGATAGTATCTGTACTGCCCAGCGGGAGCTGCTGCAGCACCCGCATCTGCATATCATATTGCGAGCTGTAGTTGCCTTCTATGCTCTGGTGCCCGCTATTGTGAGCACGCGGCGCAGTTTCATTGACCAGTACCTGTCCCTGCTTGTTTATAAACATCTCCACTGCAAATACGCCCTCCGACCCCAGTGCATCTACCACCTGCCGCGCCACACGCTGCACCTCTGCCGTCTGCTCTGCTGTGATATCAGCCGGAGAGACCAGCATATCCACGAGATTATACTTAGGGTCAAAGACCATCTCCACCGGCGGGTAAACCGCTATCTCCCCTCTATGGTCGCGCGCTACCATCACAGCGATCTCCTTATCTATATCTACCAGCTTCTCCAGCACAGATGGCTCTTTGAATGCTTTGCTTATATCTGCTTCAGTCTTCAGGATACTCACACCTTTGCCATCATAGCCACCTGTGCGCAGCTTGTGAGCGGCTGGGAGATACGCTATTTTTTGAGCAGCATCCTCTTCGTTTTCCGTCAGGATAAAATCAGATGTAGGAATGCCGTGATCTACATAAAATTGCTTCTGCAGACCTTTGTCTTTTATGATTTGTAGCACAGACGGCCTGGGCACTACACGCACACCTTCACTCTCCAGTTTCAAGAGCGCCTCGACGTTCACATTCTCTATCTCTATCGTGAGTGCGTCTACCTTTTTCCCGAAAGCGTAAACAGTGTCAAAGTCACGAATATCTCCCTCCACAAAATGATGACAAAGTGAGGATGCAGGAGGCTTGCTACCGCTCTCCAGCACATATGTTTCTACGTGATAGTTGGCTGCAGACTGGAGCAGCATACGTCCGAGCTGTCCGCCGCCGAGGATACCTATTTTGAGTGGTTTCAATTCGAGTATTTAATAGTTGGTAGTAATTATTTAGACCGTGCAAATATAACCAGTAGAAGAAAGGGAGCCAGCTTTGTATTTATCTTAATACTAATTACTAAATACCAATGCTAATTAATATTCGTCAGGTCCAGGTGTATCTTGGTCACCTGTGGCACCAGGTCCATTATGGTATCATTATGGATGATATAGTCTGCGTATTTTACCTTTTGCTCTTCCGGCATCTGAGCTTTGATGCGGGCCACCACCTGCTCTCTGGTGGCCTGATCGCGCTCCATCACCCGCTTGATCCGGTCCTCCTCCGGCGCAGACACTACTATCAGCTTGTCCAGCGTCAGGTACGAGCCTGTCTCTACCAGCAGCGCCGCTTCTTTCAGCGTGTAGGGATAGCCCTTCTTTGCCAGTATCTCATTCCACGATTGGTTATCCTTAAAGACAGCTGGATGCACCAGGCTATTGAGCCGGACCAGTTTTTCCTCATTATTAAAGACGATCTCTGCCAGTTTTTTGCGCTGCAGCTTGCCCTCCGCATCATACACCTCATCACCAAACTCCCGTCGTATATCCGCTACCAGCTGCTTGTCATCCTCCATCAGCTCTTTGGCGCGCTGATCGGCGTAGTACACCGGCACGCCCAGCCGCTCAAATATCTGACAGACTGTCGTCTTGCCACTGCCTATACCTCCTGTGATACCTACTTTCAGCATGATAGGGCAAATCTATATCAAAATTCAAAACCCCCGGCACCATGCCGAGGGTTTTGATCCATATCAACATAAGAAATTAGTTTTCTTACATGCGGAAGGCATAGAGATAGCTCTCTTGCTTATTGGGGTAGACCCCTTCTATCAGTACTTTGCCGCTTTTTTCCTTCATGATATTGACAAAGTCCTGTACACTAGAGACCGGCTGGTCGTCTATCTGTGTGATCACAAAGCCTTTGTGCATATTGGTCAGGTCTGACAGTTTGCCATCTTTTAGATCAGTGACACGCACACCGCCGGAGATGCCTAGCTGAGCCTTCTCTTGATTAGATAGGTTTCCTACGGTCACACCCAGTTGCTCCAGTATATCATTCGTATTATCTATGGTAGCCACCGTGTTGTACTTGTTTTTGAGCTGCACGGTGGCGGTTTGGATTTTGCCATCTCGCAGGAATTCTACTGATATCTTATCGCCGGGGCGGTACTTGGCTACCTGCTCTTGCAGCTCAGGAGAGCTCGCTACCGGAAATCCGTTGATCTTCAGGATCACATCCTTGCTCTTCAGACCACCTGCCTCGCCGGCAGAGCCTTTATTTACACCGTCCACATAGACACCTTGCGGGCCATCCATGCCGAGGTTTTTGGCTGTCTCATCATCCAGTGTGCGGATGGTCACACCGAGAAATCCCCTTTGTGCCGTACCAAATTTCTCCAGGTCATAGATCACCTTGTGTACGATATTGGCAGGTACCGCAAAAGAGTATCCTGCATAGCTGCCGGTAGGAGAGGCGATGGCAGTATTGATACCTACCAGCTGGCCACTGGCGTTGACCAATGCACCACCACTGTTTCCGGGGTTTACTGCAGCATCGGTTTGTATGAAGGACTCTATAGCCGTATTAGCCCTGGGGTCTTCGCCGTTGCCCATCATATTCAGATTACGTCCTTTTGCGCTCACTATGCCGGCAGTCACTGTAGATGCCAGGTTGAAAGGGTTGCCTACTGCGAGTACCCACTCACCCACCAGTACAGAGTCAGAGTTGGCAAACTGGATAGCGGGGAAATTATCGCCATCTATTTTCAATAGTGCAATGTCTGTATCCGGATCACGGCCTACGATCTTGGCCTTATAAGATTTATTATTGTGCAGTACCACCTGCACATTGGTTGCATTTTCTACCACGTGATTATTGGTCACGATGTACCCGTCTGCGGAGACGATCACGCCTGAGCCGGTGGCCATCTGCTCGCGCGGCTGGCGCTGGTAGGGATTAGGACCCTGAAAGAACTGGAAGAAATCATCTCCAAACATATCCTGAGGCCTGCCGCCGCGCATGGCTACAGGTTCGGCTTTGAAGGTGGATTTGACGTGTACTACACAGGGTGTAGATGCAGAGGCCGCATACCGGAAATCAATAGGCTGCGATGAGCTGGTATTCATCATGGCAGCCATGGCGGTGCGGTGTACCGGGATGTTATTGTCAATGTAAGTGATACGCTCAGGGGCAAGGTAGTGCTGATAAGCCATCACAGAGCCCAGGGCGCACACCACAGAGGCTACTACGGTGAAAAATGATCTTTTGAAATTCATGGCTATTCTTTTTAATTGTTTTCTTGTTGAACGAATACAAACACAAAATTATTTCAGCCGGATGAAGAAATCAAGGCTTTCCTACCGGGGCTTAACGCTGTTTAACAGCCACATTTTAAGGAACGTTAAAACCCGCATTATCATGTAAGATAATGCAGAACCGGCACAGGAGCCACCATTAGGAAGGGAATCAGTTTTACTTGCGTTTATACACCACTATACCGGTAGCCTTGGCAAATTCTTTCTTTTGCTCGGTCAGCAGCTTATAGTGCTGGATGAGTTGATCCATCTGCTCTGCGCTTTCTGCTGTGCGCATACGCTCTTCTATCTGATATAGCATCTCCAGATTTTTCATTTGCTTCATACGCATGGTGGAGGAGATGATATCCTGTATATACAGTGCTTTTTTGTCCGGTACGATCACCTCGTACTTTTCCCACCAGCCGGGGCTGAGCTGGTCCTGTGCAGAGGCCGTGACCAGGTCTATGGCCAGGCGGCTGATCTCGACATCACTATGCTGCGTATAGAATGTCTCAGGGTGGATACGCCCCGCATCAAACTCTGACCGGATATAATCATAGGCGTATTTATATTTTGACTCAAAGAGAATGCCCTCCAGCGTGTCAAAGATAAACTGGGTAGCTGTTTCTGGTTCTCCGCCATCTACAGGCACCTCCCACGTACCGTACTCTATCAGCGCACGCACAATGTCGCGTTCTATCGGCTCAGGGTTGTGCGTAGAGGCCAGTAGCTGCTCCTGGTGTACCTGTGCACTGGCTGCCAGGTCTTCTATCTCTACATGCGGGGCTACATCTTCCTTCGTCTTTTCCTTTGCGCGGGTGTTGCGCATTTTATTGACCTCGGCCACCAGTATCTGCTCCGACATCTGCATGCTATGCGCACACTGCTGTATGTACACCGAGCGCTGTATCATATCCGGTATGCGCGAGATAGACTGCACGATATCGCGGATCATATCAGCCTTCTTCACCGGGTCGCTCTTGGCCTCTGTAGCATAGAGATCCGTCTTGAAGAGGATCAGGTCCTTTTTATTCTCTTTGATAAACTCCGTAAAGGCCGTGGCACCTACACGGCGTACGTAGCTATCCGGGTCCTCCTGATCGGGCAGGATCACGATGCGCACATTCAGGCCTTCCTCCAGTACCATATCCGTACCGCGCAGGGCAGCCTTGATACCCGCAGCATCACCGTCATAGAGTATCGTCACATTATGCGTGAAGCGCTTGATCAGGCGTATCTGGTCTGTGGTGAGGGCGGTGCCACTGGAGGCCACTACATTGTCTATACCGGCCTGTACGAGCGATATCACATCCGTATAGCCCTCTACCAGCAGGCACTCGTCCTGCTTGCGGATATCGCCTTTGGCCTGATAGATACCGTAGAGGATCTTGCTTTTGACATAGACCTCGCTCTCACCTGTATTTACGTACTTGGGTGACTTCTCATCCTTCACCATGATGCGACCGCCAAAGGCGATCACTTTGCCCACCAGGTTGTGCACCGGAAACATCACCCTGTTTCGGAAGAAGTCATACTTTGATCCTTCTTTGGGCGAGGTAAGGCCGGCCTTTTTGAGAATATCTAGTTGATAGCCTGCTTTGAGTGCTGTCTCAGTGAACTCTGTGCCACTCTCCGGCGCAAAGCCCAGTTGAAACTTCTCTATAGTCTGCGTGCTGAAGCCTCGCTCTTTGAAATAAGAGAGTCCTACAGCGCCTTTTTCATTATGCAGCAGGTAGTCGGTAAAAAAGCGCTGCCCATAGGCATTGGCTATAAGAATACTCTCGGTGAGGGATTGCTTTTCATCTTCTTCTTTCTTCTGCTCCTCGCTGCGGTACTCCTCTACTATCTCGATATTGTACTTCTTGGCCAGATATTTGAGCGCTTCTACGTAGGTCATCTGCTGGCTCTCCATCAGGAAGGTTACCGAGTTGCCGGCCTTGCCACAGCCAAAGCACTTATAGATACCCCGCGATACGGATACATTAAACGACGGCGTTTTTTCATTGTGAAAAGGGCAATTGCCGATCAGGCTGGAGCCGCGCTTCTTCAGGGTCACAAACTCCCCCACGACCTCGTCTATACGGGCCTCCTCCATGATACGCGCTATGGTAAACTTTGGGATCACCTTGACCTGAAATGGATGCCGAAGGTAATGAAAATCTGCCACCTGTCTCCGCGGATGACGGCCTGTGAGATGGCATAAATACCAACAAGTTCTTTTACTTGTTTTAACAGTAAAGAAATGCGATTTAGGCCGTCTATTTCGTTATATAGGTAGGCTCGATGGCCTTACCAAGAGATTCATAGTTTTGTTTATAGGTTTGGGTTAGGGTCCTCCCGCCGTAACGGGAGGGCCTTTTTTTGTCATAAAAAAACCGGCGGTATTATCTCTCCGCCGGTAGGTTGCTATTTATACATGTTCACAACTTCTCGTCCTTTACTTTTTCTTTTAGATCCTCTGTGGCGAGCTCATGATCCGGTACATACTTTTTCATTATCTCCAGCAGATTATTGTAGTAGTCTGTCAGGATCTTTGCGTTGATCTCGGGGTGCTCCTTGTCGGGGTTGGTCACGGGCATTTCGCCTATGTATTTACTCATCTCAGGGTATTTCTCCCTTATCTCCAGAGTGAGTCGGGAGATAGCTTCGGTCATTTCTTTTTCGGTCAGCATGGCATTCTGTTTTTTGATGTGATGAATGAAATTCTATCTGGGGCCCCTGGCAGGTGTGTTATGCATCGGTATGGGTGCCTGGTGCATCGGCTCCCGTCTCATAGGCTGTGACTGTGGCATACTGTGAGGCTGCTCCATGCGTGGCGGGGCTGCCTGTCGGGGTTGCTCCATATGCGGCTGAGGCGTAGGCACCTGACGTATAGGCTCCGCCTGGTGAGGCATAGGTGCCCGTCTGATGGGCTCAGCCTGATGTGGCATCGGTGCCTGGCGCATAGGCTCAGTGCGCTGGGGCGGCTGGTGCCGCATCGGTTCTCGCATCTCAGGCTGCTGAGTATGCGGCTGCGGGGCAGACCGGGCAGGAGGCATTTGCCTCTGCGCTGGCTCGGACCGCGGGGCTGTGAGTGTGTGGGTCGGGTGTTCTACAGGCTTGATATCCCTTTTATTCAGTTCCCTGCTGCGGCTGGCTGGTGTTGATTTACCATTCACAGGATTTGGCTGCCGGTCGGGAGCTTTGGGGTGAGATATAGGCCTTACAGCAGGCTGTCCGGCGCTACGTTGCTGCACAGGCTTTACATCTTTCATTTCTGCTACATGGTTAGGTGCTGGTTTTTGACCACTGACCTTATGATCCACACGGGGGCGGTACACCTCCACAGAGTTGCCGCTGGCAGTGGTTTTTCCCGCCCTTGGCGCGTCATGCACCGCTACAGTATTGACAGTCCTGCCTGTGGCGCGCTGCACCTCATTCGGTGGTGGCCCTGCGGCATATCTGTCGTTGGTAGAGTGATTTACCACTGTATTATTCACTACTGTAGTATGATTGATGATCGTATTATTCTGAGAGCGGCTTACTACATGGTTTACCACATTCGGCTGACCAAAGTCACGCTCATGCACGAAGCACCAGTGATCCGCAGGGATATTGTACCCACCGCTGAGATACACATCTACACCTATACCCGGTGCCATAGGTGCCCAGCCCCAGTAGCCATCAGCATGTCGCCACGTCACCCATGCCGGTCCCCACTCGGTGCCGGGCACCCACATAGCGCCGTATACCGGGTCTATATACCAGCGCCCGTAGTGAAATGGTGCCCACCCCCAGTCGTAGTCCGATACCCAGGTCCAGCCATACTCGGTGTATACCCAGTGGCCTCCTGTTTCGTACGGTACGAATCCCGGCCCCGCATTGGGTATCCACACATAGCCATATGTGGGATTATTTACCCAGGTACCGTAGGGACTGAGGTTATCATAAAATACCTGAAAACTGACTGATACCTGCGCCATGCCCCGTGACGGGCCCAGGAGCATGATGCCCGCTGTGAGTAGCGTCATCAGTATACCGGTGCTGATCCTTTTCATGAGATGGATATTTAATGATTGGATTATTGTTTTGTACCCATGTGGCTCGTAGTATCCTGGTCCTTAGGTGGCTCAGGATAGTGTGTCTTATTGGGCTTGGAGAGATCAGATACCACTACATGCACGTGCCTGTTGCAGCCCGATGCGATACCTGCCCCGAGTACCAGGATCAGCAGGAGCGCCTTGTATGTTTGCCTTTTCATTGTGTTTAGTTTTACACGCTATGTTTTTCCAAAGCCGTGCCAACCTTTCACATTTTTTCGCAGCACAGGTTTAAACACTTTGGTCTATCTTTGGTCATAAGCACCGTATACCTGCAATACTGCATCATATGAGACACCTGATCATGACCCTGGCTGTAGCTGCTGCGATGCGCGCCACCGCCGGCTGCGAAAACTCTACTATGGAGGTACATACTTCGCTGCGCCGCCCTATCAAGGTCTACGTAGATGGCCACACCGGTACCAACCCGCCTACAGTGGGCGTGATCGTCAATAATATACCACCGGGTATGCACCAGCTACAGGTAGTAGAGGTGGGTGTCAACCGCTATGGGCAGGAAACCCACTCTACCGTCTACAAAGGAAATATAGACGTGCGGCCATCTGTCTATATGGATGCCCGCGTAGACGAGTACCGGGGTATCTCTATTCATGATACGCACGTCCCTTGCGACCAGACCGCTAGCGCCGCTACTGCTATAGGTACTACTACAGACACACAGTCGGGGTCTGACCAGGCTACCACGCAGGCACCAGTGGTGCCGGATCACATGAGTGATGCCGATTTCAAAAAGCTGGTCACGACCATCACCGCTACTAAGTATGAGTCCAAAAAGCTCGATACGCTGAAAGCTACCAGCGCTGACCTCCGGCTAGCTACCGACCAGGTCCGCCAGCTCATGAATCTCTTCTCCTTTGAGAGCAATAAACTGGAGGTGGCCAAACTACTCTACGACCATACTGTAGATAAGGAGAATTATAGTAAGTTGGCAGCAGGATTCAACTTCCAGGCGAATAAAGACGCCTTTGATAAGTTCCTGTCCGGCAAATGAGCAACATCACCCTCCGCTCGGTAAAACCCGAAGAACACCAGCAGCTCAAAGACATCTGCGCCGAGTATATCTATGAGCTATACGCAGGCCGCCGGGTAGACATCACCCCCATGTTTGCACTGATCGACCGCTACTTCACTGAGGCGGACAGGCACGCCTATTTTATTCATTCAGGTGATGCGCTAGCAGGCTTTGCACTTGTCAACTCGCACTGTGTGATAGAGTCGCGCACCCCGCACTATTCTTTTGGTGAGTTTTACATACGCCCTGCCCACCGCCGCATCGGCGCAGGCACCACCGCCGCCACCCAGCTATTTGACAGCTACCCCGGCCACTGGGAGATCCGCGAAATGACCGGCAACGACACCGGCACCGCCTTCTGGCGCCGCATCCTTACTGACTACACGCATAATAACTTCACCGAAATGGAGCTGAATGATGAGCGGTGGAAGGGGAGCGTGCAGTTGTTTAGTAATATATGACAAAAACAAAGCACAACATCTCTACTTGGCTGTTTGTATTAAAGCCTCCCTTTGGGAGGTTTGGAGGGCCGAGAACTTCACCGAAATGGAGCTGAATGACGAGCGCTGGAAGGGGAGCGTGCAGCTGTTTAGTAATGTGTGAGGTGAGTTTTATACGGCGTAGAATCTCCTTATTTTACAAATTCTTCTTTCAATATTTTACCGTTGTTGTGATCAATTTCACATAAGATACTTCCACACCAAGCCGTCAATTTGTTGTTATTAAAAGATATGTGAGAAAATGTACCGTATTTCCCGTGACTAATAGGGATTTCTGCAATCCATAAAATCTCGTCACTCTCTTCATCTACAGCCAGCATGTTTTTTACACCTTCAGGTGGAATCGGTAGTCTTTCAGTGGGAGAATATAGTTTTAATGTCACAATCTTTTGACTACCTATTTTCAAGGATTGATCAATTTTAAATTTGTCCCAATTAGGAAGAGATATCTGATCTAATCGCACAATAGCTATTATAGTTTTTTCTAATAACGTAAAGCTATCATTCTTTTTATTTCAAACAGCCTGCTCCTCCTATCTAAAAGATATGTGATATATATATGTCCCCTCTTATCCACACCCCCTTCCCCCCATCCCATTAAAACCGTAAATTTGTACCTCCCGCGCAATCACCAATCATAAATCAGCAATCAAAAATAAACGATGCCTGAATTCGTCCACCTCCACTGCCATACGCAATACTCGCTGCTAGACGGGGCTGCAGATATCTCTACCATGTTCAAGAAGGCTGCGGCGGATGGCATGAAAGGCCTCGCCATCACTGACCACGGCAATATGTTTGGCGTGTTCCAGTTCGTAGCCGAGGCGGCCAAGCACAAACTGCCCGACGGCACCGCGCTCAAGCCGATCGTGGGCTGTGAGTTTTATGTAGTAGACAGGCGGGAGAAAAAATCCTTCACAGGAGGGGAGAAGGACAAGCGCTACCATCAGCTCATGCTGGCCAAAAACGCAGAGGGCTACAAGAACCTCGTGAAGCTCTGCTCCCTCGGCTACATAGAGGGCCTCTACGGCAAATACCCGCGCATAGACAAGGAACTGATCCTGCAATACCACAAAGGCCTGATCGCGACGACGTGCTGTATCGGAGCCTCCGTACCGCAGGCTATCCTCAGCAAAGGCGAGGAGGCGGCAGAAAGAGAATTCAAATGGTGGCTCGACCTCTTTGGCGAGGACTACTATGTGGAGCTCCAGCGCCACGGCATGGAGGAGCAGGAAAAGGTCAATCAGGTGCTCATCCGTTTTGCGCAGAAATACAACGTCAAGATCATTGCCTCCAATGACTCTCACTACGTAGACCAGGCCGATAGCAACGCACACGACATCCTCCTTTGTATCAATACCGGCGAGAAGCAGAGTACGCCTGCCATGCGCGAGTTTAGCGATGATGATGTGTCTATGAAGGGCAAGCGCTTTGCTTTCTTCAATGATCAGTTCTACTTCAAGACGCAGGCCGAGATGAGCAAGGTCTTTCACGACCTGCCACAGGCTATAGATAATACCGGTGAGATCTTCTCTAAAATCGAGCCGCTGAAGCTCAAAAAAGATATCGCCCTCCCGCTCTACAAACTGCCGGAGGGATTTATAGATCAGGACAGCTATCTGCACCACCTCACTATGACCGGTGCCAGGGAGCGCTATCAGGATATCACGCCGGAGATACAGGAGCGCCTTGACTTTGAGCTGGGCGTGATCCGCACGATGGGCTTCGCGGGCTACTTCCTCATCGTGCAGGACTTTATCAATCATGGCAAGGACATCGGTGTCCTCATCGGGCCTGGTCGTGGCTCGGCTGCAGGCTCTGCGGTGGCCTACTGTATCGGCATTACCAATATCGACCCGATCAAGTATAATCTCCTTTTCGAGAGGTTCCTCAATCCTGACCGTAAGTCGATGCCCGATATCGATACTGACTTTGATGATGAGGGCCGCCAGCGTGTCATAGACTACGTGGTGCAGAAGTACGGCCAGAACCAGGTGGCGCAGATCATCACCTACGGCACCATGGCCGCCAAGATGAGTATCAAGGACGTGGCGCGCGTGATGGACCTCCCGCTGGCCGATGCTAATAACCTCGTCAAACTCGTGCCTGATAAACCGGGTACGGATCTCAACCGTGTGATGTTTGCGCCTACAGATGGCGCGAAATCTCTCAAGGAAAAGGAAGGCTATGGTGCAGATGATATGGAGAATATCAAAAAGCTGCGTGAGATATATGCCGGTGATGACCTGCAGGCCCGGGTGCTGAAAGAAGCGGTAGTGCTGGAGGGCTCCGTGCGCAATACAGGGATACACGCTGCGGGTATCATCATCGCGCCGCATGACCTGACTGACATCCTCCCTGTGGCCACAGCCAAGGATAGCCCGCTGTGGGTGACACAGTTTGAGGGCAATATCATAGAGGATGCCGGTGTGATCAAGATGGACTTCCTGGGTCTCAAAACGCTTACTATTATCCGCGATGCCCTCGCCCTGATCAAGCAGAACCACGGCGTGGAGATAGACATAGATACGCTCCCACTGGATGATAGAGAGACCTACGCCCTCTATCAGCGTGGCGATACGAATGCGACATTCCAGTTTGAGTCTCCGGGTATGCAGAAGTACCTCCGCGAGCTGAAGCCCGATAAATTTGAAGACCTGATCGCGATGAACGCCCTCTACCGTCCGGGCCCGATGGAGTATATACCAAACTTTATCAAGCGTAAGCACGGCAAGGAGGCGATCACCTATGACCTCCCTGATATGGAGGAGTACCTGAGTGATACCTACGGCATCACCGTCTATCAGGAGCAGGTGATGCTCCTCTCCCAGAAGCTTGCGGGCTTTACCAAAGGTGAGGCGGACGTACTGCGTAAAGCGATGGGCAAAAAGCAGATCGAGGTGCTCAATAAGATGAAGAGCCAGTTCATCACCGGCGCTTCAGCCAAGGGCCATGATGAAAAGATACTGGCCAAGATATGGACCGACTGGGAGGCCTTTGCACAGTATGCCTTCAATAAATCTCACTCCACTTGCTACGCGCTCGTAGCCTATCAGACTGCGTACCTCAAGGCGCACTATCCGTCAGAGTTCATGGCAGCTGTACTGTCAAACAACATGGGCAATATCGAGAAGATCACCTTCTTTATGGAGGAGTCGCGCCGCATAGGCATACCGGTACTCGGCCCCGATGTGAATGAAAGCGATGTGAAGTTCTCCGTGAATGATAAAGGCGAGATCCGCTATGCGCTCTCTGCTGTAAAGGGCGTGGGCGAGGCAGCCGTAGAGAGCATCCTGGAGGAGCGCAAGAATAATGGCAAGTTCACTTCGATCTTTGACATGACCAAACGCGTCAACCTCCGCACCGTCAATAAGAAATCCATAGAAAACCTCGCCCTTGCCGGTGCCTTTGATAGCTTTGGCAAATACACGCGCTCACAATTCTTCACCGCTGATCAGCGGGATGGCATGACGCTTTCTGACAAGTGCGTCAAATTTGGCAATAGCGAGCAGAGCAGCAAGAGCATGAACCAGAATTCTCTCTTCGGCGGAGCGGGCCATACAGAGGCCTCTGAGCCAGTGCTCAACCCCGTAGAGGAGTGGCCACTGCTGGAGAAACTGAAGAAGGAAAAAGAGGTGGTGGGCATCTATATCAGCGGCCACCCGCTCGATGACTACAAACTCGAGATAGACACTTTTACTAACTGTAAACTCAAAGACCTCGAGCAGAATAAAGACAAAGAGCTGAAGATAGCAGGCATCGTCAGCTCCACACAGACGAAGGTATCCAAGACAGGCAATCAGTTTGCGATCTTTACACTGGAGGACTTTGAAGGATCGGCAGAGTTTGCACTCTTTGGCAAGGACTATATCCAATTCAAGAATTTTGTGGAGACGCAGTCTGCGCTGCTATACGTGACAGGCCGCTATCAGCCGCGCTTCAATCAGCCTAACAACTACGAGTTTAAGATCACCAGGATAGAGCTCTTGCCGGACATACGCGGCAAGATGACACGTCGCCTCACACTCAAAATGAAAGCGGAGGATGTGACTGACCGCGTCACGGATGAGATCCTGGAGACGCTGGGCCGCTATCCGGGCCGCTTCCCTGTATCTATACGCATGATCAGCGATCAGGAGCAAATATCCCTCCTGCTCAACTCGCGCAAAGTAACCGTAGACGTCTCAAACGAGCTCCTAAAAGAGCTGCGTGAGATGGAGATGCTGAGCTTCGTGCTGAATTGAGACTGAATTTAGCTGGCTTCTTTATGGTAATACATACTTATGGATAACTGTGTTTTTTGTTCTATAGTAAAGGAAAACAAACCGCACCACGAAATCATCTGGTCAGATGATAAGCATATCGCATTTCTCACACTTAATCCTAGCAGAGCTGGGCATACACTAGTCATTCCCAGGGTGCATAGCGCCGGTACGGCTGATCTCTCTACCGTCCAATTCACTGATTTATTTGCAGCCTCCAGGGAGGTTAGCCTTCTTTTGAAAAGCGCAATGGCTTCTGACCGCGTAGCCTTGGTCACAGACGGTTCTTCTGTAGCCCACACACATGTACATCTGATTCCGCTCAAAGTAGGAGAGGAGTTAGGCGCTTTCCCCAAATACACACAGACCCCCGAGGATTTAAAAACAACAGCGGATCAAATAAGAGGTCACCAATAACAATTTGCTAATTGGACCGAAAGGCTTTAATTTTATAACATGGAAAAGTTCAGAAAGCTCACTCCCCATGATCTGGCCTTCGGCATCGGTCGCAAAGCGACGGATGAGGAGTTGCGTGAAATGCTCGATAGAGCTAAGAATGAGAAAATCATCCCTGCGGATAAAGCTCTTGATTTTATTAAAAAACGGCTTGCCAAAAATAATATCAAGAAAGCTTCATGATATTAGCTTACAGGGAAGGTGCACTCGAGGCTCTTCGTGAGGTTGCTGATTTTCTGGATACTATTAACACCGAAGGCTCGGGAGAATTCTGGGTAATAAATTTCCTGAAAAATTTAGAAGGTTATGTGAAACCTAATGTGCAATATGCTGTTTGTAGACACCCTGAATTTGCCCAAAAAGGTTTAAGCTGTATCTCATTAAATGGATGGATAATAGCTTTTAAAATTGAAGAGGAAATTTTCTTAGTTTATTCCATTGTCAGAGGCAACCTCCTCTCCTGATCACTACCTCCGCTCTATACAGTTGATATTTATCACGGGCATTACACTGGGTAGCAAACCAAAGTAAAAATGAGAGGTATCCGTAGCATAAGTCACGTTCACCTTTAAACTATCCACCTGAAAACCGGATGAAAGATTCATGGGATGGTAATCCAGACTGTCTATCTGCACTACCCATCCACAGCCGTCGCCGGCCACAGGGCCGCGGTCCAGGATGATAGCAGGCACCGAATTAGTGCAAGCAGTAGCTCCCTTTTTACAAGAAGATATTGCAACGCAACCTCCGAAAAGTGTTAGTGCAAATACAGCAGTCAGTACAGATCTCATGTTTGTGGTTTTTAGGATAACGGATCAAAGATCCGGATAGTTGCCTCGTTTGCACGGATTGGGTTTTTGCTTTTACCATTTTCTTTTTCCTTTGCTTTATGAACGTCTCACACTACCGCTCCCAGATAGACCATATCATAGACCTCGCTATAGCTGAGGATATCAAAGACCCACTGAATATAATTGCTAAAGGAGACCATTCCGCACTAGCCTGCTTCCCAAAGAGCAAGCAAACAAGGGCCAGGCTCATCTGCAAGGCAGACGGCGTCCTCGCCGGCGTAGAGCTGGCCCAGTGGGTAGCCCACAAAATAGATCCGACCCTACGGTTTGAGGTATTTCTCTATGATCGCACTCAGATCAAAAAGGGTGATATCGCATTTCACATACACGGAGAGGAGCGCTCCATCCTGCAGGCCGAGCGGCTTATTCTAAACTTTATGCAGCGCATGTCAGGCATCGCTACCAATACAGCCCGCTATGTCAAAGCCGTGGAAGGCACCCGTACCAGGATCCTGGATACGCGCAAAACCACGCCGGCCCTGCGTGCCATAGAAAAGTGGGCGGTACAGATAGGCGGCGGGGTCAATTATCGCTATGGCCTGTATGACATGATCATGCTGAAAGACAATCATGTAGACTTCTGCGGAGGGGTTTCTCAGGCTATACTTGCCACCAAAAAATACAGGGAGGAAAAGGGCCTCGACCTGCGGGTCACGATAGAGACGCGCACACTGGATGAGATCAGGGAGGTACTCAATACCGGCCACGTCAATCGCATTATGTTTGACAATTTCACCCCTGAGATGGTCAGGGAGGCCGTGGCGCTGGTAGGCTATCGCTATGAGACCGAGGTTTCCGGCGGTATCACGCTGGATACCATACAGGAATATGCCAAGGCCGGTCCCGATTTTATCTCTGTAGGGGCCATCACTCACTCCAGCGGCAGTCTGGACCTGAGCCTCAAGTCTTTCTGATATTTTGATGTTAAATATGGACGGATTGTGGATATTCAGATTAGTTTAGTATCTTAGAGGTCTTGAACATCTATCTATCTGCTTTAAGGGATTGCTATTTTTCAAGGAATTTTTAAAAATCAAATCTTTTTTAACAATGAACATTTACGTAGCAAACATCCCCTTCAAGGCGAGTGATGATCAGCTCCGCGAGCTCTTTGCACAATACGGCGAAGTAGCATCATGCAAAATTATTATGGACAAAATGACAAATCAGAGCCGTGGCTTTGGTTTCGTAGAGATCAGCGACGACGAGGCTGCTAAGAAAGCCATCGAAGGTCTGAACGAATACGACTTCATGGGCAAGATCCTGAAGGTAAACGAAGCTCGCCCTAAGACTGAAGGCGGTTTCGGCGGCGGTGGCGGTAGCCGTGGTGGCTACGGCGGCGGCGGCGGTGGTGGCTACAAGAAGCCATACGGCGGCGGCAATAGCGGCGGCTACGGTGGTGGCGGTGGCTACGGCAAGAAATATTAATATTTCGCAGCAACCATATTCATGCCCTTCACGCGAGTGAAGGGCTTTTTTTATTTTATAAGGTTGATCTAGAAAACTTTTGAAGGCTACATTCTGGAGTTGCCCAGCTAGCAATTGCATAATTCTGGAAATTCTAAAAGTCAGCAAATTCAGATTCAGAAACTGTATTGATCTCCGCACTTCTGCGATAAAAATGCAATACAAAAGTACTCACTCCACCACCGCCTTCCTTCTGTACTGAGACCAGGTCTCCAGCACTACCGACCCCATGATGATGGCCGCCCCGACAAAAAAACCAGTATGCAGATGCTCATTCTCATGAAAGATAAGAAACGCAAGCGCGATCGTGTAAACCGGCTCCAGGTTGATAGATAGATTGAGTGTAAAAACACTCAGGTGGCGCAAAGCAGCCAGCGAAAGGATCAGCGTGACGTGTGTACACAGTACTGCCAGGACCGCGAGTTGCGCCCAGTCCAGGGCATCAGGCCATAGCTTGGCAGGATGGTAGCGTTGTAGGTAAATTACCAGATATGCTGATAGGCCTAAAAACCCGATCACGATCTCGTAAAAGGACACCACCACCGGCCCGTGTTTCTCCACTTCTTTTTTATTGAGGATATTGAAGAAGGCACCGATGAATGCGGCCAGCAGTCCATATATGATACCGCGTGTGTAGCTCTGCTCCACAGAAAATATCAGCCAGATGCCGAGCATGGCAGTGATACTGAATATCATCTCGTCCCACCGGAATTTCTTGTCACTCACCAGTGGCTCGGCCAGCGCTGTAAAGAGCCCCTGGGATGCCAGCATAGACAGAGCTATAGAGATATTGGAGGCCTTGATTGCACTGTAGAAAAACACCCAGTGTACAGAGAGTACTATACCTATTCCCGCCAGGCGCCATAGGTCCGGACGCGGTATGCGAAGAGACTTTCGCGCATAGAGGATATAGGCCAGCATAGAGATAGATGTGATCAGCATGCGGTACCACACCAGGAGCTCTGCATCCAGCCTGATACCCCGGCCAAAGACACCTGTCAGTCCCCACAGCAGGATGGAGAGATGCATATACAGATACGCTTTGCGGCGCGAACTATCAGCAGGGGGCATAGCGCGAAAATAGCCAATGCCCCGACTATCCCACCACTGGCACATAATATTTAGATTTGATCATGATCCGTTCACGCATAGCGCCTACACCCTCCGGCTACCTGCACATAGGCAATGCGCTGAACTTTGTGCTGACCTACGCTATGGTGAGACGGGCAGGCGGCTCGCTGCGCCTGCGCATAGATGATATGGACGCTCCACGCGCCAGACCTGAGTATGTGGAGGATATCTTCCGGACACTGGACTGGATGGGCATTGAGTGGGATGAGGGACCTCATTCTCCGGAGGAGCATTACCGCGCATTTTCTCAGTCTTTGCGCGCGCAGAGGTACCACCAGCTTATACAGCAGCTCCACTCTACAGGCCTTACCTACGCCTGTACCTGTTCCCGCAGGGATTTGGATCAGTGCCGGTGCCGCTCCTTTACTTTGCGGCTAGATACGCCTGGCGCTGCTATCCGAATCACTACCCCCGATACGCCGGTCATCGTACATGACCGCAAGATGGGAGAGCAGCACATATCGCTGCAGGAGCATATGCATGACTTTGTGATACGCAGGCGCGATGGCATTGCTGCCTATCAGGTGGCCTCACTAGCCGATGATCTGGACTATGGGATCGATCTCATAGTGAGAGGAGAGGACCTGCTGCCTAGCACGGCAGCGCAGTTGTATTTGGCCTCACTCATCGGTGCCGATAAGTTTGTGGGTATGGGCTTTTACCATCACCCACTCCTTACTGACACTGCCGGTCATAAACTTTCAAAATCAGGTGGCAGCCAGTCCTTGAAGTCTATGAGAGAGAGAGGTATGAAGAGCGAGGACTTTTACGAGCTTATGAGTAAATATCTGGGACTTGCGCACGCATCCTATTCGATCCGCGATATTGTAGTGGCCATCCAGCTTTAGCCGGGGTCAGTTGTTTTTCCATCGGAATATAAAAATGGCATCCGGGCTGAAAGCATAGCTGATGTCCCGCACCATGATACCGTCATAGTGCAGATGTAGCGCTGCGGCCTCACGCATATACCGCTGCAGGTTTTGGTTCACAGATCCGCAGCTGAGTTGGTCATTGATCACTCGTATCACTTTGTATGGCTTGGTAGGCCGGGCACCGAGGAATATCGGCGTCTCAAATACAGCCGTGTCTGCCTTGCCAGACTGTGCTTCAAACTCCACTACATAAAAACTATCAGTGCCGAAATTCAGGTCATTGACCAAAATTCCTATGGATGCATCCTTGTACTTTCTACGGGCCATGTGTGTATAGTGCTCAAAGGCCTTGCTGCTATACGCCACGATAGGGGTAGAGGTCATCATTCCCAGTACGCGATACGGGTGCAGCGGTTTGCAGTGGTAAAATACCGGTACGCGGTAGTATGACCGGACTACGGCCGTATCAGTGTGTGTGCCTATTTGCACGGCACTGGTCTGTGCGCATGCAGTACACCCCGAGATGAGGAGCAGAAACATGGTGAGCCGGCGTAGCATCATGTTTAATGGATCAGAGCAATTATATATGTATAGTGCAAATGTAAAGTACAGCTTTTAGATCCTCGCACTCAAAAAACAAACACACTCATGTAGAATGTAAACGGCAGGTAGACAAACTTATTATAGCTACTGGCCCTTCACCATGGCTAGTCCCTGCTCCACTATTACGTTAAAATCTTCTGACAGGGCTCCGTTGATACTAGGCAGGCGCTGCCGCCCCAGTCTCACTATCACTGTATTGTACTCCGGTATAGTGATGATATACTGCCCTAGTATGCCACGTTGAGCAAAGACGTGCGTGCCATGCGAATCATCCAGCCAGAAGGAATAGCCATAAAAAAGGCTCTTGCACCGGGCTGGTTGCCATTTTCACAAAAGAGCTGTCTAGTATCTGCCTGCCGTCCCAGTTGCCCTGGTGCAGCATCAGCTTGCCAAAGCGTGCAAAATCCCTTGCATTGCTATTGAAGCAGCAGTAGGCCAGCTCTACACCTTTCCTGTCTGTATGCCATTTGGCATCCCGCTGCGCCTGCAGGGGCTTCCACAGCCAGTCGGTAGCGAGGTCAGCGAGTGATCGGCCTGTCACATTCATCAGGCACTCTCCCAGTAGCTGGGTGCTGCCGCTTTGATAGTTATGGATTTTGCCCGGCTCATCCTTTATCGCCAGGGTCTGCATCAGGCCTTTGATATCGCTGCCGTAGTATGCCTTGGCTGTCACGCTGAATGGATCTTTGTACGCCTCATCCCAGTCCAGGCCTGAGCACATCGTACTCAGGTGCCACAGCTCCAGCTCATTGGCATGGGGACCTTTCAGGCCGGGTAGCATAGGAGCTACTTTGTCATGCCAATCCTTGAAGATACCTTTTTGTATCGCTATCTGTGTCAGCATGGTCACGATGCTCTTTGCCATAGAGAAGGAGTTAGATTGAGAGCTATCGCTATACCCTTCCCAATACTGCTCTGCCAGTATACTGTCATTTTTTATCACCACAAAGGCTACAGTCTCCGTACGGGTCAGCATCTCCCGCAGCTTAGACGGCAGTTCCTTCTTATTATAGTCGGCGCTGAGCGGCCAGGCAGAGGGATGGTCGCTCGCCTGTACAGGATGGGTTTTAAAGTACTTGGCATCATCTATCGTAGCAGAGTTATTGCCATGCAGGTACGTGACCCACACGCCACGTACCAGGTAGCCGTTTCCTGTCACCTTAGCGATCAAAACCAGAAGTACGATGACAATGGCTATGCCGGCCAGAACCTTGGCGAGTTTTTTCATGAGCGGGTTGGATTGATGTCGGAATATAGAAAATAAAATCAATCGTGTGTCGCTGTTTCAATGCGCGTCACAGGCACATCAGCATCTGCAGATCCCCATTGAATGTTTGGTGCCGGCCCCATTTTCAGCTCCAGCGTACCTCCATTCATCACATCAGCATAGCTGATATAGCTTTTTGTATAGGTTGCACCATTGAGCAGGGCAGATTGTATGTATACATTGCCTTTGCTATTGTCAGCGGCAGTGATAGTAAAAGTCTTGCCGTCGTCCAGATGCAGCACCGTCTTTTCACTTTTGGGGCTGCCTATAGCGTAGTGGTTGCTACCGGGGCATACGGGGTAGAATCCCATCGCGCTGAATACATACCAGGCACTCATCTGACCACAGTCATCATTGCCGCAGAGGCCATCGGGTTTATCGGTATAGAGACTATCCATGATCAGGCGTGTGGTCTGCTGCGTCTTCCACGGCTGTGCGGCATAGTCGTAGGCATAGGCTATCATGTGGCTGGGTTCGTTGCCGTGGGCATACTGGCCTATCATGCCGGCTACATCCGGATGTGGCAGGCCATACATATTGCTGGTGGTGTGAAAGAGCGAATCCAGCATCGTGCAGTAGCGGGCCCTGCCACCTATCAGGCGTATATGGCCGGTCATATCCTGCGGCACGCTGAAGGCATACTGCCAGGCATTGCCCTCCGTGTAGTAGACAGATGTTTTGTATGGGTCGAAGTGTTTGATAAAATTCTTGCGTCGCGGCCGCATGAAGCCACTGGCAGAGTCCAGCAGCAGGCGGTAGTTGGCCGCGCGCTGCATAAACATATTGTAGTCATCCATCTTGCCTAGTTTCTTTGCCATCTGCCCTACACACCAGTCATCATAGGCATGCTCCAGAGATTTGGCGGTGCCGCCTAGTAGGGCAGCTCCGCGTATGTAGCCATACTTGCGGTAGCTATCCCAGCCCGCCACATAGCGCAGGTGAGAGATCAGCATCAGCGGCGTACGCCATTTGAAGTATTTGTGCATGTCCCGATGGCTCATCATCGCGCTGTGTCGCATCGCCTCGTAGGCAGTATTGGCATCGGTGAGGCTGATACCTTTCATGGCTGCATCTGCTATCACTGGCACTGCGTGGTAGCCAGTCATGCAGAAGGTCTCACAACCCGCCAGCTCCCAGATAGGCAGCAGCCCGCGCTGCCGGTACATGGTGACCATCGTGTGTACCATGTCGGTATTGCGGGGTCGCTGTATCAGGTTGTATAGCGGGTGCAGCGCGCGGTAGGTATCCCAGAGCGAGAAGACCGTGTAGTAGTTGCCACCCTCGCCCTCATGCACCTGCAGGTCTCGCCCGCGGTAGCGTCCATCCACATCGCTGAAGAGATTCGGACTGATAAAGCTGTGGTACATCGCCGTGTAGAACGTGCGCAACACCGCCGTATCGCTGCTCGTGATCTCTATTTTGCCGAGTTCCCTATTCCATGTAGCACGTGCCTGCTCCTTCACCTCCTCAAAGTTCCAGCCCGGCTGCTCTCCCGAGAGATTCTTGCGCGCACCCTCTATGCTGGTAGGAGAGAGGCCCACCTTGACATATACCGGCTCACCTTTCTTAGTAGTAAAGCGGAACCACGCCCGCAGTGCATGACCCCTGATGTCTTTTACGCCTTTATGCCTGATACCACCTTTGGTTACACCATAAGCGGTAAATGGCTGTGAGAAGCGCATCACAAAGAACACATACTGGCTGTCTGCCCATGATGAGCTGAGGCGCATGCCGCTGATCTCGCCATCATTGCTAATGTGCAGCTCCGCATGCCGCACGTGGTCGCGGTGTTTCAGATCGAGTATGATATTGCCTGCCGTATCAGCGAAGGTGTACTTATGCAGGCCTGTCCGCTCTGTAGCCGTCAGCTCTGCAAGGATATTATACTTATCCAGCTTTACGCTGTAGAATCCCGGCGTAGCTTTTTCATGCTGATGTGAGAAGCCCGATCGGTACGCCTTAGGCCGCACATCCGGCGCGCCGGTGGTAGGCATCAGTAGTATGTCGCCATAGTCAGAGCAGCCTGTACCGTCCAGATGTGTATGTGAGAAGCCATACACCACACTATCAGAGTAGTGATACCCCGAGCAGCCATCCCAGCCCCGCAGCCGCGTATCCGGGCTCAGCTGCACCATGCCAAACGGCACACAAGCCCCCGGGAATGTATGCCCATGCCCACCTGTACCGATCATCGGGTCTGCATAGCGGGTGTAGTCAGTAGGCTGTGCATTGACCCCGACCAGGGCCAGCAGGCAGCAAGCGAGAAGGGCGATCCTTCTTATAGCATGTATCATCAGGAGCGAGATATATGTAATGCTCTAAGCTAGGGATATTTTCCAGAGTCGCACTGCTCGCACTACACCGTAGAGCCGCAATATTTTGCGGCTATTTTGTCACTGCTTTAGAATAGTAGATAGTAAGGCCAGCTTAAGTCCTGTATTATTCCCGGCCACACGATTTGCGCCCAGCTGGCGTCAGGTGATAACATCAATCTCAGGTGAAACTGACCTATTAGCCCTTCATACTTCTATAGATTATATAAACTATAATAGACGCGATGATCAGTACGACTACTTTACCTTCCTTACTACCGTTGGCTCGGTAGGGTTCATCTGTTTCTATACTGATATCATCAGGATTAAAAACAGCTTGGTCCTCCGATGATTTCTGAAGCTCCCATTTTTTCAGTTCTTCCTCCTGATTCGCCGCAAACCATTCATCTATCTCATGCTGCACATACGGATCTACCCATCCCGATTTCATTTTTTGGGTCTCCAGGCTATATTTAGCCCATTGAGTAGAATGCTCCGCGTATACTTCCGGCGACTCATCATCGGCCTCCACGATACGTATCATCAGGCCGTTGCCCGCCATTTTCAGGGTATCAGCATTCTTCGTCATAAATCTTTCTGCGTTTTCCCGGCTGGCCTGCTGTAGCGCGGCAGGTGATAGGGTGGGAGTAGATCCATCCAGGCCGATGATCACCAGCGCTGTACCATTCACCACTGCTAGCTCACTGCGCGAGGTATGGCCGGCCACTGCATCAGGCCGGTTATTTTGTAGTCGCAGCTGCTCATAGGCACCCGATAGCTGTATGATATCCAGCCCATCCCGTATCAGCACCAGATACGCGTCACTACCTATAAACATGGTCTGGCCGCGTTTCTCTTGCAGCTCGCCATATATATCCAGGTGTAGTAAAGGTTGACCCTGAGCAAAGAGATCATAGACACAAAGATGATGAGTCTTGCCACCATGAAAATCGTAGGTCATAAATGCAAAACGATCGCCCCGCGCGGCAAAAGAAGCCCCATCTGCCTCTATCTGGTCTTCTGAGCAGGCGGGCGTTACATCGTAGTAGTAGAGTCTGTTTTTCACCGGCGGCAACTTGTGTAGCAGAAAGCCCGCTTCATATGCATTCCAGCATGCCCCCACCAGCATTCCGCTCGGGTGTATAGCCGCTCCTCGTCCGTAGTGGTCTCTTCGCTCCAGCTCCAGGTCCACCCATGTGCCGGCGCGGTAGTCCCACATACTCCAGTCCACACAGCCCGACGGAGCCGCTATAGCGAGCCATCCAGCCTCCCCTGGCGCAAAGCCACCCTGGATTCCCCGCGTCCTGATGATTCTCTCACCCACCAGCACTCCTGATATGGTATACACAGCTGCCTTGTTCAGCCAGGTGACCAGCACCAGCTCCGCGCTGTCATTGAGCGCTATACTGCTCAGCTTATCATCCGTACGTATGGTCAGGCTATGTATCATAGTCCACGAGGCAGAGTCCAGCATCGTGATGCAGAGTTCATTCTTATCCTGAGTGGCATAGATGAGCCTCTCGCATTGCGCATTCCAATCAACGGCCTGGATTAGCGTTTTTGCATCTACTTGATGGACTATCTGCGTGTTCATTGAGACAATAATTTGGATCTAATATAAAGAAGAGTAAGTACCCAAAGGATGATGTACTAGCTCCTGCAAATCTACTGGCGCAGAACTTTGTTCCTCTCGCTGGCGCGGAACTTCGTTCCGTGTCTCTGCCCCGGGTTGTCCCAAACTTGTACCTCAGCACTCACTGGTCTTAGCTCCATATCCTAGCCTCGGCACCCTTCCGCAAAAGCAAACTAAACTGCCCGTATATGAAGGAAGGCATGAGAGCTGGCCCCCAACGCCCTGAATTATGTAATAAAAATTGTTTTTTTTACACCTCAATCAATTGGATACATGAAACGTATAATCTTATTTTTCGCGGCCATACTGGCTCTGGTAGTTACTCAGTCCGCTTACTCCCAGTCTGCGGTCAGCTATAAGTATGGCAACGACCTCAAGATGCCTAAAGGACACTATTCTGCCGAGTATGTAAGCACAGGAAAGGGGATCACAGCGATAAGCACCAATGAAGAATCTATAGTCATAGATAACCTGGATGATAACCTCAATGTTGTGCAGGGAAATGTCGTAAACATTTCTGATCGCCATGCTAATTCGTTGGCGAGAACTATCATTGTGGGCAAGCGCATTTATAATTTCTACAGCGTGCCTCATGAAAGCAAAAATAGGTTGCAGTTGTTCGCACAAGAGCTTAATATTGATAAAGCGCAACTGGTAGGAAGTGCAAAGAATATATTGTCTAAAGATTTTCCGCGACCGTTTCAATGGTGGTATGGTTTCAGCTATGAATGGGCCTGCAAGGTCTCTGCAGATAATGAAAAACTAATGATCTTATACAAAGATTCACTGCATCCCAAGGAGGAGGCCATGATCGAAATTAATGTCTATGATCCCGACCTCAGGCTGCTCTGGAGCAAAGCATCGCGGCTACCAATTACAGAAAATAAAGTACGCCTTATCTCTAGTCACGTGCATAACAACGGTGACGCCTATCTGCTGATAAAGATCCATGAGGAAGATGACTATAAATTTGAAATAATTAAGATCTCTAATAAGTCCGACCAGGTTGTCGAGATTCCTATCGTTATTCCTCAAAAGTATGTAACAAGGGCAGCGCTGGAATTGAGCAAGGATGGCAAAATAACATGCGCCGCGTTCTATTCCGATGATGCAGAGAAGCGAAGCGCAAAGGGGGCATTCATCTGGTCGATAGACCCCGTATCGGGGAGCCTTAAGCCCATGTATCAGGGACAGTATGATTTTCCGGCAGAACTTACGTCAAGCTTTGAAAAACAGAAGGCGCTACATAAAATGGATCAAAAACCTTATAAAGGCGCTGATGGCGAGATAGCCAATCTGGATATAAACATAAGCGTCACATCTGATGGAGCAGTGACCGTTTTGGGAGAGCAAAATATGTCATACACTTCTGACTATCTCGGTCCCGCAGGAACCAATAGGAGCTTTAGTGGTGAAGCTGACTATAATCTTGACATCTATGCTATGCACATCACCCCTACAGGGCAACTGTCATGGGCCAAAAGGATTTCCAAGCGTCTGATGATGGTCACTGATGTTTTTGGCTATCGCCTTAGGACCATTGGCTCCAATCACTATTTTATCTTTTTTGATAATGAGGAAAACCTCAATCTATCGAAAGATGACAAACCTACATACTATACCCCCGGTCACGGCACCTTAGTCTATGTCAAAATCGCAGCTGATGGCACTATGACGAAAAGCTCCATTTTTAAGATCAGGGACATAGATATGAAATTTTGTATGTCGGACCTGAAAAACATAGGGGAGCAGAGTCTCGTCTTCGAAGAAAGCCGTGGCCGAAGGATAGTCAGGCCTTTTGTGCTAAGGATCGAGTAGGTCTATGCCTCAGGCGGTCCCACATTTAGATCTCGACACTTATGGGACTTAGTTCCATATCCTAACCTCCACGCAGTTCCCCAAAAAAATCAAGTAAAGCTGTCCCACGCCGTTGCTGTTCTCCTGACCTGCAACAATTTCGATGTTTATATTACTTAAGACAATTATTTCATGCAATTAAGTTGTAATATTATAAAA
>JAFDYQ010000038.1 GCA_018267365.1 Bacteroidota bacterium | reverse complement strand
CGAGGACCTGAAAGTTTATTAATTAACCTGTCAACTTATTTTAGGACGATACATATCAAATAGACTCTATATTTAGCAGCGATGTCTACCAGATCACTGGAGGAAGTACACGGTACGATAGACACCACCGGCAATATGAACTGGTGGCGGCGGTTCATACTCTTTATCGGGCCGGCTTTTCTCGTGTGTGTTGGCTACATGGATCCGGGCAACTGGGCCACCGACATAGCCGGCGGCAGCAAATACGGCTATCAGCTTCTCTGGGTGCTGCTACTCTCTAACCTGATCGCGCTGCTGCTGCAGAGCCTCAGCGCACGACTCGGTATCGTGCGTGGCCGCGACCTGGCACAGGTATCACGGGAGACCTATCCCGCCCTGATCAATATTCCGCTCTATGGGCTGGCAGAGATAGCTATCGCCGCCTGTGACCTGGCAGAGGTGCTGGGTATGGCCATAGGGCTCAACCTGCTCTTTCACATTCCGCTGCTATGGGGCGTGGGTATAGCGGTATTTGATACGTTTATCATCCTCTACCTGCAGCAAAAGGGCATGCGCTATATGGAGCTGCTCGTATTCAGTCTCGTCTCCATCATAGGCTTGTGTTTCCTCGTAGAGGTATTCTTTTCTAAACCGGACTGGACCGATGTGATACATGGCTTTGCACCCACCGGGCTCAGTGATGGTGCGCTGTACATAGCTATAGGTATCATAGGCGCTACGGTCATGCCACATAATCTATACCTGCACTCCTCACTGGTACAGACGCGGCGAAACGGCACGGATGCTGCCAGTACCAAACGTGCTATTAAGTATAATTTCTGGGACTCGGCCATAGCGCTGAACCTTGCTTTCTTTGTCAATGCTTTTATCCTCATCGTAGCAGCCGCAGTGTTTCACACCAAAGGCTATCATGAAGTGATGGATATACAGGATGCACACAGCCTGCTGGAGCCGCTCATGGGCAGGTCTCTGGCGCCTATCATCTTTGCGGTGGCGCTGATCGCCTCCGGTCAGAGCTCTACCATCACGGGTACGCTGGCAGGGCAGATCGTGATGGAGGGCTACCTGGACCTGCGTATCGCTCCGTGGCTGCGCCGGCTCATCACACGCGGTATAGCTGTAGTGCCGGCTATGCTGGTCATCTACTTCATGGGAGAGGACAAGGTGAGCGCTATGCTCATTTTCAGCCAGGTGCTGCTCAGCCTCCAGCTGGGATTTGCGGTGATACCGCTCATACACTTTGTGAGTGACAGGCGCATGATGGGAGATTTTGCCATTGGCACAGTGCTCAGAGTGCTCTCCTGGATCAGCGCGCTGATCATCGTAGGGCTAAACCTGAAACTGATACTCGATACCATGAAAGAGTGGCGGGAGACACTGGCAGACTACCCCATGCTCTACTACAGCATCCTCATACCACTCATCGGCCTCGCGCTACTGCTGCTGATAGTGAGCGCTATCTATCCGCTGCTGCGCAGAAAGCACCACGAGCAGACTGCGCTGCCACATGGCTATGCGCACGAGCTGCCTGAAATGAAAAAACTGGAGTACTCAGATATAGCGATCTGCCTCGACTTCTCTACCAGTGACCTGAAGGCTATACGCCACGGCATATCTCAGGGCAACCCTCAGAGCAAGTTTTACCTCATACATATCGTAGAGTCTGCCAATGCCCGTGCAGTAGGTGCAGAGACACGCGACTATGAGACACTGGAGGACTGGAAAAACCTGCAAGAGTACGGACAAAAACTACGCGAGCAGGGATATGCAGTGGAGGAGAAGCTGGGATTTGGCAGACCTGCCGTGGCCATAGCGCAGATCGTAAATGAACTAGACGCCTCTCTACTTGTGATAGGTTCTCACGGCCATGCAGGTCTCGCAGATATAGTCTACGGGGAAACAATACAGGCAGTGCGCCATAAAGTCAAGTGCCCGGTGCTGATCGTTTAAAATTTGGTTTACCGCAAAAGCGCGAAAACGAAAAAAAAATTATTTGATTTTGCTTAGTTGAGTCTTCTCGTACCATTGGTAGAAAGCCTTCAGACCCTCTGCAATATGTGTGGTGGGGCTATAACCCAGGAGCTGCTGTGCCTTGGTGATATCTGCATAGGTGCGCGGTACATCTCCGGTAGGGATCGGTTTATGCTCCAGGCGCGCCTGACGGCCGGTGACAGCCTCTATATGCCTGATCAGGTCCATGAGTTTCACGGGATCATTATTGCCGAGGTTCATCACCTCGTAGCAGTGGTCATGCTGCAGCACATAATTTTTTGAGGCGATGATGCCACTCACGATGTCTTTCACATAGGTATAGTCACGAGAGGTGCTGCCATCTCCATATACAGTGATAGGTTCATCTTTGAGAATGCTCTTGAAGAATTTGTGGATGGCCAGATCGGGGCGCTGGCGCTCGCCGTATACGGTGAAGAAGCGCAGGTTTACGATAGAGAATCCATATACATCATGATAGACCTTGGTGATCTTCTCGCCGCTCAGTTTGGTGGCAGCGTATATGGAGATGATGCGATCTATTGCATCAGACTCTGAGAAGGGGATCTTTTCATTCTCACCATATACAGATGACGAGGAGGCAAAAACCATTTTATAGACTCCGTGGCGGCGCATGGACTCCAGGAGATTGGTAGTGCCCTCTACGTTAGAGCTGATATAGTTCAGCGGATTCTCCATAGAGGGGCGCACGCCTGCCTTGGCAGCGAGATGTATGACGATGTCTATCTTATTATTCTCCAGGATACTGTCCACGACAGTAGTATCTCTGATGTCACCTTCTATGAAATTGAAATTCGCTTTAGGCAGCAGACCACTGAGGTTGGCTTCTTTGGTATCTCGTGGGTAGAAGTTGTCAAAATTGTCGATGCCGATGATCCGGATATCATCCTGGCCAGTCAGCGCATCTGCCAGATTGGAGCCTATAAATCCGGCTACCCCGGTGATCAGTATCGTCATTTGCGCTGTTTTTGATTTTCGCTCATGACGAACTTATAAAAACTTTCCAGCTTTTGTACGTGCTTTTCAAATGAGAATTGCCGCTCCACTCTCTCGCGGTTTTCCTTTTTGTAGCCCCAGGTCAGGATCTCTGCCATCTGCAGGGCATAGGTATCTATATCTCCCTCGGCGCATAGCAGCCCATTGACGCCCGGCTCTACAGCCTCCGGTATGCCCGCATGATAGGTAGTGAGTACGGGCAGCTCCATAGCCATAGCCTCTATCACCGCATTGGGTATGCCCTCCATATTGCCATTGGCGGCGGTGAGGCTGTGGTGCACAAATGCTGTAGCATTATCCAGATAGGGTATGATCTCATCGTGCCCCTTTTTGCCGGGGAAATCTACTAAGCCTGACAGACCTAGTGCTACCACCAGCTCTTTAGTAGCCTCCAGCGTAGGGCCGGTGCCTATGAGTATCATCCTGACATCCCGCCGGCCGGTAGCTGCCAGCATTTTGGCAAAGGCACGGAGTGTGATTTCATGGCCCTTTTTTAGCTCAAAAGAGCTGACCTGAACAAATGTAGGGATGGCAGGAGGTGAATAGTTTGTCTTTTTGAACCGGTGAAGCTGAATGCCCGTGTAGAGTATCAGATGGTCAGGTCGCACCGAGATGCCGTGTTGCTCCAGGTTTCCTCTCAAGGCCTCGCAGACAAATACAGGGAAAACATTAGGGCGGGAAAGTACCTGCTTTAGTTTCTCTGCGTAGCGCTTGTAGCGCAGTTTGGATGAGGCATCGTAGCCGCGGAAATTGACCACTACGGGCAACGTAGTTTCTATATTGTCGAAAAATTTGAAACCCTCATATGCAAACTGAATGTGGATGATATCAGGCTGCTGACTATCGATCAATCCCTGCAGCCGCCGGGCGAAATCACGATCGCGCAGGCTAAAGTAGATATCTGCATTCTCAAGACGAGCCAGTATGCGTGTCTTCAACGATGCGACCGGATAATCGAGAGTAGTGGATGCAATAGTCTTACCTGAGTAATCTTTGTCTGCCACAAAGCAACCATAATGAGCCTGCTGCGTACGTGCAAATTGCTCGACATCCTGACGAATGAAGGTGCTGGCGTAGGGACCATGATCTGAGAGGTAAAGGATCTTCATGTATGGTGGATTAGCCCCCTGTACGCTCCAAAAGTAGTGTGGTCTCAGCAGGAATCGAACCTGCATCTAAAGTTTAGGAAACTTCTATTCTATCCGTTGAACTATGAGACCTCTCCGTATGCGGGTCGCCAAAAATAAAAAATCCCGGACACTTTTTTGCAGGTGCCCGGGATCCTTATGGATATATTTTAAATTTTACTTGACTGAGAAGGTCTTTGCGATGCTGCCACCAGCCTTGAGATTGATCCTGGCGGTATATACTCCAGTGCTCAAGCTAGATACATCTACTTTGCCATCAGTGCCATTCACCGTAGTAGTAGATACTGTACGGCCCAGCATGTCTACTACGCTGATGCTTTCCATATTGGCATCTGCAGCTATAGTGATCTGGCTGGAGGCGGGGTTAGGATAGAGACCTACCTTTACATTGCTTACTTCGTTGATAGCTGTGAAAGTAGGGCACTCGAGCTGATAGAGGAAGAGTGCAGACTCGCTCTCTACGATATCCCTCTTGGCATTGTCAGACTCCCATGGCACGTGAGGGTCACCAGGGAAGGTATGCAGCTGATTGGTGATACCAAAGTTGTCCAGTACCGGCTTCATAGCGCCTGCACCACACATTTGGATATTAGAAGTTCCGCCCAGTACATTGGCACAGTTGTATGGTACTGTCTGGTCAGCATCGCCCTGAGCGCTGTAGATCGGCTCATGGTCAGAGGCATCTATGAAACCTGTATAGAGCAGTGCACCGGCCAGGTTCAGGAGGGCTTTAGTATTAATAGAGTAGCCAGGATTACCGCTATTGCCATCAAAACCGCCTACACTCGCAAATGCAGAGGCGAGCAGCGGAGTAGCCTCGCTGACACTGCCTACATAGGCGATATGGTTGGCTATCAGAGCGCCTGCAGACTCGCCACCCATGACCAGCCAGTTAGTATCGATCCTATATGTAGATGCATATCTTTTCAGGAATCTCACAGCGGCCTTGCCATCAGATATAGACTTGATCACATAGGGGAATGCTTGCGTAGAGTCTAGCAGTACTGCGCCCTGAGCGATAGGTATAAGGCGATAATCAATAGAAGCTGTCACATAGCCACGCTTGGCAAATTCATAGCACATGTACTGTATAAAAGCATCTTTGCGGGTGCCGCCCACAAAACTACCTCCGTGTATGAGTAGGATGGTACGTCTACTGGAGGCTGTATCGCCGTGCGGCTCGTATACTGTGATAGCCTGTGTGGTCACCGCAGTATCAGTATACGTAGACGTAGTACTATCTACGTCTGAGAAAATCTTGCTGTAATAGCGCTGGCCATCACACTGTGCAGACGCAGACTGCATCCAGCCCATAGCAGCGACAGAGAGAAGCGCTGAGTAGAGAATTTTTTTCATAATGCTGTTAATTAGTTTAACGTTAATGTATTATTAAAAATAAAAAAAGCTATCTGATAATGCTACCATTTTCGGTGGAATTTTTCGGTATAGCAAATATTAACTTTCCGGCACTGTCCTCCGCCAGTAGTATCATGCCCTTGGATTCTATGCCGCGCAGCTTGCGCGGGGCTAGGTTCGCCACTACAGATACCTGCTGGCCTATGAGTTCTTCCGGTTTGAAGTGCTCTGCGATACCGGAGACGATGGTGCGTGTCTCGTAGCCTATATCCACTGTCAGTTTCAGCAGCTTATCTGCTTTCTCCACCTTCTCCGCAGTGAGGATCGTACCTACGCGGAGGTCTATTTTGACAAAGTCGTCAAAGGTGATCTCGGGTTTCGGTGCACTGCTTTCTTCCATTTTCTTTTTGTTGGTTTCTACGGCTATCGGAGCGGTAGCCGGTTTTTTAGTAGCGTTTAGTTTATCTATCTGGGCCTGTATCGGCTCGTCTTCTATTTTCTGATAGAGGAGAGCGGCTTTGCCCAGGAGGTGGCCGACCGGCAAAAGATCGGTCCTGCCAGCATCTGCCCAGGTCAGAGCCGTGCCATCTATCTGTATCATCTCAAATATCTTCTGTGATGTGAATGGCAGGAAGGGCTCGCAGAGAATGGCCAGATTGGCTATGATCTGGAGGCCATCATAGAGGATGGCAGCGGTCAGGTCTTTGTCAGTCTTGATCGTCTTCCAAGGCTCTTTTTCAGACAAAAGTTGATTGCCGTAGCGGGCTACGTTCATCACTTCGCTCAGCGCTTCGCGGAAACGGAAATTTTCCAGAGAGTCGGATACCTTTTTGTGCTGCTCTGCGAGGAAAGCTTTCAGCTCAGTATTTTCCCGGCCCTGAGGCACCTTATTATCAAAGAATTTATCGGTCAGTACGAGCACGCGGTTGACCAGATTGCCAAAGATGCCTACCAGCTCACTATTGACACGGGTCTGGTAGTCTTTCCAGGTAAACTCGGAGTCCTTAGTCTCCGGTGCGATAGAGGTAAGCACGTAGCGCAGCTCGTCCTGCCTGTCAGGAAAGTCACGCAGATACTCGTGTAGCCAGACCGCCCAACCGCGCGAGGTAGAGAGTTTACTGCCCTCCAGATTGAGAAACTCATTGGCAGGTACATTATCTGCTACTATAAACTCGCCGTGCTCCATCAACATACCCGGGAAGATGATGCAGTGGAAGACAATATTATCTTTGCCGATGAAGTGGATAAGGCGTGTGTCTTTATCTTTCCAATAAGTCTCCCAGGTGTCAGGCAGCAGCTCCTTGGTAGCCGAGATATAGCCGATCGGCGCGTCAAACCAGACGTACAGCACCTTGCCTGTAGCACCCTCTACCGGTACGGGTACACCCCAGTCCAGATCGCGTGTCATAGAGCGCGGTTGCAGACCGTCACCGGTGTCGAGCCAGCTCTTGCACTGTCCATAGACGTTCACCTTCCAGTCCTTGTGGCTGTCTATATATGCGGTTATCTCCGGCTGCATTTTGTCCAGCGGGAGAAACCAGTTTTTGGTCTTGCGTAGCACTGGTTTTGCGCCGGATAGCGTAGAACGAGGGTTGATCAGGTCAGTAGGTGAGAGCGAGGTACCGCAGTTCTCACACTGGTCGCCGTAGGCATTCTCATTGCCACAGACAGGGCAGGTGCCTATGATGTAGCGGTCAGCGAGAAATTGCTTCGCCTCCTCGTCATAGTACTGATCGGTCTCTTGCTCCGTAAACTTGCCCTCATCATACAACTTGCGGAAAAAGGCGGACGCAGTCTGCTTGTGAGTCACGGAAGAGGTACGCGAATAAATGCTGAAAGAAATGCCAAACTCACGGAAGGCATCGCCCATGATCTTGTGATACTTGTCCACGATTTGCTGCGGCGTCACACCTTCGCGGCGAGCAGAGATGGTGATAGGCACGCCATGTTCATCACTGCCGCAGATGAAGATGACGTCTTTTTTATTGGCGCGGAGATAGCGCACATAGGTATCTGACGGCAGGTAGCAGCCGGCCAGGTGGCCGATGTGGACCGGGCCATTGGCATAGGGCAGGGCCGCTGTGATGGTATATCTTTTCCAGTTGCTCATATGCTGCGCAAATTATGATATTCCTATGATTTCGCTAATGACCAATGTGTTTAGCCCTCTCCATTGCTGCATCCAGTAGCCTGTCATGACCAGCATGCAGGTCTTCTGGCTGCGGATAAACTACTAGGTCAGGTGTGAGGCCTTTTTTGAAATATGACCTACCTTCAAATGTCACTTCGCCGAAGGTAAAGCCGGTAGACAGATCTCCGTACATAGGGACGTATAAGAACTCGCCCATGGCACCTACGGTTTGCCTACCTACCAGACAGGCCGTGGAGTTGTAAGTTTTTAGAATAGCAGCAAAATATTCGCTGCGGCTGATGGTGCTTTCTGTGATCAGGATAAATATCCTGACGGGATGTCCGGCTCTGGCGGGCCAGCGTTGCGCATACGTTTCGTCCAGGGCGAGATGCTTGAGGTCTGCAAACATACTCTTGCAGCCGGGCGCCTTTTTGTCGAGAAAGTAGGGGAGGATATTGGCGTTGCTCCAGTCAGGATATTGGCGGATATCTAGGATGGTCGCTTTGGCTAGTTTGAGTTGCTTCCTTAGCCATGACTTGCGCACGGGGTGATGCAGGTTTATATAGAGGATGCTATCCCGAGAGAGGCCAGTCTGCTCATCATGTTTTTGGGACTCTCGCTTCTGTGCCATGTACATATCATATGGAAGCGACCTCACCAAACGGATGCGCTCACCATTCTGGAGACTGAGCTGCAAAGTACTGCCGGAGTCACCAGGAAGGAGGTAAATACTAGATATATGTAGGCTGATATATGCCTGACCTTTTCCGGCTATGTAGCGTTCTTGTGAAGTAATGAAGTCCTGAACAGGCTGGCCATTGATGGCTGAAATATGGCTACCGATGTAGCGGGTATAGGCGCTGTCATAGGCAGCACTGATGTAGTAGCCGCTATCAATCCAGGCTATGTCTATAGGCGGAGAGAATTTTTCTCCTAGCCAGCCTATAGCACCGCCAAAAATCGAACTGTGAGGGTCCTCCGTCTGAGCAGATAGCTGTAGCAACAGCGTGTCAAAGGCAGCTCGCGTGTGGACATCCCGCTCGCAGTGGAGCGTGTGCATCAGCACGGAATCCCACCGTGCTGCATCAGCACGCCTGTCCGGCGCCATGTAGCGCATGATAGTCCAAAAGCGCGCGATGAGGAGGACTCTGTAGCCAGCACTGTCTATACAGGAGGTTGGGTATATCTTTTCGTTTTTGAAGCAGATGCCGAGGCTTTTACAGCCGCCTGTTGTGTAAAAGGTTTTATTGGTATGTGGGGTAAATAAGGAAGCGGGAGCTTCCAGTCTATGGGGCGATGAGTAGAACCGAGACAGGAGGAGGCTATCCATATTGACCACGCCGGATGATAGCTGCGGATCAAGGTATTTCAGTGCGCCCCAGTTATGTATCAGGTCGTACTCCTCCTGCAGCGTGATCTTCTGCGCAGAGAGCGTCAGAGAAAAAGAGAGCAAGAAGAAAAGGCTAATCGATTTCATCAGGGTTGTGGTTTTGCTTACTTTACAAAATACTATTTCTATCCGTCAAATAACAATCATGGCCTTCTACGATCTGCATAAAAATGAGCGCGCACAGCTAGTGGCTGATATACACGCGGCGTTGCTGGGAGATGTACAAAAAGGAGGTTTGGAGCATTTTGAAAAGTATTTCTCCGATGAAGACACCTATATCCGCAAGGCTGCCTACCAGGCACTGGGTAAGATATATCATGCTGAAGAAAAGCTGCGGAGCAAGATACTGAGGCTGCTGGGTAAACTATACCTGGCGGAAAATGAGAAGGTGCGCCAGACAGTGATCAATGCCGCCGGTGAGATAGGTATGAGGGAGTTTGAGGTCATAGAGGGGTTTATGGATAAGGGGCTGTTTGACACCCATCACTCCGTGAGAAATGCGGTGATTGGGTCGATGAAGAAAATGGGAGAGAAGAACCCCAGGCCGGTGCTAACGTTTGCGCAGAAATACCTGCACCATGAGGATAAAGAAATACGCCGGGAGATATGCCATGGTATAGAACTGCGGGGTCGTACGCACCCACAGGATATCCTGCCGCTGCTGCGCGAACTGCAAGATGATAAAACCAGGAGAGTGCGCGATACGCTGGTGCATGTACTAGGGCAGATAGCCTACAAGGAAGGATGCCTCGAGACAGTCATCTCAGACCTCCGCGGCTGGCATAATAAAGACCTGGTGGCAGATGCCGTGGAGGAGATCATAGATGTGCATGACAGGTACAAGGATTTTGCGGTAAAGACGCAGGAAGAAGCCAGAGTGTATATCGACAAAAATCTTTGAAGATCAGCCCTCCTTGCGGGGCAGGGCGTCCTGACCCGCTGTGTGCTGTTCTTTTTCTTTCTTTTTTTCTCGGTCTTTTTGCGCCTTTTTCTCGACTATGCGTTTAGCTATGCCGGCTACTATCTGTTCTTTGACTGGGCCCTTGCCGCCATATTTTTTGCCCCGACGGAAACTGTCAAAGTACATCTTGGTATATAAGGCGGCTATAGGTGCGCAGCTGCCATGGTTCAGGTCCTTTGCCACCTCGCGAAGTGTCACATGCTTTGCACCCATGCTCTTCATCGTTTTATACGCCACGATAGCGTTGAGCGGTGTGACCTGCTGGTCACTGTCGCAGTAGCAGAGCTGTACGGGTGCCTGGGGTGCCCAGTCGCAGAGACTGTTTTCACGCAAGGCGATACGCAGGGGGTGATTGCTATCTGCCACAAAGGCGTTGAGGAATTTGTCAGCTATCATGTCTTTAGGCACTGCCGGGAGCTGTTTGTCTATAGCATTGATGCTGTGCCTGCCATCAAATAGCAGTGGCACGAGTGAATCATAGGGGTGCTTGTAGATCTGATTGATATCAGGGACGAAGTGGTAAACCTCATTGTAAGAGGAGAGAAGGTAGGGCAGGTAATGCGGACGGGAGTAGGGATGAAACATGACCTCTCCCTGTACACCACACATATCATACGCGCCGCTCATGGGCGAGGCTGCAGTCACATGGACCCTGTCTGCATAGCGCTGCTCTATGAGGCGCAGGGTAGCGAGAGAGGCATGGCCTCCCTGCGAGTAGCCGGTGAGGAAGAGCTGTCCACTGGTGCGGACATGAAGGGAGTCGTCCAGCTCACGAGCGGCAAAGATCATATCTACCCCAGCCTGCCCCTCACTCTCGGCATGCTGATAGAGGTGAAACTTGTCTCCTGTGCCCAGACCGATATAGTCTGGCTGCATCACCGCATAGCCATCCATGGCAAAGGCAAGACAAATACTCTCCTCGCCACCCGGCTTGCGGGTCTTGTCGCGGGTAATGCGCGTACCATGATCATAGAGCAGCTCCGCCACAGGTTTGCGGGAGTCGCGCGGCAGATAGTACAGCCCCGAGGCTTTGATGGTAGTACCGTCATGCCATTTGGTGTAATAGGTAATATCGTAGACGTCTACGGTATTTTTGATTGGCACCATAGATTTGGGCAAATGTCTTTTCTCCAGCGTTTTTTCAAAATCTTCTTTGGTCTGTGTCTGTATCAGCGTGCAGGATACGATATGCTGATAGGCAAAGGTAGGCAGCGTGCATACGGCCAGCAGTACGGCTAAAGTGACTTTTCTGATGATAAGCATCTCGGAAAATAAGCAATCCGCCACGGTACACCTGCCTGTAGTGAGGACTTTTAAGTAAAACTAACATACCGGCGGGGTGTATGTCACGGCGGTGTCTGCCCGATATGGCTTTTCTTTGCCCTATGCTACTACGTCCACCTTACCTGCGGGCCGGAGATACCATCGTGATACTTAGTACGGCACGCAGGGTAACTATCGAGGAGATCACGCCTGCCATCGGCCTATTTGAGAGCTGGGGGCTGAAGGTACGCCTGGGCAAAACTATAGGGTTGGTGCATCACCAGTTTGCCGGCACCGACGCTGAGCGCGAGGCAGACCTGCAGGCCGCTGTGAGCGATCCTGATGTACGCGCTATCATGTGCGCACGCGGCGGCTACGGCACTGTGCGGATGATGGACAATATCGACTGGACCGGGCTGCTGACTCACCCGAAGTGGTTTTGCGGCTTCAGTGATATGACCTATGTACATGTACACCTCAATCAGACACTCGGTGTACAGACCATGCACTCTACCGTACCTGTGTTTTTTCCCAAGAATACACCGGGTGCGATAGAGACTTTGCGCAAGCAGCTTTTTGGCGAAGAAGTGGTGTTCAGTTTTCCTGCAAACCCACTCAATAGAAAAGGCGCTACCAAGGGCGTGATGATAGGGGGAAATCTGTCTATACTCTACAGTATCACGGGTACGAAGTCGGGCTTTAATACGGCAAATAAGATACTCTACCTGGAGGATATAGATGAGTACCTGTATCACGTAGACCGCATGATGATGAACCTCAAACGCTCGGGCAAGCTGCACGATTTGGCCGGTCTGGTAGTGGGCGGGCTGACGGATATGAAGGACAATACAATCCCGTTTGGGATGACGGCAGAGGAGATCATCAGGGAGCATGTAGAGGGGTATGACTTTCCGGTTTGCTTTGATTTTCCCGCGGGGCATATAGCAGATAATAACACCATCGTGCTCGGCAAAATGACCCGCATGGAAGTAGGTGAAAACAATGTCACTGTCAGATAAAATGCCGGAGGTATCCTATAGCACTGCACTGGAGATCGTAGTCACTATCATGGGGCTGCTCTACATCGTACTGATAGCCATGGAGGTCCGGGCAGGGTGGATAGTGGGTGTGGTGGGCTCGGCGCTGTTTGTAGCCAGCAATATAGAGCAGCATCTCTACATGGATATGGTGCTGAATAGCTACTATGTGCTGGCAGGCATCTATGGCTGGTATGTGTGGGGCAAACATGGCGAGGAAGTCAAACTGATCGTGTCCTTTATACCGAAAAGGCTTTTCACGAGCCTGCTTGCCGGTTGCGTTTTATTGACGATTGGCTTCGGTTATAGTTTGAGTCTCTACACCAATAACTCGCTGCCCTACCTGGATGCGGGTGTCACGATATTGAGCTTCCTCGCTACCTGGATGTCTACACGGAAGTATATAGAGAACTGGATCATATGGCTGGTGGCAGATCCGCTGGCTATTATTTTATATTACTACAAGGGAGCGCCGCTGTACTCTATCTTGTTTGCCATCTACTCGGGCATGGCACTGTATGGCTACCTCTCCTGGCGCAAACACCTGAAGCATGCCATATAGGATCGCTATCACCGGGCCGGAGTCTACCGGCAAGACATCTCTCACCCAGCGACTGGCGGAGCTATACGATACTATCTATGTGCCGGAGTATGCACGCGAGTACCTGGATAAAAACGGCATGAACTATACAGCTGAGGACGTAGAAAAAATGGCCCGCGGACAGGTAGAACTGGAGCGGCAATGGGCGGCCAAGGCCAATCAGGTCCTTTTCTCAGATACCGAGCTGATCAACTATAAAGTATGGCTCAACCATCTGGGCTGGCACGTGCCTGCATGGATCGCCGACCATATCAGAAAGAACCGCCACGACCTATACCTGCTCACAGACATAGACCTCCCGTGGGTGGCAGATGGCCAGCGAGCCAATCCCGGCGACCGCGAGATGCTCTTCAATAGGTTTCAGGAAGAGCTGGATGCGATAGAGGCGGACTATGCTATCATCTCCGGCCACGGTGCGCTGCGACTGGATAATGCCATCAGCACCATAGAAGAATACCTGAAACTCTAGCGCTCAGTGGCCGGTTTAATCACCGGCCCCGTGCGTACCAGTATGCTCTGCAGCTCTATCAGGTCTCCATTGAAGACATCAGCATCTACCTTCTGATCGTAGCCGAGCATCATAGCTTTATCATTGTGCTGCCAGAAGAGCCAGTGGACCTCGTCAGAGATATTGATCTCATCTACATAGTAATGGGCTACCCAGAAATAATGATCCGGAAAATCATCGGATAGATAGTCTTCTATGAAGTTGATGTTTGAATAGATGATGGGTTTGCAGCCGTATTTCTTTTCCAGCAGCCCAGACATGGTCTTGACACCGTTTACGATCTCCTGTTTGCTTTTGCCACGGGTATCCTCTATATCTATCACCGGCGGCAGGTCGCCCTCTTTTAGTTTCACTGATGAGATAAAGTTCTCTGCCTGGCGGCGCGGGTCCATATCAGGCATATAGTAGTGGTAGGCACCACAAAGCAGGCGGCGGTCGTGGGCATCCTCCCAGTTGCCTTCAAATGCCGGATCCTCAGACCAGGCACCCTGGGTAGCTTTCATAAAGACAAAAGCAAAATTGACAGTATCGCCATCTACGTCTACAGTACGGAGGTTTTCCCAGTTAAAATCCTCCTGATAATGAGAGATATCAATGCCATGTATGGCATAGCCCGCGGGAAAGGAAATAGCCTGAAACTGACCGGGATGATAAGGGCGCATATGTCTGCGAAAGACGCGGTACACCTTGTAGCCAAATCGGATGATAGGCTTGTGATAGAAGAAGATGGTATAGAGGCTTACTATAAATGCCAGTGACACCGCTGCTGCCCGCTTCCATCTGATCTTCTTCCTTGCCATGTACTATGATAAACATAACGGATATTTCCTTTTGCAGTATGTCAGAAAGCCAAATTTGTCAGGACGTTAAAAAGTAGTTAAAACCATAAAAAAATATTTTTCCGATCAGGTTTTTCTGAATACCTTTAGCTTGCAATGAGAAAAGCCGCGGCCATACTGGTGCTCATATTATACATCCTCTCCTCCTCGGGAGTGGCTGTCAAGGCGCATTACTGCTGCGGCAAGCTCAAGTCTCTGAACCTTGTCCTCAATTCTGATGAAGAAAGGAATTGCAGCAAGAAATGCTGCAGGGACAAGCTGGCCTTCTACAAAGTAAGTGATACAGAAAACTCAACCAGTATTATCACTTTCAATCCTTCTTTTGACAAAATCTTCTATCAGGTCAGCTATATAGTCAAGACCTGCATCGAGCCATATCCCACCACTCCCGTCGTCTCAGAGTTGGCCTGTGCCAGTGACCCGCCTCCCGCCCATAGAGATATTCTAGCCTCTATCAGGGTATTTCGTATTTAAATTTTTTGCTTTAATGTTTTGACTCATCAAGATGATGGGGACTATTACTTTTTTGACATTGTCAGATCAGAAATGTGTTTTTTTCTACATCGAAAAGCAAGAATAAAAATGAACAATCAAATCAAAATAGTTGTGCTACTGCTGGCCATGTGTATGTCTGCTGGTAGCGCCATAGCGGGCGGAAAGTTGAAAAGGGATGTATTCAAAGTGTCTGGAAACTGTGGTATGTGCAAAGCTAACATAGAAGGCAGTCTCAAAGTACCGGGGATAGAGGCGGCACTCTGGAATCCTGACACTAAAAACCTACAGGTAAAATATGATCCTGCTGTGATCAGCCTGGCCCAGATACACCACCTGGTAGCTGCAGCTGGCTATGATACTGAGGCAGAAAAGGCAGATCCAAAGGCATACGACCATCTGGAAAAATGCTGCCAGTACAGATCTAGCAAGTGTAGTCATGATTAAACACCTATATCTGCTCGCAGCGGTTATAGGTTATCTCAGTGCGTCAGGTCAAGGTTCTGCTTTTGACACGACACAGCGTATGAATGCCGTGGAGATAGTACGCAAGCAGGCTACCCGTATGACCCATGCTACGCAAAATGTAGAGATAATCAACTCCGGTGCGCTACTGAAAGATGCCTGCTGCAATCTCAGCGAGAGTTTTGTCAATACTGCCTCTGTAGATGTGACCTACTCAGACGCCGTGAGCGGTGCCAAAGAAGTGCGTATGCTGGGTTTGGATGGTACCTACTCACAGACACTTTTAGAGAATATACCTGCTATCCGTGGATTGGGCAATACGTTTGGGATGAGCTATGTACCGGGGCCGTGGATGCACAGCATCCAGATCAACAAGGGTGCGGGTAGCGTAGTGAATGGCTTTGAGTCGGTGACGGGGCAGCTCAATATCGAGCTGAAGAAGCCGCAGACGGCGGAGAAGCTGTATGCAAATGTATTCCTCAATCAGGATCTGCGAGCCGAGGCCAATATATATACAGCGCAAAAGCTCAAGAACGAAAAGTGGAGTACCATGCTATTGACGCATGGGCAGTATAACTGGTTTGGGATGGACTTCAATCATGACGGCTTTCTCGATAACCCGCTGGTGGGCGAGGGCAATATTATGAACCGGTGGACCTATCAGAATGGCCGGGGCTTCACCTTTATATCAGCAGTAGATGTGATGGGTGAGGACAGGAGGGGAGGGCAGCTGAAGTATGACTTTAGCAAGGATAAGTATGCGCAAAGCTATTGGGGCATGCAGCTCAGGACCATCCATACAGACGCCTGGGCCAAGACGGGATTTACGCTGAATGAGAAGTCTAGTATCGGAGTGCAGTATAAATACTACTACCATGACCAGTCGGGCTTCATAGGCAGGCGCGACTATCAGGGCAGGGAGCACTTCGGCTATGTCAATTTTATCTTTCAGCATGAGTACTCGGAGGCTGCACCTGATGACCTGATCAAAGTAGGAGCTTCTCTACAGACGGGGCAGACCACTGAACGCTTTGATACGCTCGGTTATCGACGCATGGAGGTGATACCGGGTGTATTTGCCGAGGCCAGCTATGCGTACAAGCGCAAGCTCGCACTCACTGGTGGCATGCGGGCAGATTACCATACTTTGTATGGACCCTTTTGGTCACCCCGGTTTAACCTGAAATGGAACATCTTGTACTACCTCAGCCTACGGGTGTCTGCTGGGCATGGCTATCATGTGCCGGTGGCCTTTGCGGAGAACTATGGCCTGCTGGCGAGCAATCGCGACATCTCACTGCAAAACAACCTGCGCCCCGAGCGTGCCTGGAACTATGGCGCTAACCTGACCTATAAGTTCTTTCTTGACTTTCGAGAGGGGTCCATCAGTGTTGATTTCTATCGCACGGATTTTACCAATCAACTGATAGTGGACATGGAGGATGTGCGGCAGTTAAAGTTGTATAATCTGGCTGGCAAGTCCTATAGCAACTCTGTACAAGCAGAGATACAATACGAGGTGGTCAAAAACTTTGATGTCAAGCTGGCTTATAAGTTTGATGATGTGAAGTCTACCTATAGTGGTGTGCTGAAGCAGACGCCTTATCACCCACGGCATAAAGGTTTGGCCTCACTAGAGTATACTACTAACAATAAGAAGTGGCGTTTCAATACTTCTTTTACCTGGTATGGTAAATCAAGGATACCGGATACGAGTCCTAATGATGTAGCCAACGAACGACCGTTAGTGTCAAAGGATTATTTCCTCATGAATGCTCAGATCACTTACACACTGAAAAAGAAATGGGACTTCTACATAGGTGGAGAAAACATCCTGGACCAGACGCAGTCGGCAGCGATCATCGCTAATGATGCGCCATTCAGTAAGCAGTTTGATGCGTCTATGGTATGGGGGCAGATACGGGGGGCGATGGTGTTTGCGGGATTTCGGGTGAGTATCAAATAGGGCTGGACGAAATGCAAAATACATTTCTCGCAAAGGCGCGAAGAGATTAAGGAATGCAAAGCTACAAGCGGTAAATTTTTTCACCATGAAAGCGCGGAGACGCAGAGGAATACAAGTGATGAATCGCAGTGGGCGCGTGGAATGGAGACAGCTAGTCTTCTTCTTCTCGCTCTTTTATGGATGTAGGGCCGAGGATGATAACGAACTCGCCGCGGGGTTCTTTTTTCTTGAAGTGCTCTAGTAGTTCGGGGGCGGTGCCGCGGACGGTTTCTTCAAACATTTTGGATATCTCGCGGGAGATGGAGATCAGGCGCTGATCGCCTATGAATTGGTGGATCTGCTCAAGTGTTTTGATCACACGGTAGGGGGACTCATAAAGAATGATGACGCGCTCCTCCAGGGCAAATTTCTTAAAGAGGGTCTCGCGGCCTTTTTTGTGCGGGAGAAAACCCTCGAAGACAAAGCTGGAGGTGTCAAAGCCGGATGCGACAAGCGCGGGGACGAAGGCTGTAGCGCCGGGCAGGCATTGGACCTGTATGCCTGCCTCCATGCAGGCCTCTACCAGTATGTAGCCGGGATCTGAGATGCCGGGTGTGCCGCCATCCGATACGAGCGCGATATCCATGCCGGTAGATAGCTGATGGATGATCGGCTCGCAGGAGCGACGCTCGTTAAATTTATGATAAGCCTGTAGCTGGTTGCTGATCTGGTAGTGGTCGAGCAGCTTGCGGGTCTGGCGGGTGTCCTCACAGAGCACCAGCCCGGCCTCGCGCAATATCCTCAATGCCCGCAGCGTGATATCTTCGAGATTTCCTACGGGCGTTGGGACTATATACAGCATAATGTATTTGCATTTCACCTCCCCTTTGGGGAGGCCGGGAGGGGTGATTACTTCTCCTCTACTATCTCATACTTGTAGCCTTCCATGATCGCGTTGGCGAGCAGTTTCTTGCAGGCTTCTTCTATATGCTGCTCAGCTTCGTCCTTAGACTTAGCGGACAGCTTGATAGTGATGTGGCGGCCTATGCGTACATCTTCTATAGAGGCAAACTCAATCTTCTGCAGGCTGGCGGCTACTGCCTTGCCTTGGGGGTCGAGGAGTTCTTTGTGCGGCATCACGTCTATTTCTGCTCTGAAATTCATATTGGATAGTTGGTTTATTTATTTGAGATTTTTGTTTTGTTTCTTCCGGTCAGCATCAGTACTACAGAGGCGAGGACATACAGTATGATAGCCAGCGGAATGCCTGCAAATTTAAGCGCTGTCAGCAAAACTACAGTGGCAATTATAAACACATACCTTATTTCGTTGCCTGCCCAACCAAAGCTTTTGAATTTGAAAGAGAACATCGGTATCTCGGCTATCAGCAGGTAGCAGAGTACAGCGGTGAGGCCGAATAGTAATGCCGGATTTAATAGCGTGCCTGAGAGGCCGAAGTCATTGCGAAGGAATACGAGCAGCAGGCCGATGATAAAAATGCTGCAGGCAGGCGTCGCAAGACCGATGAAGCCTTCTGACTGTCGGGTGTCCAGATTAAACTTGGCCAGGCGCAGGGCGGAGAAGAGTGTGATCAGGAATCCGGGACTGCTGTAGAGCATGATGAGCCAATCGTTATTGAGGCCTGACGAGCGGAAGTAAAAGGTCATCAGCGTGTACATGATCGCGCCGGGTACTAGGCCAAAGCTCACTACGTCTGCGAGTGAGTCGAGTTCTTTGCCGATGCCCGTAGGGCTGCTGACAAAGCGCGCCGCCATGCCGTCAAAGTAGTCGGCGATTAGAGATATGAGTATGAGATAAGGCACATACTGCAAACCTTCAGAAAGCGTACCTACCTGCGAGCTGGGTGAGAAAATAAACACCAGCGCCATACAACCTGCAAAGAGGTTAACGAGCGTTAGTATATTGGGCAGATTGAAAAGTTTCATGGATATATTCTCAGTACACTGTGCGTGTAGGGTCAGGTCGCGACCTGACCCTACAGGCTACGATGGAATTATTTTTTGCTATTCATCAGTTCCTCTATCTCCTCGGTCTCTATAGGTATGGTGGCCATGAGGTCAGTCGGTTTGCCTTTGGTGATGAGAATGTTGTTTTCTATACGGATGCCGATCTTCTCCTCGCGGATGTAGATGCCCGGTTCGCAGGTCAGTACGGCGCCTGCTTTGAGTTTCGCGTAGCGGTTACCTATATCATGCACGTCTATGCCGAGAAAGTGAGCTGTACCGTGCGGGAAGTACTTTTTAAAGAGTGGCGCTTTAGGATCTTGCTTTTTTACATCTGCCTTATTAAGCAGCTTGAGGCCGATCAACTCAGACTCCATGATCTTGCCCACCTCCATATTAAAGTCGTATAGCACCAGTCCCTCGCGCATCATGCTGCGGGCTTCTTTCATCACGCGGAGCACGGCGTTGTAGACTTCTTTCTGGCGCTTGGTGTAGCGGCCATCTACGGGGATGGTGCGGGTCAGGTCGGCATTGTAGTTGGCGTATTCTGCGCCGCAGTCCAGCAGGAGCAGGTCGCCTTTTTTGCACTGCTGGTCATTGCTCACGTAGTGCAGCACACAGGCACTTTCGCCGGAGGCGATGATCGGCTCGTAGGCATGGCCAGTGGCGCGGCTGCGGAGGTACTCGTGAGACAGTTCGGCCTCGATCTCGTATTCCCATACACCGGGCTTTACAAATTTCAACAGGCGGCGGAAGCCCTGCTCGGTGATCTCGCAGGCCTTGCGCAGCAGCGCGACTTCATATTCAGACTTGACGGTACGCAGCGCGGCCATGATAGGAGCGGAGCGGTAGAATGTATGCAGCGGGTAGCGTGTTTTCAGCCTCGCTGCAAACTTGAATTCACCTGACTCGCTGGTATCGCCACTGCGATCATTTTCGTTTGTATTGAGATAGATATTCTGTGCCTGATAGATGAGGCCCGGCAGTGCTGCGGCGAAGCTGTCTGACCAGCGCACCTCCTTGATACCTGACACACCGGCTGCTTCCTCTCTGGTCAGTTTATTGCCCTCCCAGGTGCGGATATGCTCGTCGGTACGGCGCACAAATAGCATCTCGCGCCACTCCGCTACCGGTGCATCGGGAAAGAGGACAAGGAATGTATCCTCCTGGTCTACACCTGTGAGATAGAAGAGGTCCGGATTCTGACGCCACTTGTAGCTGGCATCGGCACTGCGGGTAGCCAATTCATTAGACACAAAGATGGCGATGGAGTTGGGCTTCATCTGCTTCGCAAAGTTCTTGCGGTTCAGCACAAAGAGCCGGCTATCTATCTTGTCGTATTTCATGTTAAATTTGAGATATGTAGAGACAAATGTAGGTAAAGCCGCCTAAGATTAAAGTCAAGGCGCTGAGTTTGTTCTTTTTTTTACATTTGCGAACCTCTTTTCAAAAACAAAAAGGATATATATGGCAATAGTGGGCCACAAAAACCAGAATGCAGATCTCGCATCGGTAGGCATCAAAGGTACTAAAACGCAATACTGGAATCTGACACCCGAAGAACTGATAGAGGAAACGATCAAGAGAGGACAAGGCGTACTGAACGATACCGGTGCTCTGGCGGTAGACACAGGCGAATTTACCGGCCGCTCGCCTAAGGACAAGTTTATAGTAAAGGATGACGTCACTGCAGACTCCGTAGACTGGGGTAGCACATTTAATACACCTATCACTCCGGCGCAGTTTGATGCACTATATGATAAGATAACGGCCCATCTGGCAGGCAAAGACGTATTCGTACGCGACTGCGTAGCGTGTGCGCATGAGTCATATAAGCTCAATGTGCGCGTGGTAAATGAAAACCCTTGGGCCAATATGTTTGCGGGCAATATGTTCCTGCGCCCGTCCAGGGAGGAAATAGCCGGTTTCAATCATGACTGGCTGGTGATACAGGCACCAAGCTTCCACGCTGATGGTGAGAAAGACGGCGTACGTCAGCATAATTTTACACTGCTCAACTTTACCCGCAAGGTGATAATCATAGGCGGCTCTGCCTATACAGGTGAGATAAAGAAGGGTATTTTCGGCGTATTGAACTTCGTACTGCCGCACGACCGCAAGGTGCTGAGCATGCACTGCTCGGCTAACGAGGGTAAGGACGGCGACGTAGCGCTCTTCTTTGGTCTGTCTGGCACAGGCAAGACTACGCTCTCAGCTGATCCTAACCGCCCGCTGATCGGTGATGATGAGCATGGATGGGATAGCAATTCTGTATTCAACTTTGAAGGTGGCTGCTATGCCAAGTGTATAGACCTGTCTGCTGAGAAGGAGCCGGATATCTTCCGCGCTATCCGTCATGGTGCTATCCTGGAGAATATCGTATTCAATGAAGGCACCCGCACGGTAGACTATGCCAGCAAGGCCAAAACAGAGAATACCCGGGTCTCGTATCCTATTCACTTTATAGAGAATGCACTGCCTGTATCAAAGGGTGGTGAGCCACAGAATATTTTCTTTTTGACGTATGACGCCTTTGGTGTATTGCCTCCTATATCTAAGCTGACTGCAGGTCAGGCTATGTATTACTTCCTATCCGGCTTTACCTCAAAGGTGGCCGGTACAGAGGTAGGAGTAATAGAGCCGCAGACGACTTTCTCGGCCTGTTTCGGCGCAGCCTTCCTGCCGCTGCACCCGGCAGACTATGCTAAACTGCTGGGAGAGAAGCTGCACGAAAAATCACATATCAATGTCTGGCTGCTCAATACCGGTTATGTAGGTGGCAGTTATGGAGTAGGCAAGCGTATGAGCCTGCCGCATACCCGTGCGCTGATCACCGCTGCCCTGTCCGGCAAGCTGAATAAGGTAGAATACACCGCCCACCCGGTATTTGGTGTGTCGGTACCAAAGTCTGCAGACGGCGTACCGGCAGAAATACTGGATCCGCGCAGTGCCTGGTCAGACAAGGCCGCCTACGATGCTAAGGCGAATGAACTGGCTATCCAGTTCAACAAGAACTTTGAGAAATATGCCTCTCAGGCATCTGAGGAGATCAAGGCCGCTGCTCCCAAAGTAGAAGCGAAAGCCGTATAGGCCTGAGCTGATAAGGATTACCTTATGGTTTTAACAAAATCTACTGGTGCCCACTTATGTGGGCACTATGTATTTTTTGTGGGTCACTTTTTGGTCGAGGAATTTGACCTATTGCCACTTTTATTTGACAATTAGAAAGGCGGCACGTATATTTGGGCCTTTAACAAGTAGAAGTGTGTATACACTGTTTACAAGTTGAAGACCTGATTCCAAACCCAATTATACAAAGCCTTGAATAAGACCTATTTACTTTTTATTTCTACGACTGTCCTTTCCCTGCCCGGCTCATTGTTTTTTGCGCCGGTGTCATCCCTATACCAATCTAAGACACATTCAAATTCGAATATGATGAAGAAGTTTACTTCCGTATTTCTGACATTATTATTTGTGGTAGTTACCCAGGCTACTTTTGCCCAGCAGGCTGCACTCGCCCCTATGGCGGTCGCTGCCCAGGGTCAGACGGTCAGCAGCCATATGGGCGATGTAGATCCTGTGATACAGGCATCTGTGAAGAGTACACTGCGGGCCACTACCAATATGATATGGTTTGAGAAGAATGCAGGCCAGTTTAATAATCCTGAGGTGCTTTATGGCTTCCGTACCGCTTTTGGCAGTATGGGTGTGTACAATAACAAAATCCGGATCGTGACCAACCAGAAGGAATGGGACGAAGAGGAAAATGAAGCAAATGAATCTAAAGAAGGTATGCCACTACAGATCGTGGACCTCACCTTCCCGGGGGCCAATGGCAAGTGGACTGTAGAGCCAGGTACAGTATCCTCTGTGACCGGCACCTATTATACTACCACAGACAAGAATGAAAAAGGTATCAGGCCGCTGATTTACAATGAGATAACCCTAAAGAACGTATATCCCGGCATAGACCTGCGCCTCTACTCAGGCCAGAGCGGTGCGATGGAGTTTGACTGGATAGTGAGCAAAGCAGCTGACTATAGCAAAATAAAAATGCAGATGACCGGTCAGGATGCACTGGTAGCAGAGAAAGAAGGTAACATCACGATCAAGATGCATGAGAACAATATGACACTCATGATCCCTGAGACCTTTCAGACTATAGGTGGCAGCAAGAAGCCATATAAGGCCAGCATGGTAAAGGTGAGCGACAATATCCTGGCCTATCAGGTGGAGACAGGCTTTGATCCTGCACAGCCGCTGGTCATAGACCCGGTGATGATGTGGTCTACCTATATGCACAATGGCTCGTCATCCTTTGACGAGTACCTCTATAGTATTGCTTCCAACAGCGCCGGAGAGGTTTACTGTGCAGGATTCACTAATGAGGCTATGAGTGTGAGCTACCTCAATAATGTGGCTGCCGGCTATTCTAATGCTTATAGCACAAACCCATCTACGGTCCTGTATAAACTCAATGCTACGGGCACCAATATCCTGGCCTGGACTATGACAGGTGTGACGGGAGCTGCTAATTTTCCTTCGGACCTTGATATCTTTCCTGATGGAAGGATACTGCTCTCTTATACAGAAGATGTAGTACAGATATTTAGTGCCACCCTGGCTGCCAGATCGTACTCCGGCTCTATCAATACTGCCGCGCCAGCTAATGCGAACCACGGTGTATACCAGTCTGTGGTGGCTATAGATAATGCGACATTCTATGTCAGCGGATCATGTACGAGTGCTTTTCCTACATCTATAGTACCGGCCAATGCACCTGACCCTACCTTTGCGGGATCGTCAGAGGGCTTTATCATCAGAGTGACAGGGGCCAATACTACTAGCCTCACTGCTGCCTGGGGTACCTATGTAGGTGGTAATAACAATGAGACTTTTGCCTCTATAGCTTCCTCTACTGATAAGACAAAACTCGCCTTTGCGGTACATACAGTAGTAGGCTCTGGCTATCCTGGTACCGTCAACCCGGTAGACAACACGATAGCTGGTTCTACGGAAATTCTTGTTGGTTCCTTCCCTATCAGCGCTACACCACAGACAGCCTTTACCGCCTTCTCTTATCTGGGGGGCAGCAGTTCTGAGGGTCTCTCTACCTACTCTGCTATAGCCGGTGGCCCTCAGGGAGCGGACAAGGCAGTAGTTTGTGCAGATAATAATTACTTCTACGTAGGCTACAATAGCTCCTCTACAGATATACCCGGCACTACAGGTGTTGTACAAACTTCTAACAGAGGGGGCATGGACCAGGTGCTCGCGCGCATCCCGTGGAATGGCTCAGCAGGAAGCGGGTTTGTAGAAACCTATAATGGTGGCTCCTCTGATGACCTCGTAGGTGGCATTGCAGTAGACTTTCGCAGTAGCAATGTTTTGCTCTTTGGTACCACGACCTCCTCAGACTACCCGGCCAATAATACTACTCCGGCCAGCCCTTATTATCAAAATTCCTTTGGTGGGATCATAGATATCAGCTATGCGAGTTTCAGTAATAATCTGGCTACCCGTACATATGGCACCTATCTGGGCGGTAGCGAGAAAGACTATATGGGCAGTACCGGTATCCTGCGCGGCAGCGGCCACTTGTACTACAATAATACCAATGGCCTGACCTATATCGGTACTACTATCCACTCTGATCAGAGCACTGTGCCTGCCCAGTGGATCACAAACGTGCCGGGCTTTGATAAATCAATACCTGCGCAGACAGCGGGTAAGGATAACCACTTTATCTTTGAGTGGAACTCAAATACCTTTGACTACGGTGATGCTCCCACGGCATATGATGGGTCCAATGCGGCTCGTTCTGCCCTGACTGACAAACTAAGGCTGGGCCTGACTATCGATGCAGAAACTGCAGCACTCAGCTCCAGCCAGGCCAATGGCGATGACCTGAGCAATACCGGATCTGCTGATGATGAAGACGGGGTCGCTACTATCCCTACGGCTTTCACCGGGGCTACTACCTACTCAGTGAGTGTGTCTGTCTATAACAATACAGGTACCACAGTGAATCTGCGCGGCTGGATAGATGCCAATGGAAACGGCTCCTTTGACGCGGCAGAGTCTGCTCTGGTCAGTGTACCTACCAGTACCTCTCAGCAGACGGTGACCCTTAGCTTTACCGGTCTGCCCGCGTTCGTATATGGCAGCGGCAATACTTTCCTCCGCATACGCGTGGCTGACGCTACACTGAGTGCTACTGCTGCGCAGGGTGAGGTAGGTGCCGGTGAGGTAGAAGATTATCAGGTGTGTATCAAGCCAAATGCCGGATCTGATCAGTCGGTGTGTCTGGTAGGAACTGCCACTATGGCTGCCTCCGGCACAGGTACCTGGAGCGCCAGGGCCGGCAATCCGGGAACAGCTACTATAGCCAGTATCACTAATCCCAGCACTACTATCAGCAATTTCAGTACTACAGGGACTTATGGTTTCGTATGGACCAACGCTACCGGCTGTACCGATACAGTACTGGTGACAGTCACCACCCAGCCGGGTGCTGTGACCATCACTCCTGCCGCTGCTAATATATGTGTAGGCAATAGCATTAATCTGACTGCCAGTGTGAGTCCATCAGGTGGTACCTTCCAGTGGTCTCCATTGTCTAATATCACTCCGGTAGCGGGCAATACGGCTACAGTCACAGTAAGTCCTACCTCCACCCAGACATATAGTGTGGTTTACACACTTGGAGGCTGTACATCATCTGCCAGCAGGCTGGTGACCGTTTATCCGGTGGTGGCGGCAGATGCCGGACCTAATCAGACTTATTGCTCTAATGTATCTACTACGATCACTCTCGGAGGTGCCCCTACTGCATCAGGAGGATCAAACAGCTACTCATATGCCTGGTCTCCGCCTACTAATCTGAGCAGCATCTCTATAGCCAATCCTTTTATCACCTCTGTGGTGTCTGGTACTACTACATACTATGTGACAGTGACGGATAACGTGACCGGCTGTACCTCCAGAGACTCCATGACCCTGGTGATCAATCCTGCTGTGACGGTGAGCATAGCCCTGTCAGATACGGATCTCTGCCTCGGACAGGTCACTACGCTGGCCGCTACCGGCACGCCGGCAGGCGGCACATATAGCTGGAGCCCCACGATAGGCATGACACCAGCAGCTGGCAATACTGCTTCTGTAAGCGTAGGCCCTTCTGCAAATCAAACTTATACAGTACTCTACTCGCTGGCAGGCTGTACTAATTCTGCATCCCGCAAAGTGAATGTCTATCCAACTGTAGGTGCTGAGGCAGGTGCCGACCAGACCTACTGCCTCCCGGTGGGTACACTCCCTTCTATAGGTGGCAGCCCTACAGCTACCAGCGGCTCGGGTAGCTATACCTACTCATGGTCACCGACTACGCGCCTCAATAATCCCAATGCCGCTAACCCTACTCTGACCAGTGCGGTAGCGAGCAGTATTGTCTACTATGTCACAGTCACTGATACCAAGTCAGGCTGTACAGCAGTGGACTCTATGAGGATGACCATCAACTCTCAGGCCACTGTGACTATCAGCTCACCTGACACCAGCCTGTGTGCAGGTCAGTCTACTACATTGAGTGCAAGTGGCCTGCCTGCAGGCGGTACATACAGCTGGAGCCCTACTAACTATATGACACCGGTAGCGGGCAATACAGCTACCGTAACCGTAGCGCCTCCGGCCAATCAAACATATCAGGTAACCTACACAGCCTCCGGCTGTAGTGGTACCGCTACCAAGACAGTGAACGTAGTGCCGGCAGTGGCAGCGCATGCCGGTGGCAATCAGACCTACTGTATGCCATATGCCACCACGATTACTCTAGGCGTACCAGGTGGTACGGCTACCGGTGGATCGGGCAACTTCTCATATAACTGGTCTCCGACCACACGTCTGTCCAATGCGAGTGTGGCTAACCCGACACTCACATCTAATGTAGCAAGCACTATCACCTATTATGTCACAGTCACAGACAATGTATCAGGCTGTACATCTGTAGACTCAGCAGTGATCACACTGAATCCTGCAGTAGTAGCCAGTGCGGGCCCGGCTACCTCAGTATGTAATGGTCTCGGAGTGACGATAGGCGGCAGCCCTACAGGTAGCGGCGGTACAGGCACTCTGACCTATAGCTGGTCCCCCACCACAGGGCTCAGCTCCTCTACTGCAGCCAACCCGGTAGCATCACCTACGGTGCTGACTACCTATACAGTGACAGTGACTGACAGCAAGGGTTGCAGTGCTACAAGCGCTGTGACTGTGACAGTCAATCCTAAGCCAACCGCAGATGCGGGCCCTGGCCAGAATCTTACAGCATGTAGTGCAGCATCGGTGGTGATAGGCGGATCACCTACGGCATCTGGCGGTACGCCGGGATACACCTACCTGTGGAGTCCTGCGGGCGGCCTCAGCTCATCTACCATAGCCAATCCTAGTGTAAGCCAGATAGGCTCTACCACTCTTTATACAGTGACCGTGACAGACGCAAAGGGCTGCACATCAGCAGCATCTGTAAATGTAACCGTGGTAGGCTCAACACTGCAGGTAGATGCCGGTGTCAATGCCAGCTACTGCGCCAATAGCGGCAGCAGTACAGTACTGACAGGTACCGTCACCGGCGGCACGGCACCATATACCTATCAATGGTCTCCTGCTACTGGACTTTCTTCTACCTCGTCTATATCTACTACCGCCAATCCATCTGCGGCCGGTAGCTATCTCTATACCCTGAATGTGACGGACAACAATGGCTGTAATGCAAGTGATACTGTACGCCTGACTGTATGGCCATCTGTGGTGGCCAGTGCAGGCTCGGCGGTATCTATCTGTAACGGTAGCTCCACTACTATAGGCGGAGTACCTACAGCATCTGGCGGTACTTCTCCGTTTGTCTATGCATGGGCACCAGGCACTGGTCTGAGTTCTACCAGCATAGCTAATCCTGTAGCCTCCCCGCTGCTTAATACAACGTATAATGTAACGGTGACCGATGCGCACAGCTGTAGCGCTACCAGTTCTGTGGCTGTGACTGTCAATACTAATCCGCTGGCCCATGCCGGTAGCAATCAAACCTATTGTCTGCCTGTCACTTCTATCATCACGCTGGGTGCTGTACCAGCAGCTACCGGTGGCTCCGGTACCTATAGCTATACATGGTCACCTTCTACAGGGCTCAATAATGCCGGCGTAGCCAATCCTACCGTGACTGTAAGTGGTGCCGGCAGTACGAAGTACTATCTCACTGTGACTGACGGCAATGGCTGCTACGGTGTAGACTCTACTAATCTGACCATTCTGCCTCAACCTTCTGTGTCGGTAGCCGCTGCCGATACGGATATATGCACTGGCCAGACTACTACACTGACTGCATCAGGTAGCCCTGCCGGTGGCACCTATCAGTGGTATCCTCAGGTCAGCATGACCCCGTCATCGGGAGCAGCTGCCTCCGTAGATGTGGCACCCACTACTAATCAGACTTACTTTGTGATATATACTCAGGGATCATGTAGTGATACCGCATCGAAGACTGTGCGCGTCTTCTCCAATGTGGTGGCCAGCGCTGGTCCTAACCAGACATACTGCCTACCGGTCACCTCTACTATCACGCTGGGCGGTGTGCCATCTGCATCCGGTGGATCCGGCAGCTATACATATGCCTGGTCTCCATCTGGCAACCTGAGCAGTGCCTCAGTAGCTAATCCTACGGTCACCTCTGTGGCTGCAGGTACTACTATATATAGCCTGACGGTCACCGACAAGGTCTCCGGATGTCAGGCTACGTCTACCATGACACTCGTGATCAACCCTACGGCTACTGTTACTATTTCTCCTACGGATACCGATCTCTGTACGGGCCAGAGCACCACCCTTACTGCAGTGGGCAGTCCGGGCGGCGGTACTTATCAGTGGAGTCCTACATTCAATATGAGTCCGGGTGCAGGCAATTCCGCATCTGTGACCGTAGCGCCATCCGGCACGCAGAGGTATCAGGTGACCTATACAGCTAATGGCTGCGCGGGCTCTACCGCTATCACAGTGAATGTTTATCCAAACGTGGTAGCACACGCGGGTATCAATCAGGCATTCTGTTTGCCATACTCAGGTACCATCTTTCTCGGTTCCAGTTCGGCAGCTACTGGTGGCTCAGGCAGCTATAGCTACCACTGGTCTCCTACGGCTAATCTCAGTGACTCAGCTGCTCCAAATCCTATCGTGGCAAAAGTCAATACAAACACAGAATACTACCTCACTGTGACCGATAATGTGACAGGATGCAGTTCTGTAGATTCCACACATATCACTATAGACACTCATGCTACGCTGACCATCAATAGCTCTGATACAGACCTTTGCTTTGGCCAGACTACAGTGCTGAATGGCGTAGCTAGCCCTGCCGGAGGCACCTATCAGTGGATACCTATCGTATATCTGTATCCGGGCACCGGAAATACTCCGTCTGTGACTGTAGGCCCGGTGACCACTCAGCTATACGAATTGATATACTCTCGTAATGGCTGCCAGGATACCGCTTACAAACAGGTAAATGTGTATCCGACAGTAGTAGCTGATGCAGGTCCGGATCAGACTTTTTGCCTCCCTCAGTCAGGTACAGTGACCCTAGGTGGCAGCCCTACAGCTGCGGGTGGTAGCGGAGCATTCTCGTATACGTGGGCCCCATCTACCAACCTCAATGATACCTCTGCTTCCAATCCTGTACTCACAGCATTGGTACCGGGTACCTATAAATATTTTGTAACTGTGACAGATAACAAGTCCGGTTGTACCTCTGTGGATAGTACGGTACTTACCATATCGCCTAGTGTATCTGTGAGCGCGACAGCATCTCAAACCAATATTTGCGGTGGTGGCAGTGCTGTGCTGACAGCTACGGGCACTCCGGCTGGTGGCAACTACCAATGGAATCCGATCATAGCTATGAGTCCGGCCAATGGTAATGCTGCTGTAGTAACTGTCACTCCAAACCCAGGTACACAAGCATACTTTGTATATTATGATCTGAATGGCTGCCGCGACACAGATATGGTGACTATCACTACCTATCCTCAGCCTTTGGTAGACGCCGGTCCTGATCAGTCATACTGCTTGCCTGTCACATCTATTGTACGTGTGGGTAATACTGCGACAGGTGGATCGGGCAATTTCTCATATCACTGGTCTCCTGCCGGCAATGTGAGTGACAGTGCTGCCGCACGTCCGCGTGTGACTCAGCTCACTACATCCGGTACTACCGATTATGTGGTAGCCGTGACGGATCTTACTACGGGCTGTATAGCTATGGATAGTGCCAAGGTGACCATCAACGTGAAGCCTTCTATCGTCATCACTAGCCCCGATACAGATCTATGCTCCGGGCAGTGCGCTACGCTCACGGCTGCAGGCTCACCTGCTGGTGGCAACTATCAATGGACTCCTACCGGAAATCTGACACCGTTTGCAGGTAATACAGCTGCTGTTACATTCTGCCCTACAGGTGTGGGTTCATTCCACCTGCAGGTGATCTATGGCGATCTGACCAGTTTTGTCACAAACGATGGTGATACGATCGTGACGCCTACTGGCTGCTATGATACTGCATACAAGACCATCAACGTATTTAGCACTCCGGTGGCACATGCCGGCGGCAATAAAGCGTATTGCCTCCCTGTGTCCGGTACGATAGCTCTGGGCGATACGCCTACAGCTACCGGTGGTTCCGGCCGTTACATATATACCTGGTCACCATCCTTTGGCCTGAGTGACTCTACCGCCGCACATCCGCTGGTGGCTGATACTGCCGTGCTGAATGTGATGTATCACCTCACGGTGACTGACAGCATATCCGGCTGTACGGCTTTTGACTCTGCCCGCATCATCATCAATCCGCAGTCTACAGTATCTATATCCTCAGCGGATACAGACCTGTGCGTAGGCCAGAATACCACACTCACTGCAGTAGGTGCGCCTCCGGGAGGTACGTACATGTGGAGTGGTCCATTCATCACGCCGGCAGCTGCTAATACAGCGAGCGTATCTGTGGCACCTACAGGTACTCAGACCTATACCGTGGTGTATACTCTGTCTAACTGTAGCGCAACTGCTTACAAAACGGTACGTGTATTCTCCGGTCCTGTAGCTCATGCAGGTCCTAATAAATCTTTCTGTCCACCTACCACATCTGTGCAGATAGGCCAGAACGCTACAGGTGGATCAGGTAGCTACACCTACCTCTGGGCGTCTAGTCCGGCAGGATTTACCTCTACCAGCGTCTCGCCTACTGTGACACCTACAGCAGGTACCACTATCTACTATGTGACCGTGACAGATGCTATCAGCGGCTGTACAGGTACAGACTCTGTGATAGTGACCAAGCACTCTGCACCACCTGTAGATGCCAGTGATGACAAGGGCATCTGTGCGGGTGGCTCTACTCAGCTGATCGCTACCGGAGCACTGAGCTATCAGTGGTCCCCTACAGGTGGATCTATGGTACCTTCGAATGGTGCATCTCAAACAGTGACAGTAGCTCCGACAGCTACTACTTCATACACAGTAGTAGGTACCGATATCTTCGGCTGTACTGCCAGCGATACTGTACAGGTGAGGATTTCTCCAAGCCTCGTTGTATTTGTACCGTCTATAATGATGTGTCAGGGTGATACTGCAGGACTGCGTGTGAACCTGACAGGCCCTAACTATCGCTACCAATGGTCCCCATCTATAGGCATTACTTGTCTCACATGTGCTTATCCTCTTGTATCGCCTTCTACGATCAATAATTTCTATACCGTAACGGTGACAGACACTATCACCGGATGTACAGGTACATACACGGATACGGTGACTGCACACGAAAGGCCACAATCTCACTTTGCAGCTGATATAGTTTGTGCAGGTACACCTGTCGGCTTCCATGATCAGTCTGCATCTTCTGATGGTGCTATCACATCATGGTTCTACAACTTTGGTGATACTACGACCCTAGCCGATACATCACACCTGCAGAACCCTTCATATACATATACTTCATATGCCAGCTCCTATGATGCATACCAGATGGTGACTACCATCTATGGCTGCTCTGATACTTCTCATTCGCAGATCACTGCTCATCCGCCTGTGATACCTACCGCCGGTCCGGATACCGTGATAGGCCAGGGTAGCAGCGTGGTGCTGAGCGCTACGGGGGGTACTTCATATGTATGGAGCCCTACTACCGGCCTCAGTTCGCCTAACTCTTCTAATCCAGTAGCTACTCCTTTAGCTACTACGACTTACTATGTCACAGTCACAAATTCATTTGGCTGTATTGGTACTGATTCAGTACACGTGGTGGTGGTGCTGGCACCGGATGTGACTGCCGGACCTGATACATTCGTGTGCGTAGGTAGCCCTATGACGCTGCAAGGTTTCTCTAAGGTAAGCGGAGCTACTTATCAGTGGTTCTCCAGCCCACCACTTTATATAGATACACCTACTCATGCCCGTCCTACAGTGGTGCCATCATTCCCTGGTGTATACACTATGATACTCAAGGTCACCTACTTTAGGAATGGAATCTATGTCAGTGCATACGATACGATGTACCTGACAGCCAACCCTGTACCTGTGATCACCGCTACACCTGACTCAGCGACTATATGCAGTGGATCTGCATACCATATCGCGCTGAGCTCCTCCCTGCCCGGCACGACTATCACCTGGACCGGCAGCGATGGTTCATCAGGCAGCGGCAATGCGATCAATGCCACTGTGATCAATAACGGAACAACCGACTCTCTGATCACCTATATGGTGATAGGCACTCAGCCGGGTGGCTGTGCTGATACTATCAGAGTACCGGTAGTGATCCGACCTATACCTACAGTTTCCAAATCCGGCTTCCCTACAGAGATATGCAGCGGCACTACATTTGCCGGTACTGTGACATCTAATATACCTGGCGCTACTATCAACTGGAGTTCTAACACCGGTCTCAATGGTACGGGGGGCAACATCAGCGTGATACTCAATAACCCTAACCCTACCGCACAGCTGGTGATCTTCTCGTTCACAGCTAGCTATGGCTCATGTACCTCGACGGTTCTATATGATACTGTGAGGGTCAATCCGCTGCCTAGTGCTGATGCAGGTCCGGATCAGACTATAGCAGCTTGTAGTACAGACAGCGTACAGATAGGCGGGGCTCCGACTGCATCCGGAGGTACACCGATCTATACATACCTATGGTCACCGCCGATAGGCATCACAGGCTACACTACAGCATCTAATCCGTATGTGAGGCATCTCGGTGCAAATACAACGTACACCGTAACTGTGACCGATAAGAAGGGCTGTACAGCTACCGACCAGGTAGTAGTACGTGTGACTCCGGCTACACTCGCTATCTCTATTACACCTCCTGCCAACAGCAGCAGCCTGACATGGTGCGAAAACTCAGGTCAGTCTGTAGACCTGACAGTAAATGTGACAGGTGGTACAGCAGGATATACCTACCTGTGGACTCCTACCACCAATCTGTCTGATACCGATCAGCAGGTCACTACTGCCAACCCTCAGATGGCAGGCTCCTATCCATATACTATACTCGTGACGGATGCCAGTGGCTGCCAGGCTAGCCTGAGCAGGACTATCACTGTGAAGCCTCTGCCACATCCGGTGATCATCGGGCTGGACTCGCACTATTGTGCCAGCTCACCTCAGGTTGCGCTCACTGCGTCTATCTCCGGTGGCACATGGTCTGGTGCAGGCGTGGTCAATACAGGCTCCGGCTTCGTATTCCGCCCGGCGTCAGTAGGTGCAGGCTCATACCTGATCACCTATACTGTGACACAGAATGGCTGTACGCACGATACATCTCAGGTAGTAGTGGTAGACCCACTGCCTACAGTGAGCATCACCGGAAACAATCCAAGCTACTGTACATTTGACGCGCTGGATACCTTCACAGGTACACCTGCCGGTGGTACATGGTCTGGTCCAGGCATCAATGCGTCTACTGGCGTGTTTAACCCTGCACTCGTATCTGTACCAAATAACATTTCTACTACTGTGACCATCAGGTATCGCCTGGCCGGCGGTAGTACGACATGTACAGACTCTACCTCAGTGAATATCACGATCTATAAATCACTGCCTGTCACAGTCACTGCCTCTGCAGATACTACCTGCCAGGGTGGTGCTATAGTGCTGACCCCAAGCTATCCGTCTCAGCCGATCGCGAACAATATCCAGTGGTATGATGTGAATGGTACCTTCATCACCAATAGCCTGAACTCTATTACGGTGCACCCTACACGTCCTAACCACGGCTATGTAGCAGTGATCTCATCGCTGCAAGGCTGCTCGGCCAGAGATACGATCACGTTGCATGTCAACCAGCCACCTGTGGCAGTAGATGACTATGACAGCACTTGCCTCAATACGCCGTTTACGTTTGACGTGACTATCAATGATACCGACCCTGAGCGCAACGGAAGCACCGTGCGTGTACTCTCAGTCAAGTATGGTACAGCATCAGTGGTGTCTAACAACGTAATGTACACTCCTGTATATGGCTACCATGGCCTGGATACTGTGACATACCAGATATGCAATGTGAACTGTACTGCTGACTGCGATACAGGCAAGGCTTATATCTATGTATGCCCTCAGAATCTGCCTCCTACTGCTGATACGATCAGGTACACTGCCTATCAGAATACGCCGCACGACGTGAATGTGGAGCTGGCTACCAGCGACCCTAACGGAGACCCGCTGAACATCAGCATAGTAGGTACATATGATACCACACTGACAGTAATACAAACATCTAACGGTGCATATACAGTGACGGGTACCACCGTAGGTACATATCCTATCGTATACCAGGTGTGCGATACAGATCAGTACCCTATCCATGTACTGTGCGATACAGCGGTGATCTTTGCTAATATCATCCCTAATAACCCACTCGTAAACCATCCGCCGGTAGCTAATAATGACTTTGCTACTACTACAGGTATTCAGCCTGCTATCGTCAATGTGCGTGGCAACGATACTGATCCGGATGGCAATCCTCTGACCATACCGGCACTCGGAGGTTCTGGTGTGACGACCCATGGCCACTTCACCGTGAATGCAGTGGATGGCTCGATCATCTTCCAGCCTAATACGGGCCTGGCTCAGGGCATCTACTATGATACAGTAAACTACTGCATCTCTGATATCACTACCATCGCGCCTCAGCCGCTGACCTCGTGCGCTATACTCGTGATCACTATCAATGAGATAGATGTACCGGGCAATAGGCCTCCTGTGGCTGTAGACGACCACGTAAGCGTAGCGCAGGGTACACCTGTCAATGTGAACGTGAAGGGCAATGACAGCGACCCTGATGGCGATCCGCTGGGTACACCTACCGTGCTGACTGCTACTACCGCCGGTACGATCATCAGCGTGAGCAGCAATGGTACAGTAGTATATGTACCTAATCCGGGTATACACAGTATCAATGGCCAGCCGATAGATAGCTTTACATATCGCGTATGTGATACATTGTCTATCAATCCTCCGGTAGGTCTTTGCGATACTGCTAATGTTTATGTATTCGTAAATCCGGCTAACCTGCCGCCTACTGCAGATACTGTGAGGTATACGCAGCTGGTGGGTACGCCTCACGATGTCAATATACTCCTGGCAGTGAGCGATCCTAATGCGGACCCTCTGACTATCACGGTCATTGGCACGCCAGATCCTAGCCTGAACATCGTACGCACCGGCAATGGTGGCTACACTATCACTGGTACTACACCGGGTACTTATACCATACAATATCAGGTATGCGATACAGATCAGTATCCGGTACATGTGCTCTGCGCTACCAGCGTAATAGTAGCTACTATAGTACCTGATACGTCATCTCCGCTGCCTCCGGTAGCCAACAATGACTATGCTACTACCACAGGTACTCCGGCTGTAGTAAACGTACGTGGCAATGACAGCGACCCTCAGGGCAATCCGCTCACTACGCCGACTATAGTAGGTGTGATCAATATCATACCTCACGGTACATGGTCTGTAGATGGCAGCGGTAATGTAGTATTTACCCCTACGCCGGGTCTGCCTGCAGCTATCTACTACGACACCGTACGCTATCAGGTGTGCGATGCAGTATATCCTGGCCTCTGCGCCACCGCTCTCGTGATCGTGACTACCAACCTGGTAGATACGCCGATAGCCAACAGGCCACCACTGGCTGTAGACGACCACCTGACCGTACCTCAAAACTCCGTGAATGCGGTAGTGAACGTGAAGGGTAATGACAGCGATCCTGATGGTGATCCACTGGGCACTCCGACTATTATAGCAGGCGTACATAATGGTACTATCGGCAGCGTGAGCACCAATGGTGACGTGACCTATACGCCGGTACCATACCTGCATAGCATCAATGGCCAGCCGGTAGACAGCTTCGTGTATGTGATATGCGATACGCTCTCTGCTCATGCTCCGGCTCCTAAGTGCGATACAGCGACAGCATACATCAATGTAGCAGGACAGAACCTACCTCCTGTAGCCAACAACATCTACGTAAGCACACCTGAGAATACTCCGCTGGGTGTCAACGTAGCGAGTGGTGCATACGACCCTAATGGTGACCCGCTGCACTACACTTATCCTGCAGGTGGTTCTTCTACTCAGGGGGGTGCAGTAGTGACTACCGGCAATGGTTCCGTGAACTACTTCCCGCCGACAGGCTTTACCGGTGTAGACTCCTTCCAGTACAGCGTTTGCGATACATCACCATATGTGGTGCATGTGCTGTGCGACAGTGCATGGGTAGTGGTAAATGTGACCAACCCTGGTGATACATTTGCAAACCATCCTCCTGTAGCCAGCAATGACTACGGTGTGACTGTGCCGGGTGCTACTACCAATGTCAATGTCATAGCAAATGACAGCGATCCTGACGGCAATCCTATCCGTGTCACTACTGTGACTGCTACTACCTCACTGGGTGGTACGGCTACGATAGGATTCAATAATACGGTGAACTATACCGCCCCTGCTACAGTGGCTGACAGCATAGTAGTAGACACATTCTCATATGTGATCTGCGATAGCTCCAGCCGCCCTGTATATAGCCTCTGCGATACGGCTCTGGTATTTATCACGATCAATAAGTACGATACGCCTACGATCCATCACAATCTGCCACCTGTGGCAGTGGATGATTTCAGTCATATCTGCCAGGATGAATACTCATTTGTGAATGTCCTGAACAACGATATCGATCCGAACGGTGATGTACTCACGGTGACATCTATCGTGACAGCTCCTACGCATGGTATAGCCGCAGTGAGCAGTCCATCTATAGCATATATACCAGCACAGTACTTCTTTGGTCAGGACAGCCTCCAGTACCGCGTATGCGATACAAGAACTCCGGCTCAGTGCGATACTGCGTGGGTACACTATACGGTGAACCTCATCAATCACAGGCCTTTGGCTGCTCAGGATACGATCAGCACAAACATGAATACAGCTGTGAATGTGGCTGTAACCCTGAATGATGAAGAGCCTGATCATGACTCTACTACGCTCGCTATCGTGACACCTCCGGTGCATGGTACGGCGGTGCAGGTAGGTAATACCTACACATATACCCCTACTCCGGGATATGCGGGAGACGATACATTCTACTACAGAGTGTGCGACGTGATGAATCCTGCAGCTACATACTGCTCACCATATACACCGCTCTGCGATGTAGGTATGGTGTCCATTCATGTGCTGCATCATCCGCCGCATATACCACCTACCTTCGATACTATCCCTCAGGATACTACTACGGTTACTATCTGCCTGATGCTGTCTGATACAGATGGCAATAGTGTGAAGGTGACTTCATTCCCATGCGGTGCATACCATGGTACTGCAGGTTTTGCCAGCGGTGACTCTTGCGTCACTTATCTGCCAAATCCTGGATTTGTGGGCAATGACAGCTTCTGCGTGGTCGTATGCGACAATGTAATACCTGCACTCTGCGATACAGACTATGTGCACATCACGGTGACTCCTAAGTGTATACCGCCTGTAGCAGTAGCTGATACATTTACTGTATTCCATCTGGTATCAGGTGCTGTGCTGAATGTGACTGCTAATGATACCAACCACACAGCCAGTGCACTGTCAGTGAGCATTATTACTGCACCTGCCACAGGTATCGCGTTTGTATCGGGCAATACGATCAGGTATACACCGACTGTGACATCTGGTACGGATCAGTTCACATACGCTATCTGCAGTGTGAACCCTGTTTGTACATCTTGTGATACAGGTACTGTGTTTGTCAATATCACCGGTACTGCTACTACACCTCCTGTGGCCGTAAATGACACAGTGAGAATACCGCAGGATTCATCAGTTTGTGTCGCGGTGATGGCTAATGACCGTCCGGGCAGCAACCCTATCCATGTGACGGGAGCTACCACTCCATCTCACGGTACCAATACGGTATCTGCCGGTGGCGTGATCTGTTACGTACCTACACATGGATTCTTTGGTACCGATAGCTTCCACTACACTATATGTGACAATGGTGCACCACAGCTGTGCTCTACAGCCACAGTGATCGTGACGGTGACACCTAATCCACATCCTCCTGTAGCGGTGAACGACTACGCCACTTCTACACAGGGTACACTGGTGGTCGTGAATGTAACGGGCAATGACTCCGATCCGGATGGCAACTTGAATACTGGTTCTGTGACCCTCGTCACTCTGCCTGCGCATGGTGCTGTGACCAATATAGATGCAGTGACAGGCGCTGTAACTTACTTGCCAACGGCGGGTCCATACGTAGGTATAGATTCATTCAAGTATAGTGTCTGTGATTCTACTCCGGTCAGCCTGGGTGGTCCACTTTGCGCTACTGCTACAGTCTATATCAACATCACTCCGGCTAACCATCCGCCTCATGCACCTGATACTACGGTGACTATACCTCAGGATTCATTTATCCTGGTGTGCCCTGTGGTGACAGATATGGACCCTGGTCAGATCATCACTACAGCGTCTGTCTGTCCGCCATCTCACGGCAGTGCGGTGATCATCGCCGGTTCTACCTGCGTGACATACACACCTGCTCCGGGCTTTGTAGGCATCGACTCATTCTGCTATGTAGCATGTGACAATGGTACTCCGGGCCTCTGCGATACAGGTATCATTACAATCGTAGTCACTCCGGTGCCTCACTGCCCTGTGGCCGTGAAGGACTTCGTGAACGCTGCTGACACTATAGCAGTGGTGATCAATGAGCTAAACAATGATCGTAATGTAGGTACTGTAGGTGCTGGCTATTCAGTGACTATACTCAATGGTCCGGATGCCGGCAATACAGCCGTGCTGAATGCCAATGGTACGATCACATATACTGCTGCTGCGGGCTACGTAGGTATAGATCATATCAACTACTTCGTATACGACAGCGTAGACCATTGCGGAGACTCTGCGCAGATACTGATCTATGTAGTAGATACGGCTTGCATAGGTCCGGTAGCTTATGACGATGCTGCTACGGTATGCGAAGGTAGTATCGTCAGTCTCAATGTACTGGCCAATGACTATCTGGGCAATAATACGTCTGTCCCTGTAGTGTCTGTGATAGGTACAGGCAGCCATGGCCTCGGCTATGTCAATACTACTACCGGCCTGGTAGAGTATGCTGCGCCTAACTTGTATCATGGTACGGACATAGTGACATACCAGGTATGCACCAGCTGTCCTAGTGGACCGCGCTGCGATACCGGTACTATAGCTATCAATATCCTGATCACTAATCACGCACCGGTAGCGGTGGATGATACTGCTACCATGATAGAAGATCATATCGATACTATAGATGTGGTCAGCAATGACTACGATGTAGATGGTGATCCGCTCACTGTCAGCATATCTGCTCAGCCTGCAAATGGTACACTCCGCGTAGCTGGCAATAAGCTGATCTATACACCATATCCTAACTACTGTGGTACAGATACATTTGGCTATCAGGTCACAGGCCTCACAGGCTCACCGGCCTGCCCTGGCCAGCGTGCATGGGATCTCGGCCTCGTGTTTGTCAATATCACATGTGTACCTGATACCCCTGTGATACCTGATACCCTGGTGCATGTACCGGAAGACAGCATCATCACAGTATGTATACCATATACCGATCCTGATCTGGGTGACCATCATACAGCTACGGTACTTTGCGCGCCTTCACACGGTACGTGGGTTTCCATACCTACCGCGAGCGATACACCTCAGACTGTTTGCATGACTTACAAGCCGGACTCTAACTACCACGGCATTGATAGCGCATGCATTGTGATCTGTGACAATACAACACCTACACCACTGTGCGATACCAGCCATGTGACGATCATAGTAGATCCTCGCAATGAGCCACCTGTAGTGCAGGATCAGTATGTAAGTACACCTGAGAATACCCCTGTGGGAGTCAATATCTCTACAGGCGCATCTGATCCTAATGGCGATCCGCTGACATACGGCTACCCTGGCCCTGGTCCGGGTCATGGCACCTGGACGCCGGATGCACACAATAACGGTACGGGTATCTATACCCCTGCGGCCGGCTATCTGGGCGCGGATTCCTTCACAGTGGTGGTTTGCGACAATTCACCATACTTTGTGAATGTGCTCTGCGATACTGCGACGGTTTATGTCAATGTATATGATACCAGCAGTGTGCCTAATCACGCTCCGGTAGCTAATACTGACTACGCCGTGACTGATACTGCACAGGCTATCATAGTCTATGTAGCTGCCAATGACCTGGATCCAGATGGCGACCAGCTGACGATACCACATATCGTACCGGGCCCTACAGCTGGTGGACATGGTGATATCGGCTACAATGCGGCTAACCAGGTAGTGTTTACGCCTGTGGGTCCATTCAGCAGCCCTATCACTGTAGATTCATTCCAGTATTCTATCTGTGATACACTGTCTGCACACACACCGGCTCCTCTCTGCGATACGGCGTGGGCATATATCACTATCAATGCTGTAGATACTAGCGTGCATCAGAACCTGCCTCCGGTAGCTGTAGATGACTATGCATCTACACAGTACGGACACGATGTGATCATACCGGTACTGCACAACGATAGCGATCCTAACGGTGACCCTATCCATGTCACGACTACTGTGCTGCCTGGCGACAGCGTGGCGCAGGATGGTACAGTGACTGTGAATGCTAATGGTACTATCACTTACGCTCCGTTCACCGGACCGGGCAGAGGCCCTAATGCAAATAATCCGGACACATTCTACTATGTGATCTGCGATACATCTGCATACCTGCCTCACTCTCTCTGCGATACTGCGAGGGTAGTAGTGACTGTGCCTAACTCTGTACAGGGTGTGAATGATAATACGCTCACCGGTAGCACTGTGGCAGTGACAGTCCATGTCAAGGCCAATGACTACGATCCTGAGCTCGACTCATTCTACGTAGTAGGTACTATGGTACAGCCTCACAACGGTACCGCTGTACTGACTGACAGTGTCAACGGTATCTACACCTATACTCCAAATGGAACCATATGCAGCCCTACAGGTGGCGTGACGGATTCATTTGCATACGAGGTGATGGATGTATACGGCGCTATCGATACTGCGTGGGTATACGTACATGTCAAGTGCTGCGAGGTGGTGGCTAATGACGATACCTTCAGCATCTATCAGGGTGATAGCCTCATAGCTGGTATCCTGGTGAATGATAATCTTGATCCGACCATACCACACCACATCACATTTGGCAACACTACTAACCTGCATGGTACGCTCGCAGTGGTAGGCGACTCTGTGATCTTCCGTCCGGATAGCGGCTACTGTGGCACATCGTTCTTCACATACGTGGTGTCAGATACGTGCGGCAGGGATACAGCCAATGTGTCTATCCATATCACATGCGCTAATATCCATCCGCCTACGCTCGTGAATGATACGATAGGCCTATGCTATGGTACAGATAGCATCATCAATGTGCTGGCCAATGACTATGACATAGACAGCAATGCGATAGCTATAGATACCTTCACTCAGGGCAGCCACGGTGCTGTGGTACGTAGTGGCACCAGCCTCCTGTATACTCCGGTAGCAGGCTACATGGGCCGCGATACATTCACATACCGTGCATGTGACAATGGTGTACCGGTGCTCTGCAGCACAGCGACTGTCTTCATAGACATCCACAAGTGCTCTCCGCCGATCATCGTAGACACTACGGTACATGACACTGTACTGGCATGCTCTCAGAATAATACTATCTGTATAGACTCGATCTACATGGGTCCTGGTTATTCTGTACACTTCACCGGATTCTGTGACTCGTCAGATCATGGTCTCACGGTGATCTCTACTGTAGATAGTACTACCGGTCTGTATGGTACACTCTGTATCACATATACTCCGGACTGTGACACTATAGCAGGCGGTACCGGCTACGTGGGCAATGACACCATCTGCCTGGTGATCTGCAGCAATGGCGTAGATACATCATGTACCAATGTACATGTGATCGTCACCGTGGTGCCTAAGCCGCCGGTAGACTCCATCTGGGCTAATGACGATGTGGTATACACTTGCGACGCGATAGATACTATACATGTCATGGCTAACGATGGTTTCGAGCCTGATCCGGGCAATCCTCTGACAGGTACAGCTATCCACGTCGTAGTAGCGGGTAATAGCGCGGGCAAGGCACCGGCACTGGGTACGATCACGATAGTCGGCAATGATATCATATACACGCCTAATCCTAGCGAGGATGGTACGGATACATTCCGCTATGTGATAGCTGACAATGGCAATCCGCAGCAGTTTGATACTGCTACTGTATATGTATATGTCTGCAAGCTGCCTCCTATACATACAGTAGATGACAATGGAAGCTGTATGGACACGACGGCACTGGTCAATACACCGGGTACTATCCATGTCATAGACAATGATACGCTGATACCTGCTACAGATACGGTGATGGCTATCGTCACTAAGCCACAACATGGTCAGGCAACGGTCAACCCTGACTTTACCATCACTTTCACGCCGGACTCAGGTTTCTTTGGCAGTGACAATCTGGAGTACAGCGTATGCGAGTCAGTGACCGGCAGCACACTTGTCACTTGCGATACAGCATCAGTTTGTATCAATGTGGTAGATACAGTGACACCTTGCTTCTTCCCTACAGGCTTCTCGCCAAACGATGACACTTACAATGATGTATTTACGTTCCCTTGCGCTGAGAAATTCCCTAACGCTACCATCAAGATATTCAACAGGTGGGGTGATGAGGTTTACGAGAGCGTAGGACCATACAGGAATGACTGGTCCGGTACCAACATGCAGGGCAATAAGCTGCCTGACGGTACATATTACTTCATCTATCAGTACAACGATGGCAGTGGCAAGTCTGAAGCACGCTTCGTAGTACTCCACAGATAAACCATACTAACTAAAGGTCCCGGTCAGCTAAGACCGGGACCCATTTTAAAAAACCGAACACAGGTAAAATAAAATATCATGAAGAAAATCCTCTTCTCCCTCTTAGTAGCGACAGGCCTGGTAGCCACAGTACATGCCCAGCAGGATGCTGAGTACAACATGTATATGTTCAACGGCCTGTATATCAATCCGGCCTATGCAGGAAGCCAGGATGTGGTCAGTGTGATGGGTATCTACCGCCACCAGTGGGCGGGCCTGGACGGTGCTCCACGTACATTCAATGCCAGTGTGCACTCGCCACTGCGCAGGGAGCAGTATGCGCTGGGCCTCACTATCAGCAATGATCGCCTGGGCCTGACCAATAGCTTCAATGCTACCGGTGCATTTGCATATCGTATCAAGCTGGGCAAGGATAATATCCTCGCGATAGGTATACAGGCTGGTGCCACCTACTATCAGCAGCGCAATACGGAGGCCACCCTGCCGAGCAATAATTATGATCCGCTCTTTCAGGTCAATACTAACCTCTGGCTACCCAACTTTGGTGCCGGTGTATATGCCTATGGCAAGAGGTACTTTGCCGGATTCTCTATGCCGCACATGCTGCCTTTCTCCCTGAATCAGAAGTGGAAAATAAATGCCAGCGATGCAGTAGCACACCAGTACAATTACTACCTCGTTACAGCGGGCTATGTTTTTGGCAAAGATGCCGCTATCGTAAAGGTGCGTCCCTCATTCCTGATGAAATATCAAAAAGGCCTTCCTTACAATGTGCCAAACTTTGACTTCAATCTCGGCCTCCTCTTCATAGACCGAGTATGGTTCATAGTAGGTGCGAGGACAGGTGGTGAGGCATTCAGCGTACTGGGCGACACCAAGCAGACAGCCAAGCAGAAGCCTTTCAACCTGGAGGGTCTGGTGGGAATGGTCCAGGCCAAGGTCACTCCCCAGCTGAGTGTAGGCTACTCTTATCAGTATAGCATCAGCAAACTGAGAAGCTATGAGACCGGCACTCATGAGATTATGCTGGGCTACGAATTCTGGTATAACAAGAAACGTTTCGTCACTCCACGTTTTGTGAAGTACTTCTAACCAAAACTAAAAGATCTAACCCTGACTCTTAAATAAAAGCACTATGAGGTTAAAATTTATATCAGTCCTCGCGATAGCGTTGCTGCTCGCCAATATCACTCAAGGCCAGAAAGCCTATATTACTATGGGTGATGCGTACTTCAAGCAGTTTGACTTTAAAAAGGCGCTGCAGTCATACGCCAAGGCTATCAAAAAGGACAGTAATAATACCCATGTCATACAAAATATAGCTGATAGCTACCGCCTGATGAATGACTGGCAAAATGCAGAGCCATGGTACGCCAAGCTGGCAAACAACTCTACAGCCTCTCCGCTCAATAAGATGTACTATGCAGAAGCGCTGCGCGCAAATCAAAAGTACTCGGAGGCCAAGGTAGCCTACAAAAGCTATATGGTATCAGTACCCAGCGATGCCAGCGTAAAAGACCGCCTGGCAGGTATAGACAAAGTATCAGAACTCAGCAAAGACAACGGCCTCTATACCATAGAAGATCTGGAGCTGAATACGCCTCTGTCTGACTTTGGCCCGTCTTTCTATACTAATGGGGAAATATTCTTTGCCTCAAACAGGCAACCGGCGGGCAAGGTAAGGATACAGGACAACTGGACCGGTGCCAGCTTCCTGCAGGTGTATCAGGCTAAACCCGATGCAAATGGCAACCTGACATCTGCTGAACAGATGAAGGGCCGCAGTATAAATGGCAAATATCACGAGGGGCCGGTAGCATATAATGACAAACTGCAGGAACTCTACGTGACGCGCAGCAATTACAAAAAGAGAAAAGCCTTCACCAGCAGTGACAAGACTGTAAAGCTGAAGCTCTACCGCATGGTATACCTACCTAATGAAAACCGCTGGGGAGACCAGCTGATCGAGGCTGTACCGTTCAATGATCGCGAGTACTCTGTAGGTCACGCAGCACTCTCTCCTGATGGGCAGACGCTCTATTTCTGCAGTGACAAGCCGGGTGGCTACGGTGGTGTGGATCTCTATAAGTCTAAGAGAGATCAATCAGGCAACTGGGGTGCTCCTATCAATCTCGGGCCTAAGATCAATACTTCGGGTGATGAGATGTTCCCCTTCATATCCAACGATAGTGTGCTTTACTTTGCATCAAACGGCCACCTGGGCCTGGGCGGCCTGGATGTATTCTCTGCTAATCCGACTAATACTAAAGAAGGATGGACCACACCGGAAAACCTCGGGTATCCTATCAATACCAACAAGGATGATTTTGCCTATATCATAGATAAGGATAATAAGGTAGGCTACTTCAGCTCAAACCGCGATGGCGGCAAGGGTGATGATGACATCTACAAGTTTATAAAGAAGGGTGTAAATATCTGTGGTCTGGTATATGATGCGAAAACCAATGATCCTATAGAAGGAGCTAAGGTTGTAATGTATGAGGTGAAGGATGAGCGCGGCACCAAGATGACCAATAAGGACGGCAACTTCTGTTTCTCAGCTACGCCAAAGAGGGTCTATAAATTTGTAGCGACCAAGGCAGGCTACCTGCCAAACGAGGTGACAGTAGAGACGGATGACAAGCCGGCTAATGTAAAAATACCTCTGGTGAAGGAAGGCGGCATAAACCTGGAGGTACTGGTACTGGACAAAAAGACCCGTGAGCCTATAGACATGGCTACCGTCAAGCTGATAAACACAGCTACCAATAAGGAGGAAAAGCAGCAGACAAATCCTGACGGCAAGGTATTCTACAGCCTGGAGCCTAATGCTACCTACCGTATAGAAGGTTCTAAGGACCTGCCGGATCCGGAGATGAAGTATCTGACCGTGTCTACTACTACCTCTACTGTAGGCAAGACGCCACCTGCTACGCTCTATGTGACACTGGAGCTGGAGAAGGTGAAGAAGGGCGTAGCTATCAAGATCGAGAATATTTACTATGACCTCGACAAATGGTTTATCCGTCCTGACGCAGCCAAAGAGCTGGACAAGCTCGTGAAGGTGCTGCAGGACAATCCTACTATGGAGATAGAGCTCAGCTCACACACTGACTGTCGTGCCACTATCAAGTATAATGCGACACTGTCTGCCAAGCGTGCAGAGGCTGCGGTGCAGTACATAGCATCCCGCGGGGTATCTCTGAGCAGGATGGTAGCAGCAGGCTATGGTGAAAGCCGCCTGGTCAATAAGTGCGCCTGCGAGGGTACTAATATCGTGCCTTGTACAGAGGAGCAGCATCAGGAGAACAGGCGTACAGAGTTTAAGATCCTGAAATTCTAATATTTTAAACTGTATCGTCCTAAAATAGGTTGACGGATTAATAATCAATTTATGAACTCCCGAT
>JAFDYQ010000037.1 GCA_018267365.1 Bacteroidota bacterium | reverse complement strand
TCTGGTCAAACTTTGCAGCTACGCAGACCATCAGTGGTCTGAGCGGCGGCCTGTATCGCGTGGTCATCACAGATGCACACGGCTGCCAGCACAGAGATAGCGTATTTGTGACCGAGCCTCAGCCTCTGGTGGCCAGCCTGAGTGTCAGCCAGATTTCTTGCAATGGCCAAAACAACGGTTCTATTACAGTCACTACTACCGGTGGTACGGGTACGGTTACTTTTGTATGGACGCCTGGAGGTCAGACTACGCCGACTATATCCGGCCTCTCTGCAGGTGCCTACAGTGTGGTGGCTACAGATGCCAACGGCTGTACAGCCAGCGGGTCCGCCACTATAGTAAATCCGGGCACACTCACATTGACCAGCATAGTGACCAATCCTACTTGTAATATAGGAACTGGTACTATCAGCCTTGTGGTCAGCGGTGGCACACAGTCATACAGCTACGCCTGGTCAGGTGCGCTGGCCGGCTCTGGCCAGACAGCTACCAATGTCGCTCCCGGTAGCTATGCTGTGACCGTGACTGATGCTCATGGTTGCACTGTAGTAGACTCTGCCAGGGTGCTGGCGCCTGCTCCTATATATATCAGTGGTATTATCACCGGCGTGAGCTGTCATGGCAATGCTGATGGCTCCGTTATTACTACTGTATACGGTGGCACGCAGCCATATGCCTACCAGTGGCACTACGATAGCCTGGCGGGTGCTCCGGGCCCTATCACCAAGGATTGGGTACAGCTCTCAGGTGGTGAGTACTATCTGGCTGTGACAGATGCCGGCGGATGCGCAGCTTCCTTCCATGCTACGATACGTGAGGCAGACTCGCTAAAGCTTTCTCTGGCAGAGACGGATGCCACGTGCTATGGCCTGAGCAACGGTACACTGCACGCCTCTCCGGCAGGTGGTACCACGCCATACCACTTCCTGTGGAATAATTTTGCGACAGACTCTGTACAGTCCGGTGTAGCAGCCGGCAGCTACGGTGTAGTAGTCACAGACTCCAATGGCTGCCAGCAGACCAAAACCATCACTGTGAGCCAGCCTGCAGCCCTCACAGATCGTATCACCTCGGTCAATCCTGCATGTAGTGGACAGGCCTCAGGCACTGCCGCTATAGCAGTCAGCGGCGGATCCGGTGCCTACAGCTATACCTGGAGTACCACTCCTGCGCAAAATACCGCTACAGCTACAGGCCTTACGGCAGGTGCATATTATGTCACGGTCACAGATGGCAACGGCTGCACACTCACAGACAGCACTGCCCTCACAGCGCCTCAGGCTCTGGCGGTCAATACCGCTATCAGCAATCCGACCTGCTCAGATGGTAGCAATGGTTTCGTATCGCTGGACGTACGGCAGGGTACCGCACCATATACCTACAGCTGGAATACCTCACCCGCCCAAACCGGCAACGTAGCCTCAGGGCTCACAGCAGGTACATACGTAGCTACTGTCACCGATGCGGGTGGCTGCCAGCTGCTCGATACGGCTGTGGTCGTGGCACCCGCGCCGATCACTATCAGCCTGACCGGTCTGGGTAGTACCAGCTGCCTCAACTCCGCTGATGGATATGTAGTAGTCAACGTTACCGGTGGTCTCGCACCATATATCTATCAGCTAGGTAATGTCACTCAGTATTCGGATACATTCAGAAATCTGACAGCAGGTTCATACAATCTGTCAGTGAGGGATGCTAATACATGTGAAGCGACCACGGACTGGACCATCGCCTCAGCCAGCAATTTCACAGTAGACCTCACGGTAGATCACGATGTGATACTGGCCGGTGAGACCATACAGCTGGCTGCTACGCCTACCTCTGATACCACTGTCACTGGCTACACATGGTTTACTCAGGACTCATCACTCAACTTCAGCGCTTGTGGCGATCCGGCCAACTGTCCGACTCCTACAGCCATACCGCAGGCTTCCTATACATATGTAGTGCAGGCTGCCAATGCCCGCGGCTGCCTGGCCACAGATACAGTGCGCGTCACTGTGAGCAATCAGCCTTCGGCGTTTATGCCATCTGCCTTTACGCCTAATGGTGATGCCAATAATGACCGCTTCCAGATGGATATCCTCGGTGCCAAAGACCTGCATGTGCAGGTGTGGAATCGCTGGGGGGAGAAGGTATATGACAACCCTGCTCAGAAAAATGGTGTGGACCAATCTTCTACGGAAGGATGGGACGGCTCGTTCCGCGGCAAAAAGGTTGAGTTTGGTACGTATATCTATCAGGTGGATGTCAACTATCTGAATGGCCAGACCAAAACAATATCAGGTACTGTCACCGTGATGCCATAGACCGGCAGAAAAATATTGCAAAGCCCTCATGATTCATGGGGGCTTTTGCATTTTATAATGTAGAGGATCTTATTTGCCTTTTTCCACTTTAGCCACTATCCGGGCGATAAAGGGTGAAACCTTTATCATCCAGATCATCAGGTCGTTCAGCAGGCTGACCGGACCCGTAAATTTACGTTTGAAGTCTACAAATAGCACTACCCGTATGTCGTCGCTATTATTCCATGCTTCGTGCATCACTGTATCGTCAAAGATCAGACTGTGGCCCTCCTCCCAGTGGTATACCTCACTGCCTATGCGGATGCCGCAGCTATCTGCCGGTGCGGGTACTTTGAGAGCCAGATGATAGCGTAGCACCCCTTTGTAGGGCCCGCGGTGTGGTGCGATAGCAGTGTGCGGCTCTATGATGGAAAAAAATGCCGTGACCATTCCCGGTATTTGCTGCAGTACCCTGTCCGTGTCCGGACAGCGTGCGATATTGCTCTCAAACCTGGCGCCATAGGCGTAGAGCATATACGTCTTCCATCTGCGCTCGCCTGTCACTATGCGGCGCTGCTCTGCAGACAGATCATCAAAATTTGGAATGCCCTCATAGTCTGCCAGCACTCTATCCAGCTCAGTCCTGATTTTATCGTAGCTCTCCTCTACCTGTGCGGTCCATGCATAGAGCTGTGGGTGCATTACTGCGCCTTTCTGCTCGGCAAAAAGACTCAACACCTTCTCTACGCCGTAGAGCACCCGCTGGCCAGTGGCAGAAATGATCTTGTATAGAGTAGTATCATGTGGCATGATAGATTGTGCTGTCTTCATTTCAAATTTATTAATACTTTTATTCGGAAAGCATTAATAGATCATGGCCACTATATCCAGCTACTTACGTACATCTTGTTTTATAGCTTTTGCCACAGCCATGCTGCTCGTAGCACTGTCTTCATGTACCAGGCACTATGCTGCCGCTACTACTGCCGCTCCGGTAGGTAAAAAATCAGCGGCTGTAGCAGCTGTGCCTCCCGCTCATACGGATACGATGGCAGGACCTAGCCTGCGCGATAGCCTCATAGGCACATGGCACCTGCGTACAGTAGAGCTGGAGGACGCTGTCAATACCCTTAGCTCATATGGCTCACAGACCGAGCGCGATCACATGATGCAAAAGCAAAAGCAATTTCAGGATGCACTGCGGGGCCTCACTGCTACATTTAGTGCTGACAGTACATATACCTCTGCCTATAGCGGCCAGAAGGATAGCGGCACCTGGCGCGTCACACGCAGGCGTGGCCTGGATACGATCAGCAAAACAGATGGCAGTCCGTCATCCTATCGGGTGCGCTCCGTCACGCCATCTACGCTCGTGGTACTGTTCGATGCCAGCGATGTCAAGCTCCTTCTCACTCTGGACAGGCAATAAGCAGCGCCGTCTCTGCCCTTCATTTTTATTCAGATTTATTGATACTTTTATCTGTATGATAGAGTTTTCTGTACGGGAGAGTGAGTTGTTTGGGGTCCGGTTTGGCAGGGCTACTATCACATCAGATTTCAGAGACTGGGAGCAGCTACGCAGGCATGGTACGGAGATGCAGCTGGACTATCTGCGGCTGAAGATCGTCAACCCCGGCGATACCTTCCTCGATCATTTCAATAGTATACAGTGGCATGCAGACCTGATGGGCGTGATACGGCTATACAAGATCATAGCAAAGGAAGCGCATGCCCACTATGACGCCCCGGTGGCAAAATTTCAAAAGGCAACGGTGGCAGATAAGCAGCTCCTGAAAGACCTTCTGGTCAAGACCTACACGGAAGTACCATTTGGCTTTTTCCAGTACCGGTCACTGCTGGAAAAATTCCCTCTGGAGAAGCAACTGGAAAATATAAGCTCATACATCGCAGACAATTTCTGCGGCCAATACAAGGACAAAGAGGCATATATAGGCTATGTGGATGGAAAGCCAATAGAATGCTTCGCTTCTGACTTCACGGATGGTGCTACAGCTGTCACGCTCTATGCCGGTATCCTGACCGAGCATCGGGACCATGACCTTTTCAAGGATATGATTCGTTTTTTCAAACAGCTCTGCTGGCAGAAGGGGATGGCAAAATCCATCTGCGGCGCACGGCTGGAAAACCTGTCGAGCCAGTACGCTATGGAGCGGGAGGGATCAGTATCCTACGGTACAGAGTGGGTCTATATGATCAGCTTTGATAAATAGTGTACAGTGAAAGACCTCAAAGACATACTGGTACTGACCGGGCTCCGTGCCCGCCTGCTGCTGGTAGCCGCCTGCCTCGTCTGCTATGCTGTTTCCCTGCGCAATGATTATTCACTGGACGATGATTTTGCCATATATGCCAATCAGTATGTGCAGAAAGGTCTGGAGGGTATACCTGATATCCTCACGCATCCGTATTATACCAGCAGTACGCTTACATTTGACTATCGTCCGGTGGCCTCAGTCACCTTTGCCGTAGAGAAACAACTCTTTGGCAATAATCCTCACGTGGGCCATGCAGTCAATCTGGCACTTTATATCATAGCAGTGCTGCTATTGCTGGGCGTGCTCACAGCGGTGATCGGGCTGGAGCGTGTGCCTGCGTTTATCACAGCATTGATTTTTGCGGTGCATCCTGCGCATACGGAGGTGGTAGCCTCTATCAAAAACCGCGAAGAGCTGCTCAGCTTTATCTTTTGCATGCTGTCTTTCTTTGCCCTGCATAGGTTTTTTGATCAGAGGAAACTCAAGGACTTGTTGCTATACGGTCTGCTCACTATTGTCTGCCTGCTGCTGTCCTTTGCATCAAAGCTCACGAGTATTCCCGTCATCATGATCTTTGGTGCCATGCTCTGGATGCAAGGCCGCCAGCGCCGGGCCAAATTATTTTACCCCATACTCGCCCTGGTGGCCATCATCTCTATAGGCTACCTCGTAGTGATTCTCCGTATGTCAAACCGGCCTGTCTATGATCTGGAGAATCCACTGGTCAGTTACCCCGGAGACCTTTCTGCCAAGATCGGGACCACAGCCATGGCGCTGCTGTTTTATTTCCGATTTATGTGGGTGCCGTATCCTTTCTCCTTTTTTTATGGATATAACACGATACCTGTAGAGCATCTGGGAGACCCGGTGGCCATGCTCTCAGTTATGTTGCACCTTGGACTGTTTATATATGGCCTGATATTATTTTTCAGAAAGAACCTCACCGGCTTACTCATCCTGTCATACTTCTTTGCTATAGCTCTTTATAGCAATATACTGATCCCCTATACGGGCATCGTATCAGAGCGCGCGTTATTCTTTCCTTCCGTGTGGTTTATCGCAGCATTTGTTCATTGGCTATACGAGCGGCTATCGGCCAAAAAGGCCTCTGCCACTTTGCGCTATGTGGCGCTATCATTTCTCGCGATCATGATCACAGGCTATGGCACGCTGGATATAGTGCGCGTGCATCAATGGCACGATACGCTCTCACTCATGAGCAGCGATATCCCGCATCTCAATAATTCTACTCTTGCCAATTACTTCTATGGCTGCGTGCTGAAAAATACCGCCGAGGTCCAGCCTGATACGTCAGGCTACAGGCGCTATATGCGCCCGGCCAAAGAGGCATTCTATCGCGTTAATAGTCTTAGCCCTACCTATCCATACGGCTACTTTCGTCTGGGCCTGATCTACCGCTATGACGAGTACAACGGCGACTCCGCTTTTTATTACTTCAACAAAGCCTATGAGTACAATAAGGAGCAGACAGACATCCGCTATCAGTATGGACGCACACAGTATGAGTTTGGAGATATGCACCGCGCCGCAGATGTTTTTGCTGCTTTATACAAAGAAATACCGACCGATACTTTCACCGTATTCTATCATGCCCTGCTCCAGCTGAAGCTGCGTAATATGCAGGAGGGCAAACGCGCGGCAGATGAGTTTATGAGTATGGCACCAAACTATTATCAGGCCCACTTCAATATGGGCATCTACTACGAGCTATCCGGTGATGCTGACAATGCTGCCCGCGAGTATCAGCGCTCGGTAGACCTGGGCTGTACGGATCAGCTGGTATACAACTATCTCATAGACTACTACGCCACTCACGGCCGCGAGCAGGAGGCTGACCGCTTCCGCCGCCTGCGGCAATAAAGGAGGCAGCCTTTTCGTTGCTCATGTATGTCTCATATTTCCCGTAGTTTAGTCCGGTGAAGCTGTCCATCATCATGCCCGTGTATAATGAATCTGCCACGATCCGCCAGATCGTAGACAAGGTTATGGCTGTGCCGCTGCACAAAGAGCTGATCATAGTAGATGATGCCTCGACAGACGCTACCGCTTCGATTCTCGATCAGGAGATAGCGGTACAGTATCCGGATATCAAAATACTACACCATCCCGCTAACCGCGGCAAAGCGGCAGCCATACGCACGGGCATACCGCAGGCTACCGGAGAGATCATCACCATACAGGATGGCGACCTGGAGACGGAGCCGGAGGATCTCGTGCATCTCACAGCACCCATTCGGGAGGGTAGGGCAGAGGTGGTATACGGCTCGCGCTATCTGGCGCCAAAGGAGCCGCATCTATACCGCACCTATCAGCTCGGAGGCCGCATCCTCTCCTGGACGGTCAATCTGCTCTATGACCAGCACATTACCGATGAGCCGGCGTGCTACAAGGTGTTCCGCGCCGGGATACTCAAGGGCATACAGTTAGAGTATGACCGCTTTGAGTTTTGCCCGGAGGTCACAGCCAAGGTCTCAAAGATGGGCTACAAGATCACAGAGCTCCCGATGCACTACTATCCACGTGGCTTCGACGAGGGCAAAAAACTGCACTGGATAGATGGCCTGAAGGCCCTGTGGGTGCTGCTGAAATACAGGTTTACAGACTGATGTCGAAAAGTACGTTTTGAGACTGGTAAATAATTGTCAATTTTGATCGAGACAGATGGCCGAGGCGCAAAAAAATAAACCGTTCACTGATACGCAGGTACTACGCAGGAATCTGCTGGTATCTTTTGTACTGGTCATCCTGCTCATCGCCCTGTATGCTACTATACCGGGCTACAACTTTGCAGTGAAGGATGTAGCTGTGCGCAATAAGGAGCTGATGGACCACATCGAGACCCGCCGGCTCAATGCCAATCTGCCTGAGCTCACCCTGCAGCAGAAGCGCCTCTTCAAGATAGAGAGCTACTGGTACATAGACTACCTGCGGGAGAGTACACCGAGCGATGCCGTCATACTGCTGCCGCCCCATTCGGCTATACCTGACACCTCAGAGTTCAACCTCGTCTATAGCTCAGAGTGGATGGAGTACTTTCTCTTCCCGCGTCTGTGCGTATCGGAAGATGAGAAGACAACCAAGCCTGAGCTATATAAGAAGGCCAACTATGTAGCGATCGTCAATGGCTGGGGCTATGACAAGCTGAAATACCAGCCATACAAACACGAAAGCGAGGCCGTGCTGCCGATAGAGAAACCTAAAGCAGACTCTACGGCAGTCAATAGCGCTCTCAAACCCCAGCTACTAAACGATCCTTCTTTCAAACCTAAAACCAATACGCAGGAGTAATGTTGCTATTCGTCGGCATATTGATGGTGTACCTGATAGGAGCGGGCATACTCACACGTATCAGCCAGGCCTGGAGCTGGAAGGAACTCATCGCTTCTTCATTTCTCATAGGCATCGCGGCAGAGACTTTCTTCATGTTTGTCTTTGACCTCATTGGATTTCCTTTCTCATATTATGCACTGTTCTTTGCAGGCTTTGCGGTGATAGTCTTATGCTACGACAGCATGTACAGCTACTGGCAGGCCAAACGCAAAGACATCAATCTGGGCTCCTGGTCGCTCCGGACGGCTAACTATCCTGCTGTCATTCTCGGTCTGGCCATTTTCTACATGCTCTATCTCATCACGGAGAAGAACCTCTTCTGGCCTACCACAGAGCATGATGCGATCGGCTCATTCGATAAGCTCGGTATCGTGATGGCACTGGAGGGCAGGATCAAGATCAGCCTCTTCCAGTGGGGGCTGGAGGGTGCTGGTGGTCTGTATCCGCCGCTCTTTCATGGCGGCATAGCTTACCTATATCTCTATGGTGCTGCGCAGCCCAAGATCATCACCACGCTCTATTTTATCTCCTTGTTGCTGGGCTTCTACGCCATATTGAGAAAGTATGTGACTACCATCACAGCGCTGTTCTTTACGCTGCTGCTGGAGATGGTGCCGGAGCTATTCTCACATGCCGCGCTTCTGCTGGGCAATCTGCCCACTACCGCCTACGTGGGCCTCGCATCACTTACGCTATTTGTATGGATACAGTCCCGGGAGCAGCGCTACTTTATCCTCAGCTGCATCCTCACCGGCCTCAGCCTCTGGATCAGAAATGACACGATAGGCTTTGCGCTGGCAGGCACGCTAGTTATTGCTGTGTTTGTAAAGGATGCTGACAGATGGAAGAAGGCAGCTATTTACTTCGCCTCCGGCATTCTCCCATTCATCATCTGGACGCTATATCTCAAGCTAAAGATCCACAGCACGCAGGGTGCCCGCTTTGTAGATCACTTTGGCTTTGACACCGCCAAGATGAAGCTCATGCTGGGCTATGTACTCAGCTACTTCACCTGGATACAAGTGGGCAATATGCCTCCAGGTATACAGCTCTACGGTTTGTCCTTTATGCTTGCCTTCCTCATCATCGCGCTGAATGCAAAGAACCTGACAAAAGACAAGCCTTATGTGCTGATCTTCTTCCTGGCCTCTTTTGCAGTGTACTTTGGCATCTTCTACCTGCTCGATGAGCAGAAGCAGAATGCACCGATGTCCAGCCTCATGGAGAGTTCCTTCAAGCGGGGTATGTTCTGCTTCATCCCGGCGCTCTTCTACTATGCTGCTACGGCTCAGGTTATGCAGCGCTTCTCTGCCTGGCTGGAGAGATTCAGGCTAGGTACAGATGCGACCTCCGGTCATGTTAAATAACTTCTGCAAAACAGTTCATTTAAGGTAATGCTATATCTTAGCTCTGCTATGATAAACCTTAAACTACTTAGTCGTACTCCTCACGGTCCTCAGGAGAAAAGGCAAGCTGCCGCATTGTTTCTTTTAGTGATACTCTTTTCGCTAAAGGGGGCGGCTACGAGCATAAACCTGCTGCTATGGTATCCTACGCCGATCATGTACAAGACTCTAGCGCGCTATCTTGCACTGTCACTCACATTAGCCGGACTGCTAGTATGTGTGTATCGTATATACAAATACCGTCTCTGGTCTTTTTTGCTCCCCTTCCCATGACTGATTAGTTCTTTTGGTGCGGATCAAAGCCACTATTTCAATTGATATTGACTAAAACAGAAAACCCGCTCACTGAGCGGGTTTCTAATATGATAGGGGCCTGAGCCCTTAGATTAGTCTATGTTCTTGCCGGTCTTTTTAGACACGCGTACTGTAGTACCCTTTACATCCTTGCGGCCCACGCGGGTAGGGGCGCCATCAGACAGCAGAGCCACGTTTGATACGTGTACACCACCTTCAGTCTTGATGATACCACCCTGAGGGTTTTGAGATGTAGGCTTGCTGTGCTTGGTCTTCACATTCACGCCTTCTACTATTACGCGGCTTTTCTCACGCAGGATCTCTGTCACACGGCCTTTCTTGCCCTTGTCTTCACCTGCGATCACTACCACTGTATCACCTTTCTTTATATTCCACTTCATGGCTTTCTTATTTGTCTTTATTGTATTGTCTGAATACTAAATACTTACTACTATCTACTGATTTAGAGAACCTCCGGTGCCAGAGACACGATCTTCATGAAAGACTTGTCACGCAGCTCACGGGCTACTGGTCCGAAGATACGGGTACCGCGTGGCTCGTCCTGATTATTCAGGAGTACTACCGCATTGTCATCAAAGCGGATATAAGAACCGTCCTTGCGGCGGATAGCCTTCTTGGTACGTACTACTACAGCCTTAGACACTGTTCCTTTCTTAGCGCCGCCGGTCGGGAGAGCCTTCTTGATAGATACGACTACCTTGTCACCTATGCCGGCATACCTCCTGCCTGATCCTCCGAGTACACGGATCACGAGTACTTCCCTCGCACCGCTATTGTCAGCTACATTTGCCCTTGATTCTTGCTGTAACATTTCTTCTGTTTATAGTTTTGTCTTGTCCTATTACCTAGCTGTATTTTGTATTATCTCAATACTCAATACTAACTACTCAATACTAAATAATTACTTAGCCCTTTCTACTACCTCTACCAGCCTCCAGCGCTTGCTCTTGCTGAGAGGGCGGGTCTCCATGATACGTACGGTATCACCTGTCTTCGCGTTGTTAGTTTCATCATGAGCCTTGTACGTCTTGGTACGCTTCATGAATTTGCCATAGATAGGGTGCATCACCTTAGTGACTTCAGATACAGTGATGGTTTTTTCCATCTTGTCGCTGACTACTACGCCTACACGCTCTTTCCTGAGATTTCTTTCCATTTTATTATAGTTGATAGCTGTGGTCTTAATTATTTAGATGCTGCTGTCCTGTTGTTGAGGTTAGTAAGCATGCGGGCGATATCCCTCCTCTTGGCGCGAATGGCCATTGGATTCTCAGATGAGGATACAGCGTGGCTGAATTCCAGCTTGCCCAGGGCAGCCTTCTCTTGCTTGATCTTCTGAGCGAGGTCCTTGTCGTTCAGCGCGTTGATGTCTTTGGTCTGTATGGCTTTATTGGCTCCCATTGTCTTTATATTGACTTAGTGGTTTGATAAATGATTAGGCGAGGATCTCTACTGCATCCCTGCGGGTTACAAACTTGGTCTTCACCGGGAGCTTCTGAGCTGCGAGGCGCATAGCTTCCTCAGCTACTGCACGTGGCACACCATCACACTCAAACAGGATCGCACCTGGACGAACCGGCGCACCCCATCCTTCCGGGTTACCTTTACCTTTACCCATACGTACCTCGAGAGGCTTGCGGGTGATCACTTTGTCAGGGAAGATACGGATCCACACCTTTCCTTCACGCTTCATAAAGCGGGTCACCGCGATACGCGCAGACTCTATCTGCTTATTGGTGATCAGGTGAGTATCGAGGCTCTTCAGACCGTAGGTGCCGAATGCGATCTCGTGGCCACGGTTAGCGTTGCCCTTGATCCTGCCTTTTTGTGTCTTCCTGAACTTTGTTCTTTTAGGTAATAACATGACCTAATCTTTTTATCTCTTATTATCTAATTCAATTTCTTACTTCCTTGGTCCACCGCTGCGGCCTGAGCCTTCGCCGGCCCTCTTGCGCGGAGCGCGACGCTCGCCGTCACGGCCACCGCCCCTGCGGTCATCACCACCCCTGCGGTTATCTTCGCCACCCTGGTTTTCTGCCTGAGAGCCGGAGAGACCTGCAGTCAGGTCACGCTTACCATATACTTCACCCTTGCAGATCCATACTTTCACACCGATCTTGCCATATACGGTCAGAGCCTCGTAGAAAGCGTAGTCTATATCTGCCCTCCATGTGTGGAGTGGGGTACGTCCTTGCTTGTATTCTTCGGTACGGGCCATTTCTGCACCACCGATACGGCCAGATACACGCACCTTGATACCCTCAGCACCCATCCGCATAGCAGATGCGATAGCCATCTTCAGCGCGCGGCGGTAGTTGATACGAGCCTCCAGCTGCTTGGCTATGGTCTCAGCTACGATCATAGCCTCAGTCTCAGGGCGGCGGATCTCAGCGATATTGATCTGTACATCCTTGCCGGTCAGCTTCTTCAGCTCTTCCTTCAGACGGTCCACCTCATTGCCACCACGGCCTATGATGATGCCCGGACGGCTGGTATGGATGGTGACGGTGATCCTTTTCAGGGTGCGCTCGATCACGATACGGGAGATACCTCCCTTATTGATACGTGCATTGATGTAGGTACGTATTTTTACGTCTTCTACCAGCTTTTGTGCGGCGTCTTTACCACCGAACCAGTTGCTGTCCCATCCTCTGATGATGCCGAGCCTGTTGGCTATTGGACTTGTCTTCTGACCCATTCAGTTATGTATTTTTTGAACCTTTTTTCCGAAAAATGGACTGCAAAGATAGCTTTTATCCACACTAACACAAATATTTCCCAGAAAAAATTGAGGAGGTCGTGACACAGCCTTATTTACAGCTGTTTCGGTGAAATTTTAGCCTGTCCACAAAAAAATGCGGTGGCTGATTTATACACTCGTCCGGTTCACTTTTTATGTACAGGTTGATTCCGCCGGCCACGATCCGATCGAAAACTTTTAAGCCTGCCGGCCTTCTATTTCCAGTGTTTTGGCGCAGAGGGCGGCCGTCAGAAAAAACAATGACACCAGATAATAGCGGAAGCACATAGGTGAGGATCCAAAGAAGCAAAGTACCACCATATATAGCATACCCAGGCTGAAATCATAAAAATTGACCTTAGCCCTTATCTTAAAATAGCTGATAGTCCCGCCAATGAATAATGCCAGCATTACTACCGCCTGGAATACACGGGTCCAGTAAACCCTACTGGCCATGTCTCCCTGAAACAGATCTCTCATCTGAGGTGCCAGGTAGAAGCCTAGCCGGATGGTAGAAGCACCGGTCTCCCACCCGGCTATTACTGTGTTATTGTGATACCTCACTCCATCTTGCAGGATATGGGGTGCCCTGAGATAAAAGGGAATAACATATAGCACCAGAATGGCCGCCAGTACACTACCCCACACTTTCAGGCTCACTCTGGGCTGCACATTGACCCACAGCACTATGGCGAAAAGGGGCAGCCAGAAGACCATGGTATAGCGGGATAGCAGGCAGGATATGATACCGGCAGTGGTCAGCCAGATGTTGCGGCTGGAGAGGCCTGCAGCCAGCAGTAGATAGTATGCCGCTATAGGAGTCTCAAAAACCACCGCAAAATCCTCACTGCGAAAGAAAAAGAAAAGTATCAGCAGAGGCATTGCCCCCACCATCGCCTTGCCCCATATGCTGCCGGTGCGCCTGATCTGATATATCACATATAGCAGAGCTGTCACGCACAGGATGCCTATGCCTATGATCCTCAGGTCTATGCCAGTGACCCTGGCCAGGCCTATAGGCAGCCAGTGCAGCGGCATATAGACCGGAAATGGGTGGTGGCCTATCTCTGCCACAGGATAGTATGGCTGTTCCCCTCTGGCGAACCGGTCGTAAAGAGCATCCAACTGGGGTATCACATCAGACCAGGTATAGGTATCAGTCCACTTGCTAAAGAAAAGTACATACTTCACAAATGCGAAGCACAAGGCGCCGATGAATAGACCTGTAATGACCCATTTCGCCTTGCTTTTGCCGCTATTGGCTATATCGGCCGATGAAGCCCTGCCAATGACCGTATCGAAATACAAATACGCGATCCATAAGGATATGCCCAGAAAAATATAGACATTGGTATATACCCCAAATATCCCGACACCATCAAAGCAGACGAGCAATTGGCACAGGAATAAAATAAAAATGGCCCAGGACTTTCTCACCGTGGCCAAATATAGAAAATGACTCTCACTCAGAAATGATTACCGCCACGGGCTTAGATGCATGCGGCCCTATCAGGCAGGGCATGATGATAAATGCTTGCCATCACAGGGCTGCCATAGACTTTTCGCCGCCGGTCATGGTAAAGCGGGTCCAGATGGTCTTGGTGCGCCGTCCTATTTTGGCTTCTATCCGGATGTAGGTATAGAAAGGATCCCGCTGCCTGCGCATCTCAGCTATCACCTCCTGCGTCAGCTGGTTGCCTTTGATGTAAAAGCTCTTGCTGATATTGGCATTGACCATAGAGATGGTCACAGAGAGCACCTTTTTCTGGCTGGCAGAGATCGTATCATGAGAGATGAAATTGAATACAGCGTTGGCGTGAAAGTTGGCCTTGCTATAGTTCAGATTGCGCTCCAGTACCATATTATCCATAGCGACCTCGTCAGGCTGTTTGCGTATTAGCTTTTGATAGTCCTTTTTAGGGACTTTCACATATATATGCTTATAAAATAAAATCCGGTTGCCATTGCCAAACAGGATGATGCGCAGCGTGATCGTATCCATCCCGCTTTCCTTTTGGCTGTTGGGTGTGATGCGGATAAAGTTGTCGGTCCGCACCGCCAGTCCTTTCTCGCAAAACAGCTCTGAAAAGGTGTACTGCGGGTCTATGGTCAGCTTGTAGGTGTATTCCTCCCCATTGGTCAGAGTATCTACTTTAGGTGCCAGGCGTATCTCCCTGCGCCCGTCCATCGCTATATAGATGATATTGCCACTTGCCTGCCCGTACGCCATCCCGCCGCCCCACGTGAGCAGGACGGCCAGCATAAAAAACCTGTATAGCAGTATGGTGCGCACAAACAGTTTATTGTAAGTCCTAGATTCGTAATAGAGAGTAAAAAGTTTCAATATGAGCCCAAAAAGCGGAGGATCAAGGGTAAATCAGGCACCAAACCTCCGATTTCTTGCCTAAACTATGGTTGTCACTCTCTTCGCTAGCGGATATGTTTGCCGTATAATCCCTGCCACATGACCATACAAACTCACGAGATCACCCTGCAGAAGCGGCGCTTCAAAGCCATTTTGCTCTTCGGAGCACTGATATTTGTCTCCTTCATGCTGATACCGGCCTTTCAGATGGCCCGGTCCGGAGCCTGGGAGGGTATCGCCTTGTTCGCTTTCCTCATATTTGCAGAGTGGCTTTTCATCTCCCGTGCGCGCGAGTATCTGTATAGAGATGTCCGGCTCGTGGTAGAGTCTGACGGCGAGGCCATTACTTTTTACAATACCAATAGTGCCGGCAAAGTCTGGAACAAGCGGGAGATCCGTGAACTGCCTAAATTGACTCGTTTCTACACGGTACGCACTCGTACCCGCTATCTGATGTATAACTATTCCTACGCCTTTGACGGCCACGGGTGGCTCTCCGGCGAGACAGTAGATCCATTCCCCTCGCTCTACGAGGCCACGGAGCAGGATCGCAATAGCGTACTTGCCTTCGTCAAAATGGTACATCCGGAGGTAGCGCTCGGCTACGAGAGTGCCTGGTCCAAACTGACCAAAGGAAAGTAGTAACCCCGGCATTGGAACAAGCCTGTCAGCTTTCCTTAGGCGTTTTTGTGGTTGTATTAAAGCCTTCTCCTTTGGGAAAGGTTTGGACGCGCTCATTTCTCCCAAAATCTCGCTATAATTGTCTGGTATGAAGCCAGCAGACAAGCCAAAGAAACCAGCCCCCGCCGGAGCCAGGCCCAGGCCGGGCAAGCCCGCTACCTCCGGAGGTCCGGGTTTTAAGGCCATCCTCTTCAATCTGGCAGGCGCTGCCGCTGCAGGCCTGCTGATCATGTTCCTCTTTCAGCATCATGAGCCCACCGGCCCTGCAGATACGTATATCAACTCCGGCTATGACTGGCTGCTCAATACGATGCTGGAAGGCAACCTCAAGACCATCGAGCAGTTTCCTGACAAGACCATACAGGAGCGCTATGTGCTGAAATGGGGACCCGGCGAGATACTGTATATAGACTCTGTGCGCAAGCTGACTCCCGAGACCGCCATCGTGATGATACCGCCGCACACTGTACTCAGCCAGGTAGGCTTCAAGAGCTGTGGCGACCTGCCCTGGGTCACCTACTTCCTCTATCCGCGCCAGGTGGTCTATGGCGACTCGGTCAATAGTCCACTGTATGCCAAGGCAGACTATGTCATGTCTGTCAATGGCTGGGGCCTGGACAAATCTCCGACACCGGTAGCCAATCCGCAACCCTTTATGGTACTGCCTCTCAAAAAATAACTGACGCCAATGATCTTCATCCTCATATTTCTGCTGGGCCTCTCCCTTCTTGCTGCCATCTCGCGAGATTTCAAGGGGCGTGAGTTGCTCGCCCTGGCCATGCCCATAGGGCTAGGCACTACTACCTTCATCATGTTTCTGCTCGATCGGACTATCCACTCTATCACACTCGGTGCAGTCACGGGAGTGGTGGCAGCACTCGTGGTGGTATTTGGTCTGCTGAGGCTATATAGTGACAGCAGGCATCACGACCTGCCCTGGCAGCGCAAGTATACCAAACCGGACATGAGCTGGCTCACCCTCGTATGGATCGTACTGGCCGGTATGACAGCATACCTGGCCTGGGGTATCACTGAGAAGTGCCTCTACTGGCCGCCGGCAGAGTTTGACACCATACTCGGCTACGACCTCCTCTCTAAGGCTGTAGCCCGCGAGCATGTGATCACAAACTCTATGCTGACCAATCCTAATATCGTAAACGGCTGTGGTCCGCGCATGCTCTACCCACCACTCCTCACCCTGTGCAATGCCATCTGCTATATGGATGGTATGGAGAGTCCCCGCCTGATCAATAGCCTCTTTTTCATCTCCTGGATCTTTATCATGTACCAGCTGCTCAGGAGATTTGTAGGCTCTACGGGTGCCATGCTTTTCACTTTCCTTACCGTCATTGTGCCGGAGATGTTTGCCCATGCCTCCTTCTCCCTCACCAATCTGCCCTGTGCCATCTATACCACTATAGCAGTGCTATCCTTTGTGATCTGGTATGAGCAGCGGCGGGAGGGTTTCTTTTACCTGTCGCTCATCGCTGTCATCTTTGGCATCTGGACCCGCTCCGAGGCCGTGCTTTTTGCAGGAGGCATTCTTATAGTCCTTTTTTATATGGCTGTACGCCAGCGGAGGTTCAGGCACCTGCTCATCTATGCCACCAGTGCGCTGCCATTCTTTTTGTGGAATGCATTTCTAAAGGCCTACGTACCGCGCGACCAGGCGGGCCCTTTTATCAAAACAGCTTTTTATGACCCCGCCAAGATGAAGCAGGTGATCGCCAGCGCCTGGGAGATCATGGGCAGCTACAATATCTACGGCCTCACCTTCTATATCGGTATCGCAGGTCTCATCATCGTCTTTGCACTCAATATCGGGGTCAACTTCAGCAAGAAGAAAAACAAGATACTCCTCGGAGCTTTTCTGTTGTGGCTGCTGATCTGGTTTGTGACCGGCGCCAATCTCTTTACCCTCGCGCTCTTTGCCGCTGTGATGCTGGCCGGCTCCTATCTGAATGATGATAGGTGGGAGTTTCTGCTCATATTTTTCTTTGCCTGGGGAGTCTACACGCTTATGTTTTATCAGATGAAAAATGACGATGGTTCGCTCTTCTCGGCAGGCGGCTGGATGCAGTCCGGCTACAAGCGTGGCCTCTTCTGCTATGCGCCGCTCATTCTGTTCATCTTCATCACCAGCAAGTGGGTCTCCTATGCCTTCAATGTGCTGGACGAGCAGTTGGTGATCTTCAAAAAACCTGCCGGCGAAAAATAAATACACCCCACGTACGTCTCCTGAGAGACCCGACCCAAATCCATGAGCCCGGAAGCAACATATCGAACCGATGAAAACCCGTCTGTCATGGCTATGACAGCTGCGGTGATACTCCTGTTTTTGGGGATTTGGATGATAGTCAAAGGTATGTATGCCGGAGCAGGTGTAGTAGCATTTATTTTCATAGGTGCGGTGCGATTCATCTACGCCTGTCGTCAGGGTTTTATAGAGGTAAAAGTGTACAATGATTACCTGACAGTGGGAGATAAATCACGGTCTGTACGCACGATCTATTTTCGGGATATCAAGAGTGCTGGCATACTCAATAGTGAGGCAATGGTGTCCAGGCAGTCGTACTTTCAGAGAGTCAGGAATGAACAGCTGATCGTACTGCTAAGAAGTAGCGAAAGGTTGGCTCTGCCTCAGGATCTCCTGGACCCTCACGACTTGTCCGCTATCATCCAATCCAGAATATCCTGACATGAGAGTAGACTACTACCAGGCCAGGTACAAGACGGGCAAGCGCTCTATAGTAGCGGGCGCAGTAGCTGTAGCGGGCGCAGTTTTCTTACTGCTCATAGGGCTGGCAGGAGAGGCAGAGATGCTGCCCATCAGTATAGTTATCGTGCTTTTTGCGGTAGGTTGCGAGGTTCACTTCCTGAGGCGCTACCGCGAGGTACTGCTATATGATGACCGCATGGAGATCATCACTCTGTTTAGCGGCCAGGTACTTAGCCTGCCTTTCTCTGGCATCAGGCATATCGGCTTTATCAAATCCTGCACACACTATGGGTATAATCAGCGCTTGTCTCAGGGGGCGGTAGAGACCGTAGAGGGGTCAGAGCTGATCATCCTCACAGAAGGCAATGGCAGGTATGAATTTTCTGATGATGACTATGACCATCTGCCGGATATCTGCACCTTTATCCGGCAGCATACACATCTATAGCTGTTTTTACAAAATATTGCCGGCAGCAAACCGACTACACAGATATGAAAGTAAGAGCGATCATCACAGGAGTCACAGGTATGGTAGGAGAGGGCGTGCTGAAAGAAGCCCTGCGCCATCCCGATGTAGAGGCAGTGCTTATCATAAACCGTAAGCCCAGCGGATTCACGCACCCCAAACTGAAAGAAATAGTGCACAAAGATTTCTTTGATCTGACCCCCGTAGCGGACCAGATGGCCGGTTACAACGCGGTTTTCTTCAACCTCGGTGTATCATCAGTCGGTATGAAAGAAGATGAGTACCGCCACATGACATACGATCTCACCATGAACTTTGCCCGTACCGTGGCCGGGAAAAATGACGATGTCACTTTCATCTACATATCCGGGGCCGGTACAGATAGCACGGAGCAGGGCCGCACGATGTGGGCACGTGTCAAAGGCAAAACAGAAAATGACCTCATGAAGCTATTCAAAAAGGCCTATGCCTTCCGCCCCGGCATGATGCGCCCCGAGCCGGGTTCTGTCAATCTGCCATCATGGTACAAATACCTTGACTGGCTCTACACACCTATCAAGTTTCTGGCGCCTAATATAGCCTGCGAGTTGCCCGAGGTAGGCCGCGCTATGGTCAATGCGGTAACCAAAGGCTACGAGAAGCACGTTCTCGAGGTCAAGGACATCATTGAGTTATCTCAGAGATAATATTGCACTGATGCCATTGCTCGATGCGATGGCATCGGTAGTTTCGATTACCAATCTTGAGATGTTGTTTAAGTCCCCTTTGGGGATTTAGGGGCTGGCTGTTGCTTAAAACGCTATACTGATGCTCCCCTTTGGCAGGAAGTTCTTAGCATTATGATTATCGCGATAGGTCACCCTCCAGATAAAGTCTACACGCAGCACTTTCAGGATATTCTCAAAGCCAAACCCTGCCTCTACATACGGGTATTTGCTAGGCGTATTAAAGTTGAATAGCGGGCCGGGCTGCAGCAGGTTTTTATTTTTGTCGCTATAGCTACCCCACAGAGCCCGTACATAGATCAGCTCGCGTAGCTGCAGGCGGTTTACGTACGGTATCTTATTGAGAAAAAAGCCGTCAAAGTGATGCTCCAGATAGACAGACACGTACTGGTCCGTCACAAACTCGAAAGAGCTGAGCATATTGTAGTCTACATTATTCAGCAGGTAGCCAAATCCGCCCGGAGTCACATAGCTCAGCGGATACGGGCTCAGGCCCAGTATCTTGCCCCCCTGTATCTGGTACCAGGTGTGGCCCAGCGTCCAGGAGAGGCGCTGGCGCACTGTAGCCTGTAGCTTGCCATATACAGACCTGTTGCCCGCTACATTCAGGAAGCCCAGCTTTGCATTGAGCAGGAAGACAGGATTCTTATTGGCTATAAAGAATCGGTAGAATCCCTGCTTGTAATATTGATCCTTGTAGCAGTACCTGTTGTCCAGGCCGATCTCAAAGGCATTGAACTGAGAGAGGTGTACCTGTGTCTGGTCTACTTTGCGGGTATAGATAAATTCATTTTTGCCCGGTATGGCATAGTACGTCTGGTTGTGTATAGACATCGTACTGGAGAATCCCTTCAGCCATTCATTCTCCACGCTCAGGCCCCACTCGCGTATCTTCATCGCCTTCAGCACCGAGCGGCCAAATATATTACTGAAGATATTGTCAAAGGTCAGGAGCTGATTGGTCTGGCCCAGCTCATTGATATCATATTGATAGTAGATCTCCATCTGCCGCCAGCGGTCATTCTTGCTGGGCAGTACAAAGTGCGTAGTGAGGTTGTACTTAAATACTTTATCACGTGTACCATAGGCACCATAGCCGAAGAGGTGCACTTTCTTGCTAAAGTCATAATTGGTCTGGATGCCCAGGCGCAGACGTACTCCCTCTATATCATTCAGGCTCACAAATTTGTAAAACCGGCCAAACTCGATCGGCCCCGCCTTGAAGTCTGCCGTGGTAGCCAGGTGTATCACCCACAGCCAGTTTTTGTAGGCTCTCATCTTGGGCAGCGTGTCGTGTATCTCTATCAGGCGGTGCTCTGCATGGGTCAGAGGCTCCAGGCGTACGGTGTCCCACCAGGCGCGGCTGTGATAGCGCGCATCATCCAGCATCATATTCTGCTCGGCGCTGTGCGCTATAGAGTCAGGCACATAGGGGTTAAACTCGATATTCTTGCGCACCAGGTGCTTCTTCACCATCACTGCCATCGTATACTTCTGCCGTTTGAAGAGGGACCCCACCGTTTGCAGGTCCTCCGTTTTCAGCATCCAGATACCCTGCAGGTACACATACGATTGCTTTACGGTATACTCTTTCAGATAGTTCAGGTTAGCCCGCATATTAGGGCGCATCTCTATAGCGCGTATAGCCCATGTGGCGGAGTCTATCCAGGCGTATCCCTGCAGTGCCAGATCTACCTTAGACTTTCCTACGAAGTTCAGTTTGTACGTCGTACGGCCATCCATCTTCACCGTATCGCGCAGGAAGTAGTCATAGGTCAGCGCATAGGCCTCCGGTGCAAAAGGTGACACAAAAGACTTCTGTACCAGTACAAAAATATCGTCATACACATTCACGCGGTCAAAGGTATAGTTCAGCAGGTTGCCCACTGAGTTATTGTCTATACCCGTGAATTTATCTCCTATCTTTACGCGCTTCGTGATCTTTTTGTCATGCCGGTAGTAGACATCTGTCAGGTCTTCCTTCATCAGGTTAGGTACATAGGTGGTCGTGTCAAAGGAGTTGAACCCGGCATAAGACAATGCCGTATCCCGGTTATTAAATACAAATTTGAATGGCCGGATCAGGCGCAGATTCACGAGCCATTTTTTAGGATTGATCAGGCCTATCTGTAGCTTCTGGTATTCCTGCAGTTTATAGTCCGGCAGGTTGTCTTCGCGGTTATATTTTTTGTGTGCCAGCACCTGGCGGTATACATAGAGCGCAGGAGTATCTACTATCTTGTGGCGGCGTTTATTGGTCACTACTACCGGTGGTAGCTGCCGGCCACCACTGGCCAGGTCTACCGTGATGGTTTGCGCCTTACCCCGTTCTATTTTCACCATCACCCGGTCGCCCACATAGCCTACCTCCAGGCTATCTCCCCGCTCCAGCGTGCGGATGTAGAAGAAGCCATCCCCATCTGCTGTGGTGCCTACAGTCGTGCCTTTCAGGCGCACACTGGCGTAGGCTGCTTTGCGCATCGTGGTATCGGTCTGCTTGGAGTCTATCACGTAGCCTTTGATCTCGGTATACTGGGCTACAGCCATCTGACACAGGCATACCACAATGAGGACGAGGGCTACTTTCAGGAAATGTGGCTTAGGTGGCTGTGTCATTGCGTTTAAGGCCTGCAAATGTAAGAACTTACAGGCGTTCTTCTCAATAAAATGCAGGCCTTGCTGACAATAACTGTTAAGCACAAGGCATACAATGTCAGGGTGATAAACGTTTCAATCCATTAAAAATGCTGTAAACAAGATGCCCGCTGCAGCGGAAATGCATAAAAACGCCTTTCAAAAGGCCTAAAGTGCTACTCAGACGAAAGCCTCTGCTACTGCCTATACATGCCTTGCAGCGGGTCGTCAGCTTCTTTGTATTTAATTAATACACTTTGCGTCTTTGCGTGAAATACCGTGTATTTCCTCTGCGTCCTTGCCGCTGCGGTAAAATCTGACCGTAGGGAAACTACACATTCAGGTACTTCATCAGGGCATCGTACCGGTCCTTCTGATCCTCTTCGTAGTGCTCATCCTGCCGTACATCTTTCACCTCATATTCATACCGCTCAAAGGCGGCAATGACCGGAGATAGCTCATTTGTATTGAGCTTCATCGTCACGTCTACCGTGCCGCTCTTCTGGTCTATCTCAGTGTAGAGGTTCAGTATATTGGCGCCATTGTCTTCCACTATGCGCGCTATGGGCGATAGCTGGTAGTCACGCACCGGTACAGAGAGCGTCAGCATGCCGCCCTCTTGCATTACAGACTGCATTTTGGCTACAGCCTTCAGGCTGCTCTCTGCGGTGATCAGTCCTATATACTTGTCATCTTTGCTCAGCACCGGCACCAGCTTCACATTATACTCTACTGCTGCCTTCATCACATCATACAGGTGGGCATTCTCCGTCACATACGGGCGCTTGAGAGCGACCTTTAGTGTCTTGAGGGTGTCGTTCAGGTGCTTGAGTGTGATGATGTCCTCCAGGCTCAGTATGCCTACATATCGCCCATCTTCCGTCACCGGCAGCTGGTTTACATTGTACTCGTGCATGTGCACGATGGCATTCTCACCGGTATCGTTGTAGTCGAGTGGTTTTATTCCTTCTGTTACTATATCGCGGGCGTACATTTCTCTCTCCTTTTTATCAAACGTGCGGTAGCTATAGACCGCTTCCTTCCATATCAAATATAACGGCAATACGCTTATATATGTATATAGACGTACAAAAGTCGCCGGCGTTTACGCCTTATTGTAAATTTTATGTAAAAATCGCTCCATGCAGGCATTAAACTGCTCCGGCAGCTCCATCATCGGTGCGTGGCCACATTTCTCCAGGATAGTCAGCTCAGAGTGCTTCAGCAGCTTGTGAAACTCCTCCGCCACAAATGGCGGCGTGATCGTATCGGCAGCGCCCCAGATCAGGTTGCATGGTATGGTGATCTTCGCCAGGTCGTCGCGCAGGTTGTGGCGCAGGGCAGATTTGGCTATGAAGATCGTGCGTAGTGCCTTGTCGCGGGTATTGACTATATCATATACTTCGTCTACCAGTTCTTTGGTAGCCAGACTGGGATCATAAAACGTCTCTCCTGTCTTGCGCTTGATAAACTCGTAGTCACTCTTGCGCGGGTACTGATCTCCCAGAGATGCCTCAAAGAGGCCCGAGCTGGCAGTCAGCGTCAGCGAACTCACATTCTCCATGCGGCGCAGCGTATAGAGCAGGCCTATGTGGCCACCCAGTGAGTTGCCTATCAGGTTCAGGTTTTTCAGGCCACGCATTTTGACAAATTCATCCACGTGATCTACCATGCCCATCACAGAGGTGCGCTCCAGCTCCAGCCGGTAGAGCGGCAGCAGTGGTATCACTACCTTGTACTGCGCGGAAAAATGATTGATCGTGTCGGCAAAGTTGCTCAAAGCGCCAAAGAGGCCGTGCAGCAGGAAGATGACCTCCCCTTCGCCCTGCTCTACCCATTTGAATTCACCTTCCTCCTGTATCTGAAACTGCATAAAAAGCGGAATGCGCCAAATATAAATTAATAAATCAAATTCATGGTTAACTATCAGTGACCGCAAAGTATAGCGGCTCAATCAGATAGCTACTCTGATAAAGACTTCGTTTTGCACTGTTTATTGTGTAGGATTTTTCAGTAGAAAAGCAGTAGTGCACATATCTCGGCGTTCACCACATTCTCTGCGGTCAAAGAGTGCTAGCTGGAAAACTCTCACGCGGCCCTTTGCGCCTTCGCGTCTTTGCGTGAAATTAATTTGTACTTCTCTGCGTCTCTCCGTCTCTGCGGTGACCATGTATTCCTTGGAGTTCTTAGTGCGCTATGTGTGGAAGGTCGACGCGCAGGTACTCAAACCAATTACGCACCATCTCCACCCCATACGCCGTCAGTACCGACTCCGGGTGAAACTGCAAACCCGCGATAGGAAGCTCTCTGTGGCCTATACCCATTATCTCCCCTTCACCTGTCTGCGCTATCACCCGTAGAGACGCACTACCTTGCGTCTCTGCAAGACCATGATCTAATATCAAAGAGTGATACCGCATCACATCAGTGTCCTGAGGTATGTTATGGAAAATAGGATGATCCGTATGTGTGATGGTCGTCGTCTTGCCGTGCATCGGTACACTCGCCCGCACCAGCCGCGCGCCAAAGAACTCCCCGATAGCCTGATGCCCGAGGCATATACCCAGTATAGGCGTGGTCTGGTAGAAAGTTCGTATCACCTCCAGCGTTATCCCCGCATCTGCAGGTGCCTTAGGACCCGGCGAGATCACGATAGAGTCAAAGGATAGTGCCGCGATCTCCTCTATGCTCATCTCATCATTCCGCACTACCACACACTCCTCACCCGCCTGCCGGATATAGTCCCGCAGCATATAGGTAAAGGAATCGTAGTTATCTAATAGGAGAACCATTGCACAAAAATGCAATTAAAAATAACAGATCATTTGGGACCTGCCTGCCGGGAGGCAAGGTGATAGCGAAGCAATCTTCAACTTAAGAAATTGCAGCCTTGTACGTCACTCGCCACTCCGTCCCTTCGTCACTATACTGCATTCCGTCCCCCGCCACTCGTCCTTCGTCCCTCTCTCAAGCCCCCTTGATCAGCGAGTCCAGATTGTGAAACGCATCCTTGAAGAAAGGCACCACCTGACCTGAGTACTCCACCACCTTCGGCCCCGTATCAGCTATATACGGATACACATGAGAGGAGACCTTCTGGCTATCCGGAAAGACATTCCACTTATTGACAAACCACACCATGATGCATAGCGTATATAGGCCTATCAGCGAGTATAGCAGGCCGCCCACCAGCTGATTGGTAAAGTTTAGCGAGAAGGACTGCAATATCTTTTCCAGCCCCCATGCGATCAGCCGTACCAGCAGCACCACGAGTATAAAGACAAGGATGAAGGCAAGTATGGAAATAGCCTTTGGCCCCATATGTACAGCGCCATTCAGGTATTTTACTGCTACATACGAGAACTTCAGCGCTGCAATCACCCCTATGAAATATGCCATCAGCGAAAACACCGCATAGATGATGCCCTTCTGGTAGCCCCAGTAGAAACCGGCACCGATAAAGATCAGAAACAGGATATCAAATACCATAGCGAAAGATTTATTGTATCAGTCTTTGCCTTACACTTAATGATAAACCGCAAAGACCGCGGAGAACGCAGTGATCATTAATATCCTTTGCGTTCTTGGCGTCCTTAGCGGTTTCACGCCATTTACGCCAGCAGACTTTTAACGATCTCAGACACCTTCTTATTGTCTGCCTTGCCGGCCAGCTCCTTAGAGGCAGCGCCCATTACCTTACCCATTTCCTTCTGGCTGGTAGCGCCGGTAGCGGCTATCACTTTCTGCACCACCGCGCGTATCTCATCGTCGCTCATCATAGCAGGCATGTACTTTTCTATCACAGCTACTTCCTCCTGCTCCGTAGTAGCCAGGTCCGCACGTCCCTGCTTTTCAAATACCTCTATAGACTCCTTGCGCTGCTTGAGCATCTTGGTCAGGATCTGTATCTCTTTCTCCTCGCTCACCTCGCCGGTGCCGCCTTTTTCTGTTTTAGCCAGCAGGATAGCCGCCTTGATAGCGCGCAGTCCGCGTATGCCTGCCTGGTCCTTTGCCAGCATGGCCTTCTTCAGGTCATTATTGATCGTTTCTTCGAGTGCCATTGTATGGTTTTTGCTTGCGTAAAAGTATCGAATCCCTGCTAACTCCATCGCCCCGTTCCTCACACCTGCACATTACGAACCATGTACCTGTCTGCTTCACAGGTCATAAAGCTACATGACTTATTCAGCCCACTTGGTTCTTCCCTCTCCCTTGGAGAGGGAAGATGTCCGCCACGGCGGACAGATGGGTGAGGTGCTTGCTTCCTACCCGATTTTCCCTGACTTTTGCCTCCATGTCAGAAAACACTCCCAATACCAATATAGACCAGCTCGGCGAGTTCGGTCTCATAGACCACCTCACGCGCCGTTTCAAACTCAATCAGCCTTCTTCATTGAAAGGTATAGGCGATGATGCCGCCGTGATAGATGCCTCCGGCAAAAGAGTGCTCGTCAGCACCGATATGCTGGTAGAGGGCGTACACTTTGACCTCATGTACACGCCCCTGCGCCATCTGGGCTACAAGGCAGTAGTGGTCAACCTCTCCGACATCTATGCTATGAATGGCACACCGCGCCAGATCACTATTTCCCTTGCGCTATCGAGCCGTTTCACCGTAGAGGCACTGGATGAGATCTACGAAGGCATCTACCATGCTTGTGAGGTGTACGGCGTGGATCTGGTAGGTGGTGATACGACCTCATCGCAGAAGGGCCTCATCATCTCCGTGACCGCCATAGGCGAGGCAGATGACGACAAGATAGTCTACCGTAGTGGCACCAAACCGGGCAACCTCATTTGCGTGACCGGTGACCTCGGCGCGGCCTTCCTCGGTCTGCAGCTGCTGGAGCGCGAGAAGCGCCTCTTCCTGGAGGACCCAAACATACAGCCTGACCTCGGCGAGCAGAAGTACCTCGTAGGCCGCCAGCTCAAGCCGGAGGCCCGCCGCGATGTGATAGACCTTTTCCGCGAGATAGACCTGAAACCTACCGCCATGATGGATCTCAGTGATGGGCTCAGCTCTGACATCCTGCATATCTGCCGCCAGTCGGGAGTGGGCTGCGAGATACATGAGAGCCGTGTGCCTATCTCTGAGGATGCGTACCATCAGGCGCTGGAGTTTAATATGGACCCCATCACCTGCGCGCTGAACGGCGGTGAAGACTATGAGCTGCTCTTTACCATCGACTCTGAGGACGAGACCAAGATCGCCGACCATCAGGCCATCACCATCATCGGCCAGATCACGACTAAGGACGACGGCACCATGCTCCTGACCAAGGGCGGCAACCGCCACCACCTGACCGCACAAGGCTGGAAGCATTTCTAAAAAAAAGTAAAAATGACTAAATGAACCCACACAGTTCTTCCCTCTCCCTCGGAGAGGGAAGATGCCAAAGGCAGATGGGTGAGGTGCTTTGTCAGGAAACCACCCTTCATACGTATATACTGACATGAAATACATCCTCATCCTACTCCTCACAGCCTCAGCAGGTGTGATCCTCGCTTCCTGTCATCCGGGTGGCGATCCTAAAAATTCTCAAACCTCTAAACCAAAACAGACCATGGATTTTGAAGTGAAAAAGACAGACGCAGAATGGCAAAAAGACCTCAGCCCGGAGCAGTACTATGTACTCAGGGAGAAAGGTACCGAGCGTCCCTTTACCGGCAAGTTTTACCTGACCAAAGATAAAGGCGTGTACAAATGCGCTGCCTGCGGCAATGAGCTCTTTACTTCAGATATGAAGTTTGACTCACACTGCGGCTGGCCTAGCTTTGACCGCGAGATCAAGGGTGGCAAGATCATCACCAAGACAGACACGAGCCACGGTATGGTGCGTACCGAGATCATGTGCGCCCGCTGCGGCAGCCACCTCGGCCACATCTTTGACGATGGCCCTACCGAGACCGGCCAGCGCTACTGTGTCAACTCCCTCTCACTGGAATTCACGCCCGCGGATAGTATAAAGAAATAATAAGCCTCATTTGCGAGCGATAGCGAAGCAATCTTCAACTTTGAAGTTTGTATTTCAAACAACTCGCAGGACAAAGATTTTCAGAGTTAAAATAGCAAAGCGCCCCCGATTCGTCGGAGGCGCTTTGTCGTTTTGTATTTAGCCCTCTCCTTTGGAGAACTTGTCCGCCGAGGCGGAGGGTTGAGAGAGGTATTACCTAAAGAAATTTCCTATCAGGTTGCCTATGCTACCCGTAGTATTGCTATTACCTCCGGTCAGTGAGCTGATCACATTATTCAGGTCAAAGGTACTGTTGTTCGGATCAGCCGTCTGGCTGGCAAAGCTGCTCATGACCTGAGGGATCAGTGATGAAGCGATGGATGCCGCCTGGTTTCTGTCCACGCCAAATTTGTCCGCCAGGCTACCTGCCGCATTGTTGATCACGTTTTGCACCATCGGGCTCTGAGCCAGGTTGCCGTTTTGTATCATGCCCATCAGATCGTTCAGGTTGCCTCCGGCTTGGCCTTGCAGCCCCGAGTGTATAGCATTGGTTATTTCTTCTATCGCTGCGTCATTGTGCTCATTAGGTATGGCGCTGTTATTTACGATCGCATCCTGTGCGTGTTGTGATACGAGGTTGAGAAGTTCTTGTAGCATAGTTCTGTATTTTGTGAGTGAGATAAAGGATTGTAACACAAGGTACAAATTATTGGTAATAAGCCAATTACAAGGTCATCAAAAAAATTTCTTTGTTTGTACTGTCAAAACTCCCTGCCGTGTCTCTCAAGATCGACATCCACACGCACATCATGCCGGAGCATCTGCCCCGCTGGAGCGAAAAGTTCGGCTACGGCGGTTTCATCCGCCTGGAGCACCATAAGCCCTGCTGCGCCCGGATGATGAAAGACGATGAGTTCTTTCGCGAGATACAGTCCAACTGCTGGGACCCTGCAGTGCGCATCGCGGAGTGTGATCATCACCATGTAGGCGTGCAGGTACTCTCTACCATCCCGGTGCTCTTCAGCTACTGGGCGCGGCCACAGGACGGCCTCGATGTAGCCCGCTTTCTCAATGACCATATTGCCGAGGTAGTAGAGCGCTATCCGGATCGCTTCACCGGTCTCGGCACGCTGCCCATGCAGAGCCCCGAGCTGGCGGTCAAAGAACTAGAACGCTGTCACAAACTAGGCCTCCGCGGCATAGAGATAGGCACCAATATCAATGACATCAATCTCAATGAGCCGCAGTTCTTTCCCGTCTACGAGACGGCTGAGAAGCTCGGCATGTGCATCTTCGTACACCCCTGGCAGATGATGGGTGCCAAGAGCATGGACAAATACTGGCTCCCCTGGCTGGTAGGCATGCCGGCAGAGACCTCACGCGCTATCTGCTCCATGATCTTTGGCGGCGTTTTCGCAAAATTCAAAAGCCTGCGCGTCGCCTTTGCACATGGCGGTGGTTCCTTCCCGTCTACCATAGGCCGTATAGAGCAAGGATACAAGGTGCGCCCCGACCTCACTGCGATAGATAATGACGTGAACCCGCGCGACTACCTCGGCAAGTTCTACGTGGACTCCCTGATACACGATGCCAAATTCCTGCAGTTTGTCATAGACCTCCTCGGCGAGGACCGCATCATGGTAGGTAGTGATTATCCATTCCCGCTGGGCGACGATATACCTGGTGAGATCATCGCCGAGCTAAAGATCTCCCAAGAGACGCGCGACAAACTCCACTACCGCAACGCCCTCGACTGGCTGGGTCTGAAGGAGATGCCTCACAAAAAATAATATTCCATTTCTATTGGTATCGCCATCCAGCCCCAACGGGGCATCATATCACAGCGCAGGGCATCGCCCTGCGCTGATTTTGTGAATAATTCCTCCGTCCCAAAATCTCCTTTGTGAACATTTCCGCCCGATAAAGCTCGCATTTATACAGACCTTTGCTTCATCACCACGGCGCAATTCATCGCGACTTTACCTATGAGTTTCCCAGTGGTCAGATGTACTCGTATTCATTCTGGAAATTCTAAAATTCAGTAAATTCTGATTCAGATGTTCTGTATTAAAGTCCCCTCCTTCGGAGAGGATTTAGGAGAGGTCTGTATTCTTTCACTTCAAAATAAACACCTATGTCCGCACCTACCGGCAATCACAACGCGTCCAAATGGACCAAAGAAAAAACCAACCGCATCCTCGACCAGCTGGAGGAGATGGGCTGGGACGAGCACATCCACACCCTCACACAGGCCCTGCTCCGTGTCAAATGCTACAAGCAGCTCTGGAGCTACTGGAAGAAAAAATGGGAAAACGATGGCGATATGATGGACCGCATCTACTATATCGAGCAGCTCTTTATCAATAAGCTGGAGGAAGGCGCGCTCTATCGCCGCTTGCATCCATCCGCCTGCTACTTCATCCTCCGTCACAACTACGGCTACAACGCGAAAGGCGAAAGGGAGCTACCGCCACACCTGCGCGCTGAGTTTGAAGAGCCTGCAGTAGAAAGCCAACTGCCCGCAGCTACTCAGTCTACAAAACAAACCATCAGCCCAAAGCCGGTAGCCACTACCAAAGCCACCATGGATTTCAGCCACCTCGATCTACACGTCAAAAAGAATACGCAACTGTACGAAAGCACGAAGCGGTCGGGGATAAGGATATAAGATTATAAAAGAGGATTGTTACTTCAGCTTCTTCTTGGCAATGTAAGGCCTGTCAGGAGGTAATTCCATTACTTCCCTGCGTGGATCCAATACGACATCCATATCCTCCAGGGGAATGCAGCCGAGTATCATCTCTGTATTGCCGGGTAGGATGATCGGATTGCAGGAGGTTGTTCTGTTTTTGAAACGTATCTCAACCGGTTCAGCAACGGGAAACTTTTTGATCTCTCCATCAGCCAGTTCGAATGATTGCGCACCGATCACCTCCAGGCCCAGCTGTGCAGCGAGGTTTTCATTAATAGACAGGTTGTATGCCCCCGTATCCACTAGTATATCCACCTCATGTTTGCGTATCTGAGACTTCTCTATCCTACCTCGCCTTGCCATACCCATGTCAAAAGAGTTGGCTATCTCTATGTTCGCTTTAATAAATCCCATGTGTGCTACGATTGCTGCAAAAATACGAAATCCCTCTTAAGTTTGCCCTGATCAAATCAGCCCCCCCATGCAGTTTGAAAATAGCCTCGCCTTCGCGAGAAAGATGGACAAAAGCGATCCCCTCCGCAGCTTTCGCAAGGAGTTTTACATCCCCAAGGTCAATGGAAAGGATTCCATCTACCTCTGTGGCAATTCCCTGGGCCTGCAGCCACGCGCTGTAGAGAAGCACGTCATGACGGAGATCGAGGACTGGCGCCGGTATGGCGTAGAGGGCCATCTCCATGCCCGCAACCCCTGGCTGTACTACCACCATCAGTTTACCAAACCACTCTCTACTCTCGTAGGTGCAAAAAAGGATGAGGTAGTCTGCATGAATAACCTCACAGTGAATCTCAACCTCATGATGGTCACCTTCTACCGCCCTTCCGGTTCAAAAACAAAAATCGTCATAGAGGGCAGTGCCTTTCCATCAGACTATTATGCCGTAGAGCAGCAGATCCGTTTCCATGGGCTAAACGCGGAGGATAATATCATCGAGCTGCTGCCACGCCAGGGTGAGGTCACTCTCCGTACCGAGGATATACTAGATACCCTATCTAAGCATAAAGACGAGATCGCCCTCGTACTCCTCGGCGGGGTCAACTACTACACCGGCCAGTTCTTTGACATCAAGGCTATCAGCGACTGCTGCCGGAAAAACGACCTCACTCTTGGCCTTGACCTGGCTCATGCTATAGGCAATGTGGAGCTGAAGCTTCACGACTGGAATATAGACTTTGCCACCTGGTGCTCGTATAAGTATCTCAACTCCGGCCCCGGAGGCGTCAGCGGTGTCTTTGTGCACAATAAGTACGCTAAGCGTCCTGACCTCCCGCGCTTTGCCGGCTGGTGGGGCAATGATGAGAAGACACGCTTCAAGATGGAGAAGCGATTTGTGCCACAGGAGGGCGCCGCAGGCTGGCAGATGAGCAATGCCCCCGTCATGAATATGGCCGCCCACAAAGCCTCGCTCGAACTCTTTGAAAAAGCAGGCATCAAAAACCTCCGCAAAAAGAGTGTCCAACTGACCGCATATTTGGAGTACCTCCTCCAGCCAACCGCCACCAGTCACCTGTCACCACTGTCCATCATTACCCCTACAGACCCCAAGGCCCGCGGCTGCCAGCTATCGCTGCAGACCAAGTCTAACGGCAAAAAGATATTCGACAAGCTCACCAAAGCCGGTGTCATAGCAGACTGGCGCGAGCCGGACGTGATACGTATAGCGCCAGTACCATTGTACAATTCTTTTGAGGATGTGTGGCGGTTTGCAGATATATTAGCTACGGCCATACAGGGGAAATAAATCGATCCTCCGAGATCCAGTACAGAAAACGAACGAACCAGAGCATCAGTGAAAACATACAATCTATACCTGTGTATACGTTACATCTGCGCGCTATGGGTCATGATTATGTGTTGCCCTCAGACCTTATACTGTCAGCAGCGGGATACCATGGATAGGCATCGGCCCTTTGATCACGCTCAGATACTATCCACCCACCATTGGAATTTTTTCATTTGTCCTTCAGCACGGTTTACTCAGCCCTTACATTACAGCCTTTCGCCAGATCTTGATTTCAGGTTCGGTCAAAGTCTGGGCTTGGAGTTTGGATGGATGTTTCAGGTGAACCTGAAAAAGTACTGGGGCCTCCGCACCGGATTAGCCCTCGGTATGGACTGGACTGATATGAGCTTCAGCATCTCTGATCGGTACATAGGCTACGGCTCTGCTCACGACCATAGGCTTATAGAGGCACAGCAATATATTTCTTTACCTGTCTATGCTACGTACAAGATACCGGTGCATGCCAAGCTCAATGCATGGATGCTTCAGCTGGAGGCTGGTGTGGATGTCAAGTATGTAGGCCCACTCCGGCACTCCGGCTACGATGCGACACAGATAGACAATAGTGGTAACGCACGCCAGTTATTTAGTCTCGATGTCTCAGCGGCGCGCGGGTTACATCCTGATTTTCACCTATCAGCAGGCATGCTATACATATTGCCTGATAAAAAACTATTGGAATTCAGCCTGGTGACCCGGCTCGCTCCTTTCTACCATCAGAGTGTATCATACACTTTCGCAGCGGGTACTCCACGAGATGTAGCCGGTCATTTTAGCACCACTTATTATTATATGGGTGTACAGGTCAATTATATATTTACACGTGTGCGCCATATGAAGGCCGCCCGCCCCGGCTACCGGATTAAACCTATCAAAGAACTATGACTAAGGGATACCTGAAATGTATATCACATCTTGTATGGGCATTATGCATCTCGCTATGCCTGCTGGCGGAGTGTAGCATGGCACAGCAGTCGCCAGACACCCTGCCACTGCGCAAACGGCACTATAGTTACGATAAAATATTTTCCACCAACCATACCAATTTCATTTTGCGGCTAAATGCGATGCTACCTGCCAAAACGGGATTTAAGAATACGTCAGATCTCCGCATAGATGCGGGGATCGACTTTGGTATACTGATCGGATGGATGTATCAGTTCAACTTTAAGAAAAGGTGGGGACTACAGACAGGCCTGCAGGGCGAAATGGATTTCGAGCATGAAAATCTGTTCATTTCCAAACGGTATAGCCACCTGCCGGATGACTATCATATACCATATAGCAACCTCGGTGTGGCCAGTATCAATCTGCCTGTCTACGCCTGTTATTATGTGCCGTTTCATGACAGGAGGGAGCATTGGCTGGCCAATTTCAAGCTCGGCGTGGACCTTAGGTACGGGACAGACTTCAATGGAAGTGAGATATACGGCACCACTACTTCTTATACCTATGAGGATCCCGTGAGCGCCCGCGAGACAGCCCTCTCGTCACTCACAGTGAGGAGAAAGCACAGGAGTATTTTTTACAACTCATTTTATGCCTCGGCAGGGATCAATTATATACTACCTAATAAGCGCATGCTCAATATTCAGGTGGTCGGCAACTACTCGCCCTTTTTTCAAAAAACCTTTGAATATGTATTGATGCCTGGCGCGGCAAATGAGGCGAGAGGCAGTTTCACACGTAGCTATAGCTACATAGGATTTGAGTTGAACTATATACTGACCAGCCCATACCGTATGGGCAAGGCAAAGAAGCGCGCCCAATAAGTGTCTGCTACTTCTTCACCGGCACATTGATCGCTACCTCCACATCGTCTTTGACTGCGGCAGACTCCTTGCCCACGCCAAAGTCCAGGCGATTCAGTTTCAGCGTGCCTGTGAAACTACCTGCTGTACCATCACCTGTGTAGGTAAAGGGTATCTGCTCTTTCTTAGACACACCTTTGATCGTCAGCATACCATCTACCAGATAGCCAGTAGCGGTCTTGGTGATGCTCGTAGATTTAAAGGCGATCAGCGGATATTTGGCTATGTCAAACCAGACTGTTTCTTCTTTGATATCCTTGTCGCGTTTGTCTATGCCCGTCTTGATAGTAGAGAGGTCCAGCGTGACATCCATCTTGCTGTTCTGCGCATCTGCCGGGTCAAAGAGGATCGTGCCCTTCAGCCCTCCTACAGAGCCGTCTACCGCGCCGAGCATACTCTTGATCTTGAAGGTCACAGCGCTGTTGTCTGCTATCTTCCAGTTCTGCACCACTACAAAGGACATAGCCATGAGCGCTATGACGGTGACGGAGATGATAAACTGCCTGACCATGATGCCAATTTTAAAGGGTGAACAAATACACTACTACCGATGGACCCGGTAGGTCACAGCGCTATTGTCTGCTACCTTCCAGTTCTGGACCACTACAAATGACATAGCGAGCAGCGCTATGACGATGATGGAGATGACAAATTGCCTGATCATGATGTCAATTTTTTTAAAGTGAACGATACAGGACTAACGATGTTGTCAGAGAATCGGGGGATTCGGTGGACTAGGACAAAGACAAGGTCTAAGACTTAAAAAAACTAAATAGGGACTTGGGGTCTCCTCTCAAAGATAAGATACCGGCCCGAAAAACCAAGTTTTTTTCAGATGAAGAAATCGTAAAGAATCACCCTTTTCGGCTAATGCTTAACCAACGAGTTGTTTCCTAACGATCTCGATGATATCATTCACGCGATCCAGGTCACCGGCCTGTACATAAATGCGTAGCACCGGTTCTGTGCCGCTGGGCCGGATCATCACCACCTCATCATTAGCAAAGTGGAACTTGTAGCCATCTATATCCTCTACACGCTGTACTTGAAGGTTACCAAACGATTGGTAGGTGCCGGCTTTGCAGTCGGCTATGATCTGTTGCTTTTGTTCTTCTTTCAGGTGAAGGTCCAGGCGGTTGTAGGCAAAGGGTCCTACTATGGCGTAGATCTCATTGATCAGGTCTTCTACAGAGAGGCCATTGGCAGAGAGGTAGTCTATCAGCACGAGGCCATCCCAGATGCCGTCGCGCTCCGGTATATGGCCCTTCACGGCTATGCCGCCGCTCTCCTCGCCGCCTACCAGTACATCCTCCGTGATCATCTTCTCGCAGATATACTTGAAGCCGATCTTGGTCACCTCTACCTCTATACCAAAGTGCTCGCAGAGCTTCTTCACCTTGTCAGATACGGAGAAGGCTATGACCACCTTGCCGCGTAGCTCGCGGTACTCGTGCAGCACATAGATGAGCATGAGGATGATATGGTGTGCATCTATGAAGCGGCCTTTGGCATCGAAGAGGCCGATGCGGTCAGCATCGCCATCTGTACAGAGGCCAAAGTCGATGTGCTTCATCTGTTTGATATAGCTGGCAAACTCGGTCAGATTCTTGGCTACCGGCTCCGGTGCCTGTCCGTGAAAGGACGGATTGTACTCGCAGTGGATCACGTCTGCCTGCGGCAAAAGGCGTGGCAGGATGCTCTGGCCCGCACCATACATGGCATCGTAGCCTATGATAAAGCCGGAGTCATTGATCGCCTCCAGGTCAAAGTGTTCATTGACATGATCGAAGTAGATATTCTCGAGGTCCACCAGCTCCACTTTGCCCTCGGCTACGAGCTCGTCTACAGTCTTCTCTTTGATCTCATATACCTCCGGGATGATGGCCTCTATCTCCTCTATATACTTTACGATCAGCGGGCCGCCGTGCTTGGCTTTCAGCTTGTAGCCATTGTAGGCAGGAGGATTGTGAGAGGCGGTGATGATCACGCCCAGCTCGCAGCCCAGGTGCTTGGCACCGAGGGAGACCATAGGCGTAGAGACAAAGTGCTGGTCAAAGTACACCTTGATACCAGCCTCCACAAATACATTGATAGCCGTCTGGCAAAACAGGTAGCCGCCAAAGCGGCAGTCATAGCCCAGCACCACAGAGGCATTGGGATCTTGCTGCTTCATCCAGTCTGCGGTGGCCTTGGCTACACGGGCTACATTGCCATTGGTAAAGTCATTGGCTATGATACCCCTCCAGCCATCGGTTCCAAATTTTATCTTAGTTGCCATATCTTAGTATTAGTGTGGAGGGCAAATATAAACGAAAAGCCCAATGACAAAACAGACCCATGACACCTGACCTGCGCATACTGAGGACCGACTCCTCGCACCCTGACTTCCGCACGCTGGTAGCAGCGCTGGACCGCGACCTGGCCGTACGCGATGGCGATGACCACGCCTTCTACGCGCAATACAATGGCATCACCATGATCCGTCATGTGGTAGTGGCATACCTGGGCGATGAACCGGCAGGCTGTGGCGCCTTTAAAGAATATGAGCCGGGTATAGCAGAAGTGAAGCGCATGTATGTACCGCTGTCACTCCGCGGACGCGGCATAGCCGGTGTAGTGCTACAGGCAGTAGAGCAATGGGCTGCCGAGGAGGGCTACCACACCTGTATACTCGAGACCGGCATCAAACAGCCCGAGGCCATCCGCCTGTATCAGAAGAGTGGCTATACTTCGATACCCAACTTCGGCCCCTATGCCGGAGTGGATAATAGTGTGTGCTTCAAAAAGGGAGTCAGATGATACTTATGAAAACGATAAACACAACCATGATCTATCGCGGAGTCCTGCTGCTCTGTATCTGGCTTAGTAGCGTGGGACTTCACGCGCAATTCTACTCCAAGCGGTCTGTGCTCTTTGGCGGGACGTCTAATGGCTTCATCAGTAGTATGCAGGTGGTTAATGATACGATCTATGCCATGTGTGCAATTACCGATACTCTGTTTCCTTATCGGGGTATAGGAACGTTTAACATCTATGATAAGGATGGCTATAATATTTCAAAACATAATATCAATGTACCTGGTCAAACCCATATAGGTAATGAGCATAACGGCCTGATCCGTACTAGTGATGGAGGATTTATTTATGGCGGATATTGTTACTCTGACAGCGACAACTCACTCATGTTGCTCAAATTTGACCATCTCGGAAACCAACAGTGGTATAAAACTTATAGTGATTCAGGAAAATATCTAAATCTATATGTCTATGCCTTTACACAGGATTCGATAGGAAACGATTATTTTGCCGGTTATGTTCAGCAAAAGTTAAGCTATGACACGGATATTTTAGTAGCTAAAGTAGATAGCAACGGTAACCTTGTTTATTTTAAAGTTTTGGAGGATCAGTCTTTGCATGATGACGGAATGGGGATTACTATCAATCATTCCAATAATGTGGTCATCACCGGGGATTGTGGCCACACAGCGACACCATCTGGAACTTTCCATAAGTTTTATGAGTTAGACTCTACTGGCAATATTCTTAGATATTCCTTAGGCACAGATACCTTTGGCCCCTCGATATTCGCATTGACACCTCACCAAGATGGCGGATATATTATGGTTGGGGGACAAATGTGTAGAGGTTATTATTTAGGTGGGGATTTTAATGGGTGCATTTCACGTTTTGATTCAAATTTCAATTTGATATGGTCGCATGCCATTGGCCCATGCGGAGGTATTAATACATTATTTTGGGCAGTAAAGCTTCTGCCTGATAGCAATTATCTGGCTGTAGGTAAGTGGTACGATCAGGCAGACACCAATCACTATGATCAATACGGTTGGCTGGTGAAATTCACACCAGATGGGACCGTGCTTTGGGAGCGGAGATACCGTGGCATTTATAACCCTTCTCCATACGGGGATGAAAGTCAATTACTCACTGTAGGTTTATTTTCTGACAATACTATAATAACAGCAGGTGAAGCGACAGATCGCTCCGCCCCGCGAAACTCTCAGCAAGGCTGGCTGCTGCATCTGGATACTGACGGCTGTCTACCTGATAGCAATAGCTGTGGTGTCGTGGCCAGTATCAGCGATGTAGCACCATCACCCTACTGGGCCATGCGCCTGTACCCCGCTCCTGCGTCTGATCGTTTCACGCTGGACTATCAGCTCTCCGAGGCGGGTAGCTCCGCCTATATCACTGTGACGGATATGCTCGGCCGCGAGGTTTATAAGGAAAGCATCACTCAGTCCAGCGGTAGCTTGTTGCTGCAGACGAGCGCCTGGCAGGATGGGCTTTATTACTGTACGATAGTGAGCGCGGCAGGTCTCCATCTGTCGAGGCCGGTGTCGGTGCTGCATTGAGGTGTGAGCATTAGCACAGTGCAACTCACAAAGCGGAAGATTGCTTCGCTATCGCTCGCAAATGATCTGTTTTTTTATTTCGTGTCGTTGTTTTTAGCATAGTGTCTTCAGCGAATCAGGTCATCGTTAGGCTGTTAAAGTCTCCCCTGATTCAGGGGAGATTTAGAGGGGTTAAAAAGCAGGTGGCTGTCCACTCCCAAACCCAATCCACAGCACTTGTGAACACCTGTCGCCATCACTTGCTGTGACCTTGTTTAACTTGCGCCTATCATGTCATTGCTCTCAAAAGATACATATCGTCATAAAGGACTTCGTAAAGAATTAGTGGCCCTGCTAGCCAAGAAGGGCATCACGGACCGCCGTGTGCTGGAGGCTATCGAGCGCGTGCCACGCCATTTGTTTCTGGGCAATGACAACATCTTTGACGTGAAGGCCTATGAGGATATCGCCTTTCCGATAGGAGAGGGGCAGACTATCTCGCAGCCGTATACGGTGGCCTATCAGTCGCAGCTGCTGGAGACTTTGCCGAAGGAAAAGGTACTTGAGATAGGTACAGGTAGCGGCTATCAGGCTGCTGTGCTGGCAGAGCTCGGCGTCAAGGTATTCTCCATAGAGCGCCAGCGCAAGCTCTATGACCGCACCCGCACCTTGCTGAATGAACTCGGCTACAACGCTGTCAAGATGTTCTTTGGAGATGGCTTTGAGGGGCTGGAGACCTTTGCGCCGTTTGACAAGATCATCATCACTGCTGCGGCGCCGCATATACCGGAGAAGCTACTCGGCCAGCTGATGCTGGGCGGCCAGATGGTGATACCGCTGGATATAGATGGCAGTACCAAGATGGTGCGCATCACACGCCTGGAGGAGAAAGAGTACGATCAGGAGATATTCAGTGAGGCAGCCTTTGTGCCCATGCTGCGCGGCAAGGTGCTGTAGCTAGACGCGGTACTTCTTCATCACGCGGTCCAGTTCGCGTTTGCTGTCCTTGGTCTTCAGCGTTTCCCGCTTGTCAAAGTTCTTCTTGCCACGGCCTATGGCTATCTCCAGTTTGGCGAAGCCACGGTCGGAGAGGAAGAGGCGGACAGGCACCACGGTGACACCCTTCTCGCGCGTCTTGGTCTCTATCTTCTTTAGTTCGCGCTTATTGAGCAGCAGCTTGCGCAGGCGCAGGATGTCGTGGTTCATCAGGTTGCCATGCGAGTACTCGGGGATGTTCATGTTCTTGACAAAGAGCTCCCCATCCCGCACAAAGCAGAACGCCTCAGAGATAGAGCCGGCACCCTCGCGGATGGACTTGATCTCCGTACCTTTCAGCACGATGCCGGCGGTATAGCTCTCTGCCAGCGTGTACTGGAAGCCGGCCTTCTTGTTCCTTATTTCTACTTTCTGCTGCATATAGCGGACAGCGAAAGTAGTGAAAAGCTGCGTAGGGTTCACTGAATAATGAACCGCAAAGTGCACGAAGAACGCAAAGGATTATCAGTCGTTTAATATCTTTATCAAAATCGATGATGAAATGACGGAACACAGTGACCCCAACTGTATAGGGAAAAACGAACTGCTGCTGCAGACGAAAAAGAATATTGGGATATACGGATTGCAAGTGGTCATGGTAAACGGTACTGACTATCTGCCACCATTTGCCTATAGTATCGGGCTTCGGGAAACTTATCAGCATCCGGAGGTGATCTGTTTTGGTCTACCTCATGATCTGAGCCATGCCATCATCAATGATGTAGCAAGTATCATCAAAACTGGAAAACGGTTTGCACCTGGCGCTGCCTATGCTGATATTTTCAAAAATAGCCATATGGCCTTTCTCGTAGTAGATGATCGGAATATCAAGGACTACTTTGGCGGGGCGCTAAATTACTATGGTGAAAGGAGCTTTAGTGCGTTGCAATTAATCTGGACAGATCGGAATGATAAATTCCCATGGGAGGAGTCGTTTGAAAAGGAGTTTTTATACAGACAGCCTCTACTGGACAGGAATGTCGACTTTAAGTTTTACGAACCTAGGAACCTGCACACTTTTACGACGAAACAGTGGTTGGATCACGGTCAGCCTATTCTCAGAGTAGTACACGATCATGACGGAGACTGGCAGTTTCTGACAGGTGACCAGATGCCTGGGGATATAAGTATAGTAGCGCTGGAGCAGATGATAAAAGGTGATCCTACACTAAACGAGTTGTGGCATTTGGATTATGGCCGCGCTGCAGATAGGACACATATAGGTGGTGCATGGACTATCACTGAAGTAGAGGAAGAAATAGAAGAAGATATAGAGGAATAGGTATTTTTAACACATCATTGATGTTTGTCACATTTCTATGCATCACACCTGTCCGCCTATCACCGCACTCACTACCATACGTATCTCGCCATAGCTGATATCATCTCCCGCAGCATCTTTGATATTGCGTAGGGAGAGGTAGCCGTGCTGCTCGATGAGGGGCAGCAGCAGGTCGATCTTGTGTGCGGGCACCAGCTCCTCTACGCGCAGTTCGCCGCTCTCGACATGCTGGGCCAGGTGTGTCTCTATAGTAGTGAGTGAGAGGGCACGCTGTGAAGCGATCTCAGAGAGCGATAGGCCCTGCCGGTATAGCTCGTATGTCACATCGCTGGTGCGCCTCTTTTCACCGTCGGGTTGGTTCACGGGTTTGCCGGCTTTGCGTTCGCGCTTTTGCGGCTTGTGGTGGATGCGGCTGCTGAGTTTCCGCTCTGTGGTATAGCTGCGGATCACATCGAGGAAGTGATCACCATACCGCTCCAGCTTCACATCGCCAAAGCCACTGATGCGGCGCAGTTCATCGGGTGTCTGCGGCAGGTAGGCGGCCATCTCTACGAGGGTGGAGTCGCCGAGGATCACGTATGCCGGCACATTGCTGCTATCGGCTATGGTCTTGCGCAGGGTCTTGAGGCGGTCGTACAGGTCGCGCTCATAGCTGGCCTCGGCAGTGGTTTTCGACGCAGCCGGCGTGTGTACTATTGTCTTTGTCTTGACCAGTTGCACCGTGGTGCGGCCTTTGAGTACGTCTTCACTCTTATCGGTGAGGCGTAGCTTGGGGTACTCATCCTCCGTCTGCATCAGGTAGCCGCGCGCTATGAGGTCGCGCATATACATCTGCCAGTCCTCGCGGGAGATATCAGCGCCCACGCCATAGGTCTTCAGCTCTTTGTGCACACCGCGTATCTTCTCAGACTGCGAGCCGCGGAGGAAGTCTATGGTATAGTTGATGCCAAAACTCTGCCCCAGGCGCGAGACAGCAGAGAGGGCCTTCTGAGCGATCACCGTGCCGTCTATCATGTCATACTTGCTGAGGCAGATGTCACAGTTGCCGCAGTAGTCGGGTGCCTGCTCATCAAAGTAGTTCAACAAATATTTGCGGCGGCAGGTGGTGAGCTGTCCGTAGCGGGCCATCTGGTCCAGCTTGCGCGTGAGGACTTTGGTCTGCTCAGGATTGTCCGCTATCAGCACAAAGCTCTTCATCTTGACCACATCTGCCGTGCTAAAGTACAGCATGGCCTCGCTGCTCAGCCCATCGCGCCCGGCCCGGCCGGTCTCCTGATAGTAGCCTTCTAGGTTCTTGGGCAGGTCGGCGTGCACTACGAAGCGCACGTTGGGTTTGTCTATACCCATGCCGAAGGCGATGGTGGCCACCACGATCTTGACCTCATCTCTGATGAAAAGCTCCTGGGTCTTTTCGCGCAGGTGGCGATCCATACCGGCATGATAGGCACGTGCGCTGAAGCCATCTTCTGCCAGGTCCTTGGCCAGCATCTCGGTGCCATTGCGCGAGAGGCAGTAGATGATACCGCTCTGGTCCGGGCGGTCACGCAGGTACTCTACGAGGCGCGGGTAGAAGTTCTTCTTCGGCTCTACATCGTAGCGGATATTGGTCCTGTTGAAACTCGACAGGAAGACAGCAGGGGCTTTCAGCGAAAGCTTTTCGAGTATGTCCTTGCGCACCAGCTTGTCTGCTGTGGCGGTGAGAGCTACCACTGGTACCCGAGGGAAAACCTCTTTGAGCCGCGCCAGCTGCATATACTCGGGGCGGAAGTCATGACCCCAGCTCGATATACAGTGCGCCTCATCTATGGCAAAGAGGGACACGTGTATTTCTTTTAGGAAAGACAGGAAGCCATCGCCCTGCTGTATGAGTCTCTCGGGAGCTACATAAAGGAGTTTGAGTTTGCCGGTCTCCGCTTCGCGCATCACGCGGTTCTGCTCCGCGAGGCTGAGAGAGCTATTGAGATAGGCAGCTGCGATGCCATTTGCCCGCAGTGCATCTACCTGGTCTTTCATCAGTGAGATGAGAGGAGAGACCACTATAGTGAGTCCATCAAAAAGTAGCGAAGGTATCTGGTAGCAGAGCGACTTGCCGCCGCCCGTGGGCATCAGTACGAGGCAGTCGCCACCCCGCAGGATGTGCTCTATAGCATGCTGCTGCTCCAGCCGGAAGGCGTCATATCCAAACCTGTGCTGAAGTACCTGTAGGGCATCTTGTATCGTGGCCATAGGCTAAAAATGAAGACACCAAAATACGGCAAAGGATACCGCACTTCTATGAAAAGTTATTCAGAAACCTTTCCGAAAGGGCATAAAAAAGCCTGGCAACTGCCAGGCTCTGAGTAGCCGCGTTAGGAATCGAACCTAAATCTGAGGCTCCGGAAACCTCCATACTATCCATTGTACTACGCGGCCATACCGGGAGAGGGTTATGACTATCCTCGGAGGGTTGCAAAAGTACAGGTTTTTCGGGCATCTCAAAAGGCCCGCTCCATATTTGCTGCTAAATCTCTAAGTTTGCCGCCGCTATCGCACTCATGATCCGTACTACTGCATATCCGCGCGCTGCTCTCATAGGCAACCCCTCTGACGGCTACTATGGCCGCACCATAGCATTCGTCTTTCGCGACTTCTCGGCACAGGTAGAGCTCGTGCCCTCAGACCATCTGCACATTGTACCATGTGGCAGGGAGCGGTTGCAGTTCTCCAGCATACATGACCTCTCTGAGGAGATAGCCGCCAATGGCTACTATGGTGGTGTCCGCCTGGTCAAGGCCGCCATCCGCGTCTTCACACACTATGCAGCAGAGCAGGGTGCAGACACCTCAGCCAATTTCCGCATCAGCTATCAGTCTGATATACCCGGCCGTCTGGGCCTGGCTGGCTCCAGCGCTATCGTCACTGCGGCCATGCGCGCACTCATGCAGTTCTACAAAGTAGAGATACCAAATCCGGTCCTGGCCAATCTCATACTCTCTGCTGAGAAGGACGAACTCAAGATCGGCGCCGGTCTGCAGGACCGTGTGGCGCAGGTGTATGGCACTCCGGTGTATATGGACTTTGACAAAAAGCTCATGGGCAGCCGCGGCTATGGCGAGTATATACCATTTGACAAGGGCCTGCTGCCCGGTATCTACCTGGCCTACCGCACCAATCTGTCAGAAGGCTCTGAGATGACGCACAACGATCTGGCGCGCAGGTATGCAGCCGGAGATAAGGCCGTACTCGATGCCATGGAGAAGTGGAAAGAGCTCACCAGCGAGTTTTGGCGGCGCATCTCTGCCGGCGATAAAAATGTAGCGGACCTGATCAATGCCAACTATGACCTGCGTGCAGGCCTGATACCCGTGAGCATAGGCAATAAGCAAATGGTAGAGCAGGCACGCAGCGTAGGTGCCAGTGCCAAGTTCACCGGCTCCGGTGGCGCTATCATTGGCACTTATACAGATGATAATATGTTGACCGCGCTGAAGGCTGCCATGCATAGCATAGGCGCTGAGGTGCTCATACCTGATATAGCATGATGCAGCAAGCAGTCAGGAAAGCAGTCATACCCGCAGCGGGCTTTGGTACCCGTCTGCTACCGGCCACCAAGGCACAGCCCAAGGAGATGCTTGTGGTAGTAGACAAACCCGTGATACAATATGTGGTGGAAGAAGCCGTGCAGTCGGGCATAACAGATATCCTCATCATCATATCGGAGGGCAAAGAAGTGCTGAAGGAGCACTTTGCCAAAGATGAACACCTGGAGGAGCTGCTCACGCAGAAGAAGAAGACTGTAGAATTGGAGCAGATCAAAGCCCTGCACGGTATGGCTAACATCACCTACATCTATCAGGCAGAGCAGCGCGGCCTGGGCGATGCGGTGCTGTGTGCGGAGGAGTTTGTAGCAGGTCAGCCGTTTGCGCTGCTGCTGGGAGACACGATAGTAGAGTCAGCAGCGCCGCTCACCGGTACACTGGCCAGAGACTATGCGCTGAAGCAAGACGCAGTAGTGGCTTTGCAGAAAGTACCAATGGCGGTGGCGCACAGGTATGGCGTATTTGTGGGAGAAGAGGTCTCTGAGAAACTCTATAAAGCACAGCGGCTGGTAGAGAAACCACCGCAGGGCAACATCCCATCGGATATGGTCTTTGCGGGCAGGTACGTACTCACTCCGGATATCTTTGATGCACTGCGGCAGACACCACCGGGTGTGAATGACGAGATACAGCTCACAGATGCGATGAAGATCCTGATGGAGCAACGCGCCATGTATGGTCGCCTCTTTGACGGGGTACGTCATGACGTGGGCAATAAGCTCGACTTTATCAAGACCAATATCGTACTCGGACTGCAGCGTGAGGACATCGGTGCGGAGCTGCGTGAGTGGCTGCGCACGCTGAGTTAGTCGTCCAGCTTCACCGGCTCCAGCTTGGGAGCGAGCAGGTGTATACACAATAATCCTATCAGGTAAGAAGTACCCGCTATGATGAATAACGGCAGGTAGCCAAACTTCACCCGTATCACACCGGTAGAGGCAGCAAAGACAGTCCCGCTGATCGCCCCCATCATGCTGCCTATGCCTACCATAGAGCCGACAGCCTGCTTGGGAAACATATCACTGGCCAGTGTGTAGTTATTGGCAGACCAGCCCTGATGCGCCGCAGCAGCCAGGGCTATGAAGGCCACGGCCAGATAGATACTATGCGTAGAAGCAGCAAAGATGATCGGCACGACACAGAGCGCACAGATCAGCATGGTCAGCTTGCGGGCCCTATTGACCGACCAGCCGGACTGTATCAGGCGCGAGGAGAGCCACCCGAAAAAGACACTGCCCAGATCGCTCACTACATAGATAAAGAGAAAGGGCAAGCCGATATGCTGTAGGTCCAGCTTGTGATCGAGCGACTCATTGCTATTGAAGAAATCTGGTAGCCAGGTCAGGTAGAAATACCAGATGGGATCGGCAAAGAACTTGCCCGCGCAGAAAGCCCATGTCTGCCGGTGGCGAAACATCTGCGACCACGGGATACGGCGCATATCAGCGGCATCGTGATCGCTCTGGATGTGTTGAAGCTCGGCGCTGCTTACAGACGGATGCTCAGCCGGTAGCCGATAGATCCAATACCATAAGGTGAGTACTACCACGCCCAGCGCACCTGTCATTACAAAAGCTGTCCGCCAGCCATAATGCAATGTGATAAATGGCACCGCCAGCGCCGTGAGAATGATGCCGACATTAGCTCCGGCATTGAAGATGCCCGCAGCCAGTGAGCGCTCCCGCTTGGGGAACCATTCGGCCACTGCCTTGACAGACGAGGGGAAATTGCCAGACTCGCCTACGCCGAGTACAAAGCGCACTATACTCAGTCCACGCACAGAACTGACGATACTCGTAGCCACGCCGGCGATGCTCCAGATGAGCAGCGAGATGGAGAAGCCTCGTTTGGTACCGATACGGTCTATGAAGTAGCCCACTATCAGAAAGCCAATAGCGTATGCAGCTTTGAAAGCGCCATCTACATAGCCCATAAGCTCTTTGAAACGCGCCACATCGGCATCAGTCAGCACGGCACCCGCAGGCAACCCCAGCATCTCGCGGCGAAAGTAGTCGTCTATCATGGTAAACGACAGCACATTCCTATCTACATAGCAGATGGTGGTAGCCAGGAAGAGTAGCGCACAGATGCGCCAGCGCACGCTGCTCACATTGGATCCGGTATCATTTTCTGGTCTCACTGCAGATACAAGTTTAAATGAACAGCAACAATATGTCTCACAGGCCTGCCTCGCGCAGCAGTACGATCATACTGTCTGTCTCCATCTCCCGCCCGCACTTATTCAGATGGTACCATTGATCATAAAAGAGAGTAGAATCACGCACCGGCGGCATATTAAGCACATTGGGTAGTTTTCGGATAGCGCTCATGCGTCTTGCCAGATTATCTACGTTTGCCTTCGTATTGGGTATAGGAGATAAAATGATACGGATATACTGGCCTCGGTGTGGTATAGCATTGATAAAATCAATATCCTCCTCTCCGAAATCAGGGATGATCACCCGATGCCGTTCTGCATTAAATTTTTCATTGCACAGGGCAAATGATGTACGATCAGTGAGTAAGGAGTCTACAAAATGGTCTCGTGCTATCACGCACTCATCAAACGTAGCGGTGGGGATGTATACCTGATGTGCACGGATAGAGTCGGTAGTATTAAAGTAGGCATTCCAATTGTAGAAAAATGAGATCGGGTTGTGACGGATGATATTTAGTACATAGTCATAGCTGGCAGTGCTCTCATACTGTATGGTGCTTTGAGATAGAAAGTTGTTTTTTTCAAACATCTGGTATGGCGTATAGAATACGATGGTGTGGTACCGGTCCAGCATGCCCGCGTCAGAAATATATTGCAGGAAGGTGGAGTTTTGGCTGCCCGAGAAGTACATAAAGTCTATCCCCGGCAGAGTGCGTTGTATTTTGCGGATATCAATATTATGCTGCAGGTTGGAGCAGCCTACCACTACAGTATGCGGTGGCGTGCTGTCTGGTGAGCGCAGTATTTTCAGCGAGAGCTGCTGCATGTGAGGATAGGTTCTATGAAGCTTGTATAGCCCTAGTACGGGAGCTACCGCATTGATCGCCAGCCAGCATGCTACTATTCCGATCACATATGTCAGAAACCGCTTCATCAAAACTGGAAGTATATAAAGGTTTGCGATTTATTCTGAATTTTATGCTCGACCCCTTTCATCAGGCAGAGCTGCATGAGCAAGACATAAAAAGCGAGCCGCAGCGGCTGCGCCAATGGTAACGTACGTAGTGACCGCTCATCACGCCGTAGCCACCAGTCTCCTATCAGTAGCGGGATAATGTACAAAAAGATAAAGGCCCCCTCGGGAATGTGCAAGAACTGACCCGGATCATGTATAGCGCTCACTACTATCCGGCCTATATAGCCGGCAGCTATGCCTACACTATGTGCCCGGAAAAAGATCCAGGCAAATGTCACAAAGGTAAACGTAGTGATTAGCTTCCATAGCTCTCCGGCAGTCGGTAGAGCCCGGTCAAAAGCGACTACATCATTCACATGAGTGCGGTTTCGATCCAGGAGCAGCAATGGTAAAAATCCACAGGCGTGTATGAAGCCCCATGCTATATAATTCCAATTGGCTCCATGCCAGAAGCCGCTGACCAGAAAAATAATGAACGTGTTACGTACGGCCATCATCTTGCCAGACCGTGATCCCCCCAGTGGTATATACAGGTAATCCCGAAACCAGGAAGACAGAGAGATGTGCCATCTCCTCCAAAACTCGGCTATATCGCGGGAGAAGTAAGGAAATTTAAAATTGCTCAGTAGCTCAAAACCAAAAAGTTTGGCTGTGCCCAATGCAATATCCGAATAGCCGCTAAAATCACCGTAGATCTGAAAGCTGAAGGCGATCGCGCTTAAGATGAGACTGAAGGAAGATAGATGTGCATACCCATCAAAAGAAGTATTGACAAAGCCTGAGAGACTGTCTGCGATTACTACCTTTTTGATTAGTCCCCATAGGATCAGTCTGCATCCCTCTACAGCCTGTCTGTAATCAAAGAGGCGCTGCTTTCTGACCTGAGGCAGCAGATGGTGTGCCCGCTCTATGGGTCCCGCTACCAGCAGGGGGAAGAAAGCTACAAAGACGGCATACTCTACAAAATCCCTGACCGGCTTCTGCTGACCTCTGTAGATGTCAAAGACATAGGACATGCCATGAAAGGTGTAGAATGATATGCCAATGGGCAAGGCAATATCCAGTAGCATCGGATCGAAGTGGATACCTACTACTCCAAAGGCGTGTTGAAACTGGAGGGCAAAGAAGTTGTAATATTTAAATACCCCGAGTATGCCCAGATTATTGATCAGACTGAGCCACAGGAAAAACTTAGCTCGCTTCTTATCAGATGAAGCCACTCCAAAACCATATAGGTAGTCTAAAAGAGTGCTGAGCATAAGCAGCCCCATAAACTTGTAGCTCCACCATCCATAAAAGAAATAGCTTGCTACGAGTATGAGGATGTTCTGCCCCCTTAGACTTCTATTGAATACAAACCAATAGAGCAGAAACACTATAGGCAGGAAGACAAAAAACTCGAATGAATTGAAAAGCACGCGTTATGTCCTTGATCGGGATGAAGATAAGATAATTTTCATATGAGGCAAGACAACCCTGTAGGTAGACTTTATACATAAAACAAAAGAGGTTCGCATATGCGAACCTCTATCTAGTTGCGGGAGCAAGACTCGAACTTGCGTTCGC
>JAFDYQ010000036.1 GCA_018267365.1 Bacteroidota bacterium | reverse complement strand
CTCTGCAGGTGGCGTAGCGGCCGGTGTTTCTGCTGGTTTCTCTGTAGCTGGTGGTGTACTATTCACAGGTGTAGTGGCCGGAGCTTCTGACTTCGGTGCCTCTGCAGGTGGCGTAGCTGCCGGTGTTTCTACTGGTTTCTCTGTAGCTGGTGGCGGCGTATTATTCACAGGTGTAGTAGCCGGAGCTTCTGACTTCGGTGTCTCTGTGGGTGGCGTGGACGTAGGCGTCTCAGCTGGTTTCTCTGCCGCCGGTGGTGGCGTGGTGGTATTGGCAGGTGTAGAAGCAGGAGCTTCTGACTTCGGTGTCTCTGCAGGCGGCGTAGCAGCAGGTGTTTCTGCCGGTTTCTCTGTAGCCGGTGGCGGCGTGGTATTAGCAGGGGTGGCAGCCGGAGCTTCCGACTTCGGTGTTTCTGTAGGCGGTGCAGCCGGTGCCTCTTTCTTATCAGGTGCTGGAGCGGGAGGAGCATTCTGGCCTGCTGTATCTGGCTGAGTAGGCGGAGCTGAGACTGGAGCAGCAGGTACGGCATTTGGATCTTCACCTGCTTTCTGCCTCAGTTTTTCCGCACGGCGTTGCGCAGCAGATTTTGGCTTTTCCTTTTCTTTAGGCGCCTCACCTCCTACACTATCAGTAGTGGCAGGTTCAGATTTGGGCGCAGCTGCAGGCGCAGCTTTTTTTGAAGTATCAGGTGTCTCCGTCTTCATCTGGGCTTTAGCGAGGCTATCTCTGTTGATCTTAGGCTTTACTATGATCTTCTCAGCCGGCAGGTTAGGATTAGATTTATCCTTCATCGCATCCAGAAAGGCCGACTTATTGATCGTAGAGCCGATATTATAAGTATAAAACTGGCCTTTCTCCCCGGTGATCTTGCGCTTGTCAGGAGGAGCAGCCGTCATAGTAGCCACTATACGGTTATAATCATCATAAGAAGAGATAAGGCCCAACGAACCTGGGCGATACTCAAAGAAGAACCACTCATTAGATCCAGTCTTCAGATAAATATTAAAGGTATTGGCTTTGAGACCCACTTCGATGAAACCTTCGATGCGTTTGTGTATCGGCTTCTCACCTATGAATGACAGATTAAATCTGCCATAGGAGCGCAGTGTGAGATCATCCGGATCATAGATAAAGCGTACATCATCAAATACTAGATAGTATTTGAAATCCTTTGGCCGCACGAAGGTCTGCGCTACAGAGAGGTTGGAGATGAGCTTGGCATCGTCCTTAGGGTCCGCCAGGTTACTGTACACCATCTTAAACTTATCTCCCTCATACGATGCGTCAGGGCCATCGGCATTGTCTATGGTCATGATCTGCTGAAACTTCTCATCGAGATTTTTGTTGTTCAGATTCATATCTATGCCAAAGGTCATATTAAAGAGATATTGCTTCTTGGCCAGATCTACCTCATTTGTACCCACTATCGCATATTTTATCACCCCAAAGTCGGTACCGAAACTCATCTTGCCTTCGCCGCGGATGATGCCCTTCGCCTCATTGTAGCGCATGATGTTTCCTACCAGAGTACCGGAGTCTACACGGCCCGGATCCCCCATCACATACTCACCACTTTTCTCATGGTAGGTCACTACTCCGGGTGCTTTGAAAAGTGCAGGATCACTATGCGCCATCACCGGAGTGAAAAGTGCATGATACATGACCGGCGTCTCGCTCGATTTATTAAAGTAAATACCCGTCACTACCGGAGTACCATCAGAAGATTTAGTAGTAGAGTCGTAGTGCAGGTAGAGCTTGTCGGGATTGACATCATCTACTATCTTGAAGTCTGAGGTGGTAATAGCGGGGTCCCGGAAGTTGATCTTCGCATAGCCCTTGAAGAATAAATAAGGATTGTGGCCAAAAAGACTCACGTCTCCGTTGAAGGTGACCTTGGGATAGATAAAGAAGCCATCAGTCGTATCCAGCACTTGCCCCTTTGCCACTAGGCTGTAGGCATCAAACTTATACTTAGAGTCACCCAGAGACTCCTTGCTGCAGAAAATATTATTGAAGGTGATCTTTTCGTCCTTATGATCCCTGGTAGAGAACTTGTAGTCGCCCGTACCGCGCAGCTCAGCCTTGCTGATGATGTCTACAGTACAGTTTTCGATCTTATGTTTGGCGGTCAGCGTATCGGCTATGATAGTCGCCTTGTGTAGCTGGTCTATCTTGGCCTCACCCTGCACCACTACTATGCCGCTATCCGGTATCACTTTGGCATCGGCTATGAGAATATATGGCACCTGCTCTGCGCGCAGGATAGAGGTCTCGAGATTATAGGTAGCTCTCTTAGCCAGAAACTGCAGGCCCATCTGGCTCTCGCGCGTAGAGGTGAAGTACTCGCCCTGGCTGCCCGGCGGCACGCGGAAGTCGAGTATCTTCTGATCTATATACCACTTAAACTCAGCGATCTTGGTCTTAAACTGGTTGTATGCAAACTCAGTCGGATTGTCAGGAATATTGGACTTGAAATCACCTATGCGATTTTTGAAGTCGATCTTGGCATTGACATTCGGAGTTTTGAAAGTCACCTTGTCGCCAGAGATAGATTTGATATTCATAGAGGCCGTATCTGCAGAGAGGTTTTCTGTCTGGAAGTGGAAATCCTTTGAAGTCAGATTGGCCTCTGCCCAGTCGAGAAAACCATTGCCGCGCAGTCCCTTGGTAGTGAGCAGGAGCGCCCCGTTGAATGAAGTCTGATTCTCATACATCGCAAAGGCTTTTTCCTTCACACTATGTATGATCATACTATCAGCCTTTGTCTTCCAGAATATATCATTACCCGTACTCGCCACCTCCGGGGTTTTGACACCGTCAAATACTTTTTTGATGTGAAAAGAATCACTCGTAGCATGGAGTGAGTCAGGATAGAACATGATATTATGTGAGGTAAAAGTAGCTGTGAGGTGTTCTATCTTACCCTTGCCGGAGAGGCCGCTATGGTTCAAGGTCAGATCACCCTCATATTTGCCTCCATCTTTGTACAGCGCATATCCGCCATCCGGAGAGATGATATCAAAGCCCAATGACAAATCAGGCATGATGTGCAGCTTATTTTTAATATCAGGAAAGATCCCGCCTGATACCAGGCGCCCATCCCAGTTGATCACAGATGGCGTAAACGTATTGAGGCTATCCAAGCGGAATGGCTGCAACTCAAAGTAAAAATCCTTGCGCTTGTAGGCGCCGCCGGCTATATCATCGTAGTAGGCATAAGATTTATCCTTACTCGTCAGCTTGGGAAACTGCGACAGGCGGGTACGGCCAGACTTATTGATAGGAGCGTCTACCTCCAGCAGGCCTTTGACACCGACTATATCCGTGAGGAGGGTACGCAGCATAGGCTCACCGTTAGCATCCAGTCTGCCCAGGCTATCAGGTATATTGATACGCATAGAGTCCAGACCATTCAGGTCAAAGGTGAACGGCTGGTAGTCGAATTTGTAATTCCTGCCAAAGAAATCCAGGCGCCCACCGTACACCAGACCGTCAAAAGTCATGTCCCGGTTCTTCTGGATATTGATAGACCTGTTATAAGGGAATATTACAACCTTGGCGGTGTCACTGATCGGCACAGCGTCCACACCTTTCAGTTCTACAGTATTGCTCTTCAGATCTATATAGTCAGTACCGGTCTTAGGCACAGATTTCAGGCGTATGATATCATAGTCCAGCTTCTTGGAGTTTGACATCACATAGTTTATCACCTTATCACGCATGGTCACAGTACCCGTGTTCTCATCGTAGCGTATGAAGCCTCCCTCCACCAGGCTGTAGTATAGCGCTTTGGCCTGCTCCTCTGTGAGGTGGGGATCTATGGCCTTTGCCAGATCCGCTGCATTCAGCTCGCGGTTTCCTGTTTTCTCATACATCCGCTTGATGATAGACAGAGGCTCATAGGGAGCTCCCCCCTGTATCTGCCTGATACGCTCCTTATTGAAGAAATTGTTGGATTCAAATACGGACCCGACCTGACCTATACCATTGAGCGTTTTGAGCTGCATGCGCGAGGAGTCCAGATTCCAGAAAATAGCATCCACTTCAAACTCGTGATTGTGATAGGAGTCAAAGAATTTTGATTTGGATATACCGGACTCACCACGCAGCAGGCGGAGTTCATTGTTCTTCGCCTTGTAGGTCAGGATGAGCTGAGGGTGATAGATAGTATCATTACCATTGAATATTATGACCTCAGCCTTTGGCGATCCTACCTCTACACCTTTCTTGATCGTAAATGACTGCGAATATGCTGTCACAGCTTTAGTCTTATCCCGCTTGTAAAAAGTTACTGTGGCAGGCGTATCAGGTACACCATAGCCCATTACTTTGGGGCCCCAGAGGCCGAAGCCGCCGGAGTATATAGCATTAGGCACGATCTCCTTTAGTGTTACATTCTTAGACCAGGAGTCAAAGCGCGGGTAAGAAGAAGCAGAGTCATTGCCACCTACAAATTTGTCTGTAAACCGACCATAGAGCGGTGTAGCAAAGAAGTCTTTGTAGTAGAACTCAACCGAGTCTACGGAGTAGATGGTATTGTCAAAATTGATCACATACTCTGATCTGAAATTTGCGTATACATTGGAGGCGCTCAGCTTATTGCGCTCCCAGTCTACGTGCCCTCCCTTGCCATACCATTTATTTTCCGTAGGGAAATACTTGCCCGAAGTGCTATTAATGTAGATTGTATCATTGCTGGTCGTACCGGTCAGTTTGCCCAGAGGTATAGAGACTACCGGCTTCCACGATTCATAGCCCAAAGTATATGATTTAGCATCCGTGCGCCAGGTCTTTGACATAGAGCTATACAGTGCTCCTTTATCAAAAAATGCGACTGAGAACTCCAGAAACTTGCCCAGATCGTGATTGTCTCCCTTTTTTTGTCCTTTGGTCACCTGGCCTAGTATGTCCAGCCAGTTATTAAACCTGTCTGCCGATATCTTATTTTTAGCAAAGGCATTAATAGTAGTAAAGAAATTATAGTAATAGGGAAATGGAGCGAGGTTGCGCGGTGCCAGCACATTGGTAGCCGCTATGATCTGCTGCAGCTGTGCATCAGATATCGCTCCGGTCTTTATATTCTTATTGAAATCCTCATCGGCCTGCATCAGATTGTCGGCTTTAGAGCCCGTCATCATCTGCTCTACCGCCTTGATGTATTTGTCTCTATCAGTGGGAAAGGTGGTGAGCGTCTGTGCAGATAGCTGCTGGACGAGGGCAAAAATAAACGCCAGGGTCAGGAGTTTTTTTGTCATTTCTGTGAATTGTATGATATGGCCGCAGCTAGTGCTTTGGACAGCCTTTGAGTTACAGTTTTAATAAAAGTGATCTGGTCCGACCGTGACAAATTACTTAAAAAAAATGTTTCGACAGGGATGCCGGTCAAAAAAGTATGAACCACTCTATGCGTGAAAACTAACACTGACCCACCCATCCCGCGTGAGCTGACGTATCACCGTGAATCCCAATGCTACTGCCAGATCTGTGACATCTTTGGTATCAGTGACCAAAATGCCGCTGACTACTAAAACGCCCGCCGGTCTGATGAAAGTGCGCCAGGATTCTAAATTTTTCATAATGACATTGCGGTTGATATTAGCCAGCATGACATCAAACTGCTCTGACACCACAGACATCGTATCCGCATGGATGACCTCTACCCTGCTCACTTGATTGCGCCCGATATTCTCGCGGCAGTTTTCTACTGCCCATTCTTCATTGTCTATGGCTATGATACGCTTTGCGCCGAGATGCTCTGCCAGTATAGCCAGTACACCGGTACCGCTGCCAAAGTCGACCACATCTCTATCCGTCAGATCTATATCCAGCATCTGCTCTATCATCAGTGCAGTAGTAGCATGATGACCGGTACCAAAGGACATCTTAGGCTCTATGATCAGCTCATACTCTGCCGGCTGCGGCTCATGAAAGGGTGCACGTATGCTGACCCGGCCCGCTATGATCAGCGGATGAAAGCTTTTCTCCCATTGTTCATTCCAGTTTTGCTGGGCTATGACGGCTGTCTGATAGCTGATATGGTCGAGGCCATTCTGCCGCAGTATCTCCTGTATCTCCTCCTGCCTCACTGCGGGGCCGGGTATGAATGCACGCACTGCATCAGGTACTTCTTCAAATCCATCAAAGCCGACCTCGGGTAGCAGAGAGATTAGGAAATCCCTCAATGCCTCCTCACGGGTAAAAAATTCATATTGTATATAGTCCACGATATTGATTGGTCAGGTGAGTAAATATTAAACAGCGGCAATGATAGCCTTGAAGTCGTCAGCCTTTAGCGAAGCTCCTCCTATCAGGCCACCATCCACATCCGGCTGAGATAGCAGCTCCGCTGCATTATCAGGCTTCATACTGCCGCCATACTGTATGATGATCTGATCGGCTATCGCCCTGCCATATCTGGCAGCTATGCGTGTGCGGATAAAGTGGTGCATCTCCTGCGCCTGCTCAGGTGTAGCGGTGAGCCCCGTGCCTATAGCCCACACCGGCTCATAAGCTATGATCACGCGTAGTATATCATCCTCGCTGAGATGAAATAAACTCTCCTCCAGCTGGCGCTCTACATAGTTTGCCTGCTGCTCAGATAGGCGTACCTCCTTGGTCTCACCGCAGCAGAAAATGGGCTTCAGACCATTAGCCAGCGCGATGTTGATCTTGTCTTTCAGCACTGCATGCGACTCATGGTAGTATATCCTGCGCTCACTATGACCTATGATCACATACGGTATACCGACAGATGCCAGCATAGATGCAGATACCTCTCCGGTAAAGGCGCCATTCTCCCTGTCTGCACAGTTCTGCGCGCCTAGCGAGATCTTGCTACCCGCTAGCACCTGTGCCAATGAGGTGAGATATGGGAATGACGGGCAGAGTATCACCTCATGCCTGTATGCGCTCTCACCATCCCTGATGGCAGAGGCGAGCGCTTTTGCCTCGTCAAACCTGAGGTTCATCTTCCAGTTACCAGCGATTATTTTCCTTCTCATTGCTTTTTACTTACGGTATTTCTCATCACGATCAAATGCTGCCTGCATCATATCTATATCGCCTTGCGAGAGTTTGATATCCCTGCGCGCCATCATGCGCTCCGCTACTTCGAGTGCTTTGTCAAAGCGAAAGGTCTCCTTCTTTCCCGCACCACCCCAGGTGAATGATGGTATGAACTTATCCGGGAAACCACCATCAAACACATTGGCAGCTACACCGATGGTCGTGCCCGTGTTAAACATGGTATTGATACCACTCTTGGCGTGGTCTGCCATCACAAGACCGTGAAACTGCAGGCCCGAGGACAGGTATTCTTCTTTGGTATAATTCCAGACATCTACTGTGCCGTAGTTATTCTTGAGGTTGGAGCAGTTGGTGTCCGCGCCCAGGTTGCACCACTCGGCTATCACCGAGTTGCCTATAAATCCATCATGCCCCTTATTGCTATAGCCGAAGAAGACAGCACTGCTCACCTCACCACCTACCTTGCAGTGCGGACCTATGGTGGTGCCTCCGTATATCTTGGCACCCATCTTGAGCCCGGCATGCTCGCCCAGCGCAAAGGGCCCCCGCACCAGGCAGCCCTCCATGATCTCGGCGTCTTTCCCGATATAGACCGGACCACCTTTCACATTGAAAGTGCAGCACTCTACAGATGCTCCCTCCTCTATGAAAACCTGCCCGCTATCGCCTATTACAGTATTGGTCGCGCTCACAGGTGCAGACTTTCTACCATTTGTAAGCAACTTAAAATCAGACTCTATCTCTGCCCCGTTCAGTCGGAAAACATCATACGGAAACCGCACCTGGCGTAGGTCCTCCGTATAGGTGACATAGTGCGCTGACAAAGCATCCGCCTCTATCTGCTGCCACTGAGGCAATCCCTGCGCGCAGTAGGCTATGGTAGTACCGCTCACATGCAGGGCCTGGTCATCCTTGAGGGCCTTCACGAGGCGCACCATCTCAGCAGTAGGCAATATAGAGCCATTGATATAGATATGGCTGCCTTCTGTCGTACAGAAAGGGAACTTGCCTGATAGATAACTCTCTGACAATGTGAATGTGTCTTCGCCCAACAGGTGATGCCATTTCTCGCGGATGGTCATGATACCTACACGGCAGTCTGCCACAGGGCGCATGTATGTGAGCGGCAGCAGGTCCATACGGATAGCCGCCGGGTCATAGAGTATGTACATGCGCTAAAGGTAGAAAAACGATTGTGATTCCGAGAGGGATCCAGTACAAAATGTTAGCTGCCGCCAAGGCGCTTCAGGCCTTCCTGCGCCAGCTTGTAGTCCGGTTTGAAGTTGAGACAATCCTGATACAGAGACTTTGCTTCCTGTAGATGCTTCATCTCTTCAGCACAGCGGCCTTTCTTGTAGTAGGCCTCAGCATATTTAGGATTCATCTGTATAGCCATACCAAAATACTTGTAGGCCGCCGGGATAGAGTCTACCTGCATATAGCTGACGCCGAGCGCGTATAGGGCTTCTTCATTTTTATAGTCGCGCTCTATGATCGTCTTAAATGTTTCTATCGATTCCTGATACTTACCTTGCTCCTGCTGTGCAAAGCCTTTGGCGTACAGCGCATCTGTGGCTTTGGGGTTTGCCTTCACGGCGTTGTCCAGATACTTATCGGCCATCTTGTCCTTACGCTCGCGCAGCAGCAGACCTATCTGCAGATAGGCGTCGGAGTTCTTGGGGTCCTGCTCCACACATGTCTGCAGGGCAGAGAGGGCCCGCGTAGTATCACCCATATCCAGATAGGTCATTCCGCGCCAGTAATAGAGGTCCGGGTTGAAGATATCTATCCTGATACCTTCATTAAAGTGAGCCAGCGCGCCGGGATAGTCCTTGATCATATAGGCAAACTTGCCTCCGTATACGTAGTACTTTACATTTCCGGAGTCGAGCGAGATAGCATGGTCGAGCAGCGCGATAGCACGCCTAGGTTCTTTATTCTGTATGAAGAGGTCTGCAGCGTAAAGATTATAGTCATTATTTTTAGGATCGAGCACACCGGCCAGGTACATATCCGTCAGTGCAGATTTGAGATCTCCCAGACCCTGATACAGCTGAGCACGCTTGAAATATAACCCTGCGTTGAGAGAGTCCTTTTGGATCATGGCAGACACCTCATCTATGGCATGAGAGTGCACCTTGGTAGAGTCATAGCTTTCTGCTTTGACAGTATCCTGCTTCTGCTCAGAGCGCCAGCATCCGGATAGCAGGCTCAGGCATATCAGTACCACCGGAATGTCAATAAAAATATATCGCTTCATCCGGTCAAATTTAATCTGAATGGCGTATTTTTACACTAGTTCTTTGATAAAAATAACCTCTTGCCCTGCTGTCTCTCCGGAGACGTCGAAACGTAAGCAGTGGCAAGAGTTTTTAAGATACCCCACACAGGAAGATGCGTTAGTTGGATATTACTATTTAACCGGGCCTATAATCGTCCTTTGCAATGGCGGGCCGCACTCTCCGACTAGTCGGAGAGCCTCGTCCACAAAACAGGTTAACGGCGGATTACAGCGTGAAGGCTAAGCCCAAATCCTGACTTTAAGCAACTTAACGTCAGTTCCTGTGTGGGTTTTTAATTTATAGTACTGAATAGTATTGAGTATTGAGATAATACAAAAATACTTTGTCTAACTCAGCTGCCTCCGCCACTCACTCATCAGTATCCCCGTAGCCACACCCGCATTCAGCGACTCGGCTTTGCCGAAGGCAGGAATGGAAACGCGCTGAGATACCATCCCAGCCAGTTCCTCTCCTATGCCATTGGCTTCATTGCCTATGAGCAGGATACCCGATGCAGGGAGCTTAGTACTATAGATACTTTCGCCGTCCATGTATGTGCCGATCACCGCTAGCGTATTATTGTCTGACAACAGCCCTGGCAGATCAGCATATATGACTGGTATACGAAAAAGGGAACCTTTGGCAGAGGATACCACCTTAGGATTATAGACGTCCACTGAGTTTTCAGAAAAAATAACAGCGCCCGCTCCAAACCAATCCGCAATACGGATAATGGTTCCGGCGTTACCCGGATCATTGAGCCGATCGCAAGCTATATATAGGCCGGATGGAGATAGTTTAGTATCGGTCGGAGCCGGGACGGATGCTATGGCCACCACCTCGTCAGGCTGCTCGTGGGTGGAGAGCTCGGCCAGTTCGGCGGGAGATACCGCGTGCATCTCAAATGACTGACTATGATAGCGCTCCACCCATCCTGATAGCCCATAAATGGCATCAATTTTGAAAACGCTGTGGAGTAGTTCACGTACCGACTTGTCACCCTCCACCAAAAATTTACCATACATTTGGCGGTACTTCTTTTGGTGAAGAGACCGGATAAATTTGATCTGGGCTTTGGATACGGGCATGACAGCCAAAGTAATAAATAAAGAAGACATTAAGCGCGATACGAGCATTGTCCGCACGCAGTACATACCACCTGATCTCAGCAGCCCTCGGGCTGCTGCTCGTGCTATCTGTCAGCAGCTGCCGCGTGTCAAAAAAGTTTACCGAAGGGCAGACGCTACTCAGGGCCAACAATGTAAAGTTCATACAGGATAAGAGCCTGAATGAGCGGCAGAAGTCGCACGAGGACCTGCAGCATGTGATAGCCCAGCAGCCCAATAAACGCGTGTTCGGATTTATGCCCTTCCGCCTGTGGCTATACACTGCCGCAAATAATCCTGAAAAAGAGACCAAGACCCGCTGGTGGATCAAAAACAAGGTAGGGGAACCTCCGGTGATATTTGACCCCGAACTGGCGGACAAAAGTGACAAGCTGATGGCCCAGTACCTGCAAAACTACGGCTATCTGTATGCAGATGTCACCCACACCGTCAGTACCAAAAAGAAGAAGACCACAGTGACATATAATGTAAAACGCGGCCCGCAGTGGCACATAGGCAAAGTGTCATTCCCGGTGGCTCCCTATTTGACAGATTCTATCACGCGTATACACAAAGACAAATCGCTGCTCAGGAGCGGTGACAGGTTTCAGATAGTAGGACTCAAGGCCGAGCAGCAGCGTATAGAGACAGATCTGAAGAATAGCGGGTTCTTTCTCTTTACTAAGGACTTTATCTTTTTTGATCTGGACTCCAGTACATCGCCCTATGTGATCAATATCAATATCCGTATCAATCAGGTCAATGACTCCACGCCTCACCAGCAGTTCTGGATCAATAATATCTACGTGACCACCGACTATGGAGCGGAGCTGGTAGAAGGCCCTATCAAAAGGGACACGCTCAGCATCGGTGAGTATTACTTTATCAATAAGAAGAAGGTAATCCGGCCGCAAGTCATACTGGACAATGCTTTCCTGGCACATGACCAGCTCTATAGCAAAGAGGTCTATCAGAAAACCGTAAAGGCCCTCTCCAGCCTGCTGATATTCAAATTTGTGACGGTAGAGTATGTGCGCGTGCCCGGTGTAGAGCGCTACCTGAATGTGATCATCAGTATGACGCCCGGCAAACGGCAGACAGTATCAGCCTCTGCGGAGGCCAATATCAACTACGAAGGTTTCTTTGGCGTAGCAGGTACGGTATCGTACAAAAACAAGAACATCACAAAGCGCTCAGACCTGCTAGCGCTCGACTTTACACCCGGTGTGCAGTTCACCTTTGGGCGGCATCAGCCGGTCCAGATCTTTACTAAGAATTTCTCCGCTACGGCGTCTTATTACTTCAACAAATTCTTGTTCCCTTTTAGCAAAAAAATAGGCTATAAGTTTAAAGAGAAAGCTCCAAAGACGCGATTGACACTGGCGTACAATTATGAGCAACGGAATGACTTTGATACTGCAGGCAAAACAACATTCTTTTATAACCTGCATGGCTTTAATACATCCTTTGGCTATGAGTGGAATCAGAATTCATTCATAAGACATATCGTAAATCCCATCAATTTTACGCTCTTCCTTCTACCCAAGACCGGTTATTACTTTGACCAGCGGCTAAACGAAAATCCTGTGCTCAAAAGCAGTTATCAGGAGCAGATCATACTCGGGCCTAGCTATACATTCATTTACAATAATCAGGTCAATAAGAATGACAAGCGGTATATGTACTTTCGCACAAATCTGGAGACCGCAGGCAATATACTAATGGCCGGATTTTCGGCGGCCAATGCAAACAAAACCAAGGAGCTGCCTTATAAAATTTTCAATAAAGACTTCTCAGAGTATGTACGAGGTGAATTTGACCTGAGGGGATACTATCGCGTATCAAACCACAGCGTCTTTGGGGGACGCAGCTATCTCGGTCTGGCCATACCATATGGCAACTCTAAGACGATTCCATTTACCAAGCAGTTTTCCAGTGGCGGGCCCAATAGTCTCCGCGGCTTTCTGGTGCGCGAGGTGGGGCCCGGTAGCTATGTAGACCCCAATCATGATGCTAATCTCAGTACTGGCTTTTTTAACCAGACAGGGGACATCAAGATGGAGGGCAATATAGAGTTGCGCTTTGATATATTCAAGTGGTTTAAGGGGGCCCTCTTTGCAGATGCCGGCAATGTCTGGCTATTCAATAAAGATGCAGACCGGCCAAATGCCAATTTTGATTTTAGCCGTTTCTGGAAAGAATTTGCGATAGACGTAGGTGCTGGCCTGAGACTGGATTTCAACTACTTTGTAGTACGTGTAGACTATGGTATGGCGGTACGTGATCCTAGCCGGCAAAGTACTAACAGGTGGTTCTTCAATACCAAGAACCCCGGCAGATTTCAGCTGGCGGTGGGCTATCCATTCTGACCTGAGCACAATAGCCTGAGCCGGTATATCGTTTCTGATATAAAGGCATACACTATGCGCCGGCCCGCACTGATATTGCTTTCAATGCTGTCCTATATATCTCTCCTGGCATGGGATGATGCAGCCGTGAGATATGACTGTAGTGGCAAAGAATGCCTATACATACCATCTTCTATCTCTCTGAGTGATGACTGCCGGCCCTGCGAGCTATTTCGTGTCACCTCCGGATGTAGTGTAGAGTACTATCAGATAGATATCTATGACCGCTATCAGGCCAGAGTATATGGCAATAGCGATATCCATCAATTTTGGGACGGTAGTGTCAACAAATCATACGTACCGGTAGGCTGCTATAGCTATCAGATAGAGTACCGGATGAGCGTAGATAGCCCACTGGAAATACACAAAGGCACTGTGCTCTTTCTCCACTAATGGTAGAAAGCGTCCTCTATGTGATGGATATCCGTTTTATCCCTTCGGATGATGATCGAGACAATGTCAAAGCGCGGTTCCGTTGTGATATTATTCTCCAGCACATACTGCTCCATGGCCAGTTTTAGCTGAGCTTGCTTGCGTGCAGATACGGCATCCTCCGGATAGCCGAAGGCCTCGGAAGTTCGCGTCTTGACCTCTGTGAAAACGATAGTGTCATTTACCCGGGAGATAATATCCACTTCAGATTTCTCAAACCTGTAGTTTCTGACCAGGATGGCATGCCCCCTCTCCGCGAGGTACTGAGCGGCGATATCTTCGCCGCGTTTGCCCAGATCGTTGTGCGAGGCCACCGGCTAAACAGATTTAGGCATATCACGTACTGCGAGCGTGAGGCGGCTGATACATACCAGGTCGCCCTTCTCATTAGTGATCCTGATATCCCATACATGCGTGGTTTTGCCCAGATGTATAGGGCGCGCAGTACCGATCACAAAACCAGCCGTCACAGGCCTCAGATGGTTAGCATTGATCTCGAGTCCTACCACTATCTGCGTATGTATGTCTACACAAAAAGCTCCACCTATGCTGCCGAGCGTCTCAGCCAACACGCACGAAGCACCACCATGCAGGATGCCATAGGGCTGCCTGGTCCTCTCGTCTACAGGCATGCGGCCAGAGATATAGTCATCTCCCACCTCTGTAATCTCTATGCCCAGGTGAGTGCCCATGTGGGCGTTAGAATAGTTATTGACCAGGTCTGTGGCGGGCTTGGTGCTCCAGATCATACACTGAATTTGGTACAATAATAGAGGTAATTTTTCAAGGCGGGCATGGCCCGTAAAAATGTAATTTAGCCACTGTGGAATCCATCCTCTCCTTTCTACATCAATACCTCGGCCCCGACCTCAAGGTGGCTGCATTCATCGTTCTCAACCTGATCTTGATAGAGAGTCTGCTATCTATAGATAATGCTGCTGTGCTGGCTACTATGGTGAGAGACCTGCCGCCACACCAGCGCAAAAAGGCGCTACGCATAGGTATAATACTGGCCTATATATTCCGCGGAGCGACATTGGTCTCGGCCAGCCTGCTGATGCAGATCAACTGGCTCAAACTGATAGGCGGTGCCTACCTGCTCTATATTTTCATAAATTTCTTTTATAAGAAACTCACCGGCAAGGCTGCCATAGAGGAGCCACATATCACTAAGAAGCGCTTTAAATTCCTCACGCCGTTTATGAGTACGGTACTAATGGTGGAAGTGATGGATCTCACATTCTCTATTGACAATGTATTTGCTGCTGTGGCCTTCACAGATAATACAGTGCTGGTGTGTATAGGAGTCTTCATAGGCATCATAGCCATGCGCATCGTGGCCGGCTACTTTGTGAAATTGATGGAGCAATTCCCCTTTCTGGATACGGTGGCGTTTATTATTATAGGACTGCTGAGTATAAAGCTGATCGCTTCTTTCTTTGTGCCGTATATGAGCCATGAGCTGGCAGAGATAGTAGACGGCCACCACACGGACCTGTATTTCTCTATTGCCACTGTGTCTATATTTGCGCTGCCGATACTGGGTTCTCTGTTATTTAACTTTCCTAAGCGGCATTAATCCCTGAGCTGCCTAAGTATCTGCTCGTAGGCCCTTTTGATCTCGCGAAACTTCCGGTTTGCCTCAGCGGTATCCACTTTATCTTTCCGTTTATCAGGGTGGTAGAGCAGTACCATTTTGCGATAGGCAGCTTTGACGTCAGATATTACAATGGTTTCGTCCATCTCCAGTATGGCGAAAGGATTGTTGACCCGTACGTAACGCTCTTTGATAGACTTCAGCTCGTCTGAAGGAATATGGAGATAGCCGGCGATCTTCTGTATAGTGCTATGCTCTTTGCCGGTGATAAAGTCATCTGCCGAAGCTATACTGTATAAAAGTTTAATGATCTCCAGCTTTGATTCATTTGTGGTCAGTGCATTCAGCTGTTCACAGGCCATACGGGTAAATGCCTGCGGCCCGACAAATACATGATCGCTGACTTGCTTGCGCCGCTTTACACCTGTTTTACCAAAGTTCTTTTCGAGAAATTTGAAGAGCATAGCTTCTGTCTCCTCTGAGGCATTGCCCCGGAGGCGCATGACCTCTGTAGCCAGTACTATCACAGCATGCTCCATATCCGCCTTGGCCGCTTGCTTGCGCTGCTGCTGCGGACCGGAGTCTTCCTTTACGTCCTCTCCGGAAACTATCTGATGGATAGAATCCCGCAGTACATCAAAGAAGCTTTTGCCGGCCATCAGATCAGATTATTCTCCTGCCAGCTTCAGGATATGCTCATACTCGTCCTTCTTGACAGACTGTACCGAGAGGCGGCTCAGGCGCAGCAGGTCCATATTGGCGAGCTTCTTATCCTGTTTTATCTGGGGAAGTGTGACCGGTGTTTTAAACTTCTTCATAAACTGTACATCTACTACTACCCATGCCGGCTCGTCGGTGGTAGGATCCTGATACGATTCTTTCACCACTTTGGCCAGGCCTACTACAGCAGGGTCAGTGACAGAGTGATAGAAGAGGCAGATGTCTCCCTTCTTCATCGCCTGCATATTATTGCGGGCGGCATAGTTTCGCACGCCGCTCCAGAATGTTTGCTTCTCAGCCTTGAGATTGTCTATAGAGTAAGTGGAAGGTTCAGATTTTATGAGCCAGTAGTTCATACAGTCTGGGTTTTGAGATTGATCACATTCGCAGATTTCTGCTGGTACTCCTTGATACCCTGGGCCAGGCATTCCATGGCGGCTGTCAGGTCCTTTCCATTTAGTACGTAGGCCAGGCGGACTTCATTGCGGCCGGAGCCTTTGGTAGAGTAGAAACCGGAGGCAGGTGCCATCATCACCGTAGCGCCATTGTGAGAAAATGACTCCAGCATCCATTGGCAGAAGGCATCGGCATCATCTACAGGTAGCTGCGCTACGGCATAAAAGGCACCTCCCGGCGTAGGGCATTTCACGCCCGGAATTTTATTGAGCAGCGAGACCATCAGGTCGCGACGGGATTGATATTCTTTCTTGACACCGTCATAGTAGTCCTGCCCGAGATCAAACAGGCTCTCACCTGCTATCTGACCCAGAGATGGTGGACTCAGGCGCGCCTGCGCAAATTTCATAGCAGCGGCGAGGATATCCTGATTGCGCGTGACGAGTGCGCCGATGCGTGCGCCACAGGCACTGAAACGCTTAGAGATAGAGTCGATGACCACTACATTATTATCCAGTCCTTCCAGATTGAGTGCGGAGAAGTGCTTTTCATCGCCATAGACAAACTCGCGGTATACCTCATCTACGAAGAGGTAGAGGTTATACTTCAGCGCGAGACCGCGCAGCACCTCCAGCTCTTCGCGGCTGTATAGGTAGCCTGTTGGGTTATTCGGATTGCAGATCAGGATGGCCTTGGTCTTGTCAGTGATCAGCTTCTCAAAGTCCGCTATCGGCGGCAGTGCAAAACCATTCTCTATAGAGCATGAGATAGGTTTCACTGTGACATGGCTCGTGGTAGCAAAGCTGATATAGTTGGCATACATCGGCTCTGGGATGATCACCTCTTCGCCTTCGTTGATGCAGCTCATCATAGTGAACAGCAGTGCCTCAGAGCCACCATTGGTGATGATAAAGTTGGACGCATCCACCTTTATACCGAGGCGATTGTAGTAAGCCGAAAATTTCTCCCTGTAGCTGGCAAAGCCATTGCTGGGGCAGTACTCCAGCACCTTCATATCGAGGTGTGCGAGCTTGTCCCAAAACTGTTTCGGTGTCTCGAGGTCGGGCTGTCCTATATTGAGGTGATAAACTTTAGTTCCTTTTTTCTTCGCTCCGTCTGCATATGGTACCAGTTTACGGATGGGCGACGCGGGCATCTGTTGGCCCTTGATAGATATAGATGGCATAGCACTTTTTTAGCAGAACGAAGGTCGGTAAAAAAGCGGCAAGTAGCAAGAACCGCCATAAAGCAAAACCGGCAATACAAAGACTGTATTGCCGGTAGCCAGTTTCCTAAAACGGAAATCTAAAATTAGTTGTTGGTCTTGAGCATAGATGGCTTAGCCAGAGGGATGCTCTTGTCCTGCTCCGGCTTGATCACCTCGCCGCGGATAGTCACCACCTTTGTACCATCACCGGTATTAGACTCTATAGTGATAGTCTTGGTAAAGGCACCCGGACGGCCAGAAGTATTGTATGTAGCAGAGATGACAGATTCTTTGCCAGGCAGGATAGGCTCCTTAGGCCAGGTAGGTACTGTACAGCCGCAAGAAGCATGCACATTAGACAGGATCAGCGGCTCTTTGCCCTCGTTCTTAAACTTAAAGTCATGCGTGACCTGTGGTCCTTCTATCACAGTACCAAAGTCATAAGACTCTTCTATAAACTTGATCTTAGGGGCGTTCGGATTGACCGGCTTGGCCGCCTTAGGATCGGCTTCCACAGTAGCTGCCTTCTGAGCTGATACAGATAGGCTCAAGACGATTATCGCGCTTACAAAGAGGAACATTCGTTTCATGACCATATACTATTTGATGTCTGTAAAATTATATTTCTGGACGATATTTTTCAAATGAAGCCATTTCAGGAGGATTGCTTTAACAGAATTTAGACTTCGGTCATATGTCACCCAGTATTGGCCGCAGCAGCACCTCCTCTACTACTGTCGTCTTTGACAGGTGATAGATATCCCATACCGTCTGTGCTATATCTTCAGCTTTCATAAAGCGCGACTCCTCTATACCCGCTCCAGCCCATGAGTCGGTGTAAGTAGCACCGGGCAGGATAGATGTCACTTTCACAGCGTGAGGCTTCAATTCTTCACGGAGTGCCTTGGATAGGCCTAAAAGTGCGAATTTAGAGATGCTATAAGAACCCCCATTAGGATAAGCATTGATAGAGGCTACCGAGCACATATTAAAGATGTGCGCGCGACCATAAGTGATCATGCCCTGTACGAAATGGCGGGTCATGTGGTAGGCGCTATAGAGATTGGTGTCGATGAGTTTCTCCAAAGTACCCTCTTCCTCGTTGATCACCTGGCCGGGCAGAAATACTCCAGCATTATTGATCAGGATATGTACGTGGTCCCATTTAGCTTTAATCTGCGCCGCAAAATCTGCTATTTGAGCTTTGTCTGCCATATCGCAGATCGCGAAAACGTGCGGCTGATCAGGGGCCAGCGCTGCTACCTCGGCCTTCAGCGCTTTGATATCCTTCTCTCCTCTGGCGCAGGCAGCTACGGCGTAGCCATTTTTTGCAAAATGCAATACGATGGCCCTGCCTATACCCTTTGATGCTCCTGTGACAATTATGTTTTTCATTACTATACTTTTAAGCCGCAAAATATTGAGGCTCTACAATCAAATCAAATTCACTTCGGGGTTGATCTCTACGCCAAACTTGTCCATCACAGAATGACGGATATCCATAGCGAGCTGATAGACCTCGTGGCCTGTAGCTCCGCCGTAGTTGACCAGTACGAGTGCCTGTCTGGCATGTGAACCGGTATTACCTACCCGCTTGCCCTTCCAGCCGCACTGCTCTATGAGCCACCCTGCGGGCAACTTCACATCTCCGCTGGCCTGCGGATAGTGCGGCATCAGTGGATACTGAGCGATCAGTTCATTACATTTTTCAAATGATACTGTCGGATTCTTGAAAAAGCTACCCGCATTACCCAGTACAGCGGGGTCTGGCAGCTTGGAAGAGCGTATCTTGATCACTGCCTCGCTGACTGCTTTGATGTTGAGATCAAAGACCTTCATATCGTCCAGCGTAGCCTTGATATCTCCATAGCTGATATTGAAGCGCGGCTCTTTATTCAGCCGGAAATGCACTGCTGTGATGATGAATTGATTCTTGTATTTGTTTTTGAAAACGCTCTCGCGATAGCCAAACTCACAATCAGCAGCGGTAAAAGAGATTACCTCACCGGTCTCAATATGGATAGCTTCGACCCGGGTGCAGACATCTTTCATCTCCACGCCATAGGCACCGATATTCTGCATAGGCGCTGCGCCCGTCTGGCCCGGTATGAGGGATAGATTCTCCACGCCTGCATAGCCATGATCTACACAGTACATCACAAACTCATGCCATACCACTCCGGCCTCTACGCGCAGGTAGTAGTGATGTATATCCTCCCGTTCGAAGGTGATGCCGGGGATAGATATCTTGACTACCAAGCCATCAAAATCCTGAGTGAGAAGCAGATTGCTGCCACCGCCGAGGATGAGCTTTTTACTCTCGCGAAAGATCTTTAAGTTTTGTAGCTCGAGTATGTCATCCACCGACCGCACCTCTGCAAAATGCCGGGCGCGGGCAGGAATGTGAAAAGTGGTGAGATCCTTTAGCTCTATGTCAGACTGTATCTGCATTATGGCAAAGTAATATAAATTTTCGCGCCTAAGCAGGTAGTACGGATGCCAACTCTGTGAGTGAGCGCAGCCTCCAGTCTGCTATGGCAAACTTAGGATTATCAAAATTCTCCGGGGCCGGTATGGCTACGCACTGCATACGGGCAGCCTTGGCAGCTATGACACCCATGAGGGAGTCCTCCAGCACAATGCAGTCCAGCGGGTGCACTTTGAGCTCCGCAGCAGCTTTGATGAATACAGCGGGGTGTGGTTTGCCATACTCTTCGTGCTCTGCGGAGATCACTGCCTTAAAAATCTCTTGAGCATGCAGCCTTTTCACGCAGGCCTGTATCAGGCGCATGGCAGAGGAGGAAGCGAGGGCCACCTTATAGCCGCGGCTGGTGAATAACTCCAGCGACTCTATCACGCCGGGCATCAGCTGTGCCTCATGCGTGATGGCGTACTCCATATCATCCAGTATTTCTTCATGTACTTCTACGATCGTTTTGGCCTCCCAGGGATATTTCTCATACCAGTACTCGAGCACATGGTCAAACCTGAGGCCTGTAGTACTGGCGCACTGCTCCTCAGTGAGCTGCAGTCCTACGGAGGCCAGCACCTTGATCATAGACTTTCTCCAGTACGGCTCTGAGTCTATCAGCAGGCCATCCATATCATATATCACGGCTTTGGGCATCTTGGGCGTATTTAGTATATAGTATTAAGTATTCGAAATACATCGGCCTCGTAGCTGTATTCATCTAAATACTAACTACTAAATACTTACTATTATTTCCGCCAGCAAAAGAATGATAAATTTGCTGACCACTAGAGATTATGAAGAAAATACTGATCCTCGGCGCCGGCAAATCCTCTATCTACCTCATAGACTACCTCGTAGAGCACGCTGCCACCGAGCAGTGGGAGATCACCGTAGGAGATCTGACCACTGAGCTCGCCCTGGCCAAAACCAAAGGCCGCCCGCACACGACAGCTATCGCCTTTGATATAAAAGATGAGGACACACGCCGCGCTACGATCACGGCACATGATATCGTAATATCCATGCTGCCTGCTATACTGCATACTACCATAGCAGAGGACTGTCTGCTTTTGGGCAGAAACCTCGTGACGCCATCTTACATCTCACCGGCTATGAAGGAGATGGATGAGGCGGTAAAAACCAAAGGCCTGATCTTTATGAATGAGATGGGGCTGGACCCGGGCATAGATCATATGAGCGCCATGCAGATCATAGATGAGCTACAGGCGCAGGGTAAAAAGATCACTTCCTTCCGCTCTCACTGTGGAGGACTGGTGGCCCCCGAGAGTGATACCAATGCCTGGCATTATAAATTCTCATGGAATCCCCGCAATGTGATATTGGCCGGACAAGGGGATGGCGGTATCAAATGGAAAGAAAACGGAGACGTACGTGAGATACACTATCCTCAGCTTTTCAGTCATACCTCTGCTATAGACCTGGGTGCTGATGGCGTATATGACAGCTATCCAAACCGTGACTCGCTAAAATACATCTCTGAGTACCACCTGGACGATGTAGAGACCATGTACCGCGGTACGCTCCGCGTACCACCATACTGCGAGGCTTGGGACTGTCTGGTAAGTTTAGGCTATACCACACCGGCTGGCAAGACTACCTTTATCCCCAAAGAAGAAGCCATAGCACAACTGGACCTGGAAGGCCGACCGGAGATACAGTACATGCTGGAGGAGATCGGGGTATTTGATGCAGCTAATTTCCCACATGATGTGCCACCTGCTGAGAGCCTGCAGAAGCTGCTGGAGCACAAATGGAAGATGCAACGGAACGATAAGGACCTCGTGGTAATGGTGCATGAGATAGACTATCTGGATGGTGGCACCAGGCATCACATACAGTCATCACTCTACCTGACGGGCCAGGATGGAGAGCATACAGCTATGGCTCTTACTGTGGGGCTGCCACTAGCTATCGTTACTAAACTTATCCTGAAAAACCAAATATCCCTGCGTGGTGTACTGATGCCTAAGCATAAAGAAATATACGAGCCAGTGATGAGAGAATTGGGGCAACTGGGTATCACATTCAGAGAAATAGTAACTTAATCAAAAGACAAATCCCATGAAAACAAAAATGTCATTTACCATACTCTTTGCACTATGTCTTATCTCCTCCTGCTGCACTAAAAAAGCATGCTCAGGAAGCTTTTTTAAGCAGATAAGTATTGTATTCAAAGGTTATTCCGCCGCTGAATTAAATACTATCCGCATCACCGCCTACATGAAAGGCACCGATTCAATAGTATGGCCTACTCCGACTTTACCCTATTATACCTTACAAGACAGCTCAATCAATTTTGGACGCGAATATGTAGCCGGCAAGGACTCATTTTATCTTGATCAACGCTATTTCATTATCTCCGCACCAGGCAGATCAGATACGATCCATAATATCAGCTACCAATATTCTCACCATACCGTCAATTGCAATCAGTGTCCGGGAGACAATCAACCAGTGACAGATGTGGTCAATTTTTCTTATCAATACAACGATCTGACGCATCATGAAGGGGATACTGTTTTTATAGTAAAATGACTTGGGCCACTGTTTGGAAATCCCCCACCCAAATACTACGTTTACAACATGCAAAAGCAACTAGATACCCTTAAGAATAAAACAGCCCAAGCACTTCTTGGCGGCGGTGCTGACCGCATCGCCTCACAGCATAAAAAAGGCAAACTCACGGCCCGTGAGCGCGTGGACCTGCTAGTGGACGAGGGCTCCTTTGAGGAGATAGGCATGTTCGTAGAGCACCGCTCTAAGGACTTTGGCCTGGAGAAAGAAATTTATCCGGGAGACGGCGTCATCACTGGCTATGGCACGATCAATGGCCGCGCGGTATATATCTTTTCGCAGGACTTTACGGTGTTTGGTGGCTCGCTGTCTGAGACGCATGCGGAGAAGATCGTAAAGCTGATGGACCTGGCCATGAAAAATGGCATCCCTCTGATAGGGCTCAATGACTCAGGTGGAGCCCGTATACAGGAGGGCGTTGTATCTCTGGGCGGCTACGCCGACATCTTCTACCGCAATGTGATGGCATCTGGTGTGATACCTCAGATATCTGCTATCATGGGGCCGTGCGCAGGTGGCGCGGTCTACTCGCCGGCTATGACCGACTTTATCATGATGGTGGAGAATAGCTCCTACATGTTTGTGACGGGACCAAACGTGGTCAAGACCGTAACACATGAAGATGTGACCAGCGAAGAGCTGGGCGGGGCTATGACGCATGCATCCAAGTCTGGTGTGACCCACTTCGCCTACGCCAATGAAGTAGAGTGTATCAACGGCATTAAAAGACTGCTCAGCTATATTCCGCAAAACTGCGAGGAGACTGCTCCACTCGCAGACTATGACAGCAGCGATGAATGGCGGGAAAAGCTGAACAGCGTGATACCGGCCAATCCATCACAGCCATATGATATGCGCGATGTGATACAGGAGCTTGTAGATAGTGAGTCATTCTATGAGGTGCATAAAGATTTTGCTGAGAATATAGTCGTTGGCTTTGCACGCATAGCTGGCCGCAGTATAGGTATCGTGGCCAATCAACCCGCAGTGCTGGCTGGAGTACTGGACATAAATTCTTCTACTAAGGGTGCTCGCTTTGTGCGCTTCTGCGATTGCTTCAACATTCCTCTGCTGACTTTAGTGGATGTACCGGGCTTCCTGCCAGGCACAGATCAAGAGTGGCATGGTATCATCACCAATGGTGCAAAACTGCTTTATGCTTTCAGCGAAGCAACCGTGTCGAAACTGACCGTGATCACCCGTAAAGCCTATGGCGGAGCCTACGATGTGATGAACTCGAAACACATAGGCGCTGACATGAACTACGCCTGGCCAAATGCTGAGATAGCTGTGATGGGTGCTAAGGGTGCCGCAGAGATCATATTCAAGCGAGAGATCAGCTCTGCCGCGGATCCTGCGCAGAAGCTGGATGAAATGGTCAACCTCTACACGGAGAACTTTGCCAATCCATATAAGGCTGCTGCGCGCGGTTTCGTAGATGAAGTGATAGAACCGGCAGCTACCCGACAGAAGCTGATCCGGGCCTTCAAAGTATGTGAAACAAAGGCTGTAAAACTGCCAAGGAAGAAGCACGGAAATATCCCTTTGTAAAAATTTAATTTGGAAATCTCGAGGTCACGTCCTACTTTCACAAAACACTAGACAAAAGTCCGTGAAGAATTTTATCCATACATGTATCTGTTGTTGTTCTGCCGAGCAGCAGATAGATCATTTGTGGACATGACCCTGCTAGCCTAATCTAATTTCAATATAGAAAGCTCCACCATCGTGGGGCTTTTTTTATGCCTGTAACTAAGAAAAAAATAAGAATGAATACAGTTTTAGCATCGCAAACCAGAGTAAACGAAAATGTAGTACGTCTCGTAGCGGCACAGGTCCTGATCTTTGCGATAGCGACGATATTGACCGGGTGGGTATTTTTGCCAGCGTATCTGATATTAGACTTTTTCGTGCGGGCCTTTACTGGCTGGCGTACTCCATTTGTGATAGTGGCGCGTCAGGTAGCCGACGGCTTAAACCTGCCCAATAAACCTATCTACGCGGCACCTAAAAAATTTGCTGCAGGCATCGGCTTTGTATTCACACTTCTTATCACCACCCTCCTGCTCACAGATCAGATTTTGCCAGCCAGGATAGTGACAGGCCTGCTCGCGTCATTTGCCACGCTGGAATCAGTATTCTCGATCTGCGCGGGATGCTATGTATACTCTTATCTCGTAGCGCCACTCGTCAATAAATACAACCACAGAGAGGCTTAAAACTTTAGGTAGAAATGTTGTGTCAGGTGTCTATACTCATCAGTATAGGCGCCTGACCTATTCTGTATCACCAGACTATCACGCAGCACCGGAGTGCTGACACGGACCAGAGTCAGCATTGTGACATAAGGTTCGCGCCCTTCTACAGCTACCACATCTGTACGGCGGCTGAGATGCAGGCCTTTCTCAGACGCGCCGATCAGAAACTGACCGACATTGAAGTAAGGGAGGATGAGACATGCCCGGCCATCAGATGATAAAAGGCCGGCCAAGCCGGTCAATAAATCACTATAAGGCAAAGTAGTGCTATGCCTGGCCACATTTCGCTTGGTGTCTTCTGAGATATAATCGTTGATGAAGTAGGGCGGATTGGACACGATCAGGTCAAATTTGCTCTCTTGAGGCATATCCTGAAGCGATGTGTGCCGTATGCACAACCTGTCTGCCCATGGAGATGCCAGAGCATTCTCCTGCGCTTGCTCGGCAGCATCTTTGTCTATATCTATCGCTGTGACTATCACACACCTGCTTCTCTGGGCAAGCATCAGCGCGATCACCCCTGTCCCCGTTCCTATATCCAGTATTCTTTGCGCATCAGCTACGTCTGCCCATGCACCGAGCAGCACTCCATCGGTATTGACTTTCATCGCGCATTTATCGTGCGCTACACTAAATTGCTTAAATCGGAAAGGCTGGCTCATGGAGTTACTTCACTCCCGCGGGCTCTGTGATATTGACCATCTTCTTGAGTTCCTCTACTACGTAGTCTATTTCCTCCTTCGTGTTTTGTATCGAGAAAGAGAACCGCACCGACTTTCGATCCTGAGCAGCCTTGATACCTGCCAGCACGTGCGAACCAACCTCCGAACCAGAGGTACAGGCACTGCCGCCCGAAGCACAGATACCTGCTATATCGAGATTAAAAAGAATCAGATCCGTCTTTGTATTGTGAGGTAGCGATACGTTTAGCACTTTGTAGTGGCTGCGCTCGTCGGTATAGCCATTATACGTCACGTTATCCAGCTCAGTATCCAGTCTAGACTTCATGTATGCTTTCAAAGCTGCTACATGATCACGATGAGCGCTCATATTTGATATCGCCATTTCCAATGCCTTACCCAAACCCACTATGCCATATAAGTTTTCGGTGCCTCCCCGCATATTGCGCTCTTGGGAACCACCATCTATAAATGGCTGTACTTTGACATTGCTATTGATATATACAAAACCAACACCTTTCGGTCCATAAAACTTATGCCCCGAGCCACTGATAAAGTCCACGCTCAGTTTCTGTACATCCATTGGATAGTATCCGATAGTCTGTACGGTATCAGTATGAAAATAAGCTCCATACTGCCTGCAGAGTGCACTGACACGCTCCAGATCCAGCAGTGTACCGATCTCATTATTGGAGTGCATGAGCGTGACCAGTGTTTTCTCCTGGCTGCTACTCAGCAGCTGCTCCAGATGGTCGTAGTCTACCTCTCCGTGCTGACCGATCGCTACCATATCCACCTTTATACCTTCCCGGCCCTCCATTTCTACGGAGTGCAGCACACAGTGGTGCTCTATAGGAGAAGAAATGATACGGCGCACCCCAAGATTTTTCACAGCCTGCTTGATCACCATATTGTTTGACTCCGTGCCGCAGGAGGTAAAGAAAACCTCCGAAGTGGATGCATTGATCGCGCCGGCCACTATTTTGCGGGCCTTCTCTATCGCCGCCCGGGACTTCCGCCCATAGCCATGTATGGAGGATGGATTACCAAAATTATCCGTCAGGAAAGGCATCATTTCCTCCAGGACTTCCTTGGCCAGCGGAGTGGTGGCTGCGTTGTCGAGATATACTTTCATTGTGCGACCTCTTTGAAACAATAACACTAACGCAGCGCCTGAGGCTCTGCTGTTTCGAAGAGCAAGTTAGGAAATAAAGCAGAAAACGAAATCGCAGGTGTGGATAGCGATTTTCTGATTTTAACGTCTGTTTAGAACCTCGCAGGATTTGGTATGATTTTGCTTATTTTTATAGGAAAGAAATACCTCCATGACCAAGTATTTTGCAACACTGGCTATGCTCTTTTTGACCATGTGCTCTTTCACACCAGATAAACCTGCCAATGGTGAAGCTCACATCAAATGGATGACCTGGGCGGAAATGCAGCAGGCACAAGCCAAGCACCCTAAGAAAGTATTTGTAGATGTCTACACAGACTGGTGTGGCTGGTGCAAGCGTATGGATGCCACTACGTTTGAAAATCCAAAGATCGCCAAATATATGACCGACAATTATTACTGCGTCAAGTTTAATGCTGAGACACATGACAAGATCGTTTTCAAGGGTGAAGAGTACGGCTCTGATGGCCGCTACAGCCAGCTGGCCACTTTCCTGCTGCAAAACCGAATGAGTTTTCCTACCACTCTGTATTTCGATGAGGAGCTGAATATGCTCAGTGCTGTGCCCGGCTATATGGATCCTAAACAAGCGGAGCCGATCCTTTCTTATTTTGTGAGCAATAGCTTTAAAACAACTCCCTGGGAGGAATATCAGAAGAACTTTAAAGGATCGCTGTAAGCCTCAATCCCTCGCACATATTTTTACGAAGTCGCAGTAGCGGCACCTGTCCCTATCTTGTGTCTTGGTAAAGGGCACCTGATCATTCACTATTTCAGAGAGTATATCATTTAGAATAGCCTGAAACTCGTCAAGCGTCTGATCCGTGAGTATATCTGATCCGTTTTTTTGCAAGGGCTCATAACGCCCCTCAGCATGCCGCAGCCAGTAGATGCCGGACCTCACCCCATGCGGTTGACTGCCATGCACACTGCGATAGAGCCACGCATACATCATTAGCTGAAATGACTTGCCATACTCCGGGTCTGTGCGTAGCAGAGGCATATCGTCTATTTTGATCTTGCTCTTCTTAGAGTCACCAGTCTTGTAATCCGCTATGTTTACCACATCATCCACACGGTCTACCCTATCCGTGAGTCCATGCACCAAAATATCATAGCCGCCCACTTGCAGATGCTGCTGCATATCCTGCTCCAATAGTATCACTATTCCTTTTTTTCCCTCCAGCTCCAGCGCTTCTACCCGCTTCATTTCATTTTTCAGAAAATTGATAACGAGGCTGGTGCAGACATTATAAAGTAAGTAGTTCTTGCCTTGCTGCAAACTCTGTACATCAAAGCGCTCCTGCAGGAAAGTGCGGATCAGCCCTCCTACCCGATCTGTATTGCCGATCACAGATTTAAGAAATGATACCGTCAAAGGCTTGTCTAATGTCTCCATGTAAATATGCTCCAAGGCATAATGCACTGCGGAACCTATCGTACTGGCCTCCATCTCTTCTTCTATGTCGTCTTGCTCACGGAGTCCTATAATATTCTTAAAGTAGAACTGGAGCGTACAGTTGATATAGCTATTCAGCGCCGTAGGCGAGAGTCCTTTTTGCGAAAGGTAATTTTTCAAAGCGGCTTTAACTCCATCATCCTTTTGTACTACTATAGGACGCTCCTCCTGCCCCATTTCAGCGCCGAGTACAAAGTTTCTTTCCTGTAAAGTAATGTTTGCTTTCCCTTGTAGCTCATGCTGCATCTGAAGGATAAAACGGCTCTTTTCCCCTCCTCCCAGCAGATCGCTTTCGGTATTATAGATCAGGTACATCCGCTCTGCCCGCTGCATCAGGCGGTAGAAAAGATAGGCAGCAACGGCGTCCCGCTCTTTGTGCGTAGACATGTAGACTCGCCTTACATCATGTGGTATGAAGGTTTGTGCACCTTTGCCGGACGGTAGGATGCCTTCATTCATAGACAGAATGATCACATTTTTATAATCGAGGCAGCGAGTCTCGAGTATACCCATCACCTGCAGGCCATCTGCCTTATCGCTTTCAAATGGAAGCCGGACATTTCTTATCTCATTTTCCAAAAGCTTTTGCAGGGACTTAATATCCCATACAGGCTCAAAAGCGGAGAGTTGGGATTGAAGGTTTATGAGTACCTTTTTCAACCAATACAGCACTTCTATATCTGTAGCTACATCTGTGCCTGCCGAGGCAAGAGCTACAAACTTTTTATATAACCAGTCTACCAGACCTGCCATGCGCGATAGATAGCTGCCGGGGCTATCTGCTATATCAAAGAGAAGATGGATCAGCTCAGTATCTGAGCGAAACCAATCCAGTAACTCATCGCGGGTAATAGTTACTTTATTTTCCTGGCGGATATGGCGGATAGCGTCAGGCTGGCTTTCTTTGTCGCTGACCATCATGCGGAAGTAAGTATGATGTAGCAGCGCCAATACATCGCGGTGATAAAACCTCTGGACTCCGGATGATGATGTTGAAGCATTATTCTGCAGTCCGCTGATGTGGTGCATGAAGTCTGTGAGCTGCATATGCGACAGTGGCAGCCCCATCGTAATATTGACTGAGTCAATGCTATCCGGCAGCGATGCCATGACGGGCTGAAGGAGCTTCTCGTCGAGTAGTACCACTACCGTATCTTTAAGATCATCTTTAGCGACCTTAAGATGATTTTGCAAGATATCTCCCGTGAGCTTGGCCTGACCTATGTTTCGGGCTACGCCTATGACTTGTATATCTTTTGGTGAGCTGAGTATATGAGACTCTTCCCACTTGAACGAACGAATACGCCACGACTTTTTATACTCGCGAAAGAAATCCCCTGCCTCCTGCTTCTCATCGTTGAGATAGTAGGTATCTGCATCCACTAGAAATTCTGCTATATTGATATCCAAAAGATAGGCGATAATTTTCTGCTCAGAGCGCGTGAGTCCCGAAAACCCTATGAAATATATCTTGCTGTAGCGGGACAAATCCGCTTTATCGATATTATCAGCCACATCACGGTAGATTATCCCGTTGTAAGCCTTACCTGACTGCAGAAGCTCTTCCTGCAAACGGAAATAGCCCTGCCTGAAAACATCCCAGAAGTCGCGATAGTTCTTTGAGTACTCTGTCAATGTCTCTTCATCCTCCAGAAAGGTATTCATAGACTTGACATCATAGAGATCTTTGAAAAAGCTTTTGGCTTTTACCATCTGCATATCCACTTCATTGAAGTCTGACAGCATAGTATAGCCTGTAGGTATAAATGTATCAAAGTCATCCACGCCACCCACCTCTTTATAAACTTTGAAAAGAATATTGATCAGCTCTACCTGTTGCGTGAGGGTCTTTTGAGAAAGGTCATGCACCCAACGCTCCATAGCTATAAAAGATGGCTGCCGTTGGCCGCCACCATTAAATTCCTGCCGGGAGAAATAAGCGGCACGATTATTAGGGAAACATAAGAGCACCTTATCCAGATCTGTCGGATGCTGGCTTCGGATGTATTCTCCCACTTTGGTCAGAAACCCTTTCATGATATAGCCTTACTTTCATTGATAAGCAATGTTTCATCTGAGAGCCGTATCTGCAAGTGTTTGGCGCGTGTATTGATCACGCCACTGTATATGAATTCATTTACTACCTTCTTGGTGTCTATTTTTTCTTTATGTGTGTCTGCATCTCCAAAAATGTATTCCTTAAAGCCATCCCATAGACCGGTTTGCCGAAGGAAACGCACCAGCAATGCTGTCACGCTATTCAAACGCTCCGGCTCATTGTCCGGCTGCTCTGAAATGATATAGAGCATCTCCTCAGGGCGTGTAGTAGCCACATAAAAAAGATTCACCAGATCCAGCAGCGAGTCAGACATTTCCTTAGTATACAAATGGCCGTAGGCAGTAGCCTCCAGGTCGGCCTGTACAGGAAGCGGAAAGACATTGACATTCTCTACAAAATCTTCTGTAAGCTCAGACCAGAGATATTTCTTGGTATTGCGCAGCTTAAAGTCTGCGTCTGGTATGATCACTACCGGATATTGCAGGCCCTTTGCCTTGTGTATAGTGAGTACCCGTACTGCATCCATACTCTCGGGGTAGATGATCGACTTGCGATGCTTATTGGCCTCCCACCAGGTCAGAAATTCTGTGATCCGGTTGCCATTGCGCACAGAGTATTCTAACACTTCATCCTGAAAAAACTGCGTAAAGGAGTCTTCCTTATTGAGGAAAGGGAAAGCGCGGAAAAGCGCTTGAATCAATTCCGGCAAGCGGTTTTGCACCAGCGTATCGCTGTCAAACGAAATGCCCGTCAGTTCTGATATATACTGCTCAAAATCCATATACGAACCGCGCAGTCGCGCATGCACAGTCTGTCCATCGCGGCTCATCTGATCCGGGGCAGTATAATACAGCACCTCAGCGCGGCGTATCAGATTATCCTTGTCTGACAGGTAGTATAGGAAAGATATAGTAGCACGCACCTCAAAGGAGCTATTGATCAACAGGCTCTCTGAGGAAACGACAGGGATGCCTTGTTGCAGCATATAGGCGGCTATTTCGCTGCCTATCACATTGGTCCTGGTCAGCACAGCTATATCACTCCAGCTATAACCTCTATCACGCACTGTATGCACGAGCGCCTCTACATGCGCGCATAGCTTCGCAGCGTATTCTCCCTCATCTTCCGCGCAGTGAAGAAAGTCTATAGAAACCATACCTCCCTCTACCTCGCGTCCCGAAAGCTGTGCGTGGCCAGTATATATGTGCTGGTGCCCAAACTCCGGCTGTGCAGCAGCCACATCATAAAATTGATTATTGAAATCTATGATCCCCTTTCGGCTACGATAGTTTTTATTGAGCGATAGCTCCTCCACTCCGTAGTTCATGATTGCCACCTCACGGGCCTGGAGCATATAGTTCCCATCGCTCTTATAGACTTGTGGCAGCGCTGCAAACTGCTCTACCTCTCCCCCTCGGAAACGGTAAATAGCCTGCTTGCCATCTCCCACTATCAGGCTGTCTTCCACTTTCATCTGGCTATTCTCTATCAGCGGCAGCAGATTGTGCCACTGGAGCACAGATGTATCCTGAAACTCATCGATCAATACACTATCATACCAGTCTCCTATACGCTCATAGATAATGGGTGCATCCTGCTCATTTACTATACGGCTGATCCGCTTCTGAAACTCGCTGATGTGCAGCAGGTTGTTATCCTCCTTATATTCCTCCAGCATACGTTTGATCTCAGTCAGAAGCATGAAAGAGTAAATATTCTTTAAGAGCAATTTAGCTAGTATATAGTCTGACTCATTCTGCCGCGAGTCTTGTATCTCCTCATAGTACTGCGTGATCTGAGCCTTTATAGATTCTAGTTTAGCCTTATCTGAGGCTGTAATTTTGCCCGAGGTCCATTTGTCCTCATGGATGGTTTTCTGCACATAGCTATTAGGCTCCAGTTTAGCCGTAGCGGCATCGCCTGCTATATTGAGCAGATACTTATAGATACTGGCGCGGGACTGATAGAAGTGCGACTCGTCCAGGCCACTGCCGTGTATCAACTCTATAGCTGCCTTAGCCGGGTCAGACAGTTTTGTTTCATAAGCCGCCTTGACGGCATATAGTCTGTCACGCACCTTAGCGAAATCTTCCAGACTGAAGCCGGAAAGCCGGTCTATAAATTCATAAGCTTCTTCATTAAAAAGCTCCTGTGAGAAATTGATCAGTGAGTACTCCAGGTTCCAGCCTTTCCCTTCATTGAGATTATTCTCTGCAAAGTCTATCAATGCTTTAGTGATCTGGCTCGTGCCTTCGTCATTGACTTTGTCCAATAGCTTTTCCACAGCCTTGGTCAGCAGCTCAGTACTGTCCATCTCTATCTCAAAATTAGAGGAGATGCGCAGATCATAAGCAAATGACCTGATGAGACGGTGTACGAAGCTATCTATGGTGGATATGGAAAAATCAGAATAATTGTGAAGTATGTCCAGCAGCAGTGCCTGAGCTCTTTTACTGAGCTCCTCTGCAGGTATACCCAGCGCGGCAGTGAGATCGGCAGATAGGCTTTTGGTTTTCTCACTTTGCTTCGCCAGACCACCTAGAGCAGAGATGACCCGCTCTTTCATTTCGTTTGCCGCTTTATTAGTAAAGGTGATCGCCAGTATATGCCGATACTTATCCGCTTCACCCCGCAGGGCTATACGCAGATACTCCCGTACCAGTGTATATGTCTTACCTGATCCTGCAGATGATTTGTAGATACGCAGCATCTACCAAATATACAGATTAGCGTCATGTGATGCGTCAAGGTGAATAACTTCCTACAGCGGTCTATGAGCACGGACCATTTCTCTCTTTCCCGGCGGGCCGGGAAGTTTTTCTATGCGCAGTCCCGCTTCCTGCATATTGCGCCTCACATATCCCTTAGAGCAATAAGTCGCCAGTATACCTCCGGGATTCATAGCTTCATATACTTTATGAAATATCTCAGCAGACCATAGCTCGGGCTGCTTATCCGGAGAAAAAGCATCGAAATACACCAGGTCCTGTCCCGCGGGTAGAATTGAATCGACCAGCGATCCTTTAATTTTGTGTAGAGAGAACCGTGCATCGAGAGCATCCGGACTGTCCCAGCGAGCATTATGAAGCTTATGAAATTTATCCTCATGCCCAGGAAAAAGGGAGGCGAGATTGATCTCAGATAATACTCCTTCTGATATGGGGTACAATTCTACTGCTGTGTACATTACCTCCAGGTCATGCTGCTCGGCATAGATCCATGTGAGTAATGCATTGAGCCCCGTACCGAAACCTACTTCAAATATATCCATTGTGTGAATGGGTACTGCAGCAAGACCATTTTGTATGAATACGTGCTGAGACTCGGTGAGCGCCCCTCTGCGCGAGTGGTATATTTCGTCAAACTGCTCAGAATAGATCGTGTGAGAGCCGTCTTCAGTCAGGAGCAGTTTCATGTATTGTCTTCCTCTCCTTTTCTGTGAAATGGCCGTATGATCAGGCGGATGTTGCGGTCATAGCTCACATAGTTCCAGAGCCAGTTGAAGAGCGTCACTACTCTATTGCGAAAGCCTACGATAGACATCAGGTGTACCAGCAACCAGGTGACCCATCCAAAGAACCCGCCAAAGGATAGCTTACCTACTTCCACCACTGCTTTGTTTCTGCCTATGGTAGCCATCGAGCCTTTATCAAAGTAATCAAAAGGCTTCGTCTCTTCGCCTTTGATCAGGTGTTGCAGATTCTTCGCCAGCGTGTGGCCCTGCTGAATGGCTACGGGTGCTACCTGTGGATGGCCTTTAGGATATTTGTCCGTGACCATATAGGCCATATCACCGATTGCAAAAATATTATCATAGCCTTTGATCCTGTTGATCTCATCTACCACAAATCTTTTGGCTGGTGTGACGATGTCAGCATTGAGGCCTTCTATCATCTGGCCTTTCACTCCAGCAGCCCAGATCAGATTGGCTGCAGTGATATTTTTGCCGGAGGCAGTCGTGATCTCATGCCCGTCGTACTTGGTTACTTTGACATTGAGCCACACCTCTGCACCCAACTCTTGCAGGTAGCGCACAGATTTCGCCCTATTGGATTCATTCATCATAGAGAGCAGCTTATCTCCCGATTCTATGAGTATTACCCGCATTTTGCGAAAGTCCAACTCCGGATAGTCATTGGGCAGCACATGCTTTTTTAGCTCGCAGAGTGCACCTGTGAGCTCCACACCGGTGGGACCGCCACCTACTACTACAAAAGTCATGAGCGCATCGCGCTCCTCTGTAGATCGGACCAGCAGTGCCCTCTCAAAATTCTGCAAGATAAGCGAGCGTAGATTCAATGCCTCTACTACAGACTTCATAGGCATACTTTTCTCCGCTAGTCCCTCTATACCAAAGAAATTAGTCGTCGTACCGGTGGCTACCACCAGGTAGTCATAGCTACAAGTACCTATGGTAGTCTCAATCGTTTTCTGATCAGGATTTATCCGGGTCACTTCTCCCCACCGATAGTGAAAATTCTTATGTCCTTTAAAAAGCTTTCTGATCGGATAGACTATTGAGTCAGCTTCCAGGCCGGACGTAGATACCTGATAGAGAAGCGGCTGAAAAGTGTGATAGTTATTCTTGTCTATCAGCACCACCTGTACAGGTGCATGGAAGAGGCTTTTGGCCAGCTCAAGGCCACCAAAACCGCAGCCGATGATGACCACACGGGGCAAATGAACCTCTGGTATGTTAATTTTCATATCTCAGAATTTTTGCGCTGCAAAGGTAGGTGTTTGATATTTCATTTAATGCCATATTCAAACTAAAATTGTACCATAACACATTCCGCAAAAACACTGCTATGGAAAAAAAGACAAGGGCTACATGCCATATCAGCGGCCTGGAGCATGATCTGGATGATCTGATACCGGGAGATGACGTACGGGAGTCACTGATAGAGGAGATCCGCAAGGATCGTCCTGATTTTAATGAAAATTCCTATATCTCGACACGAGAGCTTTTCCGCTATAGGATGAAGCAAATGGAAACGATCGTGAAAAAGGAAGTGGGTGAAATGACTGAACTGGAGTCCCAGGTACTGGATAAGCTAAAGTCCAATGCCTTTATCTCCGACAATGTGGAACCAGATATAGAGGCTGAAGCGACGGTGGGTGAACGCCTGGCCGATAAGATAGCCGAATTTGGCGGTAGCTGGAGCTTTATCATCTTCTTCCTCTGCATTATGGCAGTCTGGATGGGACTGAATGTGGTAGTGTATAAAGAAAGGGGCTTTGATCCCTATCCTTTTATCTTGCTCAACCTCGCCCTCTCCTGCCTGGCGGCTCTACAGGCACCGGTGATCATGATGAGTCAAAACAGACAGAACGATAAAGACCGTGCCCGTAGCGAGCATGACTACCAGGTCAATCTGGCCGCAGAACTGCAGATACGCCTGCTGCACGACAAAATAGACCACATGATGCTCAATCAGCACAAGCAGATAGTAGAAATACAGCAGCTACAGCTGGAGATGCTCCAGGAGCTGATAGAAAAAGTGGAAAAAGGAATAGCCAGAGCCTGATTGTTTCAGAATAAAGCTTTGCCCGTCATTTCATTGGGTTGCGGCAGCCCCATCAGCTTTAGTACGGTAGGGGCTATATCAGACAGTCCCCCGTTCTTCAATATCGGTTTCAGCTCATTATCTATCAGGAATAGCGGTACCGGATTTTTGGTATGTGCCGTATTGGGCGAGCCATCATCATTGATCACGTAGTCAGCATTGCCATGATCTGCGGTGAGCAGTATGGCGTAGCCGTGTGCGAGGCAGGCTTTGACCAGCCTCTCCACGCAATTATTGACGGCCTCGCAGGCCTTGACCACTGCACTGAAAACGCCCGTATGCCCTACCATGTCCGCATTGGCATAGTTCAGACAGATAAAGTCAGGCACTCTTTCGTTTATATATTTCACTGCTCTATCGGTCAGTCCATAGGCACTCATCTCTGGCTGCAGGTCATAGGTAGCCACCTTGGGCGATGGCTCCATGATGCGCTCTTCTCCGGGGAATAAAGCCTCCCTACCACCGCTGAAAAAGAACGTGACGTGTGGATATTTCTCCGTCTCAGCTGCCCGCAGTTGCGTCTTGCCCGCATTAGCCACTACCTCACCCAGAGTCATGGTCAGGTCGTCATTAGAAAAGATATTCTTTACATTTTTGAAACTGTGATCATAGATCGTAAGCGTGGTATAGTTGAGATCCAGTCGCTTCATACCCTCCTCCGGAAAATCCTGCTGCGTCAAGGCCTTGGTGATCTCGCGGCACCGGTCTGTTCGGAAATTAAAGCACAAAACTGCATCCCCATCTTTTATCAAAGAAAGCGGCGTGCCGGCGCTGTCGGTCACGAGTATCGGTTTGATAAATTCATCTGTCACATCTGCAGCATATGACTCTTTGACTGCGGCTAGTGCATCAGTAGTTTTCTTTCCGTCACCTTTTACGAGTAGGTCATAGGCTAGTTTGATGCGCTCCCAGCGATTGTCACGGTCCATAGCATAGTAGCGGCCACATACCGAGGCTAGCTGACCCGCTGACGATCTGAGATAAGTACTGAGATCACTCAGATAGCCTAGTCCACTCCTGGGGTCAGTGTCCCTGCCGTCAGTGAAGGCATGGATGAATACCTGATCCGATGAGAGGCCATTAGCCTTGGCTATATCACAGATAGCCCGCAGATGCGAGGTATGAGAATGTACCCCCCCGTCAGATACCAGCCCCATCAGATGCAGAGGTTTCTGGTTCTCCTTGCAATATCTGATCGTGTCCAGCAGGGTGTGATTTTGGGCCAGTTCGCCATCGCGTACAGCTATATTGATACGCAGTAGCTCCTGATAGACCACCCTGCCAGCACCGATATTGAGGTGACCCACCTCACTATTACCCATCTGGCCATCCGGCAGGCCCACTGCCTCACCATGCGTGATCAGCTCTGAGTGGGCGTATTTGTGATACAAGGAATTGATAAACGGTACATTAGCCTGAGCTATAGCGCTACGGTCAGGCTGGCTACCGTGACCCCAGCCATCCATTATGATGAGAGCAACTTTGCGATTCATGAGAGAAATTTCTTACTTAGACTTTTTAAATAAAATACTTGATTATATCAATAATTGGCACGAATTTCGTAAGAATAGCGGTAGTTTCACAAATTGCATCAAAATTAAAATGAGAGCCTTGTATAAACTCTTTGCGGCCCTGTTTATCAGTATGACTTTATTTGTCAGTACGAGCCGGGCGCAGGGTTTTGATAATATAGAATCTGCTATAGGCTCGGGCGATGTATCTACCCTATCTCAGTACTTTTCCGGCAATGTAGAGATACACATCCGCGATGCTCAAAACTCTTACAGTAAGTCTCAGGCAGAAGCCGTGCTGAAGAATTTTTTTAGCTCTCACTCACCTCGCTCCTTCTCTGTACAGCACCGCGGTGAGTCTCCGGGTGGCGCCAAGTACTTCATGGGTAATCTGTCTACCACAGCAGGCTCCTACAGGACTTATGTCTATGCCAAACAGGTCAATGGTGTTTTTGCCATTCAGGAGATCCGTTTTGAGGAGCAGTAGAATGCGGTGTACCTTTCACTCAACTACCACTTTTTCCGGCTCACTGACCCTGTAGCTGATATAGGCATTCCGTAATTTTGCGTTGAAATTTCTAAGCAATGCTTGCCTATATTTTACCCAGATTTTGGAAGATATTTTTATCTGTATCCTTCTTGACCGGTACCTGCATGCAGCCTGTCCTTGCAGCCGCGCCTCAGGCAAAAGCCGGCGATATAGTCGGCTATGACCTGATCAAAAACTATCCACAGGATGAGTTGAAAGCATTTTTCAAGCAGCAGCATATCCCCGGCATCATGCTCGGGGTAAAGCATGGTATAAATATCTATGAGATCACGTATCTGACTACCTATGCCGATGGATCTATCGTGAGGGCATCTGGTATGCTATTTGTGCCGCAAGCCAATGCCGAGCCCGCCCCTACTATGATATACAACCATGGTACAGAGATATGCCGGGAAAGCATCTTTGATGGTACAGGGGAGCAAAGTATCTGTCTGGCCTTTGCCACTGACGGCTACATCGTCCTCTGCCCTGACTACATAGGCAAGGGCCTGGGTGACCGCTCCCAGCTATATCTCGATGCTAAAACAGAAGCCGGAGCATCAGTAGACATGCTGATCGCGGTCAGTGACCTACTACCTTCTTTGCAGATCAAAAAGGGCGAGCAGCTCTTTGTGACAGGATACTCTCAGGGAGGCCATGCAGCGATGGCCACTCATAGACTGCTACAGACCAAATACGCAGACCGTTTTCCGGTGACTGCCTCCTCGCCCATGAGTGGTCCGTATGATATAGAAACTACAGTGTATACTAGTCGAAGGAAACACTACGACTACCCGGGCTATCTGGCCTTTATGCTCGCCTCTTTTTACGAAACGCAGGGTGGCATGCAGCTGATGAGAGATGCCCTCGTAGCGCCATACGACACCATACTACCCAAACTGATAGATGGCGCATGGCCCATGGAGGTAGTAGATGCTAATATGCCCGATACAGCATTCAAAGCGGTAAAAAGTGAATTCTATCTGGACTTTGAGCAAAACAAAAACTCTCCTTTCAGACAGTATCTCGCCTCCAACAATGTATATGACTGGAAACCAGATGCCCCTGTGCAGCTCTGCTACTGCCGTGGTGATGAGCAGGTCACCTATAAAAACTCCCTGACGGCCTACGAGACCATGAAAAAGAATGGAGCCAAGCATGTAGAACTCTGGCAGGCCGGCAGAAAGTTTCATCACGTCAACTGCGCACTTTTTGCCGTGATCTATACCAAAATGTTTTTTGACGAGTTTCGCGAGGGCAGGCCTATGCGCCATGGTCCGCTTTTCAAAAGGCTACTGTTGGATATCGGCAAACTGGCGGTGAAACCCTGATTACTGCCATGGGCACTTTACAAAGTAATTACTGTAATTAGTTTTACTTTCCAGACTCATTTCACATTATCTTTAGCTGCCCTAATCAGGATAAACAGCATATGATAGCCGACAGGGCAAATAATGTTTCCTATACTGCTGGCATGGAGCTGCTCGTACACACCGTGCAGGAGCTATCCCTGGCGCGTAGTATGGACCAGGTCACAGCCATCGTACGCAGCGCCGCTCGGCATCTGACCGGAGCAGATGGAGCTACCTTTGTACTAAAGGACGGGGGCAACTGCTACTACGCAGACGAGGATGCTATAGAACCTCTCTGGAAAGGACATAGATTTCCTTTGACCTCGTGTGTAAGCGGGTGGGCCATGCTGCATAAAAAGGCAGTCATTATACCTGATATATACGCAGACGAGCGGGTGCCGGTAGAAGTGTACAGACCTACTTTCGTGAAAACAATGGTAATGGTGCCTGTCAGACAACTCGACCCTATAGCAGCCATAGGCAACTACTGGGCATATCATCATACCCCATCTCAGGATCAGCTCAAACTGCTGCAATCTCTGGCAGATATCACGGCAGTGACCATAGAGAATATAGAAATGTACCATGATCTGGAGCGGCGGGTAGCTGACCGCACGGCAGAGCTACGCGCAGCCAACGCTGATCTGGAAGCCTTCTCGTACTCCGTATCACATGACCTGCGCGCACCGCTGAGGACGGTGATCGGTTTTACCGACATACTGATAAATGAGAATGATCACAGCATAGATGGCAAGTCACTAGATCTCCTGAATAAGGTGATGAAGAATGCTAAAAACATGTATCAGACCATAGAAGATCTGATCTCATTTTTCACCATGGGCCAGAAAGATCTGATACGTACATCCACCTCTATGAAGGCTATGGTGCAGAAAATATGTGCCAACTGTACGGAGGCTGAGCCTGGTCGAGAGATCAATTTTAAGATAGGAGAGCTACATGATATAGAGGCAGATGAAGTGACGATGCAGCACGTCTGGACCAACCTGATACAAAATGCTGTAAAATACTCCCGGCAAAAACCGCGTGCTGTAATAGAGATCCGATCGGAGGTGAAGGAAGATAAAGTCATCTACTACGTCAAGGATAACGGAGCGGGGTTTGATATGACATATTATCATCAGCTCTTTGAGGCATTCAAAAGGCTACATAGCGGAAGGGATTTTGAAGGATCAGGCATCGGCCTGTCCATAGTGCACAAAATAATCACACGGCATGGGGGCGAGATATGGGCCTCTTCCGAAGTTGATAAGGGCTCTACATTCTTCTTTTCGCTGCCTATCCGACCAAATTCGTCAAAGGTAGCATTGGTTTAGGCAATTAATTCCCCGCTTTTTTCCTGCTGCCGCTCATTTATTGCAAAACACATTCCCTCTTTTACTCGTTTTTGGGCAGGGTCGCCATGGCTTAAAGTTTGTCTAGGTATGTCATAATACATCTCACATGACTGCAGACAAAGCTACTGCCCACCATACAGCCGATTCTTCTCAAGAAAAGGATATCTCCAAACCGACAGGCGTGAAAGCGCTTCTGATCGAAGTGGCCGGTATGACACATTTCTCAGGAAGATTCTTCAAGGAAGCATTTCTGCCGCCATATGAGCTAAACGAATTCCTCAAACAGAGCTATCTGATAGGCAATAAATCCCTGCCACTGGTGGGCATTACTGCGTTTATCATGGGTCTTGTGTTTACCATGCAGTCTCAGCCCACGCTGGCCAAGTTCGGCGCTACATCATGGCTGCCTGCTATGGTCTCTGTGGCTATGATCCGGGAGATCTCTCCTGTCATCACCGCTCTGATATGCGCCGGCAAGGTAGGCTCCGGCATCGGTGCCGAGCTGGCCTCTATGCGCGTGACAGAGCAAATAGATGCAATGGAGGTAGCCGGCAATCGGCCTTTCAAATATATAGTGGTCAGCAAGATCGCTGCTACAATATTTATGGTACCGCTGCTTGTAATCTTTGCCGATGGCATTGCACTGATAGGTTCCTATCTGGGAGTGAATCTAAGTGGGCATACAGCATTCAATGTTTTCTTTGGGCACGTTTTTAATAAGCTTGACTTTATAGATGTATTTCCGGCATTCGTCAAGACTTTCTTCTTCGGCTTTGCCATAGGCATGATCAGCTGTTACAAAGGATATAACTCTAATGAAGGTACTGAGGGAGTGGGCCGGGCAGCAAACTCAGCTGTGGTCATCGCCTCGCTCGCCATTTTTATCATAGATATGATAGCGGTACAGGTAGCAAATCTATTTAACTGAAAGTATCGCTATGCAAACCGCAATAGATAATAAAATAACTGATCAAAAAGCGCATAGCGCAGAAGAGGTAGTCCGCATAGAGCACCTGAGCAAGGCTTTTGGGACTCACACGGTATTGAAGGATATCAACCTCCATCTAAGTAAAGGAGAGAACCTGATAGTGATGGGAAAATCTGGTACAGGCAAATCCGTACTGATCAAATGTATGGTAGGCCTGATGGAGCCCGATAGTGGATCGATTTGCATATTTGGTCAAAGCGTACCGGATCTGGATGAAAAGGAGCTGAATGATGTACGAAAAAAAATAGGATTTCTATTTCAGAGTGCTGCGCTCTACGACTCAATGACAGTACGCGAAAATCTCGAATTTCCTCTGCGAGATGATAAGGAAATAAAGAGCGGTGAAAGGGCAAAAATGGTAGAAGAGGTGCTAAATAATGTAGGCCTGCTGGAGGCCATAGATAAAATGCCATCAGAGCTATCGGGTGGTATGCGCAAGCGTATAGGCCTGGCCCGCACTCTGATACAGCGACCAGACATTATACTCTATGACGAACCGACCACGGGCCTCGACCCGATCACTTCGCGGGAGATCAGCCATCTGATAGTAGATATTCAAAAAAAATATGGCTCAGCAGCACTGATCATCACCCACGATCTGGACTGCGCCCGCATCACCGGCAATAGGGTGATACTGCTGGATGAGGGACTGGTGATAGCGGAGGGCAGCTATGATGATCTGAAAGATTCTAATGACGAGCGCGTACGCGATTTCTTCAAATAAAGAGATATGAAAAAGGAAACAGGAAATAAGATAAGACTAGGACTTTTTGTGATAGGAGGAGCATTGATCTTCCTGGTAGGTATATATTTTATAGGCCAGAAAAGGCTGCTCTTCAGCTCTACCATCAAAGTAAAGACGATCTATCACGATGTCAATGGGCTGCAAGCTGGCAATAATGTGCGCTTTTCAGGAATAGATGTAGGTACGGTGGATGATATTACTATCATCTCTGATACTGCTGTGAGAGTCACACTGGCTATAGACAGATCGGTCCAGAAATTTATCAAAAAGGATGCAAAGGCCTCTATCGGGTCAGAAGGTCTGATGGGGGATAAAATCGTAAACATATCTGCCGGCACCGACGGCGGCCCTGAGATAGAGAATGGAGATATGGTAATGGCGATGGAAGGCTCTACCATAGATGAGATAATGAAATCTGTAAAGATAACTGCAGATAATGCAGCCCATATCACTGCAGACCTGGCTGATGTAGTGGGTACGATAAAGACCGGAAGGGGTACCATCGGCAAACTCCTTATGGATACGGTATTTGCGGATAATCTGGATGCCACTATGGTAAATGTGAAGCAGGCCTCTGGAGGTCTCAAGGAAAATATGGAGGCAGCTAAGCACAATTTTCTGCTCAGGGGCTATTTCAAGAAAAAAGAAAGAGAGGCCGAAAAGAAGGAAAAAGAACAGGAAAAGGAGGAGAAGAAGGCGGAGAAAGACTCTTCAACTAAATAATCCAATATGAGGAAAAAAGAAGCTAATATGGGTAAACTATTTAACCGCTTCAGCGAATGGGTAATGGTTTTCACAGGCAGCCCAAAAGCCTTCTTTATAGCACTGGTTACGATTATTATTTGGGCCATTTGTGGCCCAATTTTTAAATTTTCGGACACCTGGCAGTTAGTGATCAATACGAGTACCACGATTATTACGTTTCTTATGGTCTTCATCATCCAGCAGTCCCAAAATAGGGATACACTGGCCATACACTTGAAGCTGAACGAACTGATAGCGGTCAACGGGCATGCCAGCAATCGGCTGGTCTCTTCCGAAGACCTGACAGAAGAAGAACTCCGAGTGTTAAAGAAATTCTACCAAAAGCTCTCTACGCTATCGCGTGAGGACGGTCAGAGTATCCATAAATCCCACTCCATAGATGAGGCGGAGAACAACCACAAGGCGAAAACCAAGGCCAAAAGGTCTACCTGATATTTTTTGATCATTAAAATTTTAGCGACATGAAAGGACTGAATATAAAATGGCTGATACTAGGCATGGGCTTACTGCCATATCTATATAGCGCAGCACAAACCAAAGGCCGATCGGGTCTGGATGATAGAGCCGGCATGAGGGGAGCTACAGGTGCCAGCGGTAGCCATGGCACCTCAGGATTGGGCGGAGGCGCCATCATCTCTACAGGCAGTACCGGGAGCACTAGCCCTACAGGCACCACGGGCTGGACAGGGTCTACTGGCCCTACGGGACCCACAGGACATAGTGGCCCGACAGGTCCCAGTGGTCCGCTGCGAAAAGCCCCGACGGGTAAATAATTTCAAAGTAAAAGCGCTTCATTTTTTTGAAGCGCTTTTACTTTGCCTGGTGCGGGGAGTAGCAAATGGCAAACGTATCAGCGTAGGTATATCATCTCCTATCAGAAATCCCCATGGCTTCAGGGCATTGATATGATCGAAGATCACTTTGACCAGGGCGGTGAGTGGTATAGACAGAAACATACCTGTCACCCCCCATAGCATACCACCCATCAGTACCACCACTATGGCCACCAGTGCATTGATCTTGACCTTAGACGCGACTATATAGGGTACGAGATAATGATTATCTACAAACTGTATGACTGAGTAAAGAACAAGGACCAGCAATGCTGTCAGAGGTGACTTAGTGAGAAACGCTACGATCATTGGGACTCCAAAGCCAATGACGCCACCTATATACGGTATGACATTCACTATAGCTCCGGTGATACCGAGTATTACGGCATATTCTACACCCAGTACGAGGAGCGCTATCGAGTTTAAGACAGCTACTATCACACTCTCTATGATCAGGCCTATGAGATAGCTCTGGATGATCGTCTTGATACTGCCCAGGACCTCCACCACCGCCTTATGATGGTTCGGATTGAACAGCCTTCTGATAAACTCAAGAAAGAGTGGTTTATAAAGTAAAATAAGGAAGATGTATACAGGCACCAGTACTATGACCACGAATGCATTTCCGACGGTCAGCAAGGTGCGGCCTATACTACCATTGAGACTATTCACCGCCTCATGCTGTGTACTGTGCAGCCAGGCGAGCACAGCGCTGGGATCTGTATTAAGTCTGGCCGCTACCCACTGAGTATAATCCGTGACAGTGTGCTCAAACTTGTCTTTTAGCTGCGGATAAGTTTTGGCCACCATGGTAAACTGCGCACCTATTATGGCTATGAGGCCTGATATGACTATGATGGCCAGCAGTAGCGCTAGAGATATAGCTATGATCTTAGGCACTTTTTTGCGTACCATCCAGTTGACCAGAGGATTTAGCAGGATAGCTACAAAGAGAGAGAAGATAAGCGGAACCAATATCTCATCGCCCACATATAGCATATATATGCTCAAAAACATACCGATGAGAACAAAGGTAACCTTGGCATAAAACGGCAGCGTGATCGGATTGGATTCAGTCATTGCATACGGTTAAAAAAGAACGGCCCGGTGGCCGTTCTTTGTCAATCAATAATCCCAAACAAAAACAAATCTTACTTATGACGTTCGCCCGTGAAGAACGACTGCATATTTCGCGAGATACTGTCCATATCATTATTAAAAGACAGTTTAAACTTATCCCAGTTATCCCGCCCCTCGTCTGTATAGCTCTCCAGGCGGTCTTTTAGTTCATTATTACGTGCGCGTAGCGTGATCATCTTCTGATCATATCCGGCCCTTAGCTTTTCTCCTGCCTTTCCTATTCTATCACTGATATTTTGGAGGCTATCTTCATTTTGCTTGAGCCGGGCACGCGCTTCTATCTTAAAGTTTTCCCAATCCTGCCGGTCCGCATTAAAGGTGTCAGCATAATTATGCGGATGCTCCATGGAATCATTTATCCTTTGCAGTTCGGCAGTCTTTCGAGGCTGCCGGTCACAGGCTGCAAGAATAGCTGAGGCGATCAGAGCCATGGTAGTGAGATGGATGATTCTGCTTTTCATGATGGCGATTTTAAAAGATGAAATGATATCTATAGAACGCGTCCTCCGCGTATCAGCCTTAGCAGTATAGCTATCACGGCTATGACGAGTAGTATATGAATGATACCGCCGGCATGAAAGCCGACAAATCCGATGAGCCAGGCTATCACCAGGATCACAGCGAGGAGATACAGTAAATTTTCCATGTTGATAAGGTTTGATGAATGAATGCCGGATTTTCACCGGTTGTCTGATGCCAATTGTAGTGTAAAAAAATATGCCAAGACTGTGGTGGTGCGTGCTGATAGACGTCAGATACCCAGCATTTCTAAGGGTTAGCAGCTTTCACAATGCTTAACTTCTACTATATCCACTTTCCCCAATCTTGACTACTCCATGGGGCACGATTTCCCTGCCCCCTCGGCAAATGCCTCATTTAGAGATTTTTTCGTCAGCGTATCCATATGTATATCAGCCAGGCACTCGTTGGCATAAGATTAGACTATGATAATGAAACTCTGCTACATGAAACTAATACAACCACGCCAGCCACGCTCTTTTCAACTGATGATGATCGTTTCCGAAAGGCGTAACTATTGCTATTGGTGCGGTCAGAAACTAAAGAATTGTGAAACCTGCCACGGCAAAGGTCACTCGGAAAATTCAAGATGTACCTTGTGCAGCGGATCAGGAATGATCTGCCCTACGCACGAGGCCAACTGGGATTAAAATTTTTGAAACTGAAACGTCCTATCCATAAAGACCTACACACACTATCCTTTCTTAATTATCCTCATTTAGCAAATCCTCCTCATCTTCATTGGAGGATTTGCTATTTATATCCTACTCCTTTGACATCAAACGGGCCAGATAGCCTAGTGCAAAAAGCGAAGTAGCGCCGATCATCACATGACCTATCCATGCCGGCTGCGCCCACAGGCTCATGATGATACCTCCTGCAAACAGGAATGCAAGCAGTATCACACTGGATATCGAAGCCCCTATACTGCGCGCAGCACGGGCCAGGGTAGCCTGATCACTCATATGTATCTCATGGATCAGTTTGCCATGCTTCATTTTATAGAGTATCTCGTTAATCTCATTTGGGAAGTCACGTATCAGCGCACCATAATCCCTGATAGTATCATATATCTCACCCGCTATGCTGGCCGGCGAGTAGCGCTGCTTGACCAGTTCCTCCGCATAGGGCCGTATGATAGCCGGCAGGGATAGTCCGGGTGCCAGTTGCGCACCAAACTTTTCTATGGTGGCAATCGCTTTGAGCAGCAGATAAATACTGGCGGGAATCTTTAGCTCATAGCGCAGTATGATCTTGATACTCTCATTGAGTATTTGAGAGAAATTCATCTGCTCATATTGGAAGGAGCCATGCCTTGTGAGCATGTCGTGAATATAAAACTGCAGGTCTTCTTTCTCGGCAAAGAACTTTTTGTCACACAGCGTCAGCAGCGCATCCGTAATTATGTTCGCATTGCCGGTGGCCAGGCCCAATATAAATCCGGCCAGAAACTGCATCTGTGATGGTTTCAAAGTGCCCACCATTCCAAAATCTATCAAGGCAATTCGATTATCGGGCTGCACGAAGAGATTGCCAGCATGAGGGTCAGCATGGAAAAATCCATTTTTGAAGATCATGATCAGCATGATGCGGATGCCGTTTTCGGCCACCTGCACCGGATCCAGGCCTTGAGCCGCCAGCTGTGCTACATTGTCTGCAGGAGCCCCTGTGACATACTCCATCACCAGCATCTGTGGGGTACATAGCTCTGTATAGACTTTAGGTATCTTGCAGTAGGGTACAGTTTTAAAAATTTCTCCAAACCTCACAATGTTGGATGCCTCATTTATATAGTTCATCTCCATCTTCAGTGTCTCGCCAAACTCATCTACAAAGCCTACAATATCTATGGCTGTCAGTCCGGGATATTCGTCTACGAGTTGCTGAGCGAGATATTTGAGCAGGTGCAGATCCAGTTCTATTTTGCTCTGGATGTCCGGCCGCTGTATTTTGATCACCACATCCTCGCCGGTGTTGAGCGTAGCCTTGTATACCTGACCTATGGATGCTGCGCCTATGCAGGCATCAGCACTGATGCTACTGAAGTACCGCTCCAGCGGAGCGCCCAGCTCCTCTTCTATGAGCTTCATGGCTACATTGTGCGATACCGGTTCTACTTCGGACTGCAGCTTCTTCAGCTCTATGCGGAGCTTGTCTGATACGATATCCGGTCTATCTGCCAGTATCTGTCCAAATTTGACAAATGTAGGTCCCAGCTCCTCTATCACCAGCCGCAGGCGCTCCGCCATAGATAGCACCAGCCCGTTTCTTTTGTACCGTGCCGGCACCAGACCGCGCAGGGCCCCATTCTGACTTAGCCAGTTTACTATAAAGAAACCTGAAAGCGTAGCAAGGATATGAAGCCCTCTGCCCAAACGCAAAAACGATAAACGTATATGAAATATTTTAAACATGCATTATTGTTGGTCGGCTGACTTATCTGATTGTTTCATCTGTCTGGTCAGCCCTTCTATGGCCTCTGTCAGAGTGTTGATATCCTTTTTGTCGGGGGCATAGGTACCTTCTATGGCTGCTCGGATAGCATTCTCCAGATTGATATTGCTTTTAGTCTGCTCCAGATAGCTGACTATCCGTTCGGCCCATTTATCACCCTCGGCGGGATCATTTTGGTACCGGGTGATCAATTCTGATACCTGACTCACAAATTTCTGCCTGTCCGCGAGTCCCATAGTGATGCCTGCAGCTATCAAAGACTTTACGAGTTCTCTCATACCCCTTCTTTTCAGGCATTTATTGAAAAAACTGTTCCCGATTTTATAGGATCGTCTTGGGGCAGGAAAAGGCACAGATTTCGCTCCATATAATGTCACTACTTGATGGCGCCATACTATATATTGTGCATCAATCTTGTAATGTCAAAAATCAGGATATCGAAAATTTAGAAAACCTTGCGTGAGGTATATTTTACCCACATTGGGCATCTATTACCGATTAAAGTACCAATTAAACAATCTATAGCTTCTCTTATGTATCTGCTGCATCTGACCTCCCCGCGTTTTCTTTGGCTTACCAAAATATATCGCCATATAACTGATTGGACCATACAAATAGACAGTCCTTTACTGGTTTTCATGGCACTCGTCAGTAAGCGCCATCCCCGCGTCCTGATGGCAGATGATGACCCGGACGATCGTGAGCTATTCGCGGCCGCAGTGAGAGACATAGCTCCCAAGGTACACGTATCTACCTGTAGAAATGGCCTGGAATTGATGCGGCTCTTGCATGATCAAGGTGTCGCGCTGCCCGATGTGATCTTTCTGGATCTCAATATGCCATTTAAGAGCGGGCAGGAATGTCTGGAGGAAATACGAGCCACAACGCGGCTCCAATCCATACCAGTGGTCATATACTCTACATCTACCAATATGGAGTATATAAACCAGACGTATGATCAAGGAGCCGACTTTTATCTGGCCAAGCCTGACTCCTTCAGAGATCTTAAGTTGGTCACCTCAAAGCTATTTGAACTGGACTGGGATACGCACAAGCGGCCCGAAAAGGAGAAGTACCTGCTCACCGCCAGACTGTTTAAATAAAGCATAAATGCAACTTCATATACCTGCGGCAGGAGCTTCGCAGCAATAAACAGAAAGTTTATCTATGATTTCCTTGTACTGGCTAAAGCTATTAGGCTTGGTGATATAATCCGCTGCCCCGTGCTGCCTTGCCATCTCTATGTCCGATGGATTGTAAGAGCTTGAAAATATGACGACAGGAATCATCTTAAACATTTCATGCTCTTTCAGAATTTTAAGTGTTTCCAGACCATTCAATAGAGGCATATTTATGTCCAAAACAATGAGCGAGGGTAATTCGCTGGCATCCTGATACGCAGTCAGAAAGTCAATAGCCCGCTGACCATTATCCACGTAATGAAAAGTGCCGGTCACCGAAGAAAACATTGTAAACGCCTCACGGATGATTTGATGATCTTCATGATCGTCATCCACTATCAGTGCACAGAGTTTTACCTTTGCTTGCCTTTCTGATATTTCGGCTATGTCACCCATTGTCTTTTATTTTCTGTATATAGCCACATTTGTGTCCAAAACACATGCCATTCACAATCTCATACGCTTTTGGCTGCAAAT
>JAFDYQ010000035.1 GCA_018267365.1 Bacteroidota bacterium | reverse complement strand
TTGAATTCATTATATAAGTCAACTTTTGTGTCAACTTATTTCAGGACGGAACAGTCGTAGCAAAAAAAAAGGGGGTGCACGAGGCACCCCTTCAAAATTTTTATCTCGTGATCAGTTGCCCGCAGGCGCATCTGTGATCTCACGATTATGTTTGCGCTTGCGGTTCCTGAAGCTCTCTATGGTATTATATCCCAGGATGTACATACAAGGTACTACGAGCAGCGTAAGGAAGGTGGCCCCGATGAGGCCGAATATCATGGTCCACGCCAGCGGCCCCCAGAAGGCGACGTTGTCGCCCCCGAGATACAGATGCGGCTGGAACTTGCTGAATAGCTCCTCAAAGTCGATATTCAGACCGATGGCCAGCGGTATCAACCCCAATATAGCAGACATAGCCGTGAGCAGTACGGGAGTCAGACGCGTAGCGCCTCCCTCTATCACGGCCTCGACTACCGTATAGCCACGCTGTCGCAGCTCATCTATAAACTCGATGAGGAGGATGCCATTTCGTATGACTATACCAGACAAGGCCAGGAAGCCTACGCCGGTCATCACCACAGAGAACTTCATGTGGAAGATCGCATTGCCGAGAAACACACCTACGAGACTGAAAAATACAGTAGTGAAAATGATAAGCGGCTTCTCCCATGAGTTGAACTGGAGCACCATGATCATAAACATGAGCGCAAACGCAATACCCAGTGCCTTGATCAGGAAGTCCTGCGTCTCCTGCTGCTGCTCCTGCTCACCGGCCATAGAGATAGCGTAGCCCTCCGGTAGTGTCATGTTATTTATGACAGCCTGTATTTTTGCTACGACCTCATTGGCTGTGCTGCCCTCTGTCACATCTGAACTCAGGGTCACAATGCGCTTCTGGTTTTTGCGGTTTATCACGCTATACGAGTTGGTATTCTTTAGCGTGGCTATAGATGATACCGGCACCTGACGGAAAGACCCCGTAGCAAAGTCCATAAAAGACATGTTCAGGTTCATCAGTTGCTCCGGTGTCTGCCTGTCGCTCGGCTGGAGGCGCAGCATGATCGGCACATCTTCATCCACATCGCGATATTTTGACACTTCTTTGCCATAGAGTGCAGAGCGGAGCTCGACTGCTACTTGTGCTTTAGAGAGACCTTCGCGCTGCAGCTTTTCATTGTCCAGCTCCACAGTGATCTCGGGCTTAGCCAGCTGCAGGTCGCTCTTCAGCTCATCTATGCCCTTGATGTTTGCCTTGCTGATATTGTTCAGCACCTTTTCCTGCAGGTCTGCGAGTACTTTAAAGTCATCGCCTGTTATTTCTATCGTTATTGGCTTGCCCACAGGCGGCCCGTTGCGTTCCTTTTCTACAGATATCTGCGCACCGGCTACGCCAGTTTTAAACTCATGGCGGATGGAGTCGAGCCAGATAGAGGTATGCGGGTTTTTGCGGTCTGCATATTTCTTGAATGCCACTGTCACTTTAGACTTATATGGTGTCGGCACCTTATCCGGATTTTGAGGGTCGCCGGCTCCGAGGCCTATATTTGATATCACAGAGGTGACATCCGGGTTGTTTTCTCCGATAGTCTTGTATACACGCTGCTCTATGATGCGCGTGATAGAGTCGGTCACATTAGCATCGGTGCCCATCGGCAGCTTGCAATACACGTAGACAAAGTTGGGCTCGCCACTAGGGAAAAGCTCTACAGCTGGTTTGCTCAGAGCGAGTATCACGCCGCTGAGTATCAGCATGACGAAAGCGCCTATCGGTACGAGTATAGGGCCTACACCCTTTATCAGAGACTTCAGCGTGCTGCGATAGGCCTCGACAAAGCGCGGCCAGATACGCTCCTGCCAGGCATGTATAGCAGCATCAAATACAAAATGGTACAATACGATAAGTATCAGGCAGAAAACACTAAAGTTGCCCAGGCCAAAGCTGCGTGTAGCATAGCTGGCTATGGCGGCTACACCAAAAATGATCAACCATGGAATGAGGCCTTTCAGCGTAGAGCGCTCTTTATCATCCTTATTCATAAAGCTGGCCGCAAAGACGGGATTGATCACAAAGGCCACAAATAGTGACGCACCCAAGGTGATGATGAGAGTGATAGGAAGTCCCTTCATGAACTTACCTATTATGCCCGGCCAAAAGAGCAGCGGGAAGAATGGAGACAGGGTAGTGAGTGTACCGGCGAGTACCGGGAAGAAAACTTCACCGGCAGCATACTTAGCTGCCTGGCCGATAGAGAGGTCCGGATTTTGGTGAAAGATGCGGTGCGTATTTTCTATTACCACTATGGCATCATCTACTATGATACCCAGCGCAAGCAGTAGAGAGAAGAGTACGATCACATTCATGGTCAGGCCCAGCGTAGGCATAAAGAGGAATGCCAGCAGACATGATAGAGGCACGGCAAGCCCCACGAAGAAGGCATTGCGGAAGCCCATGAAAAACATCAGTACAAATACCACGAGGATAAAGCCGATCACCACCGTATTGAGCAGGTCGTGCAGCTGTACGCGGGTCAGCTCAGAGGTATCGCCCGTCACCTGTACATTCATTCCCTGCGGGAATTGGGTAGCCTTGTAGTCATCTATTGTTTCATAGATCTTATCTGTCGCATTCAGGAGGTTTTCTCCGGAGCGCTTGATCACGTTCAGCGTCACTACTGTTTTATGATTCAGCCGCGCGAAGTCTTGTTTGTCTGCATGCGTGTCAGAGATAGTCGCTATGTCTTTGATAAATGCCGGATTGCCTATGAAAGAGCGCACGACGATATTTCCGATCTCATCAGGAGATTCAAACTCGCCTTTCACACGGAGGTTGCGGCGCAGCTCTCCGATGCGCACCTCACCGCTGGATACGTTGAGATTCTCGCGCGCTATGGCATTTTCTATATCCATGAGAGTGATGCCTGATGCCGTCATTTTATAGAGGTCCACATTCACCTGTATCTCGCGAGTATAGCCGCCGATGATGTCTACGCGTGTGATCTCCTTTTGACTTTCGATTTTGTCTTTGAGCATCTTGGCATACTTCTTCAGCTGCTCCAGTGGTATATCTCCAGAGAGGTTGATATTCATGATAGGCTGCTCAGAAATGTCAAACTCCTGTATCTGCGGATCGCTCTTGAGGTCCGATGGCAGGTCCTTTTTGCCTTTATCCACTGCATCCTTCACCTTCTGCTTGCAGACTGCCGGATCCTGGTCGGTATTAAATTCTGCTACGATCAGGCCAAAATCAGACATCGAGTTGCTGGTGATCTTTTTGATACCGGATATCGACTTGAGTTGCTTTTCCAGCGGCTTGGTGATCAGGTTCTCTACGTCTTGTGGTGACGCACCTCCGTAGATAGTGGCTACAGATATGGTGGGCACCACGACATCGGGGTAGAGCTCTTTGGGCAGCTGCTGATAGGTAAAGAAGCCCCACGCGCTGAGTATGATAGTGAATATGTAAATACTCACACGATTATTGATACACCAGCTGGTGATAGGAAATTCTTTCAGTCTTTCTGCACTTATCATGGATTAGTATTCAGTAGTTAGTATTTAGTATTAAGACCAATGCAAAAACTCAATTAGCATTTAGTGGCTGCACGCGTTTCGATTCGGTTTAGTAGCCAGTCGTATTTTTTCGAAATACTTAATACCAACTACTTAATACCATCAGTTTTAATAGCTGATCTTCTGGCCGTCTACCACCTCGCTGTATCCGAATGATATTACCTTGTCACCGGCTTTCAGGCCACTTTTGATCAGAGTCTGTCCGTCATAGGAGGTGCCCGGCACTACATTTTTCTTCACCGCAGTGCCATTTTCTGCTATCAGTACATATGGTTTGCCGTCGTCGCCGGTCTGCACCGTATTGGATGGTACGACCAGCACGTCCTTCATTGTCTCGTCATTGATCATCAGCTTAGCTATCATATTGGCCTTTACATTTACTTCCTGGCTGCTGAGAGCGGCCTCTACGTTGAATGTCCGGCTTTGTTTGTCTACCACCTGGCCTACGTATGTAATCTTGGTATCTATCGTTTTATTTATATCCGGAAAGTTCGCTTTGACCATGTCTCCCTCTTTGAGCAGGCCGATCTGGGCATCACTCAGCTTGGCCTTGAGCACTAGCTGAGAGTTATTGATAATGCGCACACCCGGCATGAGCTGAGATGGAGCAGCCATATCCCCCACCTTCACTCTTATCTCATCTACTACACCATCTATAGGAGATTTGCACTTGCTGAGTTCTATGCCATTCTGTAGTTGGGCGAGCTGGCTTTCCACGGCCTCCTTGTTGGTCTTGGCCTGCAGGTATTGTATTTCGCTGCCGATGTTTTGCTTCCAGAGGCGCTCCTGTTTTTCATACACTGTAGTCACGAGGGCCAGTTGCGTCTTGACCGTAGCTATCTGGGACTCCAGATTGCTGGCATCAGTCAGATAGAGCACCTGACCCTTGCGCACATGGTCGCCTACATTTACCAGTATCTTGGTCACTACGCCGGGCGAGAGTTGCATCGCCAGAACGTTCTCTTTGGCATCTACGCTACCCTGCACCTCCACGTAGTGCTTGTAGGTGGTCGGCTCCAGCGTATCTACACCCACCAGCTTGGTCTTGGTCTCTGTTTTGAAGGTCGTATCGAGCTTTGCGATCTCCTTTTCCAGTCGGGATATTTTATCTGCCGTGGTTTTCTGCTCATCCTTTAGCTTGAGAAGCTCTTTCTTTTTAGCATCGAGCTCATTGCCACCGGTACATGCCGAGAGCAGGAGCGCTGTCAGCGCGATGATATTTAGTCCGGTCTTTTTCATGATCGTATCTTTTAGTTGAGTGTTTCGGGTTTATTTGATGCCGAGGGCTTTGTCTAGATCTGCGCGAGATTCGAGCACGCTTCTCACCGCATTGTAGTAGCGGATCATATTGGTGGTCTGATCCTGTTGCGTCTGTATTAGTTCAAAACTTGAGCTCACGCCTTCTTTGAACTTGATCTGTGTTTTGCCAAAGATCTTATTATTGAGCGTCATGCTGCGCTTTGCGTTTTGCTCTTCGCCCAGATTATTTCCAAATGTTACTTTGGCAGCGTTGACCTGGAGCGTAGATTGCGTCTGGAAGTTTTCAAGGTCGTTCTTGGCCTTTTCCAGTTCTATTTTGGCCTGCTTTACTGAGGCCTCTTTTTGTCCGCCATCATATATAGGAACCCTGAGAGTAAATCCCACATAGCTTTGTGAGTACCAGGTTCGGCTGTCAATGTGACCAATATTACTAAACCTATCTGTCTGCGCTCCGGCACCGAGGTTAGCCAGCGCAGTAAGCGACGGATAATACCCTGCCTTTTTTTGTTTTCTATCAAAGTTCTTCAGCTCCATAGCGGCCTGGAGCAGTTCGTTTTCCACTCTCTGAGCCGGGTCAAAATTATCGGGCATGACTTCATTCATCTGACTACGCAGTGAGTTGATGTCATCGGTCAAAGCGATATTGTCAGTCAGGTGCAGTCCCATATTATATTTGAGCGAGGCGAGACTCAGTTCATAAAGATTCTTAGTGTTATTGATCTGGCTCTGCAGATTTGATACTCCCAGCTCCAGGCGGTCCACGTCGTTCTCCTCTATTAAACCGGCCTGATAGGTGGCTCTGGTGTCTACCATCAGTTTATTGAGTATTACCATGCTGGAGTCAAGATATCGGAGTATTTCTTTTGCTGACTGTGTCTGGCTATAACCTTTGATGATATTATAACGCACATCCTGCTCAGTCAGGGCAGTCTGCAGCTGAGAGACCTGGATCAGTTTTTTAAACGTCTGTATCCCTATAAAGAACCTGGTATCATACACCATCTGGGTCAGATTGACGCCGGTACCTATGTTATTATGCAAAGCGATATAAAACTTTTTAGGAAAAGCCGAGGCTAGCCCATCAAACGGAGGAGGTAGATTAGAGAGGCTGGACACATCAAATGAGGCCGAAAAGGCCGGGCTGGTAGGCTTGATAATATAATAGGTATAGTCAAAGTTTCCATTTATCTGTGGTAGACCCATAGACAGCAGCTCATGGTTGCGCGCCTTAGCCTCTCGTTCGCCCAGCTTTGCATTCTTCGCCGAGATATTATTCTGTACACCATATTCTATAGCCTGCTTCAGAGAGAAGGTGCGGAAACCTTCGCTCTGTGCCTGAGCGGCGAGATGGGCCGTGAGCGCCAAAAGGATAAATAGTTTTTTCATTCTTCTATCAGTTTGAGGAGCTTGCCCTGCCTGAGCACTTTCTGCCCTTTCTCGGTCAGGATACCTGACAGGTGGTAGTTTACAAACTCCATATACAGTGTATAAAAATGGTAACGCCGGGACGGAAACCGCTGCTGATCTATGAGTATGTCCAGTGCATACACGTAAATGCGTGCCACGATCTCCGGGTTCATATCGTCGCGATAGAGGCCCTCCCTGATGCCTCTTTCGAGGTTCTTCAAGATATGCTGCAGGGACACTTTCTCGCGATACTCGTTGAATAAGGCGTATGAATCAGGGTAATATTTTTGAAGCTCTGCAAAAACGGAGGCGTTGAAGGTTTGCAGCTCTTTGCTCATATAGGTGAGCATACGCACATTCTCTTCCAGGGCATTCTGTGCATTTTTGCTTACATCCTCTATCACACTCACCTCTCTATCCAGGTAGGACTGCATCACTTTTTTCACCAGGTCAGATTTATTCTGCACGTACTGGTAGATAGTTTTCTTAGACATACCGAGCTCACGTGCTATATCATCCATAGTCAGGTTTTTGACCCCGTACCGAAGGAAGAGTTCTGTGCATTTGGCTATGATGGTGTTTCTGGTGCCCATTTTGTGTATAGCGGGTGCAAAAGTAGGGAGCAAAAACGAGGGAAACAAATTTTACCAAAAATGTTTCCGCGGTTTCCGCTCCAGATTGCACAAAAGGCTGCTAAAACGTAGGAATGACGCCATCCAGGCGATTTTAAGGATTGTCACATTGAAAAACCATCAAATTTGATTAATTCAAATAGCATCCTGGCTTACCTGCGTAGCCGCAGATAGACCGGACAGTGGTCGGAGTGCACGGCATCCTGATAGATGGTGGCAGACACTACATTTTCCCGGATGTTTCGTGTCACTGAGATATAATCTATGCGCCAGCCTTTGTTATTGGCGCGCGAGTTGGCCCGGTAGCTCCACCAGGAGTATTGATGCGGGTCGGTGCAGACATGGCGGAATGTGTCTACAAAGCCCGACTCAAAAAACTTTGTCATCCATGCGCGCTCTTCGGGCTTGAATCCGGAGGTGTCCTTGTTAGACACAGGATTGTGTATGTCTATCTCGGTATGGGCTATATTGTAGTCTCCGCAGATCACGATCTTGGGTCTTTCCTTTTGCAGGGTATGGATATAGTCAAAGAAATCGTCCAGGTATTTCATTTTCACCGACTGACGCTCATCTCCTGTAGTACCACTGGGAAAGTAGGCGCTCATGATACTCAGGTCTCCGATGTCTATGCGGATGTTTCGTCCCTCCTCATCGTAGACTTTGATACCGCAGCCCTTTACGACTGCATCCGGTGTGATACGGGTGAGTATAGCTACGCCACTGTAGCCCTTTTTGACCGCGGGAAAGGTATAGCTCTCGTACCCCAGCTGGTGGAAAGCCGAGGAGTCGAAAGTATCATCATCAGCCTTTATCTCCTGCAGGCAGACTACATCACAGGGATGGTCCTTCAGCCAGTCGAGCAGTCCATTTTTGATCGCGGCCCGTACACCGTTCACATTATAAGAGAGTATTTCTATTTCTGGCATAGAGATGGTTTTAAAACTCCTGTAAGGATAAATATTTTCGCGGTATATCCGTCCCTAGCTACATATGGCCCACATCAGATACATCAAAAATGAAGAGCTACCAGTGATCCTCGATGGCTGGGAGGGCAATCCCCACACGGGCAAGCGCTTCTTTGATCCGAAAAAGAAATTCGGTGGTTCCTTCTCCAAGGTGCTGAAGTGGCAGACCTCCCCCAAACCCAAAGCAGCAGAAAAAAAGGCTGATACCTGGCGTGTCAATGTGGTGAAAAATAAAAAGTTTCTCACCACAAAGGAGGACTGCATCGTCTGGCTGGGCCACGCCAGCTTTTTCATACGCATCAATGGTGTGCAGATCATCACAGATCCTGTATTCTATACTTTGGGAGGTTTTGTGAAAAGATACAGTGAGCTGCCATGTGCTGTGAGCGACTTTGAAAATATAGACTACGTGCTGCTCTCTCATGGTCACCGCGACCACTGCGACCGTCGCAGTCTCAGGGAGCTGTACGAGAACAATAAATTTGAGCTGCTCACCGGCCTCAATATAGGCAAGCTGGTATCTGGCTGGCTACCGGGGCTGAAATACCAGGAGGCAGGATGGTATCAGCCATATGCCGGGCTGAAGGATGGCCTGACCATCACCTATCTGCCCGCACAGCATTGGAGCAATCGCTACCCATGGGATCTCAATGAAACACTATGGGGTAGCATGATGGTAGAGGGGTCGAAAAGAATCTTCTTTGGAGGTGATTCCGGGTACTGTGAGTATCCAGCCCATATAGGGCAGCTATTTCCTGAGATTGACATTGCCCTCATCGGTGTGGGAGCCTATACGCCGGACTTTATGATGCAGGATGTGCACACCAGCCCATGGGAGGCCATAGATGTAGTCAGAGATCTGGGTGCAAGAAGCCTTATACCCATGCACTACGGCACATATGACCTGGCAGATGAGCCCATGGGAGAGCCCTATAGACTACTAAACAACTATAAAAACGACAAAGGCGGTGGAGTCCAAATCAACCTGCTGGATATAGGCGAAATTTTAACCATATCATAACGAAAAACATTGAAAATCATTAGGTTTTAACAAAAGGGGTTTCTACTTTCACTGACCCCATTTATTAAACCATTATGTCGGTAACGAAGATACAACCAGTCAAAATCAAGACAGCACTCTGCTGCCCTAAGTGTGGCGAAGACCTGACACGCATATCCAAAACACCGGCACTGAAAATACTAGCGCTGGCCCTGCCTGTAGGCCGATACAAGTGCTACCGCTGCCTGCGAGAGTACACCCGTTTTCTTTAGTGTGATTTTTTGAATAGATCGATCCACTCGTCCTCCTTCTGTCGCATCAGGCTTTGTTGCGCTCTGGTCTTATCCTTGTAGCCAGCCAGATGCAGCGCCCCGTGGAACATAACACGATGTAACTCTTCAAAGCCTTCGACCTTGTGCTTCTTTGCATTATCTATCACTCTGTCTATGCTAATATAGATCTCAGACACCACTTTGCTATCAGTTTCGCTCAGAGGGAAAGTGATAATGTCTGTATAGTAGTCATGCTGCAGGAAACTCTGATTGATGCCCAGAAGATATGCATCTGAGCAGAACACATATGAAGCCGAGAGTTTTTTCCCACACTCCTTTTGAAAAGTATCAGCGATGAACTTTTTGAGAAGTACTTTCTTCTCTAGTTTGAATGATATGTCTGCATTGTGAAAGGAGATGGCCATGATCCTGTCAGATCCGGAACTTCATCTCTACAGTAGAGCCATTGCCGGAGAAAACGACTAGGTCTGCCAGCTGCATCATGAGAAACACTCCTCGGCCGCATGGTTTGTCTATATTCTCAGAGGCGGTAGGATCTGCCAGATTGTTATAGTCGAAACCTTTACCCTGGTCCTTGACTGTGAAGGTGAGATTCTTGCCACGCTCATCCGGTGTCACAGAGATCTCTACCGTCTTAGACGGATCACAGCCATTGCCGTGAATGATGGCATTATTGGCGGCCTCGGTCAGAGAGATGAGGATATTGCCAAAGGCATCATCAGCGACATTATATTTTTCGCGCACCTCTTCTACGAAAGATTCTACCTGCGCGATATTGTGTGGGTCAGATGTGATCGTGATGGTTTCCAAAATTGCGATATTCATACAAATATATAATTGCCCTCGCGTTTAACAAATAATTGTGGACAACGGCTTGTTAAAAGCCTGATCCGCGCTTAGTTGCTCCCGGATATGGTTTTAAAATACTTCTCAGCAAGGGTTTTATAGTAGGGTTTCAGAGCAGGAGGTACTGTTTTGTACCAATCCACTTCGACCTGTTTCTGCTTCAGATACTCTTCCAGTGATGGTGGCATCTTGCGTTCCTGGTCTTTGCCGGTATTAGACTCGCGTTCGGGTTTCTCTCCGCGTTCCTTTTCGGCTTTCTCCGCTTCGAGCAGCCGCGTCAGGATCTCCTGTTGCCTCCGCTGCATCTCTGTTGTGATACGTTTATTTACCAAATCTGTTTCGTTCTGCTCCATTTGCTGTATGGCCTGATCGAGTCCTTTCAGCCCGCCCTTACCGGCTTTTTTCTCCTCGGCATTGAGGCGCTCCAGCTCGCGGCGCATCTGTGCCTGCTGCGCCGCCATCTCAGCAAACTGCTTGCTCATGCCATTCTGCCCCTGCTGTCCGCCCGGTTTCTCTCCGGGTTTCAGGCCTTCGCCTTTTTTCATCTGCTCTGCCAGCTGTGAGATCTTATCTTTTAGCTGTTGTTGCATCTTAGATATATTAGGCAGGCCGTTTCCGGGCTTTTTGCACTTGGAGCACATGCGTGGTGTGCCGTCCTTAGGATTGCTCTGCGACTCCTGCTGCTGCATATCCTGCTGTGTCTCGCTGAGCATGAGGGCCAGGTTGTTATATCCGGTCATTACATATTGCTGGTCGCCAGCCGCCTTAAACGTATTGCGGTCTTCCATCTCGGCTATAGATTTGCCCAGATATTTATTGATGTCGGTCATCTGCTTGGTCACAAATGATTCTATACGAAACACTCTCTTGGCCAGCGCATACAGGCTATCCTCCACCATCACTGAGTTTTCTTTGATACGCTGCTGCTCTTTCATCATATCTACATACTTCGGCGTATTGATATTGATGGTCTTCAGCTGGCCCATCAGTCGCTCCTGATCAAAAGAGAGAGAGAGGATGTTCTTCAAAAGCTGACGGAGGGAGGCCATGTCTTCAGACTCCTCCTCCTGCTCCATGCTCTGCTTCATTTTAGCCATTTTCTTGGCAGCCTCTTTCATATTATTAGCTGCAGACTTCTGGCTTTTTGAGGCTTTTGAGTTTTGGCTCTGAGACATGTTTTGCTCGGCGTCCTGCTGATCCTGCTCTGCCTGGTTCATATCCTGCTCGGCACCTTTCATATCCTCACTGTTCTTGGTCTCTTCGTTGAGCTTCTTTAGCTCTGCCATTTCTTTTTGAGCGTCTTTGGTCTCCTGACTTAGCTTTTCTTGCTTGTCCTTCAGGTCTTCTTTTTTGCTGTCCCCGCTCTTGTTGTCCTTGCTGTCCTTTCCATTTTTATTGTCTGCCTTCTGATCTTTGCCCTTTTGATCGTCTTTCTTGTCTCCGGCCTTTTCATTTTTCTTGTCAGTCTCTGCGGCCAGTTTCTCCTGATCGGCAGCTAGCTTTTCCAGCTTGGCTATCTGCTCCTGCAGCTTCTGATCAAACTCCAGCTTCTTGAAAAGCTCCAGCATCCGATCCAGCTCTTTTTCTATCTTTTCATTGTTGGCCTTCATGTCCTCCATCTTGTCCAGGGCATCTTTTTTGGTCATCTCATCGAGCATCTTCTCCAGCTTGTCCATGAGCTTTTTCATCTCATCGTTCATCACATTATTGGCCAGCTCCTGTAGTTGTTTTTGCTTCTCCCGGATGCTCTCGTCCAGCTCTTTGTACTCGTTTTGCTTCTCAGTGTTCTTGCTAAATTTATCCTTCATCTCTGACAGCTCTTTCTGCAGGTCTTTCTGCTTCTGCATCATGTCTGCCATATTCTTCTTATCGTCCCAGTTGAGGTTCTTTTTGTCCATCATTTTGTCCTGCATGTCCTGGAGTTTATTCTTCAGGTCATGGGCATCTTTCATGGTCTGCTTGATGTCATCTTTTATCTCTTTATTGTCCTCCGCCAGCTGCTTGTCTATCTCCTTCATGGTCGGCATGTCAAACTTCATGAGCGCCGATTTCATAGACTTGCTACCATGTATGCCGTCATTATCCCACACCTCAAAGTAGTAGCTCATGCGATCACCGGGCTTGATGCCTAGCTCAGACATATTCCAGTAGTAGTTGAATCTCGACGCTGCGCCCGCTGTGAAAGGAACATCCACCGATTTAGACACATTGCCACCGCTGTCTGAGTCGGCGCGCTCTATCTGGTAGTTGAAAGTCAGCCTGCGCAAGCCATAGTCATCTGATATGTCTCCCAGGTAGTAGAAGTAATGGTCATTAGCCGAGTCGCGGTTTTCCTGCACATTGATCACCGGGTAGAGGTCCGGCACTACGGTGAGCGAGTAGAAAACCGAGTCCGCATCCTTTACTTCGGCATTGGAAACCTTGATGCCATAGCTGCCGCCCTGGAGTGCAGTTTTGCTGAAAGAGAACCGGCCATCCCCTGTACGTGTAGTGGGATAGAGGCTGTCTCCGAGTTTGAACACAATGTTTTCTGTATTGCGGGCATCAAAGTGCCAGACCAGCCTCGTGCCATACGGCACAGTGAGGTCACCTACATTTTTGATCTTCTCGTTCTGCTTGCCTATGTATGCCGGATACGCTGCCGCTATCTCAAAGCCGGATACGACGGGCTTGGCCGTCACGGTCAGCGCAAACTCTTTGGACTTAAATCCATTGGCGCTGAGGTGGAATGGTGTCGTCTTTTGCACATTCACAAACTCATGTACAAAGAGGTTTTTCTCTTTCTGGCGCAGCTTGAATATACCGCCATCGGTCTCCAGGTACATTTCGCTCGGCTGTGCATCGCCCGTAGTAGTCACCTCCAGGTCATAGTTGTCAAACTGGAGCGCCGTGAGGTTTTCGTTTTTTACCACAAAGTGGAAAGGAGCTTCTTTTTCAAAAGTGGTGTCATTGTGATAGAGTCGTTGCGTCCCTTGCTTGATGATATTGGGCGCAGCGATGATGATAAACAGGAACAGGAGCACCGGTGGCACGAGAAACCGTGCATAGCGGCGATTTTGACGCAGATCTATGGCATTGGCAAAGGTGATGGGCTTGAGCTCTGTGATCTTCTGGTTGATACTGGCATTGACCAGAGAGTAGTCTTCGAGCGTAGCGAGCTTTTTCAGCTGCAGTACATTCAGCAGCTTGTCTTTTACCTCGCCAAAATGATTGCCTATGATATTGGCCGCCTGCTCGTGAGAGATCACTTTGCCCAGCCGATACTGATGTAGCAGTGGTAATACCAGAAAACGCCCGACGAAAGCCAGAGAAGAAAGAATAAATCCAAAGAAAAGCACCTTGCGCAGCCCCGGAGACAGATAGAGATAATACTCCATCAGATTGATAGCCAGGAAGAAGCCCAAGACATATATACCGGAGAATATAGCCCCACGAATGGCTTCGTTAGCGTAGTATTTACGGATAAACCTGTCGAGATTCTCGATCAGAGACTGATATTGACGATTGATTTCCACTATTCTGTTTTGACGCGGTGGGCGGCCCCCTCTTTACAACGCTCCGATACTATGGGGAGACACACTACACCTCATAATAATTATAGCTCCGAATGTAGCGTAAAAATGGACAGGTAGGTTGTTAAGCATTGTTACCTGATCCGTCTATGTAGCAGGTGTGTACCATTTAGTGCAGAGGAGAAATGTATGCTCACATGTGTCTGGACGACCATGTCATTCTGACTAAATTGCCGCCCATTATCAGAGAAACATGGAGTTTCGCAGGCCTATAGCAGTCAGAGACATAGCACATCACGCGCAAGCCGAGATCATAGGAGATGCATCAGGTATGGTGACCGGTATGAATGAAATACACAATGTGGCTCCCGGCGATATCACGTTTGTGGATCACGAGAAGTACTACAAGCTTGTGCTCGCATCTGCTGCATCTTTTATTTTCATCAACAGGAAAGTAGATGCGCCGACCGGCAAAACACTGCTCTATACATCGGACCCCTTCCGGGCATACAATGACCTGGCCATAGCTCAAAGGCCGCTGCTGCATACCGGAGCCAGCATCGCTGCCAGTGCACAGATAGGTGAGGGTACTGTGATCTATCCTAATGCCTATGTCGGTGAGCATGTGGTCATAGGCAGCGACTGCATCATCTATCCCAATGTCACCATCTATGCACACTCTGTGATCGGAGATCGTGTCATTATTCATGGCAATAGCACGATAGGAGGGGATGCATTCTACTACAAGGGCCGTGGCACACACTATGACAAGATGCATACGGTAGGGCGCGCAGTGATACATGACGATGTAGAGATAGGCGGTGGCTGCACTATAGATGCGGGAGTTTCTGCAGATACCGTGGTGGGCAAGGGCACCAAGCTGGATAGCCAGGTACATATAGGGCACGATAGTACGATAGGCATGAACTGTATACTCTGCGCACAGGTGGGGATAGCGGGCAATGTGCGGGTGGGCAACAACGTGACACTCTACGGCAAGTCAGCTCTGAGCAAGAACATATCGGTAGGTGATCGGGCAGTGCTGCTGGGCAGTAGTGCCTCTGCCAAATCTCTGGAAGGGGACAAAACATATCTGGGCACACCGGCAGAGGAGGTACACCGCGCTTCCCGCCAGTTTGCCATCATCAAAATGCTACCTAATATGTGGGAGAAACTGCGTCAATTATAAATTGATTTTGAACCGAGGAAAAAACACAAACGCCTGATTGTCAATAAAATAATTTATACTATTCGCACATATTTCCACGTGGAAACGAATTAATTTCACAAATTTATATTATATAAATCTCTTATGAGAAAACTCGCCCTGCTCCTATCTACCATCTGCCTCGCGGTCTCTGTCAGCGCTGTTGATAATGCCTATCACTTTTCGATAGACCAGACCAAGACGCCGGACCATAAACTGAGCGTAGAAGTCACTCCGCCTCAATTGAATGAGACACAGGTCATATACAGCCTACCCAAAATGGTTCCAGGGACTTATTCTATTTACGACTTTGGCCGCTTTGTAGAAGATTTCAAGGCCTTTGATCAGAAAGGAAGCCCTCTCCAGGTCACTCATATAGACACAAATAGCTGGAGAATCCAAAATGCCAATACTCTCGGCAAAATCACCTATCGCGTACGCGATACTTATCATGCCTCAAAGACCGACAATCCCATCTTTGAGCCGGCAGGCAGTGACTTTCAGCCAGATACTTGTTTTGTGCTGAACTTTCACACTATGATCGGCTACTTCCGCGGGCACACCAGGCTATACTACGAGCTGAATATTAAACACGCTCCTAACTTCTACGGCAGTACTTCCCTTGTAGATCGAGACAATAGCGAGACACAAGACCAATATATAGTGCCAAACTACAATGAAGTAGTAGATAATCCTGTGATGTATACGGTACCGGATACCGCACACCTCAAAATCGGAGAAAGTGATGTCCTGGTGTCCGTCTTCTCGCCGGGCAAAACCGCTACTGCGGCTGGTATAGCCAAGGGTATTGACACACTGCTACAGGCCCAGGGCAAATATCTGGGCGGAAAGCTACCGGTACCCCAATACTCCTTTCTGATCTATCTATCGGATCACGATGGCCTGACAGGAGGGTATGGCGCTCTCGAGCATTCTTACGGCTCCATGTACTACCTCATAGACGGCACGGATGAAAAGCTGGCCTCTACAGTACGCAACGTAGCTTCTCACGAGTTCTTTCACATCATGACGCCGCTCAATATACACTCAGAGGAGATTGCCAACTTTGATTTCGACAACGCAAAAATGAGCGAGCATCTATGGCTATATGAAGGCTCTACCGAGTATCATGCACACTCTGTGCAGGTACGCTATGGTCTCATTTCACCAGAGGAGTATCTATCAGCTATCCGCCAGGAAATGAATGAGGCCCAATTTGCATTTAATGACTCACTATCATTTACAGAATTAAGCCTCGGCGCACTGGATAAATACAAGGACCAGTATGCCAATGTATATGCGAAGGGTGCACTGATCTCTCTATGCCTGGATCTGAAGCTGATAAAGGACTCCGAAGGCAAGTACCGGCTGATGGATCTCATCAACGACCTGGCGAAAACATATGGTAAGGATAAGGCCTTTAAGGATACAGAACTTTTTGATAAGATATATAGCCTGACGAAACCAGATATTAAGGACTTTATTGAAAACTGCATAATAGGTAATAAGCCTCTTCCATTTAAAGAGGTTTTAGAGTACGCGGGGGTAAATTATACCAAGGTCAAAACCGAATCTTCTTATTCGTTTGGAGGTTTTGGAGTAGGGTATAATCAGGAGACCCAAAGACTGATAGTCGGCAGTTTGCAGAATCTGAATGCGTTTGGGCGAAAAATGGGATATCAGGAAGGCGATGAAATTTTGTCCGTGAACGGTAAAAAACTGACAGCCGGAGATTTTTCACCATTCAGAGCACAATGGCTCAAAACCGTAAAGGACGGAGATAAATTTAAAATGGTGGTTCTACGAAAGGCACCCAATGGAAAACTCAAAAAGAAGACACTTCAGGCCAAAGTTTTTAAAGCCGAGACACACAATTATAATTTGCTATCATTTGCGAAAGATCCGACAGCCGAGCAGCTGAAAATACGCAAGGCATGGCTAGAAGCCGGAAACAACTAAAGGCATCCCAATTAATACCTGGTGGTATAACCAAGTTTTTCGACTGATGGGAGGACACCCAAGCGAGCAAATTTTATAGACATCCTGTTATTGTAGTGCTTGTGGATTTGTTGGTAAGCCCTCCAAACCCAATGGTAGCTTGACTTTGCACAGCACAGAGCTGTGTTATAAAATTTTGTTCCACGTGGAACAAAAACCCAAAGTCCGGTCGGCCCTAAAAGAAATTGTTCCACGTGGAACAAGGGCGTGATGCGAAATAATGTTATCCCTCATGTGTCTCGATTGTAATAGCTAATTTTGCATTTCTCAATGTTTAAAAAATACGACGTAATAGTAGTGGGGGCTGGTCATGCCGGCTGCGAAGCAGCGGCAGCTGCGGCCAATATGGGCTCGAGTGTTTTGCTTGTGACCATGAATATGCAGACCATAGCCCAGATGAGCTGTAACCCCGCCATGGGCGGTATAGCCAAAGGCCAGATAGTACGCGAAATAGACGCACTTGGAGGATACTCTGGCATTGTATCAGACAAGAGTATGATCCAGTTTAGGATGCTAAACCGATCTAAAGGTCCAGCAATGTGGAGTCCCCGTACACAGAATGACAGGATGCTCTTCGCTGCAGAGTGGCGCAAAATGCTGGAGAATACCCCCAACGTAGACTTCTGGCAGGACATGGTGGCGGGACTACTGATCAAAAATGGAGCGGTCGCAGGTATCCGCACCTCGATGGGGATGGAGATAGAATCTGCTGCAGTCGTTCTTACTAACGGCACCTTCCTTAACGGGCTCATTCACATAGGCGAGAAACAATTCGGCGGAGGGCGGGCCGGTGAAAAAGCCGCAACAGGCATAACGGAGCAGCTTATCGGACTTGGATTTGAAGCTGGCAGAATGAAAACAGGCACCCCACCGCGTATAGATGGCCGCAGCCTCGACTATACACGCATGGAAGTGCAGGAAGGGGACGAAGAGATCTATAGCTTTTCATACAAAGACATAACCAAGCCCACGAAACAACGCTGCTGCTGGATCACCCACACGAATAGCCAGGTTCACGATATTCTCAAGACTGGCTTCGACAAATCTCCGATGTTCACAGGCCGTATCCAGGGCTTGGGGCCGAGATACTGCCCTTCAGTGGAGGATAAGATCAACCGCTTCGCAGAGAAAGAATCGCATCAATTATTCGTAGAGCCAGAGGGCTGGGACACAGTAGAGATCTATGTAAACGGCTTTTCTACCTCCCTCCCGGAGGACGTACAGCACAAAGCGCTCAGAGCTGTGCCGGGATTTGAAAACATGCGCATGTTCAGGCCCGGGTATGCTATTGAATATGACTATTTCCCACCTACTCAGCTCACCAATACGCTAGAAACGAAATTGGTAAAGAACCTGTTCTTTGCCGGACAGATCAATGGTACAACGGGCTACGAAGAGGCCGCCTGTCAGGGCCTGATGGCCGGCATCAATGCTCATAATGCTGCCAAGGACAACGAACCGCTCGTCCTAAAGCGAAATGACGCCTACATAGGAGTGCTGATAGACGATCTGATCAATAAGGGCACAGAAGAGCCGTACAGGATGTTTACGAGCCGGGCAGAGTATCGTATCCTGCTCCGTCAAGACAACGCGGATCTGAGACTGACAGAGCTCGGACACCGGATCGGCCTCGCAGATGATGACCGTATGGAGCAGCTACACGTCAAAAAGAACGCTATAGCAGCTATTTCTGACTTTGTGCGCTCCTATAGTGTCAGTCCCGAAGAGCTAAATAGCACCCTCACAGCCATAGGTAGTGCTGAAATGAAGCAAAAGATGAAGCTTGACAAGGTGCTGGCCCGGCCCCATGTCAGCCTACCTATGCTGGCCACAGCCATACCAGCCCTGCGTGATACCATATCGAAATACAGCAAGGAGGTGATCGAGTCAGCAGAAATAGAGCTAAAGTATGAGGGCTACATAGAGAAAGAGACCGAAATAGCCATCAGAATGAGCCGGCTGGAAGACATTAAGATGGAATCGGACTTTGACTACAGCCAGCTCAAATCACTCTCTATCGAGGCCCGCCAGAAACTGGCCAAGATAAAACCTACCTCTCTCGGGCAAGCCCAGCGCATCAGTGGTGTATCACCGTCAGATATCGCCGTACTCATGGTGCATATGGGCCGCTAAAGAATCATTATGCTAAAAACCTCATACTACAACCGGGTAAGGCGGCTGACAGCAATAGCAGCCATAGCCATATTCCTGCTCATCTCATCATGCGCTAATGAAGCTCCACCTACCGGGGGCAAAAAAGACCTGAAACCACCCAAAGTAAAATATTCCAATCCCCCTGCAAAGAGTCTAAACTTCAAAGGAGACAAAATCAAGATCAGATTCGATGAGTTTATAGTCCAAAACCTGGACCCGAGTGAGATACTAGTCTCGCCACCACTCAGCAAAAACCCGAAGTACCTGGTCAATGGCAAAAACCTGCTCATAAAACTGCCTACACCGCTTAAGGATAGCACTACATATACCATCAATTTCGGAGATGCGATCAAGGACAATAATGAAAACAACGTTCTTAAGAACTTCACATTTGTATTTGCCACCGGCAATAAGCTAGACTCTGCCTCCATATCCGGGCATGTGATCAATGTAAAAGAGCCTACCAAAACAGAGGACATCATGGTGGCTCTGTATCCTGCAGATACAGCGGATGGCATTCTGCATACCAAGCCATATTACTTCGCTCAAACGGACAAAAGCGGCGCATACAAAATAGAAAACATCAAAGCTGGTGGGTATCACATGTATGCACTAAAAGATGAAAACCTCAACTACATCTACGATCAGGCAAACGAGTTGGTGGGGTTCAAAGACACACTGATCACGCTTAGTGACAGCAGCAGGTTGAGTAGCGACATTACAGTATTTGAATCCCAAACAGCTAAGCCAAAATTAGTAGATGCCGAGCCTACAGCTCCGGGTCGCATAATGATTTCTTATAATGCCTCTATCAAAACGTTAAAATTGGATGCCGATATCCTCAAAAGTGACGACCTCGTAGAAGTAAAAGAGAGCAAAGACAGCCTTATATATTGGTACTCTTCAGTTTACGCAGCCAAAGCAAAGCTAATATTAACCGCAAACGATACTATCACTGATACAACGAGAGTAGAACTCAGAGCATTAAGTAAAGACACAACAGGTGATAGAAAATTATATCCATTACAGTTTGAAGTAGAATCAATTAAACAAGATTCTTCGAGTCAAAAACAAAATAATCGTCCGCTGCGAAGCCCTTTTAAACCGATTATAGTCAATCTGTCCCGCCCTGTCATCGGTATAGACTCAAATAAACGCGTCTATATACTCAACGACTCGACCAAAAAAGCCGACACTGTCACCTTTGAGATAGGCCAGGAAACGAAACGCGATATGCATGTCACCTATACACAAAAGCCGGGCATGCCATACTCTCTGGTCGTTCTCGACTCAACGCTAAGAGATCAATGGGGCTGGTGGAATAAAAAGCTAGTGTACTCATGGCAAGCTGGCAACCTGGATAACTACGGAAATATATTGCTAACCCTGAAATTCGATCATCCCGAGAAATACTACATCTTCAAAATACTGGATGACCAGCAGCATACCGTTAGCACGTTTTACTATGTAGGCAATCAGGAAAGGAAAGTAACACTCAGCAATATGCCCGCTGGAAACTATCACCTCCAGGCTATAGAAGATGCGAACAAAAACGGAGAATGGGATTCCGGAGACATCATCAAAAAGCAGCAACCTGAAAAGATCATTAATTTCTCAGAGGTCTACACACTGAAAGGTAGCTGGGATCTGGAAATAGAAGTGCGCATACAGGATCAGGCCCCTAGTCTATCACAGCCAACCGGCAAACGGAACGGGATGACCCCTCGCTGACCTCTACCACGTATATGCCTTTTGCAAAATTTGCCGTATCAACTATCGTCTCTCCGGTACACAGGCCCGAGTAAACCTTCCGGCCTGCCATATCGGTGAGCGTGACTACTGCAGCGGGCCCAAATCCATCAGCATTGATCCGAATAGCACCACTAGCAGGATTTGGATAAACCCGGACATGCAGTTTTTCTTGCTCGGCGATACTGTTTGGAGCTTGCGGCTCCCACTTGTATTTCCTGAAGAAATTCCAGATCTCTACAGCATAGTTGATATCATATCCACTTGGGCCCAGCCACTGATGCTGCCCGCCCAGTACCTTGTAAAACTCTACATCGGAGTTATATGCACCGTTGGGATAGGTGTAGTGTATGATGCGAAGCGCATTGGCGGTGGTATGAGCTATAGTGTCTACCACAGCGGCGCTATCGCACTGGTCATGAGAGCGCCAATACTCTACCAGGGCCTCTGCATCATTACCATAGTTATTGCCTGTATAGGCCACTGTCTGATCTGCAGTACCATGAAAGTGACAAGCAGGCACTACACGGGACGGATGGCAGGAGATGCCATTGCCAATGGTACCAGAGACAGAAGCGATGGCGGCGATGCGGTTATTGAGCTCGCAGCCCAGTCTATTGGTCATAAAGCCACCCATCGAGAAGCCGGTAGAATACATGCGCGTCTGATCGATGTTATAATATGCCGAGACGGTATCCATCAGCGCATTGAGAAAGCCGACATCATCCACGCCGGGATTAAGCGTGATGCCAAAAGCACCGGCTCCGCTATTCCAGGCAGTAGAGCCTGTGAGCTGATTATCTACAAGCGCCTGCGGAATAGCTAAGATAAAATTGGCCGTATCTGCCACCTGGTCAAAGCGCACCCCGGCAAAATTATTCATATCATCCCCCAGCCCATGCAGCGCCAGGACAAAAGGCACAGCCTGCGATCCGTCATAAGAAGGCGGCACATAGAGCAGATACTGACGCATCACGCCACCGAAACTGAAACTATCCGTCATATACTGCGCGCGTGCAGAGCACATAGCGACAAAAAGGAGGAAAAACAGGTAAACCTTTCTCATTTTTCAGAATTGTTACGCCGTAATCTAGTCCATAGGATGCACGGCTCCAAAGGAAACTGTTAAACAACCAACGAAAATCGGTGAAATAACAATAATCATATACATCGCTCCGCTAAAACCCGTACCTTGATATCAAACATAACCTTAGTACTATGCAGCGTCGTTTACCCGTCTTACTTGCATTGCTACTTTCTGCGTTTGCCACCTCTCTCTCTCAGGCACAGTGTACAGACCGCTACCTGCGCACGATATACGCAGATGTCGACTCCACACAAGATGTGACCTATACCACCACTGCCGGAGACTCAGCCACTACACTCTGGCTCGACGTATACCAGCCTCACGGCGACACGGCGACTGCACGCCGCCTCATCATCTGGATGCACGGTGGCGCATTCTTTCAGGGCAGCAAGGCCGACGGCGATATGAAGTATTTATGCTATCGCTTTGCGCAACGCGGGTATGTGTGCGCTACCATCAACTATCGCCTGGCACCATCCGTGATCTCACTGTACGATTCGCTGCAGGATTTCAAATATATGGTCTGGGCTATGTCAGACATGAAAGCCGCAATACGCTATTTCAAGAAAGAATACAGCAATGGCAACCAATGGAAAATAGACACCGACAGAATATACATAGGCGGAAGCTCTGCCGGAGCTATCGCCTCAGATATGGTGGCATTTCTAGATAGCGACAGCACACTGCCTGCGCCATTTCGCGCACTGCTGGATAGCAACGGAGGCATAAATGGCAATAGCGGCAATCCCGGCTACAGCACGCGACCCTATGCCGTTGCGAGCCTGGCAGGCGCCATAAACAACCTAGGCTGGATACACGGTGGCTCGCCACCCACCATCCTCTCTCAGGGCACGGCAGATCGCATCGTGCCCTATGACTGCGCATATGCATTTGCAGGGTACACCGGCGGCTTTCTACCCACCATTCGTATGTGTGGCTCGGGTATGATGGCGCCTCAGTTTAATACGGCAGGTGTACAGTACGGCTTGCAGTCATTTCCAGGCTCAGACCACGTACCGTGGGATAATGATCCCGCCATAGCATATAGTATGGATTCTGCAGTAGCCACTTTCTTCTACACGCTTGACTGCCAGCTACCGCAGGGCATCTCAGATGTATCGACCACTAATGCCATAGACGTCTATCCTAACCCCGCCATCACAGAACTGTATATCCGCAGCAAAAATCCTATCACACAAAGCGTCCTCTACGATATGACAGGACGACTTGTCGCGAGCGCCGCTCCTAAGCATTACAGGGTCTCGTTTCACGTGGAAAATCTACCGGCAGGCATATACATCCTGCAAGTAGAAACCAAAGAGACTACCTTCACGCGCAAAATATCCATCCAATGATGCAAGGTAAAACTGTATTGATCACGGGTGCCTCTTCGGGCATAGGGCTCGCCACAGCAGCAGCATTAGCAACTAAGGGCGCGCACATACTTCTCGCAGCTCGTGATGCAGCAAAGTTGCAAGAGGCAGCCAGCCAGATCAGATCTAAAACAAACACCGCCCATCTGACCACCTACACAGCAGACCTCTCTTCCCAGCTATCCATACGCGCCCTCGCACAATCCATACAAAAAGACCACCATGTCATAGATGTATTGATCAACAACGCAGGAGGGGTTTTCCCCGACTTCAAACTAAGTGTGGATGGACTAGAAATGACCATAGCGACTAACCATTTCTCACAATTCCTTCTTACCAACCTGCTACTGGACAACATCCGAAGATCCGACTATGCCAGAATCGTCAACGTCTCTTCTGACTCACACTACAACGGGAAGATAGACTTTGAATCCTTCACTAAAAACAAAGGCTACTTCATCATGAAGGCGTACGCACAAAGCAAGTTGGCAAATGTACTTTTCACCCAGGAACTTGAGGAGCGCCTCGCCGGCACACATGTCACCGCCAACAGCCTGCATCCGGGCTTTGTGAAAACAAACATCGGCAACAAAGACACGTCTTGGTACGCCAGTGCGGTTTGGTCACTCATCACGAGTATCGGCGCGATCAGCGTAGAGAAGGGCGCAGAGACATCCGTGTACCTTGCGTCTTCACCAGAAGTGCAAGGCGTCTCCGGTAAATACTTTACCAAGTGTAAAGAAAAGCAACCCGGCAAACTGACATTCGACAAAGCATTACAAAAAGAGCTCTGGCGCGTCAGCGAGCTGCTGTGCCCGCTATAAACGGCTTACTGTTAACCTTCTGCAAAGCCGCTACCATACTTATCATTTTCTTTGCACCTTTGCCATCCACCTGAAAGAATGGCACTAGTACTCCCGGTCAATGGCATCGCGCCAAAATTTGGAGCCAACTGCTGGCTCGCTGATAATGCTACCGTAGTAGGTGATGTCACCATGGGCGATGACTGCAGCGTATGGTTCACAGCCGTGGTACGCGGTGATGTACACTATATCCGCATAGGCAATAAAGTAAACATTCAGGACGGCGCAGTGATCCACTGCACGTATCAGAAATCTCCCACCACGATATGCGATTTCGTATCCATAGGTCACCGCGCAATAGTGCACGGCTGCACCATAGAAGACAACGTACTCATCGGGATGGGTGCCATTGTGATGGACAATGCGGTGATCAAAAAGAACAGCATCATTGCGGCAGGAGCCATAGTGCTGGAAAATACGGTGGTAGAGAGTGGCACCATTTATGCCGGTATACCGGCGAAAAAGGTGAAAGACCTTGACGAGAATAACTTTAAAAACCTGATAGAGCGCATCGGCAATAACTACCTGATGTACGCTGGTTGGTTCAAACAAGGAGAGTGAATATGATGGAAGAAAAAGTAGGTGAGGAGCTGGTAGTCCTCACAGATACCGATGGAAACCCCACCGGCCTCATGGGCAAAACAGAGGCACACCAAAAGGGCCTGCTGCACCAGGCTATAAGCGTGATCATCTACAACAGCGAAGGCAAAATGCTGATACAGCAGCGTGCCTTTACTAAATATCACTGGGCCGGCATCTGGAGCAACACCTGCTGCAGCCACCCGCGCGATGGCGAAAGTTTTGAAGCGGCGGCGGCTCGCCGGCTGCGTGAGGAGCTGGGCATAGTGACACCGCTAAAAAAAGAATTCCACTTTACCTACAAAGCTCACGACAGTAATAGCGGCCTCACCGAGCACGAGTTTGACTGGGTGTTCACTGGTGTGTTTGATGGTCCGTTCGAGTTTAATAAAGATGAGATACACGCTGTGAAATGGGTCACCAAAGAAGAACTACTGAATGACATGAAGGCCACACCGGAAAAGTACTCGTTTTGGTTTCCCATCATTCTGCAGCATCTCTTTATGCAGGGCAGCTAAACACCAAACCACATGGCCTTCTCACCCGACATACTCCATAACTATCTCGGCGCACAGTCATCTGCAGAAGATCCGCTGCTCGCAGAGATTTCACGTGAAACATTCCTGAAAGTTCAGATGCCGCAGATGTGCAGCGGCCACATACAGGGTATTTTCCTGGAGATGATCAGCCGCATGGTGCGCCCGCGCCGGATACTGGAGATAGGCACCTTCACAGGATATGCCACCCTTTGCCTCGCCAAAGGCCTGGCTGACGATGGCATTATCCATACACTCGATATCAATGAAGAGTTGGAGCCGCTCTTCAGCAAATACTTCCAGCGCAGCGGTATGGCAGACAAAATAAAATTCATACCCGGCAATGCGCTGGAGACCATCCCCCAAATAGAAGGTAATTTCGATCTCGTATTTATAGATGCTGATAAGGTCAACTATCCCCACTACTTTGACCTGGTAATAGACCGCGTCAACCCCGGCGGCTATATCCTGAGCGACAACGTACTACGCGATGGCAAAGTGCTCTCTGAAAACAAAGACAAGGATGGCCTGAATATGCACCATTACAATCAGAAAGTAGCTACAGACCCACGCGTGCAGACCGTCATAGTTCCCATCAGAGATGGTGTGAGTTTCGCCAGAAAATTATAGTTTTAGCAGCTCCGTACCGAAAATGGGTTATTTGATGGGCGCTTGACTGTACTATTTTGCAGAAAAAGCACAACAAACAGTCCATAAGGAGCGTAAGATATAAGACGGACTTGTTTTTACTTTATCCCTTGAGAAAAACTGCCCGAGATGCGTTTAGTAGTTTGCTGCCTATCATTCATACTGTGCGGTATGACCGCGCAGGCACAGTCGCCAAAGGCTGTGATGGACTACATAGAGAAATACAAGAACATAGCCATCGAAGAGATGAGGCTCACAGGTATACCCGCAAGTGTGACATTGGCGCAGGGCATACACGAGTCAGGCTGTGGCCAGTCTGTCCTGGCGCTCAACTCAAATAATCACTTTGGCATCAAATGCCATAACGAATGGTCAGGCGCTTCGTATCGTCATGATGACGACCAGCCGCAGGAATGTTTCCGTGTCTATAAATCACCCGAAGAATCGTTTAAAGACCACTCGGACTTTCTAAAGAACAGGCCGCGCTATGCGGGCCTCTTTAAGCTAAAGGCGAACGACTACAAGGGCTGGGCGCGCGGACTGAAAGCTGCAGGGTATGCTACTAATCCCCAGTATCCACAGATCATCATCGGCCTGATAGAAGCGTATAAGCTGTATGACCTGGATAGGCAAGTGCTGAACGGTGATGCTCCGGCACAGCCCGTTCTGGCGTCTTCTTCTGCCTCTGCTGTGCCTACTGCCAGTGCGCCGGGTGTGCCTGCTGCACCTACACAGTACCCTCAGTCCATGCCTGCGCAACCCAAAGTACAGCAGACAACCACTACAGCATCGGTGGAGACAGTAAAAGTAAAAGCTGTGACGACGCCGGTCAGTGCACCCGCCACGCAGATCAATGCCGCCTATGGTGGGATACAGCTGGACGAGCGCCTGATAAATGGTGTACGCGCCATAGTATTCAAGCCATCTGTCACACTCTACGCCATCGGGCAGAAATACAATGTGAGTGTAGAAGACCTTTATGCCTTCAACGATATGACACCGGGCACGAGCCTCAAGGCCGGTGAATACGTCTATCTCGAGAAAAAAAAATCCGAGACCAGCTACTATCAATACGAGCTGACCGAGGGAGAGACCATGCGTGATGTGGCACAAAAATTTGGTGTGCAGCTCCCCGAGCTCTACAAAAGGAACGGCATCAATACCAACTGCCAGCCACTCCCGGGCCAGGTCATTGTTCTACGTGGAAACCGTGAAACGCCCCTTAAGTTCCACGTTGTAGACAATAATGGCAAGGCGGCACCCGCCGATGGTACCACCGGAGTACTGATAGATACCTGCTATCACAAGGTAGAAGACAGCGACACGCTCTACTCTATAGCCCGCCAGTACAATGTACCGGTGGAGAACCTGATGCGCCTCAATGGGCTCAAGGATAACGATATCAAGATAGGCCAGACGCTGCTCATATCCAGCCTGTAAGGTTTGGCCCCTTCTTTGCGTCTATTGGATAAAATAAACCAATGACCCACTTCATCCAAAAGACCCCGTTACTATTGCTTTTTGGCCTCATCCTATCGCTGCAGAGCTGCGGCCAGGGCAAGCAAGCATCTTCATCTCCCACAAAAAACAACCCTCAAAAAATGAGCAACACAAATCTCGATACGATCACCCTGGCGGGTGGCTGCTACTGGTGTATAGAAGCAATTTATCAAAGACTGGATGGCGTAGTGAGCGTCGAGTCCGGTTTTAGCGGTGGCACTATGAAAAATCCGTCTTACCGAGACGTCTGCACAGGTCAGACCGGTCATGCTGAGGTGGTACAGATCACCTATGACAAGACAAAGACCAATCTCGATGAGATATTCAAGGTTTTCTTCACTGTACATGACCCGACTACGCTCAATAGGCAAGGCAATGATGAGGGTACGCAGTACCGGTCTGCCATCTTCTACCGCAATGAGGAGCAGAAGAAAGCGGCACAGGATATTATCAAGGCGCTCACCGACGCCAAAGTATACAGCAATCCCATCGTGACAGAGGTGACACCATTCTCGGTCTTCTATAAAGCCGAAGACTACCATCAGGATTACTACAATCAGCATGGCTCTCAGCCATACTGCCAGATAGTGATACGTCCCAAGGTTGAGAAATTTGAAAAGGTATTCAAAGACCGGATCAAGAAATAACGGCTCACTACACAGAGCGCACAGAGATTAGGGTTTAACAGCCATCACGAGGGCACAGAGAGTTTGATTCTCTCTGTGCCCTCGCCTTTTTATTTACTCTATGAGTAGAAAACACCGTGACCTCTGTGCTAAAAAATATCCTTGCTTATATTTCTCAAAAAATACATTTTTGCCAAAAGATGCACGATGGAGAAAACTATAACGCTGGGCGATAAGTCCTTCCGGCTTTATATTACTGAGCAGCAGATACTCGCAGCTGTCAAGCAAATAGCAGACAAGATCAACACAGACTACGCAGGCAAAACTCCGCTCATCGTGCCCATTCTCAATGGTTCCTTCATGTTTGCCTCCGACCTGGTCAAGGAGCTGACCTGCCACTGCGAGATATCTTTCATCAAAGCCTCTTCTTACCGCGGCACCGCCTCTACCGGCGAACTCACCTCTCTCATAGGCATCAGTGAGGATGTACGGGGCCGTGATATCATCCTGGTAGAAGACATCATAGACACGGGCCACACCTTGGCCAAAATCGTGCCTTCTACTGAGGCGCTGGGCCCCGCCTCTATCAAAGTAGCCACACTCCTTTTCAAACCCAAAGCGCTGAAAACTGACCTCCGCATAGACTATGTAGGCCTGGAAATACCAAACGAGTTTATCGTAGGCTACGGCCTCGATTATGACGGCCTGGGCCGCAACCTCAAAGAGATCTATCAGGTGATGTAAAACGCCACCCTTACTTACTATGAAAACACCCATCCGCTTACTTCTGCTTTTTTTACCCTTTATAGCCAGTGCTCAAGAGCTACTGGTCTATCCCTCTGTATCTACGAGTACTGCCATAGACACCATATGGGGCACACCGGTGGCCGACCCCTACCGCCATCTGGAGCAAGAGAGCAAGGCGCGACAGGACTGGCTCAAGACCGAGAAAGATCTGGCTGATAGTTACATCAAATCCTTGCATCGCAAAAATGAAATGGATTTTGATGTCAGGCATACCCTATATGGCTATGATATCCCATATAGGTCAGGTCCCTATTACATCGATAAATACAGCAACACCATATACTACAAAAGCTACCTACGTGACAGGAACCAGTTTCTCTTCAATGCTGAAATGCTCTCTTCGGGCCTCAAAAAGATATCGGACGTAGACTTTTCAAAAGATGGAAACTATTGCGCTTTCGCCTTTTCGCCGGAGGGAAATGACTGGCAAGAAATACGCATATTGAATGTGAATACAGAGATGCTCTTGAAAGAACATATCTATCAGGTGCGAAACTCCAATGTGGTTTGGCTAAACAATGGCTTCTTTTATAGCCGGTTCGACTCGCTCCCACATGGGCACCGACACCTGGACGAAGGCATCAATCAAAAGATCTGCTATCACAAAATAGCCACCGACCCCGCCCAGGATAAGGTAGTCTTTGAGGACAAAGATTATCCATACAACCTGTCAAAGATAAGGGTGACAGAAGACGGCCGGTTCGCCATCATCTCAGAGTTCTTTCCGGAGGAAAACCGCACCCTCACCTTCTTAAAAGATTATCAAAAGGACGAAAGCCTTCCTTTCAGACCACTGTTCAGCGAGGTTGGGACGCACACCACAATCATAGGGTCACGGCAAGATACACTCCTCGCCGTTAGTACAAATAAAGGAGCATACAACGGCCAAATCGTGGAGATCAGCCCTGCCAACCCGCGCCAGTGGGGGGTAGTCCTAGATAATCAGGACAACTATCGTATCAAAGAGGCCACATACCGGGAAGATAAATTCGTGGCGATCATGGAGGATGCTTTTCAGGAATATCTTTGTGTGTTTTCCCCCGATGGTCACTTACTGAAATCACACAAACTACCCGCTGGTAGCTCCAGCCGGATCACCTGCTACGCACCAGATCAAAATAGCGTAGTCATCTCCACAGAGTGCTACACAGACCCCCCTATAGCACAACTGGTATCCCTGAAAGACTATAGCCTTACTGCTATGAAAAACACGCTCGCAGACTACAACACCTCCAATTATCAGTTTATCATCACACAATACAAGTCAAAAGATGGTACTCAGATACCCATATATATAGTGATGACTGCGGAACATAAAAAGCTGGGACCCGGGCCGGCTATATTGCACATATACGGCGCATTCGATCACTCCATGGAGCCGGATTTCAGTCCTGGCCTTTTTGCTTTCCTCAACAATGGCGGTATATATGCCGTAGCTAATATCAGAGGTGGCGCTAATGCTGTAAAAAACTGGCACCAGGATGGTGCGGTCCTGCACAAACAAAACAGCATAGATGATACTTACTATGCGGCTCGCTTCCTCATAGACAGCGGCTATGCCCAGAGTGATAAAATAGCAATCGCCGGCTATTCGCACGGCGCGCTCATAGCTGCCGCCACGATCAATCAACATCCGGAAGCATTCCGGGCAGCAGTATTGGAAGCAGGCTTATACGATATGGTTCGATATGAGGACTTTTCACAAGGAGTATACTGGACCAGGGAATATGGCAGCATCATTGACTCTACTCAGTTTTCAAATCTCGTCTCCTACTCACCGCTACACAACATACGGGCCGGCACAAACTATCCGTCACTGCTGATCGGGGCCTCCGAAAATGACGACCGCATACCCTCCGGCAATAGCTTTAAATATGTGGCGGCTCTTCAGCAAAAGACAAAAAGCAAGAACCCGATTATTCTTGTTTTAGATGCCCAAAACAATCATAGTGTCTTGCCTCACAACGTTGTATTTCCCTTTCTATTTCACGAGCTTGACATCAAATACAAGACCTTCAGCTACTACAAAGACAAATAGCCATAAGATCCGGGATAACGATAAATTAACGCCTGCACCCGACCCGGTACATATATTTGTAGCATGAAAAAGTCGCTTATCCTCCTGCTGGCCACCCTGACATTCAAAAGCCAGGCCCAGACCCTTTTCAAACCCGTAGATATCAACTACACGACCAGGACAGTCATCATCCCAGAGGGATTTAAATACTCCATCCTCTACAGCGAGTTTGACACCGTAGTCACAAACACCGGCATCAAAGCTCCCGCCAAAGGCAGCCAGGACATGATCGTCTACATACCGATAGACAGTAGTAGCGAGCACGGCTACCTGTATGTCAATCAGGAAGAACACATCCCCAATAAACTGCTAGGCGACGGCGGTGGTGGTACTGTCTTTGAGGTGCGAAAAAAACGCGGCGAGTGGGTGGTGATAGGAGACAAGCATGCTGTAGATTTCAGCAATGTGGGCGAGACCTTTCGCAACTGCGGTGGCACTATCACTCCACGTGGAACAATCCTGACCACAGAAGAAGAATTTCCTCAGAGCAATGCTGAGATCTACACGCGCTTTGGCATCACCGACACTTCCGACTACAACGGCAAAAAGAAATACCTCAACTACGGATGGATGGTAGAGGTAGACCCCCGGACGCATAAAGCCATACAGAAGATCAAAGAATTTGGCCGCTATCCCCACGAGGACGCACAGTGCATGCCTGATGGCAAGACGATCTACCTGACATCAGACAATGTACCGGCCATTGTATTCAAATATATCTGCAAAGAACCGGGCGTCTACACGGGTGGTCAGCTCTATGCCTATCAGCAGAGTGCAGATGCGCAAAGCGGCTCCTGGATCGCGCTGCCCATGCAGGAGGATTCCCTCATGAATATCATAGACGTGGCCGTGCGGCGCCATGCTACTATGCTGAACAGTACAGAGTGGATAGAGGCCATAGGTGACAAACTCTACATCAGCGAGTCGGGCACTAATCACTTCAACTTTGGCCGCGAGATAGCGATGGGTGGCAGGCCGGCCAGGCACCTCGATCAGCTATGCCGCGCTACCGGAGACAACTATGAGGACCACTATGGCCGCATAGTGGAGCTGGACCTCAAGACAAATAAAATGCGTCCGTATCTCAATGGCGGTATAAGCAAAAAAGACTCGCGCTTCTGCTTCTCCAGTCCTGATGCCATGACCTCAGCTACCATACGCGGCAAAAAGTATCTGATCATCAGCGAGGATACGGATGGCGACAAGAATGGCAGCGCGAGCGCAGAAGTATCAGCCAGACACGAGGTTTATAATGAGGTTTACTTCCTGGATATGTCTATCCCCGATCCAACCTTAGACGACCTGCAGCGCTTTATGGTGGGACCGGAGGGCTGTGAGACCTCGGGCAATATGTTTACGCCCGATGGCCGCAACTACTTTGTATCTATCCAGCACCCTACTACGAGCAATCCAGCTCCTTTCAATAAAACATCGGTGATAGCCATTACAGGCTTTTGATCATCCAGATCCCACAGCCGTAGTGTCCACTCTGTCCGAGTGGCGCTGTGAGGCGCGTAAAGCCCATTTTCTCATACAGGTGTATAGCATGATGCAGCTCTGGCATAGACTCCAGGTACATCTGCGTATAGCCTGCATCCTGCGCAAAGACAATGCTATGCTACAAAAGCTGACGGCCTATACCCTTGCCACGGCCGGCGGCACTCAGGTACATTTTGACCAGCTCGCAGGTAGCAGCATCGTGTCCATCTGTAGGATAGACACCGCCGCCACCCAGCAGGATACCATCTTCCTCTGCTATGAAATAAACGCTACCCGGCTTCTGAAAAAGCTCATACAGGTAGTCAGTACTTTCGTCATAGTACACCGTACCCGCGCGCACCGCATCATAGTCCTCCAGCGTGCGCCGGATGATCGCAGCGAGCTCCGCATTGTCTTTGGGTTCTATCTTTCTGAGGAATACGGCCATTACAAGCGCATTTTCCTAAGCGTAGGGGCAAAGATAGCGGTACCGGCCACGACGAGCAGGGTCATGACCCCGCCGAAGATCACACCATACTCCAGACCAAGCTTAGATGTAGCCAATCCGGATTCAAAGTCGCCGATCTCGTTAGATGATTTGATAAAGATAGAATTGACCGCAGATACACGCCCCCGCATCTCATCTGGTGTAAATAGCTGGATGATCGTGCCGCGTATGATCACACTCACGTTGTCAAAGCCCCCCGCCATAAAGAGCATCAGGAAGCTGAGCCAGAACCACTGTGACAGCGCAAAACCGATAATGCATACACCATACACTCCTACACATATCAGCAGGTTGCGGCCGGCATTCTTGGTAGGTGGATGGTGCGCCAGCAGGAAGCCTGCCACGGCAGATCCCAGGAATAGTGCGGCCTTCAGCACACCCATCAGCGCTGGGCCCACGTGAAGTATATCCTTGCAGAAAGCAGGCACCAGACCGGTGACTCCTCCAAATAGAACCGCAAAAAGATCCAGCGATATAGAAGAAAGGATAGCCTGCGTACCAAACACAAATCTGATCCCACCAAAGAAGGATCGCACAAATGGCTCTTTGCCATCCATAGGTGGCGGATAGTGCTCATCCAGCCGGGTGGTAAATAAAAATGACACCGCAAATATCACCGCACAGATCAGGTATACCCAGTGTGGCGTGATGAAGTCCAATAGTATACCCGCCAATATAGGTGCCATGACCGCACTGACCTGAAAACTATTGCTGCTCCACGTGGAACTGTTGGTATAAAGCTCTCTCGGCACGATGCGCGCCTGTATAGCCGAAGAGGCAGGTGTAGTAAAGGAACGGCAGATACCCACAATACCGATCACGATGTAGTACCACCGCACCGTATCAGCATCCGCTCCATGCCAGCTACCGGCAGCAAAGATCGCCGCGCAGAGGATCATCAGACCCGTGAAAATGACCAGTATCCGCTTCCGGTTATACCTGTCTGCGGCTATGCCAGAGAAGAACGTGGTAATGATAAAAGGAAGCGCCTCGCTGAGCCCGATCAGGCCCAGGGCAAACTTACTCCCCGTGATCTCGTATATCTGCCATGCCAGGACAGTATTCTGCATGAGCAGGGCTATGGTAGTGAGGGACCGGGCCAGTAGGTAGGCCCTGAACTCAGGTATCCTCAGGGAGGCATACGCATCGGTGCGGGAGCTGTCAGACATAAGAAACAGGGCGAACAGAGATACGCAACTGCCGGTGGGAGCGTTAAGTATCCTTTCGCGCCGTGAAAATATGCATTACTTGATTAACTTGCGCCCCCACTACCTAAATCCATGAACGGTAAGATCAAATTCCCCACCGCCCTCTCCGTAGTCATAGCCAATATGATCGGTACAGGCGTATTTACGAGCCTCGGCTATCAGCTCCCAGGCATCAGTGATTTTGCCGCTATCATAGCGCTCTGGAGCATAGGGGGCGTCATCGCACTCTTTGGTGCCTTTGCCTATAGTGAGCTGGGTGCTGCCCTGCCACGCTCCGGTGGCGAGTACAATTTCCTCTCAGAGATATACCATCCGGTTGTCGGCTTCCTCTCTGGTTGGGTATCCGCCACTATCGGCTTTGCCGCACCCATCGCAGCCGCCAGCTGGGCCCTGGGCAAGTACTTCTCTACCGTGATCCCAGGCTACTCTCCGCAGATGATAGGCGCCGTGGTCATCATTCTGATCACCATCGTACAGTCTATCAACTATTCCATCGGTGGCGGCTTTCAGACCGTAGCCACAGCGCTCAAAGTCATCCTGATCATTGTGTTCATCATCTTCGGCCTCCTCTGTGCCTGCAATACACACATCTCGGTCCTCCCGACAGTCGACACCGGCCACAATATTTTTTCAAAGAATTTCGCCATCTCACTAGTGTATGTCTCTTTTGCCTACTCAGGCTGGAACGCTTCCTCCTATATAGCCGGCGAGGTGGATAATCCTCGTAGGAATATCCCGCTTTCCATATTAGTGGGTACAGTACTTGTAGCCTTTTTGTACATCATGATAAACTATGTTTTCCTGCGTACTGCACCGGTAGAGGAGATGAAGGGCGTCAATGAAGTAGCCTTTATATCCGCCAAATACATTTTTGGTGATAACGGCGCCCGCCTGATCTCGCTGATCATCTCTATCCTGCTGGTGTCTACTATCTCCTCCATGGTGATCGTAGGACCGCGCGTAATCCAGATGATAGGAGAGGACTACTCCATTTTCCGCTTCTTGTCAAAGAAAAACAGCAACGGCATTCCGGTGCTAGCCATTGTTTCTCAGTCACTTATCGCGCTGGTGCTGCTTTACACTTCGTCTTTTGACACCATCATTACTTACATCTCCTTCACGCTGTCGATTTTCACTACGCTCACCGTTTTAGGGGTGTTTATCCTCCGTTTCACCCGTCCGGAGCTGGAGCGCCCGTACCACACCTGGGGCTATCCGGTCACCCCGGCGCTCTTCCTGATCATGAACGTCTGGTTTATGTGGTGTATTCTGAAAGATAAAACCTACGAGGCTGGCATCGGCCTTGGCATCATGGCGGTAGGCCTTCTGGTCTGGCTGGCCGCAAAATTCCTCTCAAAAAATGAGGAAATCAAAAGCTTATAGGTAATTTCGCGCACCTAAATTTCCAGACAATTCATGAAAGTCAGTCCCCGCTTTCTGAGCATAGCTATCGGAGCGATAGTACTAGCCTCATGCGGCCCAAAGCCGGCAAAAACCGCAGCAACCACTACCGAAAAGAAAGACAGCACAGCGATAGCCTCTAAAAAAGAGGATACTGCGGACCCGGCTATCATAGAGACAGGTATCAACACCGATAGCCACAATAAGCTCAATGACGTGGCCCTGTATCTGGCCGGCATGAGGCAAGACTCCTCCTCTGTACCCTCACGCTTGCGCCACCTCGCTTCCTACAAGCAGTACTGCGATACGCTGGACAAGGGCTTCGCCAGCATAGAGCAAAACCGCCTGAGCAAGATGCGCGACTGGGCCAAAACAGAACTGGCAGACGAGCAGGTCAATCCTAAAACAGTTTTCTATCCGTTCTCCGGACCGGATATTCTGCACTGTGTGCAGTTCTTTCCCGACGCTGACCAATATGTGATGCTGGCCCTAGAGCGCTACGGAGCACTCCCCTCACCTGCCGCTATGGACTCTGCCAAGGCAAGTAACACGCTCAAATACATTAACAACTCACTAGAGGACATTATAGGCAAGAGCTACTTTATCACCCGCAAGATGGCGTACAATGTCTCGAATCAATACAATGGCTTCACACCACTCGCTTGTGTATTTCTGGAGCGCACAGGCTATTCCATCCTCGACATCAGATACAAGCACCTGACAGAATACGGCAAAGAGGTAGGCCAGCCGCTCGACTCTATGGGCCACCATCAGAATGATGCAGTGGTGATCTACTTCAAAAAAAATGGCGGCAGCAAGATCCAGAAGCTGACCTACTTCAAGACCAATCTCGGTGACGATCCATATCTCGGCACACCAGGCATGAATGGCAATCCGGGCCTGCAGGCCTACCTCAATGCGCTGCCGGAGGGCTATATGTATGCCAAGTCTGCGTCCTACCTTATGTGCCAGAAAGACTTCAGCGTGATACGCAATATCTGCATGAAAAAGAGCAAGACCGTATTACAAGACGATACCGGCATCGCATTCGGCTTCTATGATCCCAAAGTCTGGAAGATCACCCTCTATGGCAACTACGAGAAGCCGATAGCAGACTTTCATGGTGGCTACTACCAGGCCAACCTGCAGGCTGCCTACAAGAAGGACTCTGCTAATGTGAAGCCGCTGCCTTTCTCTCTTGGCTACCACTGGAAGGACCAGGTGCAGAACCTCATGAAATTTGAGAAGAAAAGCTAAGCACCAAGATTAACCAATACATTTACAGCAAAGCAGATCGATATATGAAACTGACCGCCCGGATCATCTCTCTCTCAGCCGCAGTACTCCTGCTGGCCTCTTGCAATAGCCACCCTGCCGCGAAGGCGGAACCAGCTACTGCCGCGCCTCTACCTGCTGCACCACCGGTCATCACAGACACCACGATCAGCAAAGCCGAGCACAACAAGCTCAACGATATCGCCCTCTACCTCGCAGGTATGAAGCCAGACTCATCGGTAGCCATCCCGCAGAAGCTCCAGAACCTGGCCTACTACAAGCTCTACAGCGACTCTATGAACCGTGGCTTCAACCACATAGAGGAGATACGCCTCAGCAAGATGCGTGACTGGGCCAAAACCGAACTGGCAGATGAGCTGGCCAATCCTAAAACTGTCTTCTATCCATTCTCCGGTCCGGATATCCTCCACTGCGTGCAGTTCTTCCCGGATGCCGACCAGTACATCATGATAGCCCTGGAGAAATACGGCTCGCTGCCAGTGATGGAGCAAATGGACTCTACCAAGACCATCGCTACGCTCAACTCTGTACAGAAGTCCCTGGAAGATATCTTTGGCAAGAGCTACTTCATCACCCACAAGATGCTGCGCGACGTGTCTAACCGCTGGAATGGTGTGACACCTGTAGCCTGTGTTTTCCTCGTACGTGCCGGCTATACAGTGCTCGATGTAAAGTATAAGCACCTGCTGGACGATGGCAAGACGATGGTAGAGATCCCTACGGACTCCATGAGCAAATACACCAATGCCTGTGTAGAGATTTACTTCCAGAAGAAGGGCGCCAGCAAGATCCAGAAGATCGTCTACTTCAAAACTAACCTCTGTGATGATCCGTACGGTGGCATGTCCAGCTTCAAATCAAATACTGCGCTGCAAACATGGCTCAACGCCATGCCGGAGTGCTATACCTACGTGAAGTCTGCCAGCTACCTGATGAACTACGGCACCTTTGAGACCATCCGCAATATCTGCCTGAAGAAGAGCAAATCTATCCTCCAGGATGACACCGGTATAGCCCTGCGCTATCTGGATAAGACGAAGTGGAGCACCAAATTCTATGGCAACTATGTGAAGCCGGTAAGCGACTTCTCTGGCGTAGACCAGCAGGAGCTCTATGAGATCTACAAGAAAGATTCCGCCAACATCAAGCCACTGCCATTCTCTCTTGGCTACCACTGGGCCAATAAGAATACGCAGAACCTGATGAAGTTTACGAAGAAGTAATTTTACTACCGATTATGTTTAAAATAAGTAATCGGTCTGCGTTTCTCTTATCAGTTCCTACGTTACTGCCATTCTTACTGCTGTGTTTTGACTTCCTGGCACCGACTAAAGAGGTCAAAACAATTGTTATGGATAAAAGCTCTCTCCACGGTCACCATATTGTGTTCAAAGGTGCAAGTTCGAGTGTTCCTGCCTCCACCTATGAGGCATTTCAAACAGGAGACTCTGTAACCTTGAAAGTCAGCCCGATTTTTAATACTGTAACAGAAATAAGCCAAAGAAACACTCACGAGTATATAGAAGGATTCCTTGTGACCATATTTCTTTCACTGCCGTTGCTATTATTTCTTGGGTATCTTATTACTAAACGCGGCTTCAATTTTTCAGAATCTCGGTCGTATCCCATTTACTGCCTAAGTATATCGGTCACTTATCTCTCAATTTTCCTTTTCTCTCTTATCAAAATTCAGACACTTCTGAATGTCAGCCATTAACCTTTAGAGCACATCCTTAATGAATTAGATGGGGAAAATTGAAGGTTAGCACTGTTTTTGAAGAATCAACCGAGCACTAAACTCACAGCTTTGAAAGACCTGTACATCCGTCATATTTTTGCCGCCCTTTTCTCTTTCGTGCTACTGCCATCTGCTGAGGCTGCGCGGGATACGACCTATTTTACTCGCGAGGAGGCCGCAAGGGAGAGCGCCCAAAATTTTTACACCACTCTCATGCAGGTCTCAGACCTCACGCTGCTATCTGCCTATAGTGAGTATGACAAGGCATGGCCGGATACAAAACAATTTCCTGCCAAGCCCTACTTCATCCAGGCCCAGCTCAATACCCCTATCCCTATCGGTGGCCGCTGGGCCAAGACGGTGAAAGGCGGCCTGCGCTTCGGTGTCTTCCTTCATCCCGATATAGAGGTACGCCTGCTGCGCAATGACCGCAGCCGCGGCGATACCTCTACCCCTATTCGTACGCCCAGTTTCAGGCCCGGCGTTACCCTATTCATCACTCAGAGCAAACTATGGGACAACCGCAAAGACCAGCACTACTTTGGCTTCAAGACCTTTCACCTCTCCAATGGCCAGGACGGCCCGCATTTCCGGCCGCAAGACGGAGGCTACTACAATCGCTACAATGGCGACTTCAGCGACTTCATCATCTTCCAGCTCATATACGGCGGTGCGTATTCATTCGACCACCAGAAGATAGATACGACCAAACCCATCTACCGTAGCCGCTATAATCGTACCCTCTACACCTCCTCGCAGATCTATTGGAAGGCGGGCATCACATTCTACCCCAAAGTATTTGTAGACAGCCTCCTCTGCGCAGAGCATATGTATGGCCGATATCGCAGCAATATCCAGGTAGGATGGATCTATGCGCCTATCTATCAGAGCGGCATCTATGACCCGAAGCGCGGTATCTACAGACCGCAGTATCAGCCTGAGCGCCGCGAGCGCTTTCGTATCTGGGCAGACATGGAGTATATCTGGGATGCACCCTATCGCACCGGTCCTCTCGGCGACCTGCGCACGGTACCTATCTATGACATCACCAAGCGCCTGAATATCTCCCTCACAGGCTCCTTCCGCATCTGGGGGACACCGTTTGCGGGTATGTTCTTTCAGGTGGGTTACTACGGCTCTGACCCCTACAATGTCTACTTCCAGCAGAGTCTATTCGTAGTGCGTGCCGGTATCTCGGGTGGCTTTCTCGTCTATCGCTTCCGGCATACGCCCGTACAGCTCTGATCAATGTTTCATGTGGAACATGCGCAGCCATGCATAAGGCTTGCGCTGTTGTATGTAATCTTCGCTTGTATCCATCGCATACGCTTCGCGCTCGAAGAGGATCTCACGATAGGCTTTCTCACCGTTTTTATATCGCAGCACATTGACTGCATAGTTCAGGACATACAGCAAATAGAACGGCAAGATCAACAGCTCCCGTTGCTGCCTGTGATGGATGCGCTCGTGCAGCATAAGTGATGCATCCGCCCGGCCTCTTTTATCTCTGATCAGGACAAACGGCCAGAGCGCCATACCGCTCACATGAAGCCACGGACAGTGCAATACGACCATTGGCGAACTATTATCAAGGCATGATCCTTGGTTAGATAAAACTACGTAAATTCTATAAAGCAAAATCTATGCTGAAAAAAGTATTCCTCTATATCATGGCTTCGGTCTACGTCGTAGCCGGCATCATGCACTTCGTGAAACCCGCCCCCTACCTCAAAATGGTAGAGACCTATCTACCTGCTCCGCTCGCCATGATCTACATCAGTGGCGTAGCAGAGATACTCTGCGGCATAGGCCTCATGATACCGCAGACGCGCCGTATCGCCGCTTTCGCACTTATATTGTTGCTCATAGCCATCTTCCCGGCCAATATCTATATGGCCGTAGCACATGATCGCTGGCCCGATATACCGGTGTGGGTCCTATACGCCCGGCTTCCGCTTCAGCTACTCCTGATCTGGCTGGCCAATATGTATACGAAAACGAGTAACTCCTTTTACGGTGAGCGAGGATCAAAGCAACCTATACAATAATCAGTCGGCGCCTGTCCATCATCTTTACTCTTAGAAATAATAAAGCCAGTACGAAGATGTACTGGCTCTACTTTTCAGATGAGTTATGATTACTTGCCCTGACCGAGCATGCCGGCTTTCAGCTTCGGCTCTACCGGGTCATTGCCCAGCCAGATACCAAAGAGAGCTGTCTTAAAGTCCATACCATCTATCGTATCTAGCAGCTTGCCATTCTTGTATACTTTGGTGCCGACATTCGGCTCATACACCAGTTCAAATACATTCGTCTTCACGATAGCCTCCTGTTTGAAGAGCTTGACGAAGCGGTCTATCTTACCTTGTATCGGCGCTACTTTGCCACCGGTAGACTTTTCAAAGCCCTCCTTCACCGCGTCTGCCATACGGTCTGAGGTAGCCATACCTGATGTGATCTGCAGCCTGACCGCCTGCGCTTCATTAGCTTTTACGATAGCATCGGCATTATTACTCTTGGCAGGCAGGTATAGACCCGCCACATAGATGTCCATAAAGAACTTGACACGCGTACCGCCGCCATTGAGCACGAGGTTGGTATTTCCGGCTTTGAGTGTGCCCGGCAGGGTCACATCACCTATGGTCACCTGTGCGGAGGCAGAGATCAGGAGGGCCACCATCAGGCCCAGCGTAAGGCTTATCTTTTTCATGACTGAGTTTTTGATTTGCCTAAAGGTATAAAAATCCATGCCACTCTTAACAAATTACACTACGTTCACGTTTATTAAGGGAGCCGCCCCCCTCAATGCCATCCCCGCGGGCATAAAAAGACCGCGGTTGGATTCCGCGGTCTTTCGTTTCATTTTTAAAAACCAGCCGGCTCTTTCGCCAGATCCTTGTACTCGGCCTTCCACTTGTCTTTTGCTCTTACCAGATTGTCTAATCGTGGACCCGCCACTGTCTGATAGTTTGCATCCAGGAAGTAGCTCCCGTCTGCAGGAGCCGATAGTCCAAGGCCATTTACTGCCTTATATTTAATCTCCGCCAAATAGGCTATGACCTGCTTATCCATCTCCGGCGTTATAGCCTTTGCATACGCATTATACTTGCTCTCTATCTCTGACTCGGGCGTCCTTTGGGTAGTGTCCTGTGCGAGCTCATTATCTACGAGTGCCTTATGCGCATATACCACAGCTTCAGCCTTTATACTATCCGCTCTCGTCAGAGCAGGATTCAATTCCATAGAGATAAAGCTATAGCTACCCGGATCTTTGAGTTTAGGAATTATATCTGCTTCGACGTTCTTCCTGGCCTTAGCCTTTGGATCATCTGAGCATGCTGTCATCAAAAAAAGTCCCGCCATAGAGATCAAGAATAGATTCGTTGTTTTCATTTTTTAAATTTTTTGTTTGATCAAATATATAATTTCAAATCAGCTCTGATACGTATGTGAGTAAAAAGAACCAGTAAGGTTTATGCCTAAAATCACCCTTTTTGATTCGTACTCTGTTGATATCGTCACAGCAGCAGAATTTGATGCCTTTTACGCGGCCCACTCGGCCGAAGTATATCCCGATGTGGTACAGATCGATACAGACACCTTTCTCTCTGATCAGGAGAAAGCGATGCGCAGTACGCTGGCAAAGTCTATCCAGTCTCGCATCACGCTCTATTTTCTGATTTACCACCATGAGGAGCCTATCGGCTGGCACTGCGCCTATCAGGTAGATGGTGAGACCATGTGTATGTATGAATCGGGTATCGTAGCAGCGCATCGCGGCCGTGGCATCTATACGGCAACACTCCCTTGGCTTCTGGAGCGATACAAAGCACTCGGTTTTCAAAAAGTGACGAGCCAGCACCACGCCTCCAATAATGCAGTAATACTAACTAAGCTAAAAGCCGGCTTCATGATCACTGGCTTCACCGTTGACGAGAGCGTGGGCCTCATGGTTTGCCTCACCTATATTTTCAATCAGCAGCGGCGCAACGTATATTCCTTTCGCACCGGCTACACGAAACCAGACGCCGGGATCAAACGCTTTTTATAACGTTCTCCGTGGAACATAGCGCAAACAAATAGCCCCGACCAGTTTGGTCAGGGCTATTGATATTTTTCTTTAGACCGAATTAGTGCTTGATCACAGTGGTAGAGTCAGTAGTGGTCACGATGCTATCGCCCACTACTTCTTTCTTCTGCTCTACGTGAGTTTCGATGGTAGTCGGCACCGGATCGGTAGCAGCAGTTGCCTTCTCCTTGGCCAGCAGCGGAGCCAGCGTGAGGCCTACGAGGCAAGAGAGCTTGATGAGGATATTCATAGACGGGCCAGAAGTATCCTTGAACGGATCACCTACGGTATCACCTACTACGGCAGCCTTGTGCGGCTCAGATTTCTTGTAGTATGTCTTGCCATCTATCTCTACACCCTTCTCAAATGACTTCTTGGCATTGTCCCAGGCGCCACCGGCGTTATTCTGGAAGATAGCCCACATCACACCGCTCACGGTCACACCTGCCATGTAGGCACCGAGCGCCTCAGCACCCATAGTGAGGCCGATGATGATCGGTGTGAGAATGGTCAGTACACCTGGCAGCATCATTTCGCGGAGAGCGGCCTTTGTAGAGATCTCTACGCACTTGCCATATTCTGGCTTGCCTGTGCCCTCCAGGATGCCCGGTATCTCACGGAACTGACGGCGAACTTCATTCACCATGTCCATCGCAGCCTTGCCTACAGAGTTCATAGCGAGGGCAGAGAATACTACCGGGATCATACCACCTACAAAGAGCGCTGCAAGCACCTTTGCGTCGAAGATATTGATACCACGGATACCCGTGAAAGTCACATAAGCTGCAAAGAGCGCGAGAGCCGTGAGCGCCGCAGAAGCGATCGCAAAGCCCTTGCCGATCGCAGCAGTTGTGTTACCTACAGAGTCGAGGATATCTGTCTTCTCACGTACCTCAGCCGGCAGTTCGCTCATTTCGGCTATACCACCTGCGTTGTCAGAGATCGGGCCGAAGGCATCGATAGCCAGCTGCATAGCGGTAGTAGCCATCATAGCCGAGGCAGCTATACCCACACCGTAGAAACCAGCCAGCGCATAAGCGCCCCAGATAGCACCCGCGAAAAGCAGCACAGGGAAGAAAGTAGAAAGCATACCGGTACCGAGACCAGCGATGATGTTGGTCGCCGCACCTGTACCAGACTTCTGTACGATATCCAGGATAGGCTTCTTGCCCAGACCTGTGTAGTACTCGGTGATAGAGCTGATCGCAGCACCTACAAACATACCCACACACACCGCCCAGAATACGCGGAGGCTGGAAACCTCAGTGGCCGTGCTGGCGAAATCGCCATCCGTGAACATCGTCATCTTCATAGTCTCAGGCAGCATCAGCTTGATCAGTGCAAAAGACGCCGCCAGGGCGATGATGATAGACACCCAGTTGCCACGATTCAGGGCAGACTGTACGGTATCAGTATTAGAAGACTTGTCATCCTTTATAGTCACGAGGAAAGTACCGATGATAGAGGCGATGATACCTACCGCGGCTATGGTCATAGGCAGCAGGATCGGACCGATACCGCCAAAGCCAGTCAGGCCCGGATTGTCACCTATCAGGAAGTTGCCCAGTACCATTGATGCGAGTACGGTGGCTACATAAGAGCCAAAGAGATCGGCGCCCATGCCTGCTACGTCACCTACGTTGTCACCCACGTTGTCAGCGATAGTCGCCGGGTTGCGTGGATCATCTTCCGGGATACCAGCCTCTACTTTACCTACCAGGTCGGCGCCTACGTCAGCGGCCTTGGTATAGATACCACCACCTACGCGTGCGAAGAGGGCGATAGACTCAGCGCCTACAGAGAAGCCAGCCAGTACCTCAAGTACTTTCTTCATCATCTCAGGACCGCCGTTATTGATATCGCCACCCATAAAGAACTGGAAGAAGAAGATGAACAGGGTGCAGAGACCCACTACAGCGAGGCCAGCTACGCCGAGGCCCATCACCGTACCACCGGCAAAGGACACCTTCAGTGCCTTAGAGAGGCTCGTACGGGCAGCCTGTGTGGTGCGCACGTTAGCCTTAGTAGCTACGTTCATACCTATGAAACCTGCGAGGGCGCTGAAAAAGCAGCCGATCACAAAGGAAACCACGATCAGGATATGGGAGTGCTCAGCCACTTTAGAGTTCAGCGTGAGCGCGCCGAGGCCGATACCGGCTACTACCACGTAAACTGCCAGGATACGATACTCAGCCTTGAGAAATGCCATAGCACCTTCCGCTATGTGGTTTGCTATCCCGCTCATCTTGGCGTCACCGGCGTCTTGCTTTACCACCCAGCTCCGCAGAACCAGCATGTAGATCAAGCCCACCAGGCCAAACAACGGAAGAATGTAAATGATACTTTCCATACCTGTTTTTTCTAATGTTTATTTTTTGAATTGGTCGGCAAAGATAAAAATGTAAGGGACAATTTATATTAAAACCGCCTGAGAGCGCGGTTTTGAGGTCCTTTTTCACCGAAAAAGAGGGCAAAAACAGGATTTCAGGCCCTGCCCGTTCATATTTTGTCAATCTTATATAACGCTACTTGCTTTCCCGCCGGTATGCCTTTCACTTTGGGCTCCTGATAGTCAGCACAAAAAAATATCTGCCTGTTACTTTCTGTTTCTGAGTGCGTTACCCTCTCATATTCCTTCACCAAAAACTAGAAAACTATGGCTGGCTCCAAACAAACCCCGAGGCAGAAGATGATCAATATGATGTACCTCGTCCTCACCGCTATGCTCGCGCTCAATGTGACCTCAGAGGTTCTCAATGCCTTTAAGACCGTAGACGACGGCATAGGCCGCTCTAATCACTCCCTGCAGGTCAAGACCGCAGGCCTCTTCAATGCCTTCAATACACAAATGGGCGTAGACGCTAAGAAGACCGAGCCCTACAAGCTCAAAGCCCAAGAAGTGCGCAAGGTCTCCATGGCCCTCTATGACCGTCTGGAGGCCTACAAGCAGCAGGTGATCAAAGAGGCTGGCGGCTTCAATAAAGAGACCGGCCAGCTGATCAGCAATGATAATATCGACATTGCTACACGCATCTTCGTAGAGGAGAAACATGGCAAGGAGCTCAAAGAAGACATTCTGCGCACCAGCCAGCAGCTCCTGGCCATAGCCCCGGAGAGCGAGCGGCGCGAACTGGAGGCCGCCATGCCGCTGCTGATAGAGGAGCCCAAAGACGCACAGTCATGGGAGTTTCACAAATTCAACCACGTACCTACGGTGGCGGCCGTGACGCTGCTATCCAAATACCAGAATGACATCCTCGCCACCGAAAATCAGCTTGTAGAGCATTTCTACAAGCAGATAGACGCAGCCTCCATCAAGGTAGACAAGATGACCGCCCTGGTCAGCGCACCGTCCAGCTATATCATGCAGGGTCTTTCCTATAAGGCCAACATCATGCTCACAGCATATAGTTCCACGGAGAACCCTGATGTTTTCCTCGGCACCTTCACCGGCCAGGTGAAAAAGAACGCCGCCGGCATGTATGAGGAGATCAACTCACCATCAGAAAATCCACCTCTGACCAATGCCCGCAAAGTAGACGTAGCAGACGGCCTCGGCAAGATACAGATGCAAGGCGGCAGCGTAGGTGAAAGCCGCTACACCGGAGTGATACGTGTGAAAGACCCAAGTGGCAATGGCTATAAATTCTATCCATTTGAGGGAGAGTATCAAGTGGCAGCCAAATCTGCTGTCGTATCTCCAACGGCTATGAATGTGCTCTATGAGGGATTAGATAATCCACTCAGCGTCTCCGTACCCGGCGTGGCCCAGCGCGATGTCGTGGCTACCTATGATGGCCCCGGTGTACTAAGCAAACAACCCGATGGCAGCTACAGCGTAAAGCCAGCAGGCCGCGGCAACTTCAAAGTAAAGATCACCGCCAAAGTAGATGGCAACAATATGCCGATGGGCGAGGTGGCCTTCCGCGTGAAGCGCGTGCCAGATCCGCAGCCTACCCTCGACGGCCTATACAGTAGCGGCAACATGAGCGCAGCAAAATTTAAAGCTACCTCCGGCGTGGTGCCCAAACTCACAGACTTTGTGTTCGACAAGGCGCGGTTTGATATCATCTCTTACAAGATCGTTTTCATCAATGCAGATGGTGAGCAGATATTCAGCTCTACACAGGCTCAGTACGACCCTAAGTTCAAGACACTTGTAGAGAAGGGCCGGGTAAAGAAGGGCTGCACCGTAGTATTCGAAGATATCTACGTGCGTGATCCGGCAGGACAGCGCCGTCAACTCACACCGATAGCTATAGCTATCAATAGCTGATGTTCCACGTAGAATATTTGGTAGTTTCACAGCTAGATGAAAGAGATACTCGACCATGCTATCCGCATAGCCAGACTAGCCGGCGCTACTATCAAACAAATGCGTGAGGAGCACGCCTTCACCGAGCAGCTCAAATACGGCCTCGAGCTACTGACCAGCGCAGACATAGCCAGCAATGATCTCATCATCTCTGAGCTCAGAAAGGCTTACCCTACGCACCATATCATCTCTGAGGAATCTACTAATGACAGCTACGCTATCGATGAACCGACCTGGATCATAGACCCCATAGACGGCACCGTCAGCTACGCCAATGGCCACTACCAGGCCTGCGTCTCCATAGCCTATGCGGAGCGCGGAGAGGTGGTCATTGGCGTAGTCTATTGTCCCTTCGTCGATGAGCTCTTTCACGCTGTAAAGGGCTCCGGAAGCTTTCTAAATGGCAATCCCATCCACGTCAAGGAGGTCACTCAGCTCAGCGAATGTTTAGTAGCTACAGGCTTCCCCTACGTACGCGATAATGTACCCGAATTGACCACCTACATCTCCCGCCTACTCCCACATATCCGCGATCTCCGCCGCCTCGGTTCTGCAGCACTGGACTACTGCTGGGTAGCTTGTGGAAGATTGCAGGCCTATTATGAGGGTTCTCTTTCTCCATGGGACATGGCCGCAGGCAGGCTGATAGCCATAGAGGCTGGTGCCACCGTAGGCCATTATGACCACGCGCGCAAGCCTGATGACCTCCCGGAAGATATTCTCGGTCGTCATGTCATAGCAGCCCCTCCAGGAGTATATGCACAGCTCGTAAACACACTAGAGGGGCATAAGGCATAGCATTTGCTACCTTCACCCTATGGCACATCTCCTCTTACTACACGGTGCCCTGGGCAGCCAGGAGCAGTTTGACGATCTCAAGAACGCACTCAGCGTTGACTTCACCATAGACACCATCAGCTTCTCTGGCCATGGCCGCACACCCTCGCAGCAGCATGCCTTTACCATACAGAACCTATCCCACGAGGTGCTCAACTGGCTCAATGAAAAACAGCGCCGCAAGATCGACATCTTCGGCTACAGCATGGGTGGCTACGTAGCGCTATGGCTTGCACGTTTCTATCCTGACAGAGTAGGTAAGATCATGACACTCGGCACCAAGCTCGACTGGAACGAAGCTACCGTAGAGAAAGAAACCAAACTCCTCAATGCAGAAAAGATAAGCGCTAAAGTCCCCGCCTTCGCAGCAGAGCTACAAGACCGCCACGGCGAGCACGAATGGCACTCCGTGCTGCAAAAGACAGCCAACCTCATGCACGACCTGGCCAAACATCACCTCACAGACGAAGACTTCGCCCAGATCACCGCGCAAGTACTCTTAGCTCTCGGCGATCAGGACAACATGGTCACCAAAGAAGAAACGTTCCACGTAGAATCTGCGATACCCGGCGCAAAAATATTAGAGCTAAAAGACACACCACATCCGATAGATAAAGTCTCTACAGACCTACTCGCCTCTGAGATCAGAAAATACTTCCAAGCCTGATGTTCCACAAGGAACACTAAGGCTAAATCAGCAGTTGTATTAAAGTAGGGATAACTGACATTATTACCTTTCAATTGACTTTGCTGTTAAAAGATAATTAAAGAGACTAGGAATCTATGAAGATAAGAAGTCTTTATGCATCTCGCGGTATCTGTCTAACTAACTTCAATTAATCCAAATGCTAAATCTGCAGCATTCCCACCTATTACTATAACCAGATATTCCATTTTCTTATTAAAACTAAGCCCTAGCGCTATTATAACAGATGTACCTTTAAGAAGATAATATTTAATGTTTTCTTCAGTTTTAATGAGGATAAATTCTTTAGGAAAATTTTGAATTGCCTTAAATAAACGGTTGTAATGAGAGCTAAACTGAGATTCGAGAACAATCATATTGGCATTCTCTGAATTATGAAAGACCGTTATTTGTTCTTTAACGCCGGAAAAAAATTTCCGAGCTGTAATAAATCTAATTACAGAGTCACCTTGGTTAGATATTATTTTTACTTCAGATCTCTTATTGGTGTATTCTGTCGCCTCATATATGTTCATTTTAGATACCCAATCATCTATATTCTTTGCCAGATCTTCTATTCCTTGTCTTTTATAAATTGAATAGATTACTATACCCAACAAATAACCAGTATGGAATATTTGTTCAGGTAATTGATGATCCCAAGGAAAATTTTCGTCTCCATCCCAACGCATAAAATATCATCTCCTATTTATTCAAATATAAGAATCTTCTCTAAGCAGGTTTATTATAACTTCGCAAGGATTAACAAAAGAAAATACAATAATATGCAATCTACTTGCCCTAACATGAAATGCGGGAACACCGCTTTTGAATCACAAGAGGTAAAACTAACTAATGGAAACAACCATTATGTGCTTTTGATACAATGTGATAAATGCGGATGTGTTGTTGGAGTTATAGACAATGGGGGCGTAAATGCCATCTTAAAACAACTAAGAGAAAGAAAGGATAACTAACCACCGTAGTAATAGTGCAATCTTCTGGAATCCTTTGGAAGAAATATATTTATCCTTTCTGCCTGAAACGTACATTTAATCACAACTCTGGAATGTTATAGCACATTCTGAGATTCACAAATAAAAAGAGCGAGACCAAAGCCCCGCTCTTTCGTTATCCTTTGTCCCGTCCTGAAATAAGTTGACAATAAATCGACTTGTTTATGGAAAATG
>JAFDYQ010000034.1 GCA_018267365.1 Bacteroidota bacterium | reverse complement strand
CGCAGACGGCGCAGCAGGTGCACAGGGTCCAACGGGGCCGATGGGTACAGCGGGAGGCGCAGGACCGACGGGACCTACAGGTAGCAATGGCACTACGGGAGCTACAGGGCCGAGCGGCGCTGATGGTGCAGCGGGTGTACAGGGACCTACGGGTGCTACAGGACCCACTGGCCCATCTGGTTCAGCCAATGCATGGGGACTGACAGGCAATAGCGGCACGACATTCGGTATCAACTTCATAGGCACTACAGATAATAATGACCTTCAGTTTAGGGTCAATAACCAGCCTGCGGGCTTTGTCAAACAAACCGTCTACGAATCTGTCGCACTAGGCGCTCAGGCGCTCATGAATGAATCTGGCAGCGTGAATACAGGCAACGTGGCGATAGGTTTTCATGCCCAAAATCTGGTAACCACTGCAGAGAATAACGTAGCAGTGGGCTGGCAGTCTATGCGCCTCACCACCAGCGGTAATAATGATGTGGCTCTCGGCACACAGACGCTCTATGACAATACTACGGGTCAATTCAATACAGCGATAGGTGAAGCTGCCATGTCGGGAAATACAACGGGCAACAATAACACGTCTCTCGGCGCACTAGCATTGTTTAACAGTACCACTGGCGGAAACAATACGGCAGTCGGATACTATGGCCTGGTGACAAATACTACTGGCAGCAACAACACTGCGCTAGGCTACGGTGCTGATGTAACTACCAATAACCTGACCAATACAACCGCAATAGGTTACAATGCAAAAGCATCGGCGAGCAACACGCTGATACTGGGTGCGACCGGTGCGAACCAAGTCAACGTAGGCATAGGCACCACAGCCCCGACAGTGAGGCTGGATATAGAAGCCGGCACTACGTCACCTGCATTCAAGCTGGTAGACGGCACGCAGGGCGTGGGCAAAGTACTGACCAGTGACGGAAGTGGTAATGCTACATGGCAGACACCTGCTGCATCAAGCGGCGGCGGCTCAGATAGTACAATATACAAGACCGATGGCACACTCGTGAGCAACCGCACTGTGACAATGAACGATAAGAACCTGAACTTTGCAGCTACTACGGGCAAGTTTAGCTATACGCCAGTCTTTACCGGTAGCGTAGCTATGGGCAGAAGCGTGACCTCCGGTGGTGATATGAGCTTTGCTACCGGTGCTAATACTACCGCCTCAGGCAGTCAGTCTTTTGCCGGAGGCTCGCAGACCATCGCATCCGGCTCGCAAAGCTTTGCTATGGGCAATACGGATACAGCTATAGGAGGGCAGAGTGTAGCATTTGGCCAGTATAACAGGGCCAACGGCAATTACAGCTTCGTGACGGGTCAAAACTCTGTCGCAACAGGTAGCAGCGCTGCCGCATTTGGGGTAGCGGTGACCGCAGGCAATAACCAGACCTTCGCACAAGGACAAAATACAACGGCCAGTGGCGTAGATGCCGCCGCCTTTGGTACACAGACCACAGCATCAGGGTTTGCGAGTATGGCGGTGAACAGCAATAACTCAGCCACTCAGAACTATGCATTTGCTGCAGGTTCTCAGAATATCGCCTCACAGACTTCAGCGGCTGCTTTCGGTAATTCTGATACAGCTGCGGGTATGCAGAGTGCCGTATTTGGTCAGTATAATAAGGCGTCCGGCGCACAAAGCTTCGTGTCAGGATCCAGCTCTACAGCCACAGGGACCAATGCTGCTTCATTTGGTACAGGTAATACGTCTTCAAACAATCAGACCTTTACACAAGGGCAAGGCACCACGGCCAATGCGAATAATGCGGCCGCCTTTGGGGTACAGACCATCGCCTCCGGGCAGGCGAGTATGGCGATCAATGCCAATAACTCAGCTACGTCAAGTTATACTTTTGCGGCTGGCTATCAGACCATCGCCTCCGGCTTTTACAGTGCATCATTTGGTACGAGCGATACAGCCATTGGCAATCAGAGTGTGGTGTTTGGGTCTAACAGCAGAGCTCAGGGAAGCACCAGCTTTGCCGCAGGCCAGAATGTAATCGCCTTCGGAAGTAATGCTGCCGCATTTGGTTCGGGCTCGTATTCCGGCAATAATGCCACCTTTGCCGCAGGCCAGAATGTAACCGCCAGTGGATTTAATGCGGTGGCAATGGGCACACAGACCAGCGCTACAGGCTCCAGCAGTATGGCTATAAATGCGAATACTACGGCGAGTCAGAATTACGCCTTTGCAGCAGGACACCAGACCATAGCGTCTGCCTCTGCCAGTGCTGCCTTTGGTGAGAGTGATACGGCGCAAGGTTTTAATAGTGCTGCCTTTGGCAACTATAATAGAGTATCGGGTAGTAACAGTTTTGTGGCCGGTTCGACCTCAGCAGTGACTGGCTCCTCGTCAGCGAGCTTTGGCGGTAATAATACTGTCTCTGCTTCATTAGGTTTCGCAGCAGGTAGCAACCATACTGTGAGCGGCGGTGGTGCAGCAGCATTTGGCAGTTACAATGCCGTCTCCGGCAATACCAGCTTTGCGACGGGCCAATACAATACGGCAGCAGTCGGCCAGAGCTTTGCCACGGGGACAAACAATAATGCTGCGAATCTTCAATCTTTTGTGGCAGGTGAATACAACGTATCAAAAGGTGCAGATGCCACAGCATTTGGCATGAATGATTCGGCAAATGGAAACCGCAGCTTTGTGATAGGTACGAATAACAAGGCCACCAATGCTCAATCCTTTGCTGCTGGGGAGTTTAATGTAAGCAAGGGCCAGTCTGCTGCTGCCTTTGGCGCAGGAGATTCCGCCAATGGCAACTTCTCTCTCGTGAGTGGCGTGGGCAATAGCGCCGGCTCATACGCCGAGACTGTGATAGGTCAGTACGCTACTCTTTATAGCCCCGCCAGTGCCACAGCATGGCAATCTACGGACCGGGTGTTTACGATAGGAAATGGCCAGTCTTTTGCACGTGCTGATGCGCTGGTGGTGCTGAAGAATGGTAACACCGGTATAGGCACCAACGCTCCTACCGCCTTGCTCTCTGTGAATGGTACCGCCAATAACCCTTCAGGGTCATGGGGTGTATTCTCCGACGGCCGGATCAAAACGGTGGAAGGTGAATTCACCGATGGCCTGAATGTGATCAACAAGCTGCGCCCTGTCAAATTTCACTACAATGCTGACGCACCCTATCAGTCAGATGGTATACAGGTAGGTGTGATAGCGCAAGAACTGGAGCAGGTGGCCCCATACATGGTCTCGCAGATGCACTACAAAGACATGACTGATCTGCGCCAGGTCAATAATCAGGCTTATACTTTTATCCTCATCAACGCTGTGAAAGAACAACAGGCTGAGATAGAAAGGCTGAATGCCAAAAACAGAGCGCTGGAAGATGCGATGAAAGCCAGTGAGAATAAGAATGAGCAGCAGATGAAGAGCATGAAGGCACAGATAGACGCTATCCATCAGCAGCTTCATATCACGACTGCCAAATAGCAATAACCGCATAAGGATATAATACAAACAGCCACCTGAGGTGGCTGTTTGTATTATCTGACGTTCAGCGTCTATTTAGGACCAAATAAGTTCTTAAACTTATCATTGAGCTGAGCGGAGAGATCATTCAGTGTTTTTTCTACATCGCTCAGAGCCTTTTTCCCTTCTTCTTCCAGGTTCTTAAAATCCTCAGACTCGCGTATTTCCTTGGTCTTTGCCTCTACCTGAGTGCGTGTCTCATTGATGAGTACTTCCGCCTTGGCGGATAGCTCGCCTGCTTTGATATCTGCTATTTTGCCTGCCGTGGTGGCCAGTTTCTCCAGCTCTGCCTGCAGGTTTGAGAGGTGCTTTTTGCCATCATTGAGCAGTTCGTTGATATTATTGTTGTTGTCCATATCTATTGTTTAGTGGATTTCAAAGTTACAGATTTAAGTTTAAAGACGAGATCAGGCGCGCCATATTGGACAGGGTTATTGTTTCAGCCATTCTGTCACATTGGCCTGATTGGCACAGTCTTTAAGGACAATAAAAAACCATCCGAGTCCGTCCATATGTACAATCCCGGCCTGCGTCTGTGGCCATGTGGAGAGAGTGGGTTGGATTAATTGAATATATTTATCAAACTTTGACAAAAATCGAGATACAATAGGTTATGAATTTGAAGGAAGCACAAGACTTTAAGAACTACGCGGTGAAGCATCATGGTATGAGCAGCATGCACCTCGAGAAATATATGAACGCTACCGCCCAGAGCGGCATCCAGAACCTGACCCGCACGGTAATAGAGGAGCGGCAGATGCCTTTCCGTGAGGTAGACGTATTCAGCCGCCTGATGATGGACCGTATCATATTCCTCGGTACCGAGGTGAATGACTATATAGCGAGCATCATACAGGCGCAGCTGCTCTTTCTGGAGAGCTCTGATGCGCGCTCTGATGTACAGATCTACATCCACTCTCCGGGCGGTGAGGTATACTCCGGCCTGGGCATCTATGATACCATGCAGTATGTGAATATGGACGTAGCTACTATCTGTACCGGTATGGCAGCCTCTATGGCAGCTGTGCTACTCTGCGCCGGTGAGAAGGGCAAGCGTACCGCCCTGAAACATGCCCGCGTGATGATACACCAGCCACTCGGCGGCATAGGTGGCAAGACTGCAGATATCCTCATCTCTGTAAATGAGATGAAGAAGATCAAGGAGGAACTCTATGACATCATCTCTGAGCACTCCGGCCAGCCGCTGGAGAAAGTACAGCGTGACAGCGACCGTGACTACTGGATGCGTGCGCAGGAGGCTAAAGAGTACGGCATGATAGATGAAGTGCTGATACGCAACAATAAAAAAGACTAATTCCGCCTTGTACAAGGCAAAATGAGTACCCCCGGAGGTGTCTATCCAACATTTCAGGGGGTATTTCCGTATATTTGTAGTATAATATGAAAAAAGAAGCCGAACAATCGTGCTCTTTCTGCGGGAGGAAAAAGCGTGAGACACAGATCCTGATATCAGGCATAGAGGGTCAGATATGCGACCAGTGCGTAGCACAGGCACAGCAGATCATAGACGAGGAGCTCTTCCAGAAGGCGAAGAAATTCCAATACTCTCTGCCTAATGGGGTAAAGCCTAAAGACATCGCCGCCTTTCTGGATCAGTATGTGATAGGGCAGGATGAGGCCAAGAAATACCTCTCTGTAGCTGTGTACAACCACTACAAGCGCCTCAACCAGCGGAAGGATGATGATGTAGAGATAGAAAAGTCTAACATCATCATGGCGGGCCAGACCGGTACGGGCAAGACCCTGCTGGCGCGTACCATAGCACGCTTCCTCAATGTCCCTTTTGCCATCGTAGATGCTACGGTATTTACCGAGGCGGGATATGTAGGTGAAGATGTGGAGAGCATCCTCTCGCGCCTGCTACAGGTGTGCAACTACGACGTGAAAGCTGCTGAGCATGGTATCATTTATATAGATGAAATAGACAAGATCAGCCGCAAGAGTGATAATCCATCTATCACGCGTGACGTATCTGGCGAGGGCGTGCAGCAGGCCATGTTGAAGCTGCTGGAGGGCACGGAGGTACTCGTGCCACCACAGGGAGGCCGCAAGCACCCTGAGGCCAAGATGGTGAAGGTAGATACCAGCAACATCCTCTTCATCTGCGGTGGTGCCTTTGAAGGTATAGATAAGGTGATAGCCCAGCGTATGAACCAAGCCAAGATCGGATTTAAGAAAGGCAAGGATAAGGACAAGGTAGATAATGAGAACTACCTGAAATACATCAGCCCTACGGATCTGCGTACCTTTGGCCTGATACCTGAGCTCATAGGCCGCCTGCCGGTACTCGTACACCTCGATCCGCTGGATAAGGAGACGCTACTGTCTATCCTCGTAGAGCCAAAGAACGCGCTGGTGAAGCAGTACAAAAAGATCTTTAAGTCCGAAGGTATAGAATTAACTTTCACCGATGAGGCTATGGACTACATCGTATCCAAGGCGTTGGAGTTTCAGCTCGGCGCGCGCGGCCTGCGTTCTATCTGCGAGGCTATCATGACGGATGCCATGTTTGAGATGCCATCCCACAAGGGTGAGAAGGAATTTGAGATCACGCTGGAGTACGCAGAGGAGAAGATCAATAAGACAAACATCAACAGGCTGAAGGTGGCGTAAGCGCTTTCGCCGTATCGTATCAGAAGCTCTTCCAGTCGGAGGGGCTTTTTTATGTCACTCGCTTGGTAGGGGCCGGTCGCGACCGGCCCCTACTGGTTTGTCCCTACTTCTTTGCTCCGAGGTAAACCTTAGTGGGAAATCGTATTATTGCTGCTCACTTCATACAGATAATATCGATGACTACCATCCGCAAAGCACAACCTTCAGATGCTCTACACATTCTCGGTCTGATCCGCGAGCTGGCACACTATGAGAAAGCTCCGGAGGCAGTCTGGAATACGGAGGCTGAGATACTGGAGGAGGGCTTTGGAGCGCATCCCTATTTCTTTGCATTTGTGGCAGAGGCAGCAGATGGTGAGATAGTAGGCATGGCAGTCTACCACTGGGCCTACTCTACATGGAAGGGCAAATATATGTTCCTCGATGATCTCTATGTGAAAGAAAAGATGCGCGGGCAAGGCACCGGCAAACTACTGCTGGATGCTTTCCTGGGAGATGCTAAAGAGCGGGGCGCCAACCTCGTCAAATGGCAAGTGCTACACTGGAATGAGCCGGCGATCAACTTCTACAAGAAGTATGATGTGCTGATGGATAATGAGTGGATAGACTGCAAGATCATATACCGGGAGCAGTTGTAATGATTTTAAAAAAATACATATTCAAATTTTACACTTTTAGTCTTTAATCTCGCTACATGCAGGTTTATAAGTTTGGCGGTGCATCGGTCAAGGATGCTCCCGCAGTCAGGAATGTAGCGGCTATACTCCGCGAGTACAACTCAAAAGATAAAGTAGTAGTGATCTCTGCCATGGGCAAGACCACTAACGAACTGGAGAAAGTGGTCAACCTCTACGATGCGAAAGATGCTGCGTGGCAGGCGGCGCTGGATGGTGTTTTTGACAAACACCTGCCGATCATCCATGAGCTGTTTGATGGCAAGGGAGAAACTGCTGCTGCTACTGTTAAAGCGCTAGTCGAAAAGGTACGTACCTTTCTGCTAGGCAATCAGACGCACAACTATAACTTCATCTACGACCAGGTAGTATCACTGGGTGAATATATCTCTACCGCCATCGTGAGCGCTTATTGCAATGCACAGGGCATCTCGAATCATTTCCTAGATGCCAAGGAGTGCATCCATACTGACAACGCCTACACTGAGGGCAAGATAGACTGGAAGAAAACTGAGAAAGCAGTTCAATCGGTAATACCGGCTCTCACTAAAGATGCCTTTGTGATCACCCAGGGCTTTGTGGGCTGCACGCCGGAGGGCTTTACGACTACGCTCGGTCGCGAGGGGTCTGACTATACTGCGGCTATTTTTTCTTTCTGCCTGGATGCAGAGCGCATGACCGTGTGGAAGGACGTGGCCGGTGTGATGAATGGCGACCCTAAGGAGTTTCCAGATGCGCAGTTTCTCAGTGAGATCAGCTACCTGGAGGCCATAGAGATGACCTACTACGGCGCGAGTGTGATACACCCCAAGACGATCAAACCACTGCAGAATAAGAATATCCCGCTGGAGGTGCGTTCCTTTGTAGACTCAGCCAAGCGCGGTAGCGTGATATCCGCTAATGCAAACACGAGCTTCCTGCCGCCGGTTATCATCCTGAAGCGCGACCAGACGCTCCTCTCCTTTTCGGCCAAGGACTTCTCCTTTATCGCAGAAGACCACCTGTCAAAGGTATTCTCGGTTTTTGCGGCCCACCGCCTGCGCATCAATATGATGCAGAACGCTGCGATCAGCTTCTCGATATGTGTAGATACCAAGAAAGAGAAGATCGAGAATATCATGGAGGAGCTGCAAGATGACTTTCAGATAGTACGCAATGAGAAGCTGACGCTGCTCACCATCCGCCACTATAATACCGGCATCATAGACCGCCTCACAAAAGATAAGGACATCCTGCTGCGGCAGATCTCGCGGCAGACCATACAGGTACTGCTGCGCGAGTGATCAGCGTAGCTGGCGCGCTATATATGCAGCAGCCGAATCACTGAGTATAGTGGCACCGTCAGCATTGAGGTGCTCGTCTTCTATCCAGTGCTTTGTATCATCAAAGAAAGCCTCCGGCATCAGGTACACATCAGCCAGCTGGCGATAGTATGCCAGCTCACGAGGTTTGCGCCACGGATACCCATAGTTAGGTATGTAAAGAAATACGACCCTGGCATGGCCCTCTTGCTCCAGCCGCATGATCTCAGCCATATATGCTTTGGGATAGCTCAGCGTCAGGCTATCCAGCCATGCGACACGGGGCTGGCTGTAGTAGCGCTCCCAGCGCCTGCGCGCACCCTGCACCAGTACAGCAGTATCTGCCACCCGCTGCTGCCGATAGATACTCACTGATGGAGACTCATATGGAGTCAGTAGGTCCTCTCCTGCTATTCTATCCTTCAGCGCTGCAGTCCTCATGACAAAGGCATTGGCCACATCAGTGAAATAGCTGAGATCTATGGGAGATGCAGGCATCAGTACATCTGCTAGATCGGCTCTATACCCAAACTCGGGATGACTGCGGTCAGGCTCCTCCTGTTTGACCTCCAGCACGATCAAGCGCGGGTGCTTAGTGCGTAGCAGGTCTTTGATGATCACATAGTCCATATTGCGCCCCAGACGGCAGATGGCCAGATTGGCTATTGTAGCATGCACGCCGGACTCCTGCAATCGCAAGTGCACAATGGAGTCATTGATACCACACATCGTATGAGAGCTACCTATAAATACTACATCTACAGCCGTGGTATCTTGGTAGAGCCTATGATATATATAGTTAGACTTTGCCGTACAGTCAGTCTTTGAAAAGGCATACTGGTATCGCTTATCTATAGGCAGGAGCAAGATGATCAGGCACGCGAAACCTAAGAGTAAAACAAAGACAGATATTTTTATCAGAAAGCGTTTCATGCGCAGGACTTATTGCCCCAAACTCTACGGGTGATCCTGCATGGAATCTACGTAATTTTCCCTTGCCATAAGCCCCGCCTTCAGACGGACTGCCGCACCTGCCACAAAAAATCCAACCCTCTCTTAGAACCTTTTTGCTTAGGCTACGTATAAGAAAACATACCCCCTACGCCGCTCCCGGCATATCAACCCTTGATAGAAGAATATTATTAACTGTAGGCCGTATGGCTGCAAAATGTTTTTGACAATGGGTGCCGCAAAAAGAATGGACACAAGCGAGCTGCTGAAAGTGACCTTTAAAAATGAAACAAATTCACACACACAGGAGCGGATCAAAATGAAAGACCAGAAACTATATATGGCAATGCTGATGGGCAATAATTATTACAATAATGTCCGTATCATATTCAATACTGAAGAGGGCCAGAGTGAGATCGTATCACGCGTCTGGGCTCGTACAGATAAATTTATCGTACTGCGTGGAGGTGTATTCATCCCCATCAACTCTGTAGTAGACATCATACTAGACTAAAGTTTTTCATTAGCAAGCAAAAAAAGCGGCTTAGGCCGCTTTTTTTGTTGGCCCCTAATCCTCAAAAGGGACTTTAATACAAAAGGCAATACAATAATTATCAGATAAATATTCTCATAGGCTCCTCCAGCATCTGCTTCAGGGTCTGCATAAACTTAGCACCTACTGCGCCGTCTACTGCCCGATGGTCTGAGGAGAGGGTCAGCTTCATCATATTGCCTACCTTGATCTCACCATTCACTACTATTGGTGTCTGGCGGATAGCGCCTACTGCCAGGATGCAGGCATTTGGCTCATTGATGATCGCGGTGAACTCCTCTATACCAAACATTCCGAGATTAGATATCGTAAAGGTGCTGCCCTCCATATCGGCAGGAAGCAGCTTTTTGTTCTTCGCCTTTTCGCCCCAGCCCTTTGCTTCTGCTGCGATATCAGAGATGCTCTTATTATCTGCAAATTTGATGACCGGTACCAGCAGGCCCTCATCTACCGCGACGGCCATGCCGACATGTATATGGCTATAGCGGCGGATCGTATCACCCATCCATGAGCTATTGACAGCGGGATGCTGGCGTAGGCTCAGTGCCACCGCCTTGATCACAAAGTCATTGAAAGAAACTTTTGCCGGGAGCAGATTATTCAGCTCTGTGCGGAGCGCCACTGCTTTGTCCATATTCACATCTACGGTGAGGTAGAAGTGCGGGTTATCATTTTTAGACTGTGAGAGGCGCTTAGCTATGCTCTTGCGCATCTGAGACACCTTGGTATCTGTATATGATTCCTCGCTCGTATACACCTTTGCTACCGGCGCGGCAGCTACAGGAGTGGCGCTCACATTCTCCAGGTCCTTCTTTACTATCCTTCCCTCCTCACCTGAGCCATTTACTTTGCTGAGATCTATTCCCTTTTCCCTTGCTATCGCTTTGGCCAGAGGCGATGCTTTCACGCGCCCATCCTCAGGCATCACTACCTGAGCTGTCGTAGCAGCCGGCTGCTGCACCGGTGTACTGGTAGAGGCCTGCTGTGCAGGTGCTTTGCTCTCAGATGCAGGCTGCTCTGCCGGAGCCTTTGACTCTTCCTGTTTTCCAGCACCTGTATCACTGAGCAGTGCCGAAAAATTCTCCCCGGGCTTGCCTACTACGGCCACCAGTGAATTGAGGGGCAGCGTATCGCCCTTTTTGACCGCTATGTGCAGTATCGTACCATTGTAATACGATTCCAGCGGTAGTGTAGCCTTGTCTGTCTCTATGTCAGCCACAGCATCACCTACTTTTACAGTATCACCCACCTTCACATTGATCTCTGCTACAAATCCCTCCTCCATCGTATCCGTCATCCGGCCCAGTCTGATCGCTTCTGCCATGTCTCTTATTTTGTATCCAAAAGTATTGATTTTTCCCAAACCCCCGCCACCCCGAGAAAGCAAAAAACCCTTGCCTTTTCAGGCAAGGGTCTGAAGGAGAGAGATCAAATCGTATTCTTATTTCACAGCCAGCCTGATAGCAGCATGAGCTGTTTCGGTAGTGACATTGATGATATAGACGCCTGTGCTCAGATCTGCAGTTTCAAATTTGAAAGCATACTTGCCGGCAGCCACATTCTTCTCATCGAGAATGGTCTTGACCTGCTGGCCCATCATGTCATAGATGGTGATGTTAAGGTCAGAGTTAGTGGCCAGTGCATAGCCGAGTACAGCTTCATTCTGCGCCGGATTCGGAGACACTTGCAGGTATAGTTTTTCTTCATTGTAGGTAGCTATACCTGTAGAAGAAGAGCGGCTATCATAGTCTGTATTGTTTGGATCCCAGTTGGTCCAGCCTGCTGTCCATTTTGCAGTATTAGCGTTTTGAGCGCCGATATGATTTTCCGGTGTGAAGAAGCTGCCAGACAGTTTGCTGCTCGTCAGGTTCGGCATCAGTGTAGGGGCATTGTAGTTGATGAAAAGGGCAGTCGTATCTGTGTTGATAGGCTTGGTAGGATCGTATGGATATACCTTACCGTTTGAGAATGGATCCAGTGTACCGCCGGCAGTCACGTATGAAGGCAGTGCAGTAGAATTGTACGATATAGGTGAAGTACTGGTAGGAGTAAAGTCAGGATTGGTCAGATTAAATGGATTCTGGATACGCAGACCATTTTGCTCAGTAGCGTAAATCTTATCCATGTTAGCCGCATCCTTGATAAATGCCCAGGGACCAGACCAGGGACCAAATGAGAATACACCACTGCCTGTAGTGTCGGGGCTAGGCAGGTTGGTAGCTGTGAGGGACCGGGCACCGTTGTACACGAGTACTACTTCTTTGCCGCCGCCGGCGCTATTCAGCTGGATGCCAGCTATGGCGTTGTTTTTAAATTCTGCGCTGCCGCTCACCAGATTAGCTATCGTAGAGCCGAATGCAGTAGAGTCAGACTCATCTATCAGCAGACCTGCCGGGTAACCTACCACTACGCTATTCAGCAGGCTCATAGAGCTGCCACGGCGCATGTGTACGCCAGCTACAAACTGAGGGTCATAAGATGTAGAGCTAGGCTGTACCAGCGGACCTATCACTGTATAGTTTGCAAATACCGGCTTGGTAGGCATTGTATTGCCACCCAGACCGGTCACTGTACCATTCTGATAGCTATCAGACTCCCATGCCTTTGAGCCGGAGTTGTCAGCAGCATATGGATCGCGCAGGCTGATACCATATTGATTCAGGCCAGAGTAGCCGTTATCATTGTCAAAGTCATCATCCCATGTACCGAGGGCTACCATATACTTAGTATTGACTGTACCGCCAAACCACTCATAAGAGTCATCGCCGGAATAAGAAACCTGGATGTGGTCTATCTGTGTAGCATCACCTACAGAGCAGAAAGTGAGACCGTTCACCTCATTGTTTGGAGAGAAGGCGATACCGGGAAACTCGATACGTACGTAGTGCATCTCACCGCTATTGTCATGCGGGTCTGTACCTCCGTAGAGCGAGCGAGGGCCACCTTCTACCTGAGCCGTACCCGAGGCCCAGTTGTTAGGAGCTTTGCCGCAGAGAATCACACCACCCCAGTCGCCGTATGAGCGATTGCCCTGAGATTCGTTTGATGTAAATACGATCGGCTGCTGTGCTGTACCCATAGCCATGATCTTGGCACCGCGCTCTATGATCAGCGCACCCTTGGTCTGCTTGTCCCCGCGGATCACGGTACCCGGATCTATGGTCAGCGTAGTACCATTGGTCACATATACGTAGCCTTTCAGCAGGTACTGACGGTCATTGGTCCAGTGTGTATCTGTAGAGATACTGTCTTGTACCGTCACCTTGGTGAAGGATTGCGCAGACACCGCGCCACAAAAACCCAGCGCCAGCAGGCAGGTGGATAGTGTTTGATAGAACTTTTTCATTATGCTTAGTTTTGTTGCGGCAAAAGTCCTTCGGAGATGTTATTAAATGTTTACCTCCGAATTAAGATTCAGTTTCATTGAGATCAGTTATACACACTGGATACTAGCTATCCGGAGCACCGAGCCTGATCCAGCTTCTGATGATAGCAATAGATGAATCCGGTATCTTATATGATGGGGGCATGACCAGGACGCCCGACTTATGCTCAATGGCACGCATAAATTTGGAACCATAGACGCTATCATTGTGATAGTAATAATTGAGATAGAACTTTAACTGAGAGAAGTCTTCTATGTCAAAGCCAGCTGAGCCGCCTGCAGAGGCAGAGTCCGAATGGCAGCTGTAGCAGTTACTTTGAAGGATCGGTTTGACACAGGAATGATAACTGACAGACATACTGTCACAGATGATTTTGTCTGCCATGGGTAGTGCCGCCTTATCTCTGGTGCAGCCTTGCTCTGTGACAAAGACAATAAGCAGGAGTATATGAAAAGACCGCCTCATCAAAATTTAGCTCTTACCCCGACAGAATAATAGCGGTTCATCACATAGCTGCGTATCTCCCTATCCAAGCCATGCCTCGTATCAAACTTTCCGTTGCGGTCTATATCCAGCACCAGGCGAGACGATTGAGCCAATATATCTTGTATAGCCACAATAAAAGTAAGGCGCTTAAACACGGTGTAGGACAGTGTCAAATCCAGACTGTGCTTTGGCATTTCTCCAATATTGGGATAAAACTGATTACCAATAGCGTAGATCCGCGGGCCTGAAACGTTGTAAAGAAGGGAGGCCTGCAGACCTATGCTATCATTCTGATAATAGAGACCTGCATTAACGATATATGGAGACTGGCCCTGTAGCTGCGTAGTATGACTGAGGGATGGCAGATCAGGCAGGTACAGCCGTGAATAAATATAGGCTGCATTCAAAACCAAATTGAAATCAGCCATCACATTGCGAGCAGAGTGCTGCATGAATCCAAGGTTCTTGCGTATATCCACTTCGGCCCCCGCTGTATAGGCATGATCTCCGTTGATAAAAGTAAACCCCTTGCTATCATTACCCCCGGTGGGTGTGATCACCTGCTGTATAGGGTCTTTGAAATACTTGAAGAAGCCACCTACGTGTATCATATCTCCCGGAGAAGGATAAAACTCATAACGCAGATCTACATTCTGGATCTTAGCCACATTCAGCAGTGTACCATTGGGATAAAACACTGTCGGGAAGAGAGAACCATAGTTGCCAGCACTGAGCTGGAAGTCATAAAAGTAAAACGGTGACCACTCTCTGAACTCCGGCCTATTGACCGTCATGCCGTAGGCTGCCCTGATCAGCATGTTTGGATGGATATTGAATGCTGCATTGAATGAAGGCAATACAAAATGTGTCACGATACTCGGGCTCACGCTATCCAGGTTGACATGGCTCTGCAGCGACTGCTTATTGTATTCATGCCGCACGCCTACTATGATCTTCATGATATTCTCTACAGGGAATACAAAATTGACGTAAGAAGCTATCTGGAGATTTTGCGCTTTGTAAGCGTCTGAGGGACTCGTGATCTCATCGAGGCGGAAATTGGTAGACTCGCCCACTACCGTCGGGTCAAAAATAGTAGCCAGCGGCTGCTCCAGCAGATGCTGCGCCGTAGCACTGGGCCTGATGGTATAGCCTATCAACCTGGCCGCAAAGCTGCGGGTCTTGTACTCTACATAGTTGCCCGCAGACAGCTCAAATGTATATCGCGGCGTTTTGATATTCTGCCTGATACCATGATTGAAGGAAAAAACATGTTCCTTGAGGTCTGAATAAAACCTGCCGCCACCGTTGACGGGATCTACCACATTTGCCACCTGAGCTTTGTAGAGCGAGTCATAAGGATTGTACGAGAATTTTATCCTTTTGAAATCGGGTTCTTTGCGCGCGCTGTAGGCATAGCTCAGGTTCCAGCTATATATAGTGGCGTCATCATTGAAGTGATGGCCACCCGCCAGCTGCGTGAGTGCTGTGGTACGCTGCTGATAGTACTCAGCGTAGAAACGTTCATTTTTGCCATTGAAGGTATCATTGCGCAGCGTAGTCTGAGACATACCCATCTGATTGAGCAGTGCCTTGACCTCTATCTGATTGCCCCCCCATTTGAACGCCATATTCTCCATGATCCCGCTATACACTGTGCGGGTACTCACCGTATCAGACTGCTCCATATTTTTGCCTACAGAGTCATAGTCGGCCCTGTGTATCAGATAGGTAGTCTGTGTATTGGTATAGGTGAGTGCTGTGGTATTGCCAAACTGGAATTTACCCTTCTTGACGACTCGCTGTAGCGTAAAGGCCGCCCGCTGGTCAGGTATAGACTGCCCGCGGTTGATGCCCCAGTCGTTATTAAATGACTTGGTGATACCGCTTATATTCGGATTATTTTTTTGGATGTATGACGGTGTCCCTGCCGGCATATTCCTATAGCCATTATCGAAGCCAAGCATATCCGTCTTGCTACCGGCAGTACTGAAAAATGGCTGGAAAGTACTGCCCTCTCTAAAGGAGGTAGTATAGCTCACCGTGACAGAGTTCTTATCAGGCATAGCCGGTGTATATATTTTGACCATGCCTCCGGCAAAATCTCCCGGTAGCTCAGCGGAGGGAGTCTTATAAATGAGGATGCGCTCTATCATGCCGCTGGGGATCACATCAAAGGAGAAAGCCCGACGGTCTGCCTCAGAGCTTGGAGCGGCTGCATCGTTGAGAAAGACATTGTTATATCTATCATTCAGTCCGCGGATATTGATAAACCTGCCGTCCACTATCGTCACACCGGGTATGCGCTTTACTACATCGGCTGCACTGCGGTCCTGGGTTTTTTGTATCTGAGCAGATGAGATACCACTCACGATGCTATTAGCTTTGCGTATCTCCAGGTTTACTGCATTTTCAGTATTGCGGCGGCGGACCTCCTGTACAGTCACCTCCTTGATCTTTTGTGCCTCGGGCTCCAGTGTTACATCATTCGTATTGGCCCCTTCATTGATCTGTATTTCCTGGTTGATAGTGGTGTAGGATACATAGCTGATCCGGATCATGTGGCGGCCTGCAGGTATATTCTCTATAGTATAGTTGCCATCATAGTCTGTCTGTGCTGCGAGTGTAGTACTGCTATCCAGCATGACTATGGCACCGATCACGGCCTGCTTCTTATCGTCTATGATGTGACCGGAGAGCGTGCCTGCGGCAAATACGTGAATAGCACAAGCGCAAATGAGAAATAAGGCGAGTGTCGATCTTCTTAGCATACTTCAGGTGGATTATTGGCCGCGAAAGTACCTTCCGCAAAAGGCTAAATCGTTTAGAAAAGGTTAAGCAATCATTAACAAGCCAGATATGCACATTATATGGTCAGGCTACACACATTTATTAATCTTATGTTATGAAAGATGCAGCATTTTCAGCGTCAGATTTTCATGCTATTTGTGACAGATTGGCCAGGCGGGATAGAGATCTGCGCAACATCATACGGGCTCATGGCTATCCGCCACAGTGGTCCCGGCAGGAGGGGTTTGCCACGCTGGTTCACATCATTCTGGAGCAGCAGGTATCACTGGCCTCAGCCCGGGCAGCGCTGGCCAGGCTCAAGGAGAAGATCGGTGATATCACTCCAGAAAAGTTGCTGGCACTCACGGATGAAGAACTGAAAGCCTGCTATTTCAGCAAACAAAAGATCATATACACGCGTGACCTGGCCGCGCAGGTACTGGATGGCAGGCTAAAGCTGCATACGTTCCATGATTTATCAAATGAAGAAATCCGCCGGGCCCTGACCGCCGTGAAAGGAATAGGCCAATGGACTGCAGATGTCTACCTTATGATGGTATTGCACCGTAGTGATCTTTTCCCTACCGGTGACATAGCTCTGATCAATAGTATCAAGGCTGTGAAAAATCTCCCACCCACTACAAGCCGAGAGGAGATAGCTCTGATGGCAAATAACTGGAGGCCCTACCGTACCCTCGCAGCCTTCCTGCTGTGGCATGCCTATATCATCAGGCGTGGCATGATCTTAGCACCGTATGACTGATGTGGTTTTATTCGGATAAAAACATCAACTTTACATAGCTAAACCAAACCGCTCTATGAAGAAAGTAGTACTCCTTATTGCTATCGTGTCCATCGCTACACATGCCTTCAGTATTAGTGACAAAGTGAAGCTGGGCCTCTTTGCCGCACCAGGTGCATCATGGATGAAGCCCATGGGGAAAGATATAAGCAAAGGGGTAGCCGGCTTTGGTATGACCTACGGCCTGAAGATAGAATACTATTTCAAAGACCAGAATTATGCTATTTCCACCGGCCTCTATGGTGGTATGGATATGGGCGGAGTCAAAGGCCGCGATACTTTCAGCGTACTATCAGGCGGCAAGTCTGTACTGGAGCGTTACAAAACTAATTACATCATGCTGCCGCTGTACCTGAAACTGAAGACAAATGCGTTTAAGGATAAGTACATTCTCTTTGGTGAGTTGGGTGGCTCCTTTGTATTTAATGTGTCAGCCAGGGCCAACTATAGCGACAATATCACACAGGCCGGCAGCATACCTCCATCAGTGGTCTCTATATCCAAAGAAAATGTGCTGCAAAACGGAAACGAAGTACAGAAACTGATACCGGAGTTCCGCTACCAGATATTTGACTTTCGCCTCAGCGTAGGCGGTGGTATGGAGTATGTGATCAATGATAAAACGTCGGTCTTCTTTGCCGTGCACTATCACAATGGCTTTGTAAACCAGATAAAGGATACGTCTGTGAATCCTAAAAAAGACGCAGTAGTAGTGCGCAATGTGCTCCTGAGCATAGGTGCCATGTTTTAATGACAGTATATGAAAGTAGGACTCGCCCAGCTCAATATCCATGTGGGCAACTTCCGGGCCAATACGGATAAAATAATAGCAGCGATCAAAACAGCTGAGGCTCAAGGAGCCGAGCTGGTAGTGTGTAGTGAGCTCGGTGTATGCGGCTACCCGTCGCGCGATTTCCTGGAGTTTGACGACTATATAGAGAAATGCCGCGAGGCGGTAGAGGAGATCGCACAGCACACTACGAGTGTAGCAGCGGTAGTGGGCGCTCCATCGCGCAATCCGCGCCCGGAAGGCAAAGATCTCTTTAACTCTGCCTGGTTTCTCTATCAGGGCAAGATACAGCAGGTGATCCACAAAACCCTGCTGCCTACGTATGACATCTTTGACGAGTACCGCTATTTTGAACCTAATACAGTTTTTCAGTTAGTAGAGTTTAAAGGGCGCAAACTGGCCATCACCATCTGTGAGGATATCTGGAATGTAGGCAATGAAAATCCGCTCTATGTGGCCTGCCCCATGGATGAACTGATCAAACTCCAGCCCGACCTCATGATCAATCTCTCTGCATCTCCTTTCAGCTACAGGCAGTATCACGAGCGTATGGGCGTGGTGCGGGCCAACTGTGAACGCTACAAACTACCAATGGTCTATGTCAATCAGGTAGGGGCGCAGACAGAGCTGATATTTGACGGCGGCTCCGTAGTGGTGGGCGCGGGCGGTGAGCTGGGTGCACAGTTGCCATTTTTTAGCGAGGAGGTTCGCACAGTAGATGTAGAGACTCTAAGGCAGCCGATAACCTTTGATCTGCCTTCCCCGATATCACTCATACATGATGCGCTGGTATTGGGCATACGGGATTATTTCTCCAAACTAGGCTTCAGGAAAGCTATCCTCGGGCTGAGTGGTGGTATTGATTCCGCACTGGTGCTTTGCCTGGCCGTGGAGGCCTTGGGTAGGGAAAACGTACTCTCGGTGCTACTGCCGTCGGCGTACTCCAGCGGGCACTCCGTAGATGACTCTCTGGCACTGGTAAAAAACCTCGGCTCACCGCACGAGATCATCCCGATCGAGGCGCCCTTTCAGGAATACCTCAGGACGCTGGCTCCATTCTTCAAGAACCTTCCCCAAAATGTAGCGGAAGAAAACCTGCAGGCGCGCGTGCGTGGTACGCTCCTCATGGCCATGAGCAATAAGTTTGGCTATATACTACTCAATACGACCAACAAGAGTGAAGCTGCCGTGGGCTATGGTACACTCTACGGAGATATGTGTGGCGGCCTGGCAGTGCTGGGCGATGTCTACAAAATGCAGGTGTATGAGCTGGCGCGGTATATCAATCGCACGGGTGAAGTGATCCCTCAAAACATACTCACCAAGGCACCGAGCGCCGAGTTGAGACCCGGACAGAAAGACTCAGACTCGCTGCCGGATTATGATATCCTGGACAAGGTATTGTATCAGTATATAGAATTGCGCCAAGGACCCAAAGAACTGGTAGCACAGGGATATGACAAGGCGCTGGTAGATCGCATCCTGCGTATGGTCAATATGAATGAATGGAAGCGCTACCAGGCACCACCTATCCTGCGCGTCTCGCCCAAGGCCTTTGGTATGGGCAGGCGTATGCCTATAGAAGGCCGCTACCTGGGGTAGCTGCTCTGTACCATGCCCCTGGCATGCCTGTAAAAATCACACAATCTATTGCCCGCTTTCGCGTTAGACGCGGTGCCCATCAGGCATTTTCGTTAATTGTGTTACTTTAGCGCACCCAAAAAACTGTAGTTTGATGAAGAAAGTATTGACGGTTCTCCTCCTGGTCATATCTGTAGTAGCAGCCGCCTCGGCTCAGACCGACTCTATAGGTACGGCTAAACCTGCCAAGAAGGAAAGGAAGCCCTACGTAATGAATGTGCCGAAGGACCGCCTCGTACTAGACCTGAATGCTACAAACTGGATCCACAAAAATGAGAACGGGATGAAGACCCAGTACTACTCCCGCGGCCTGAACCTCTACGCTATGTATGACCTACAGATCAAAAAGTCAAGGGTCAGCTTTGCGATCGGTGCAGGTATCAGCTGGGTCAATATATACACTAACTCCCGCCTGACAGATTCGGCATCTTCCGGTGCGCGCTTCCATCCATATCCTCTGGCTAATTACCATGATTCTATCAAGATCAATAAGCTCACGGAGACCTGGATAGACGTGCCGCTCGAGCTGCGTATCAGGACCAACAGGGACAAACTGGACCAGGTATGGAAGTTTAATATTGGCTTCAAGTTTGGTGTGAAGGTAGATGCCTATACCAAAGTCGTATTTAAGAACCCGCACTACAATGTGAAGGAGAAGCCATACGGAGATTTTAACCTCTTCCGTATGGGGCCTACGCTGCGCATAGGATATAGTAGCTTCAATATCACCGGATACTACGGACTGTTGAATGTATTCAAGCAAGGACGTGGCCCGCTGGCCAATGAATGGTCCCTCGGCATCTCGTTTAACGGGCTCTAAAGTCGCGCGGCCTGCAATAACTGGCCTTATATTTTCGTCTTATCTTAGCAGTATGCTATCGGCTATCAGCAGGTTGTTTTCTCAGGTACTGGTATATCTCATACGTGGCTACCAGATGCTCATATCTCCGCATCTGCCGCGGAGCTGCCGCTACACTCCTACCTGTAGCCAGTATGGCATAGAGGCGCTGCGGAAGCATGGTCCTATCAAAGGTTCCTATCTGACCATCAGGCGTATCTTATCCTGCCATCCATGGGGTGGGCACGGATATGACCCGGTACCGTGAGAAACGTAGATGCTGAATACTAGATTGTGGATGCAATATCCTGATAACAGGCAAGACGGGCGTTTAGCCGCTATCCCTTTAATACACCTGCCAGATCGCATCGTAGAAAAACACCTTGATCCGATAAATGTAATCGAAGAAGATTGATACTCTATCCTGGATCAAGAAACTAACATCCAGAATCAAGCACCGAGAAATCAGCATCCAGTATCGCTGACCGCCGCCGCTTTTACTCCGGCTCCTGACCGAGTACGATGTTGATACGGCCGTTAGGATTAGCTTTGCTGCCGCTGCTGTAGATCACCTTGTCCAGCGGGAAGCCGTAGTCAAGACCCAGGAGACCAAACATAGGGAGGAACACGCGCACCCCTATACCTACTGACTTATTCAGCATGTACGGACGGTAGTCCCTGATATTCTGCCAGGTATTGCCACCCTCCAGGAAGGCGAGGGCAAAGATCGTAGCAGATGGATTGAGCGATATGGGGTATCGAATCTCCGCCGTAAACTTATTGAAGATCGCAGCTCCCGCTATCGTAGCCGGCGGTGAGGTCGGGCTGATCACATCATAGCCACGGAGGCGCACGATTTCTTTGCCGAGGATAGAGTATGTACTGATACCATCGCCACCCACCTCAAAGCGCTCAAACGGAGAGAGGCCTAGTTGAGAATTGTAGGTGCCAAGGAAGCCAAATTTGGCAGATGCGCGGAAGACAAGATTCTGATAGATAGTAGTATACCAGTCTGCAAAGAATTTCACCTTGAAAAACTCTATGTATTTGTAGCGTTGCTCGGGAGTCACATTGGTATCAGAGTAGTTGATCCTCATCCGTCCCGGGAACATCCTGGAGTATGGCAGTGTACCCGTCACTGAGAGCATAAAGCTGGAGCCGTGCTTAGGATACAGTACCTGGTCCAGAGAGTTGCGGCTGAGGATCAGGGAGAGGTTCAGGTTGTGAGAGTTGCCGGCACCGGAGCCATTGTCATAGGAGAAGATCGGAAGGTATGATGAGTTTACTATCTGATAGTACTGATAGGTGAGAGCAGCCTCAAAAGTGAAGAAGTCATCCGGCTTCTTGAGGCGTGTAGCCCAGGATACTGTACCACCGGTAGAGAAGTAGTGACCTGTAGAGGCATACGTCAGACCGTTATCATAGGAGTAGATATTCGTACGGTTGAATGCAAACGTGAGGGAGTTTGGCTTCTTGCCGCCGAGCCAGGGCTCTGTGAATGACAGTGTGTAGAATTGGCTCATCTTGCCGCCTGACTGCACACGTACACTGAGACGCTGGCCATCACCGCTCGGCAGTGGGTTCCACGATTTTTTATTGATGATATTGCGGAGAGAGAAGTTTGTAAAAGTGACACCGAGAGTACCTGTGAGGCCATAGTTAGAGCCGCCATAGCCGGCAGAGAGCTCCAGCTGGTCAGATGGCTTCTCAGTGACGCGGTACTCTATGTCCACTGTACCATTTTCGGCATTAGGTATCGGTACTACATCCAGCTGCTGCGGGTCAAAGTAGCCCAGGTTGATGATCTCGCGCTGTGAGCGGATCAGGTCTGACCGGCTGAATTTATTGCCGGGCAGGGTACGTAGCTCACGGCGGATCACTTTTTCATTTGTCTTGGTATTGCCCATGATACGCACCTCATTGATCGTAGCCTGAGGCCCCTCGCTGATACGCAGCTCTACATCTATAGAGTCGCCCTCTACCCGTACCTCTGCAGGTGTGATCGAGAAGAAGAGGTAACCATCATCCATATACAGAGAGCTCACATCACCACCGTTTGGATTGGAGAAAAGCTTCTCTTCCAGCGCATGTGCATTGTAGACTTCACCGCGGTGTATGTTAATGATCTTAGCGAGCAGTGAGTCAGGATACTTCGTATTGCCGTTGAAGAATATATTGCGGAAATAGTATTTGCGGCCCTCGTCTATCTTGATATTGATCACCAGATTCTGGGGATCCTCCCTGTAGACCGTGTCATAAACGATGCGGGCATCACGGTAACCTTTTGTATTGTAGAACTCGATCACCTTCTTTTTATCTTCTTCAAACTCCTTGCGGCGGAATTTTGATGCCTTGAAGACATTCAAGTTGACAAAATGCTCGAGATAGGAATACCAGCTGACCGGGGAGAGGCTACCCGGTACCGTATACCACTTAGGGTGATAGCCAAATTTCTTGAAATTGCTACGGAAGCGCAGAATGCTATCCATTTGAAATTTCACGCGTTCCTTGGTTTCCTTCATCTTATGCTTCAGCATGGGCTCAGTAAAAGCTGATACGCCTTCAAAGTTGATAGACCGGATCTTGACTGCAGCGCCTTTGTCTATGTAGAAATTGACCAGGGTAGAATTTCTGCGGGCCAGGCTGCGGGTGGTATCTGGCGTCTCTCTCACTGCTACCACTACATTGAGGAATCCTTTGTCTATATAATAGTTGCGGATCACCTCGATTGATTTCTTTTTGAGGTTGTCACTGAAAATGATGCCTGCGCGCAGGTCCAGCTTCTTTTTCAGCTCTTCTACATCAGCATTCTTGATACCCTTGAGGGAATAAGAGCCGATACGCGGTCTGTCCTGCACATTTATCTGGAGAAATATCTCATCTCCTACTACCTTCTCGATATCCACTGATACATCAGTGAAAAGCCGCTGTTTCCACAGGTTCTTGATCGCCTTTGAAATATCCTCTCCCGGTATCTTGATTTTTTCTCCCTGCCTCAGGCCGGAGAGAGAGATGAGGATAGATTTATCCAGGTTCTCCGTACCCTTTACGGTGATGTGCGCTATCGTATACTCCCGGGGTGTATTATAGTCTATATATACATTTGTGATAGTATCTGTCTGCGCTGCCACAGGCAGGCTCACCATCATGCAGACAGCTACCAAAAGGCATATCGTACTACCCAAAAGACCATGTATATATCTTACTATGCTGCCTTGATTCACTTGTATGCTTTACTATCTATCTTAATCCTTCTTTATTTCCCTTCCTCTTTTACCTGCTCCGTCGTCTTGCCAAACCGGCGCTCTCTATGCTGGTAGGTGAGAATAGCCCGGTATAGCTCCTCCCGGTCAAATTCGGGCCAGAATTTCTCTGTAAAATAGAACTCCGCATAGGCTAGCTGCCACAGCAGAAAATTGCTGATGCGCTGCTCACCGCTGGTACGTATCATCAGCTCAGGGTCAGGGATACCCGCTGTATACAGGTGGTCTGTGACCATCTGCTCAGTGATATCCCCAGGCCTCAGTGTGCCAGCCCTGGCCGACTCTGCTATCTGCCTTACAGCCCGCAGGATCTCAGCCTTGCCGCTATAGTTCAGTGCCAGGATCAGGTCCATACGGGTATTGCCCGCAGTATCTGCTATAGCCTGGCGCAGCTCACGTGCAGTGCTGGCTGGCAGTGCATCCATATCTCCTATCGCCCTCAGGCGTATATTGTTTTTCTGCAGGGTCTTGATCTCCGAGCGGGTGGTCTTGAGCAGCAGGTCCATGAGGCCGGTCACCTCGAGGATGGGCCGGTTCCAGTTTTCGGTAGAGAAGGCATATAGTGTCAGGTACTTCACCCCCAGTTCTGCACACCCCTCTGATACCTCACGCACGGCAGATACACCATTACTATGTCCAAAGAGCCTGTTTTTACCCTGAGACTTGGCCCAACGACCATTGCCATCCATAATGATGGCTATGTGCTGCGGGAGCCGGGTCTGGTCTATTGAGTCTTTGAGGCTCATCTCTGGATCTTGCATTAAACGCCGTGTGGTCAAAATATTTTGATCCTGATCAGGCTACGGCTTAATTTAACAATTATACGAAAGTCGGCAAATATAGCCAATTTGGCGGGTAGTCAAAGGTGCCTGTGACCAGCCTCACTACCTAGCACGGAAAAGATCCCTTTATAAGTTTTTTTGGCGAGTCAGCGGTCTCTCCTGCTTTTTGCCGATAGGTATAAGCCGTTTACTGCGCAGAATTTTGAAATGGCACTAAATATCCCATTTTTGATAACCCAACAAACACATAAATGAAAAAACTCCTTACCCTTTGGCTACTGGCCATAAGCCTGGCCGCCGCCGCCCAATCTCAGCACCGTATCTTTTGTGGCAATGAATATCTACCGGATCTCACCGAGCAGCACCATCCCGGCTATAAAGACGCTGTGCAGCAGGCATTTGACCGTGCCAAAAATCATAGCGCCAGCCGCGCCACCAATGCTGTGACATATACTATCCCGATCATTTTTCATGTGGTGTATGGCACTGCCGCCGAAAACCTGGACGATAGTATCCTCCAGTCTGAGATAGACGTGCTAAACGCAGACTATAGCCGCACTAATGCCGATGCTATCAATACGATATCATACTTTGACAGTGTAGGCGCAGATACGCACATACAGTTTACGCTGCACAGCACGGTCCGCGTACAGACCAGCAACCAGTTTACACTTGACCTCTTTACAGGCCTGCCGGATTCTCTTATCAAGTTTAGCGCAGCAGGTGGAGATGACGCGATAGATCCTGACCACTACCTCAATATATGGGTAGTAAACCTGCAGCCGTCGCTCTTTGGTCAGCTGCTCGGCTACTCCTACCCTCCCGATGGCCTGCCTAACTGGCCTACCGGCCAGTCCTCGGCAGCACCGCAGCCGGGCTATGACGGTGTCGTACTGGACTATCGTACTGTGGGTGCCAATAACCCCAATCCTATCAACTTCAGCGGTATGAACCTTGTGATACGCGGGCGCACCGGTACGCATGAGATAGGACACTACCTGGGCCTGCGCCACATCTGGGGCGATGGTGCGACATTTGGTACTAATGACTGCCAGCAGAGTGATGGCATAGATGATACGCCGTTTGCTAACACTCAGTCTAACTTTGACTGTGACACGACCCGCAACACCTGCTCTCAGATAGAGGCCTACTACGGCGCCAATGCCCCTGACATGGTACAAAACTATATGGACTACTCCTCAGAGGAGTGCATGAACCTCTTCACGAAGGGCCAGGCAGCCCTGATGCAAAATACACTGGAGATAAACCGCCCGATGCTGGCTACAAAGTCCTATCCACTCGCTGTATCTGAGGCTGCTGCGACTACCGTAGCGGTTTATCCTAACCCGACCACTGGTATAGTATATGTACGCTCTGCGGAGAGTACGGACGCGGCTACAACTGTAGTGGTATATAACATGCTCGGAGAGACGATGGGTGTGAATATGGTAACACAAGCTGGTGCACTGAAGCTCGATATCAGCAGTCTGGCAGGTGGTGTCTATACGATAGATATCGTGAAGAATGGTGCGCACACTACTAAGAAGGTGGTGCTGAGTAAGTAAGCAGCTAACTGGTGAAATTTTTAGCGATGCCATCCCTGATACGGATGGCATCGCTGCTTTTGGGATATTCTGATGTTTATGACTGGATGATAAATTGCTACCTTCTCACTTCTTTGCGCGCCAGCAGTCTGCGGTGTGGTCATCCACTATACCGGTGGCCTGCATGAAGGCGTAGCAGATGGTGCCGCCGAGAAATTTGAAGCCGCGCTTCTGGAGGTCTTTCGTGATCTTCTTAGACAGGTCTGTGATAGGAGGCACATCGCGGAGTGTCGCAGGCTTATTGACGATAGGCTTGCCGCCGGTAAAGCTCCAGATGTATGTATCAAAGGAGCCAAATTCCTTTTGCACTTCTATAAAGCGCTGTGCATTATTCACCGCCGCTTCTATTTTCAGCCTGTTGCGTATGATGCCCTCGTCCTGCATCAGCGCTTCCTTTTTCCTCTCATCAAACTTCGCCACCTTCTTTACATCAAAACCTGCAAAGGCCTTGCGGAAGTTCTCGCGCTTGCGCAAAATAGTAAGCCAGCTGAGCCCTGCCTGAAAACTCTCTAATATGAGAAACTCAAAGAATACGGCATCATCATGCACGGGGCGGCCCCACTCTTTGTCGTGATAGTCTATGTAGATGTCATCTGCGGTGCACCAGGCACAGCGCACTTTGCTGTCTTTCGGTTTCGTAAGTGTAGCCATGTGATGAATGTACCGAAAGATTGATAATTTCGGTAGGACTAAACGATCACTGATATGAAGTTTGCGACCATAGCACTGCTGTCCCTTTTTCTTTTTGGTAAAGATAAGACGACCATACAAGTCAACCCTGCCTATTATGGCAGCTATGCCAAGCAGGATGCCAAGGAGCGCGAGTGGCTGCTGAAACCCGGCAATAAACCGGACAGGGTCAATTTCTATCAGAATACGGATACGGTACACTACCTTTTTTATGTAGTGATGAAGGACTCGGTACATTTCAGCACCAAGGGCGAATTTGCAGAGCAGCCGGATGGGCAGCCTACACGCTACTGGAGTGCAAAGGGAGAGTTTCTGCCGGATGGCCAGATGAAGCTCGCGGTCAAGATCTCTGATGCCATCATGAAGCTGACGGTGGACCTGGAGGCGCAGGAGAAAACGCTTTATGTGAAGAGGTAAATCTACTAACCGCACAGGACGCGGAGAACGCAAAGGTTTATATAAGTCTGCTATTTATTTCTACCCCGGCTGTTGGATCGCTCTCTACTTCTTAGCTCCGGTCAATATTTGTTAATTTCTCCATTCATCCAAAATAAGAATCCGTACTTTTAGTTTCAGAAGGTGTAGCCATCTGCGCAGGTGGCATGATTTTTTCCGCATTGACCAATCCAAACCTCTAAACAAACATAATGGGCAAAACTACCATCCTCTGGGCTGACGACGAGATAGACCTGCTGAAACCACAGATACTTTTTCTGAAAGATAAAGGCTATGATGTGATCACTGTGACCAATGGCAAAGATGCCATAGACGGTGTGCAGAAGAATCCTGTAGATGTCGTATTCCTGGATGAATCTATGCCCGGTCTGAGTGGCCTGCAGACCCTCACCCAGATCAAAGGATACAATAGTCAGCTACCAGTGGTGATGATCACTAAAAATGAAGAAGAGAACCTGATGGAAGATGCCATCGGCTCTCAGATAGCAGACTACCTGATCAAACCGGTGAAACCGCAGCAGATACTCTCTACGCTGAAGAAGATCATCAATAAGACTGAACTGGTGAGCGAGAAGACGGTGCAGGACTACCGCTCTAAATTTCAGCAGCTCTTCACCCGTATACAGGATAACCTCAGCTACCAGGAGTGGGCCGAGCTATACAAAGACCTTATCTATTGGGAGATCGAGCTCGAGCGCTCTAAGACCGTAGAGATGCAAGAGGTATTTGAAATGCAGAAGAGCGAAGCCAATAATGAGTTCAATAAGTTTGTGATAAAGAACTATAAAAACTGGATCAAGGGTGAGCCGGGCAAAGACGCCCCTATCATGTCACATACGCTGCTAAAAAACAAAGTGTTTGACCTGATCAAGCAGCCGAAGCCGACCTTTGTGATCCTGATAGACAATCTCCGCTTTGACCAGTGGAGGTCTATACAGCAGCTGATTACACCCTTCTTTCGTGTGGATGAGGAGGATACATTCTACGCTATCCTGCCTACTGCTACGCAGTACAGCCGCAATGCGATCTTCAGTGGTATGATGCCTGCAGATATCCAGAAGAATTTTCCGGGCAAGTGGCTGAATGATGACGATGAGGGCGGCAAGAATATGCACGAAGCGGAGTTTCTCGAGGCGCTGATCAAGAAAACATTTCGCGAGCCGATCAAAACACAGTATACCAAAGTGACAAACCACCGTGATGGCCTGCTGCTGGAAGAGAATATCCTCAACTATCTCAATAACCGCCTTAATGTGATCGTTTACAACTTTGTAGATATGCTCTCTCACGCGCGGACTGAGATGGAGGTACTGAAGGAGCTGGCCAATGACGAGGCTGCCTACCGCTCCCTCTCGGTATCGTGGTTTGAACACTCCCCACTATTCAATGCACTGAAGAAACTGGCGGGCAAGGATATCAACCTCGTGATCACTACCGACCACGGCACGGTAAATGTGAAAGACCCGTCTAAGTGTATAGGTGACCGCCAGACCACTACCAATATCCGCTACAAGACAGGGCGCAACCTGCAATACGAAGAAAAAGACGTATTTGCTGTGCGCAATCCTGAGGAGATCATGCTGCCAAAGTCTAACCTGACGTCTACATATATCTTCGCCAAGACAGATAAGTATCTCGTATATCCCAATAACTACAATCACTTTGTTGCTTACTTTAAAAATACATTCCAGCATGGGGGGATCTCTCTGGAGGAGATGATCGTCCCAATAGTGAAGCTGAGTGCGCGGTAATGGTTGTATTTTTTATCTTCACTCTATCAGCGGGAGTAGCTCAGGGGTAGAGCGTCAGTTTCCCAAACTGTTTAGGAGATTCATCAAACCCTCATCAAATCACATTTTTAAAGTGCTATTGCAAAAACTGTCAACTTTTCTGTCAAGCTAGATGGTGAAAAATTATCGTAAGACTGAATTTAGTGATTTTTCTACTGAAGCAGAATTACACTGATATGATAGATCGACTTGGTAAAGAAAATACTATATAATGTAAGGTCAATCGCCCTTGATTTCAGCATGCGTTAACATTCTACTCTCTAGTCATAGAACCGTTCTTGCTGGAAATTTTAACGACTTTTTTGAGATTTTCGACATTTAAACTGGCTGTTACAATATCATCTTTCAAAACCGTTCTACTAAAGTTAGTACAAAAGGGCTCATTTCAATCAAGTCCTATTGAATTTATAAATATATTCAAGCAAAGAACCAATAGTAAGTTTCATGTTCGAGGAAATAGCCAATAGGGACGCATGGGGTGTTATCAGGGGCTTTGTCTATCAGGTGGATATAACTTTGTTAAAGTGGCTTGAACTTGAAGAGGACGAAGTATTAGAATTGGAAAGAGGGGAAGATTTTGATATTGTTAAAAACACTTTAGAAAATGGCGAGATAAGGGATTTACACCAAGTCAAGTTTAGAGAAGTCAATATCACATTAAGTACTTCGGATGTACTTCAAGCCATGTCTAACTTTTTTGAGCATAGACGAAATAATCGGAATATTAGGCTAAAGTTTAGATATGTTACCAATAGTAATTATTCAATTGAAAGACCATCCCTATTTCCTAAAGAGGGAAAAGGAGGTATTGAAACATGGATCGAACTTCAAAAAGAAGAAGATTTAAAAGTAGATGATCCAAGACTAAAACGAATCAGGAATCATCTACTAAAGAAGTGCAAGGAAACTCTTGAAAAAGAGAAAAAGCGGCAAGAAAATAGTGAGGGACAGATTGAGCCCACTAACAATATTCTAGAAGCATTTATTAATTACTTATCACAAGAAAGTGATTCCGAGTTTAAACAATTTGTTGGCGATTTTCAATGGGCTATCAAGTTTGAAGATGAAATAGCAATTGCCTCTTTGGTAAAAGGCAAAATTAGTATGCTGGGATATGCCAGTAATGAAGAAGAATCCACTCTATTTTATGACAAGTTATTTGTTTTTGTCTTTAAGCTATTAAGCCAAAAGAAAGATAAGAGACTTAGTAAAGCCGATCTAAATAATCGATTTGTATCTACACCACTTAATGATGTTGATGAAAAGTTGCTCCTAAAGATCAAAGGGATATTTGCCTTTATAACAGAAAGGCTAGAGAAGTTGGAACGAAGTAATTTTAAGAGTCAAAATGAGATTGGGGCTTTGCAAAAAACTGTAAGTGAAATAACAGCTTCAGACGCAGTCTTCAATTATGGCTTAAAAAATTTTCCCAATGAAGTACCCTCTCCGATCTTAAACGGGACTTTAAGGAAAGAAAAGGTCGATGATATAATTAGCCAGTTTAATGCTTGCACTTGGATAGGCTTAAATGGAATCAATGGTACAGGTAAAACACAACTTGCTATCCTGATAAGCAAGAGATATGCTAATGTATTTTGGCTAGATCTGAGAAATTACAACGAAGAGGAAAAAGCCATAATTGTAATTGAAGAGTTCATAAAGACGACAATAACAGAAAAGCACTTTGATAGGAATAGAAGTGCATGGTACAAAGAAGTTGGCAATAAACTCCCCTTGAATACCATTATTGTCTTCAATGATATTCCAAGGATATCAGCTGGCTCTCAATTAGCAGACCTATTAGTGAAATTGGTAAATGAATTGGGTTTAAAAGGAGTAAAACTATTAACTACCTCTAATTTCCCAATCCCAACTGCAACAAGAAATTCAATGTCTACTGGGGTATTTTTAGCGTATGTGAATTTAGACTTAACTGATGCTGAAATTATCGAAGTGTTTAAAAATCATAATGCTCCTGATACTACACTGGGGTATCTTAATTTGATCGTCTCTACTTCATACAGAAATCCGAGAATAATAGCAGCAATTGTAAATCACCTTAAAGCGATTAACTGGGGTACTGATACAAAGGAGATCTTTGAAGTGGTCTTTAAACGTGAGTTCGCTAATGAAATCTTAGAAGATGTGCAAAGATCAATCAGCCGATACATAACAGATTCTGATTCGAGAGAGTTATTATATAGGCTCAGTTTACTTAGGCTCAATTTTGATGTGAATATTGTGAAGGCGGTTAGTGAGATTGAAAAAGCAATCGAACACTTTGGCGAAAAACTTCATAGTCTGACTAATATATGGATTCAAAATTATGATGCTCAACTTCTTCAGATATCACCTTTAGCTAAAGATATTGGTAAACAAAATCTATCGGAGACTACCATTAAAGAAGTTTATAATACTACTGGTGAAGCAATTATTTCTGGAAAGAAACTAAGTGAAGTAACAGCTTCTCAGGCATTAAATTTATTTATAGATGCAAAAAATTATGATAGGGCAGCATTTGTCTTAATCCTTGCATTGCATTCTGCACAAACTTTGGAAGAAATAAAGGTGTTAGAGAATTGGGGGTTTCTCTTTTATTGGAGCAGTGAAGATATACCTCCAGAAATGAGTTTATCAAACAGGATCGTTATAAGAAATGAGCAAATTAGAATTGCACATCTTCTGAAGAGGCCAATAAACTTTTATCGAGACCAATTTATTAAGTACGCGAATGAAAAAACCGATGACATAAATAGGTATATGATTTACCTGTCTTTGATTGGATGCTATGACTATAGTGATTTGTCTATGTTTTGGGGATATTGCAAGGAGTTGGTAAAGATTGCTACTAGCCTAGGTGACTCTTATAAGCATTTGTATGAAGACAAGGAAGATGGTCTGGAAAGTATTCTATGGTTCCCTGTAAATCGCTTACGAAGTAGGAACGATTTGTTGCAATGGATTGATCTTGCAAAGATCATTGATAACGCTTTTACTGACAGCCCATTTAAAAAAGTACTCTCAGATTCTTTCATCACGACTATTTGTAGTAATCTGGTTGAAAAGAGAGATGAAAATGAAACTGATTCTGTGTTACTTGAAAAACTTCAACTTTTGTTGGATTACTTTTATGAAAAGAAGTATGAATCTCTATCCGCAATTGTTTTAAGGGAAATTCTTTGGATTGAATATCGTATCACGCAGCAAAAGGCAAATGTGCTAGTAAAGGCTGATGACCTAATTTCGAAATTTACATCTGTTGACGCAAAATTCATTATTGTAGAAGGAATAGGTAGATTATTATATAATAATAAAGACATTATTCAAAGCAGATATTGGTTAGAAAGAGCAGTAGATTTTAATCTACCTTATCAAAATAATTACACTGAATTACTCATTTACGCAGCTTCAGCTGTATCAGACATCGATAAGAGCAAAGCTCTTGATTACTGCTTAAGAGCGTTACAAAATGCTTATACCAAAGAATTATATACCGAGTTAGAGTTTATTTATGTTCTTGCAGAATTAGCGATTGCATACTGGGTAAATTCCGACTATGTTAAATGCTTTGAGACCTTTGAACTGGCTGTAGGTAAGCTTTTTGAATGTAAAAAAGAGATTCCAGAAGAAAGATGGATGAGGTATATGGTACTTATTGGGAATTGTACTGGATACATTTCTTCAGAAGCCCAAGGGCGCGGTTTTGATCTGAATGATCAGAGTATAGTCAGGCCTTACATAGGAATTTTGTTCTCGAACAATAAAAAGTTGATCAGCCTTTATTCACCTAAAAAAGATGCACTTACGTTAGGGCATCTTGCGATGTTTGCTGATGCAATTAATGATAGTAAAAAAGCCTATGACTGGGCAATCAAAGCCTTTGACATTGTTAGAAAATATGGCGATGAAGGGACTCTAATTATGATAGCAACAACTTGTAGTCAGTATTCACTTATCAATTTTAAAGTTGCCGAAGCTCTTGAATCTTATTTATTAGCTACAGCAGTTTCTGTCCACTTACAAGGTACTCCACAAGAAAAGCAAGCGCTGTATGGGCAGCAAAAAATTATTGAGCTTTTAGCGGACAAACCAAGTAATAAATGGAATACAGCGGAGGAGATTACAAGTCAATATGCTATAATACCTCTCTTTTTAATGCTCCTCACATCTAAGATCAAAGGGGATGATTCCTTCAATGGAAATTACCAGACCTACATTAAGGTATTATCTGACTATAAATTGGAGTCATCCAATCCACTTTTATGGGAAATAATTATAGAGCTATCAAGAAGGATTTTGAATGAACAAATTCCTGAAAGTCAACTTACGGTGAGAGCTAATACTTTTAATCATCAGGACAGGCGAAGTGAACAGATATTATGCATTTTAGGAATAATCTATTTATCGCCGAGTCTCAATGAGACAGTTATTCAACTTGTAAATATTTTACCTTTTATGACTAGAAGTTATCAAAATCAGAGTGTCATGAAGTACGTTGTCATACCATTTATTAAGAATCTTCTAGGTTCAAAGCTTACAAAAATGCAGGGTGTAAATATTGACAAAGAAAAATTGCAGTTGAGGATGGCAGCTGTCAGAGATGATGAAAAAAACGCGTCTCAGTTGATTCTACAGGAATTTGTAACCACTTTAGACATAGAAATATCTCTTGATAGCAGAAAAAAGTGGCTTTATGATTTTGAAGAAATTTGGTGATTTTAATCAAAAGTAGAAATCTCCTTTTTTTCAGCGGTATAGGTTTAACGAGTAGTAACCTTCTCAAAAAAAGTGAGTAAAAAAATTCAGCATTACTCGTGATTGCTACCCGTAGGTCAACCAATCATTATAAAAAAGTGGTAGTAGTAGTAGCTCTCACCATTGATTGTATAGACCAAAGTATAGCAGACATCCATCTTGACTGCTTGGACTATTAGACTTTCTCCTTTTTTGAATGAGTCCACAGCTATCCTTACCTTGACCTCAAATGGGCAATCAATTTTCAATAATATACCTTGTGCTGTTACCACTAAGAGACTGTAAGGGCTACAGTACTTATTAATCTCTAGGAGTTCTTTATCATCCATTTTATGATATTAAAACCTGACCACCAGTTAAGATGATCAGGTATGAGATAATGTTATTCCAAAAACCAACATGGTGTATTATGAGCTAAAGCATTTCTAATATCGCCAATGAAAAGCGAGGCATTCTCAGCTCTATCTAAGAACTTATCGATATAGCTACTCTTATTGGCCCCTGTCAGCAGATTATAGGTATTCCACAGGCTTATATTGCCTTTACCATCCCTGCTAAATGATTGAGAATTGTAATACCCATCTGTAACAGCGGAGAGCTGATAATCACCAAACATCAATGTAGGCAGTAGTTTTTTTTCTTCAGCTGGTAGATGCTGATAAAGCTTTGCTCTGCCTATCATCTGTGCAAACTGAGTTGGAGATAGATATAGTAAGGCTAGTTGCTCCATTTCTGCGAGCTGTCTGTCAGTCTGAAATTCTTTCAGGAGCTGGAAGATTGCATTATAGAGATCATTGGTATTTGCTACTCTGACATCACTTTTGAGACCATCAGTGAATATTTTCAGGTTGAGGCAGACCTTATTCTGAAAGCCAATGAAGATTTTGAAATGCTCTATCGCCCCTTTTTTGTTGTACAGGTTATCCTCAGAATATGCCTTTACGCCTCCAACTACTAAAGCAATATCATTACCATTGATAGTGCGTCTTATGTGAGGTATCTCCATGCAGAAGCACATCCTTTCGTAATAAAGGGTCTTTTCATGGTCTAATAGCTCTTTAGCAGCCTTGTTTCGCGCTTCTGGTATTCTGCCCTTAATTGGATGGCTGACCCTCACACTGGGCTTTAAAATAGCTTCTCCGTTGAAATGCTCCTTTGCCACCTCATACATGGTTTCTATGAACTCCACATGGGAGATGGTTGTTTCATTATCCTTTACAAAGACAGGAATAATGTGATTGCTCTTTATCTCCTCTAGAGGTATAGCTATTGTGTTAGCCTCCATAAAGGATAGGCTGGAAGATTGTTCAATTTCTTCAGTTAGATTGGTTTCAGGTAATAACTCACGTAGTTCCATGTGTATGTACTTTTGGGTTGGTTAAATTGTTATTAAGGGCAGTTTTCTTGGCAGTGAAATGAGAAAGTAGAGTGGTTTGATACTCAGGATAGGCGTTATACAGATTTGTCAACTCAAGAATAGATATACAGGCATCTATCTTTTGCTTTAGTTGGTCAGTGCTTATTGTCTGATTGCACCATTGTAGTATTTTAGTTCCTATTTTCTCAGATATAACAAACTCAGGCATTTTCTCAAATAAACCTGTCCTGTCTTTTGAGACACGAGCTTGGTGCTTCATGTCCAGTTCAAATACAGTGGTGAACTCATAATCTGTTCCTTCCCTGCTGATACCTTTCATCCCGACCTTCTCTGGTACTTGTTTGCCATTCTTCTCAGATAGGATATACTCTTGTTTAGCTCTGATCGTGGCAATGATGTGGACTGGACTCTGTAGGATTTTCTGAATGAAATCATTGTGACGAGGAGTAACCTTTGACCAGTTAGTAAAGCTATTACCCGACATATTGCTGTGTATGTCTAGTATGCCTCCCAGCCCCTCCCATTCATGACTGATGCTATCAATTATTACTACTTCTGCCTGTGCCTTAAGGCATGTATCAATAGCCTCCATGTACCTCTCTGGTGTAAATGGAGACTCAAGATTTAATACTTTGTATGGGCCAAGATGGGCATATAGGTGAGCTGATCGGTTCTCTGAGTCAATCACTGCAATCTTAGACCAATCTCCACATAGCCCCTTTGCTAATTGGAGAGCTGACATTGTTTTACCTGCTCCTGATGGTGCTTGTATTCCAAGCTTTATCTTGACAGTGCTTCTTCTAGCTTGCGTTATTTCCATTATTATTCTTTTAGCTTTAAGAAATAAAAAAGGGAGAGCACAACGCCCTCCCCATCTACTGAACAGTCACCAACAAATCAGAATGCTGGTTGAGCCTGAAATACCAGCTCCTCCAGATTGGAAGGATTGGGATTGTAGGCATACGTGTGATGAAGCGTGTAAACCTCTCCAGTTTGCTTAGATGCATACTGATATGGTTCTGACTCCTTCCTGATAATGGCTCCTGGTATTTGTCTACCTATCATGCTGTTGGCTATCTCAGCATCAAATGTGCATGGAATTGACACCTTTCTGACAGTAGCATAAGGCTTGCCGGTAGTCTTTGAAGTAATGATTTCAATGTCGCCTGTTAATATCAACACAGGAAACATATCATCTTTAGCATTTTTACGTTGCTCAACGCCTGAAATTGTGACCATTTCTAACTTTTTTTGTTGGTGATAAAATATAGAGGGGGGATGATCGTCCCTGTGTTTAGGTGGGGGTTTGTCCATAATCTGGGTTACTGGAGAGGGACATATAAGGCAATAACTGAAATAACTTAGATTGATTATTTCGGTTAATGTTAAAATAAAAGTTAAATGTGCAGATTTATTTGTATATGTAAATTTTATTACTTATTTTTGTGTTAATATCAAGGAAACTTGATCTTTTTGAAAATACTAAAAAGTGATAAGCACGAAATAGTAGAAGTTTTAAATACTGCAGCACTTGCTCTAAGGCTGCGACGAAATAGGAAACCGATGTACGAGACTAGTTCTGTATATCCCATCAGCACAAGATGCTGATCTATTGAAGGACACTACACAGCAAAGTAGTTAGTCCGTTTTTTATTAATCATAATTTTTATGAATGGAAGTGTATTAACATGCTCTCTTAGAGAGATGATTGATCGTGTTAAGAATGAACCTAAAAAGAGAATGGTTTATTCTGGTATTAAGGAAAACTCAATTGGATTTGTCTTTGGTCCAAGTAAATCAGGAAAGACAATATTCTGTGAAAATTTGGGTATGAGCATTGCTTCAGGGCAAGACAGTTTTATGGGCTTACCAATTGATATTGAAAATAAGAGAGTCTTGTTTATTTCATTAGAAGAATTTTGGGAAGGCAGGGCACAACGAAATCTAACACAGCTTACGGCATTAAGCGAAGCTCAAATAGAAATGTGTTTTCAAAACTATACTGTTGTGAATGATGATATACCTAAGTATGTTTCATCAGAGGAGGATTGGCAATTGATCCGTGGTATTATAGAAGAAAATCATCCTGGAGTCGTATTTATAGACTCACTAAGTAGATTGTACGAAGGTAGCATAGAGGATAGCAAGGTGGGCAAAAGAGTGATGAAGCAATTAAGGGAACTCTGTGATGAGATGAAAATCACTCTCATTATTATTCATCATACTCCCAAGATAGGCAATAGCCCTCTTACTGTAGATTCTATGGCCGGAAGTAGAATGCTGGCTCAAGACTCAGACTTTGCTATCGGTATAAATAAGGTCAGTACTGGGCAAAGATATGTCAAGGATGTCTTTTTTAGGTATGCTCCAGAGAACGATGAAATGGTTAGGGTATTTGAGATTGATAAAGGATCAATCTGGCTTAAAGCAATCAAAGAAGATAAGGAGGCTAAATTGCTTTTTGCCACTGATGGCAGATCTGATACTACCAATCATGATTTGCTTCTTGAGGCGTTCCCTGAAAATGGATCTGTAACTACTAAGACTCTAATGGAAAGATTTGTAAATACTAAGTGTATGACCAAAGCCACTATGCATAATCAAATCAATAAGCTTGTGAAAGAAGGGAGTATAATAGACGTTCAACATGGCGTATATAAAAGGGCTGCGTAAGCATCTTGACTATATAGACTTTAGACTATTATGAGGGGGGGATTCAAACACCTCCCTTATTATTAATACTGCGGTTAAAGTCCAAAGTAAAGGCAGTATAAGAGAAATTTGATACTGGATTAGGATTGACGTACACCTTAGCTAGAAGTACTCCAATGCAAAGTTGTATAGAAAACTAGCGCTTGTATATGAAGCATATTCTTGATGTCTATCGTCTTTATCAATGCCCGCAAAATCTGAAATTGACTTTAATGATAAAAAGCCGAGAGGTTTAGGACGTATTGAATTTTCAGCAGTATAATACAGTCCATAGGTTTCCATGTCTATTCCAATCAATTTTCTTTGATATTTAGTAATAAGATCTATGTAGGATTGGTTAGCTAAAACGCTTGCGCCTGAGGCAGTTGGGCCAATGTGTAGATTTAGCAATGACCGTGCAGTCGAAAGTGGCCAGTTTTTTTGGATGTCATCCAAGTATTTTCTGCTACTGCTACATGCGTTAAGATAGTCTCTTAGTTCCGTACAAATTGCTACTTGCCTATGGTCGGGTAGAAATTCATCGTGCCCGTCCTCATTCACAGTCTTCTTGCCTTGATCATAATCAAAGCTAAATTCTGATGCTATAATATCTCCAAATCCGGAAATATCCTTTTTAGTACCTGCGCATATACCTGTCATGACAATATATCTTGGCTTAAAGTAGAATATCATCTTACTGGTGAGAACAGAGGTCGCTACCATTCCCATTTGCGTACAACTAGCACAAACAACAGTGAGTTTCTTATTGTCGTTTTCAAAAACACCTTTAAAGAATTCTATACTATCTCCTGGTTGCTTAAAGGAAATCCAATTCGCATCTAGCTTAAGGATTGCCTCTAATTCTGGTTTCCTCAAAGCAGTAATTATAGCAATGTCGTATTGATAATCGCTTATTGTTGAAATATCCCGTTTGGATTGTATCAGATACTCTATCTTATTTTGAAGATTTTTAATCCAATTAATGTTTGATTCATCATATAAGATTATTGTCCAAAGATTATCAGCAAAATCTTTTTCCTTCGCTATTTTGATGCTATCATAAGCTGTAATTCCAATAATGTGATAAGGTTTTTTTAATCTTCTGCTAGAATTTAATTCATTTAGAAGCTTAACACCTACATCTGCTGAAGGCAAATCCTCGGGCCGAGCAGGTAGATTTATATCTAGTATCAATAAATCAAAATATTGAAGTTCTAATGCTCTTCGTGCGTCAACTGCACTTGTGACACATTGAATTCCTTCCTCCTTTACTTCAGGTAGAGCCAAGACGGACTCTTTAATCTTACGAAGTTTATCACTTCTATCGTCTACAATAAGTATCTTAAGCATTGCCTAATTGATTTTGTTTATTAATTCAAGGAGATTCCCCTTCCATGCCGACTGAGAAGCATTGTAATACACAGTACCTTTGTAATTGTCAGGATAGTCTTTATACAATTTGAGCTTAAGTTGATTTAAATTTATCATGGAAGACTCATCGCCAAAGGTCTCAAATTGTGTAACTATCAAAACATTGTAGCCTAATCTCTTTCTCTTAATCTCACCAAGAATATCTAGTCCACCTAGCTTTCGAAATTTATAGCCATTTTCATTGCTACTAATATCATATGTCGGTAAGGACATGTCCAGAATAACTAAATCACATCCTTCTTCCATTAAAAACTTGAGTCCAGACTGATAGGATTTTCTAATATAGACCTCCGAATCAATTATTTTGTCTTTAATGAAGTTGGAAAGCTGAGCTTCCTTGTTTGGATCATCTTCAATTAGCAGTATTTTCATTTAGAATAAAGTATGTGTGAAGCATTAAAGGTAATTTCAGTTGTAAAAATTCTTTGCTCATCTACCTTGTGTATGTTTATGTCATAGTCATTTCCGCAATGGAAGTCGTGCCTTAAAATCTTTTTTATTTTCAAATACCCAGTTTTACCTTCTTTAGCCGTTCGCTTCTTCTCATCAGTAGCTAACCTCAAAGTCTGACTTGTGTCGTTAATCTCTTTATTTAAGAGGCTTATATCCTTCGCTGGAGAAAAATTACTAACTATCTTAAGGTTTAAGCGGTTATTTGACAAAGAGGCGGTGATGTCAACTCTTAAGTTGATTGGATCAAGCTCACTATGATCAATAATATTTTCGATGAGATTTCGGATTAGATCCGTGAACTGAGGCAAGTAGTCGCCATCTATTTCTACATGATCGATTATTACGATAGAGACATTTACATTTAGATATCCAGGATTACGCCTCTTAAGTATTTCCAAGCTTAAGTCAATAGGTAGTTTAATGTCAAACGGCTCTATTTTCTTGTTTGAAACCCGTTTGAACCAATTTGCAATTTTTCCAAATTCTACACTCATATCAGTAGAACAAGCTGCAATTTCCGAATGGAATTCCTTCAATTCGTTCCCATTGTTGTCAATTAAAGTTTCTATAGAAGTATCCAATATTCTAATTTGTTCGGATAATTGCCCAACAACTGTGACATTAATGTACTCTCTAACCAGCGCTAGTATTTCTTCAGTTTTTACCCATAAGATTTCAAAAATTTTAGAAAAGAAATCAGATACATTGGAGATCTCAAAAAAGGATGATTCATATAAAGTGTATAATTCCTCATCCTTAAATGAAAAATCAAAAAGTGCCGGACTTTTATTCTCGTCAGTTTTGATTTGTAATCTATTTTTCCGCAAATCATCTGACAGGGTATCTACATTTTTAGAAAAAGTAGAGAAGATGTTTTGTAACCTCTTACGATTGCTATCAGTACTGAGTTTTTTAGACCAAAATTCGTTGGGCAAATAAGCACCTGTCAAATCGTCCTTCTTAGTAATGAAATTATGCTTGTCAAAAATTGATCTTATTTGTCCAAGCAGTGTCCCATGTCTTACACGCATACTTAGATAAGAGTCGATTCCATGGTCATTGGAGGAGATAAATTCATCCCTAATTAAGAAAAACATTTGTTTAAATAGTTTATATCGATGATCATCATACTTAGACATCTTCTCATATTCAAAATCGAGCGCATCTCCCTCGCCTTCCTCCTTAGGTTTGATATAAACTACCGTCGCTTCGATTTTCTTAAGTAGTTCATTGAGCGAAGGCTCTCTGTTCTTAAGCTCAATATATCTATCAAGACTTTCTAACAGTTTATCATTAAGAATTTTTTGTATGGATTTAGTGTCGACGTAAATCTTGCTATCGATATGGCTTAAAGCTTGTCTGATTTGAATATCTCTTTCAACGATGGCCCGTTCTTCCTTGTATATACCTCTATTATTGCTATCAAGTTCCTCAAGTTGGAGCAATACTTTAATTCTTTCAGCATCCAGTTCATCTTGATTACTGAATCTCCATGAGGAGTAAAATACATCCTTCACGCAGACAAATTGCATGAAATAACACAGCTTCTCGTAACTTACAGTATCTCTAAGTGCAAGGACCTCGCTTGGGTAATTTAGGCCATGGCAGCTGAGGAAATTATCAAAAGGAATCCATAAACTATCAAGCTTTTGATCCATCATATGAAGCAGAATAGGAGTAGAAATACTTTGTTCAATTTCATAATCGGAGAACTCTAATAACTTTGAAATTACACGTTCGTCGAATAACTTAAATTTCAGGTTTGGTTTCTCAAGGATAGCTTCAACGATTAATTCTGAAGCTGCTATGAATTCCTTTTGGCTAACTAGGATATTCTTTTTAATGATTAATATGTCTGGAAAGTGATTTAGTGAACTCTGTTGTTGCTTTACAAAAATGTCTATGAGATCAATGCATTCACGGTAAAGTTTTTGCTTATAGAGTCTTTTAATGAGGAGTATTGATTTTGAGCCAAAATCTAATAATGCAGTGTTATGGGTTTCAATCGGCTTATTATCTCCCGCTACAAGTACGCTCCTAATAGTATTAGTAATGGCAGTATTGGTAAACGAAAAATTTGATATGTTTTTAACTGTGGTTAGAAAATCTAGCAATGGGTTGTCTTGATTTAACAACCTCAAGTAATTCCATTTATCTAAAATTTCCTCTTGGGGAAATTCATTTAGGAAATAGTTGTAATACCCAATACTTAATTCAGTGATGCCTAAGGTATATGATTTTTTAGGCGCTTTTACGAATAAAGTTTCAGGATCTAAAGTATCCTTTTGTGTTTTATAGACATCAAACAAAATCTCCGAACAAAGGTTTCTACCAAGATAATTACCAGTTATATTTTCATGGCTTTTGATAGCGCAATGTACAATCAATGTATAATATTCAAAGCATAACGGTTTGGCTAGGATAGCTCTTTTCAAGAGTGTGATACAGTCTGCATAAGAATCAGATAAATAGTTTGCTATTATATCCGCATCAATCTGCGACAATTCAATTTGCGAATAGTCATCAGAGTTAAATCGAAGAATATTTTTAAGTCTATTATCTCGGATTTTTTCGACGATAAACTGGAAATTGGTTTCAACTAACTTCAGCTTTTCATCCTGTTTGTCAATTATGCTAATGGAATATAACTGTAGCATATTAACGAACGTTTCATAGTAGTCAATTAGAGAATTATCGCCATCAAGTGCAATATTGTCATGATAATTGGTGACTTCTGTATTTTTAAAGAAGAGTAATTTATATGCCAAAAATCTCCTGATAGATTTATCCTTATGCCTATTTATGATATTGATAACGTCTTCTTCATATCTTGAATGAGACAGGGCGGCATCAAATTTTGCTTTTGTATAGTAACCGATGATTAGAGCCAGTCGGTTCTTGTTTTCCAGTAGTTCCTTAATGATCCAATTGTTTCTAACTGGATTTTTATCAATAGAATAAATATAAAACCGCTTTTCCAGCGACCACAATGAGTATCCAACCACGGTTTCTAGTTCATCTAAAAGGTTGACAGCAAGTTTAAAATCGTTAAGGCAAATAGCTTTCTCAATCCCATTTTTCAGTACTATGTATTGATTAAGTTCGTCTTGATATATCAAAAAAACATAGTAGGCCCATGTAATTTCAGCATAAATGTTAGTTGATGAGGCATACGGAGATTTGCCAATATCCTTAATACGACGTGGTAGTAGATGTTTATGCGTACTTTCGAAAATATCAAGAGGGACATTGGCTAAAGCTCGTGAAAATTGAACAGGGTTAAACTTGTTTTTAATCCACCAGATTAATGTTGCGGGTTTCAAATATTTGGAATCCTTGTGCCCTTCAACAGCTCTTTCTATTATTCTTCTGTAACTCCTTCCTTTAATAGGCTTCTTCATAGTATCATCAGGTACTTTGGCTATAAGTCTAATAAATATATGTATTATATGTTGTGATATGATCTATTTTTCAATAAACCATACGTTCTTAGAGTATAATCACAAGTTTGCTAGAGTAGACTGGAGAAAGGCGAAATTCTTTAATCTTTAATGCAGCGGATAGAGTGCCCACTATACACGGAATATGGCAGATGGTGAATGCTAGATTCATTGTATCTAACATCGCAATACCATGCTCCATTCTTAGATTCTTGTGTAGATGTCCAGAAACTTGCGTATTTACCTATGCCAACAAAGTCGCCATCATAGAATCTATATCCCGCTGGTATTGCACTAAAACCCGAGCTATTTGAGGCATTGGAATTGGGAGGTTGCCAAAGCGCTATACTTTTTAGCTTCCCTCCGGCTACGGCATCACCACCCAAAATTACTGCTAGTCTACTGAATTCTGCATCACTAGGAATGTGCCACCCTGTTGGACATATTCCCCTATAGTCTGTAGTAGCGTACCAGTTATATAAATAGCCATAGGTAGGTGCCATGTTTTCTTCTCCCATACAGTGTGAGTACACGCTAATGGCACTTTGAGAGTTGAAGATCTCATTCCACTCAATAGCTGATTCAATTTGAAGTATTGGAGTGCCATCATTGAAATGGGTTGTCGCAAGGTTTTGCTTCAGCCAATATTGCATGCCAATCTTTACTGTGTCATATAAGTTGCCATCGATATCAGTGACTTTAAAACTGGGTTTACTCTTTTGAGTAACTACTTGAGTAGGCTGAATGAGGTTGTTTTTTGGACCTCCTAGCCATAATATGTGCGCTGAATAATCTATTGAGAATTTACCAAATTTCTGCATTGCACTTTGCCCAAATAGCAGAGGAGCGTCTGTAGAATGAACTATTGATGCTGATACGTTATATACTTTTTGACCACCAACCTCTATGCACTTTAGATTGATTTTGGTTCCCTCCTCAATATCGCCATTTGCTATTTTGTAGTGCTCAGTTCCAAGAAAGTCACTTTCACTGAGATAATCATTCTTCAGCATAAAGAGAGCCTCGGTAAGTGATACAGAAACGTCACTTGCCCCTGTATCGAAAATGAATTTTAAATTCAACCCATTGACCTTACATGGTATTTTGTAAACTCCTCCAGTCAACTCCATTTTAATTGGCGATTGAGCATAAGTGTATGCTATGGTGAAGGAAATAACCAATAATAGATAGATTTTCATACGCATTTGCTTGATGGGAACGTAACTTTTGTAAAGCTAAAAATAAAACCAATATAGGGCATTACTGCTCTCGTTTAGGTTTGGCCATAAGTTTCATTTTGGACAGTGAAACACTTTGGAGATAAAAAGGCCATTAAACTCTTCGGCAATAAGCTGAGAGAAATAAGACTGTCCAAGAAACTATCTCAGATGAAACTTGCCAATAAAGCAGGGATTGAGTTTAGCCAAGTTGGCAGAATAGAGCGTGGTGTTATTAATACAAGCATAAGTACTGTATATGCTTTAGCAGAAGGACTAGAAGTATCACCACATGAATTTTTCTTGCCACTAAAAGCACAGAAAGAAGTAGAGTAGGCAACTTCGCTAATTGGCCAACAAATCAGGATGGTAGTCTTTCACAAACCGATTATCAATATTGACCAGATCAATATCTATAGCATAGACTGTATTCTCTCTTTCAAAAATAAAATTATCAATACTGAACTCTGCTTGACATGATGAGTAAACCATTGCACTATAGCTACCATCAGTTACCTGTTTTATAAAACTTCCACAAGAATACACAGCACTGGAATGAACTCTATATGACCTGTAGCCTTTTTGCTGCTCATGTAATGCCCCATTGTTGTACCTATATTCGGCTATAAGATAATTTACTTTGCTTTCAGCCTCCTCAAGTTCAAAAAAAGTATCTATGAGGTAGCCTATACCATCAAACTCTGTGACAACTAAATAAGGTTTAGGTAGTAGTGGAGACAATGACATATTGGGCATTCTTAAGTTTATTAAAAATATAAAAAGACAGGGTTTCCCCTGTCTTTCCTAAAGTTTGCATACGTTCTCATTCATCTCATCTATAACCTCTTGATCAAAACTGTCTAGGTAAATACCAGTTACCTTATTCCCAAACTCATGTCCCAGAGCTTCAGCAATCAAATCTTTGCTATAACCCATTTTCTTGGCTATGGTAGCCCATGAGTGTCTGGCTACATATGTTGTGAGTTTTTGCCCTAAGCCCAGCTGCTCTCCCATTTTAGAGAGGTATTTGTTTGTATTCCTCGTTACCTGACTAATTCTTCTTCTTTCTTTAGCAGGGCTGTCACCATACAGTTCTTGAGCTTCAGGCAAAATGTATGAACTGTCTGGGGCATCATATAAACTGACCAAATCCTGAGCCTGCTTGGTGAGCTTTACACTATATAGCTTATGAGTTTTCTTTCTCCTATATAGTACCCTACCCTGATTTATATCTGTCTTTTTCAGTGTGATCATATCAGCAAAAGAAATCCCAATTAGATTAAAACACAGAAAAAAATAGTTACGTGCATGCCATGCAGGGCTGTTAGTTTTCAATTCCAAGGCCATTAGGGCTTGCATATCTGCCTTAGATATATTCCGCTTGGCTGTAGTCTCCATTTTGATCTTATAGCCCTCAAATGGATAATTTGCCCTATCAACTACCTTGCTCTTAATTGCCTTATTATATATTGCCCTTATAGTCCTCATGTACATAGCTACTCCATTTACAGCCAGACCCTTTGCAAGCATTTTGCTCTCAAGTTTCTTTAGAAATTCGTAGGACACCTCTTTAAATTGTATGATTTCCTTAGCTGAGTATGTTTTTAACGCACTTATAGCAGACTTGTAGAACAAAGCGTTGCCATGATGCTTACTTGCCTCTTGCTCCTTTACTATAGTCTCTGCAAAAGCCAGAAAATCCAGCTTGAGTTGGGGTTTGATTACAGAAGATTTAATACTTTGCGCTGATCCAGATGTATCTGTCAGCTCCATTTTGAGTGCTGACTCCTGTAGTTTGACAAGATTTTGAGTGATCTTCTGATTAATCTCCCTTCTATTAGGGTGCTTGATTACCCTTTGACTGGCCTCATCAAACTCATCCTCCATGAGATAAACCTTCAGATTAACAGTTCTGTAGGTCCTGCCAGTGAAAATTCTAATGACAAGAGGGAAACTTCCATTTTTACGCTTTCTGCGTGTTTCTAAAACTACCTTAAATGTGGCCATGACAGCGTTTGTGGTTAAACCAACCTGTCAAAAAAGTGGCAAGCTTTATGGCAAGCTAAACCTCAAAAAATGCATTGAAATCTTACTGATGTATCTCTCTAATTCCTTTATCTTCACCTCAACAGCGGGAGTAGCTCAGGGGTAGAGCGTCAGTTTCCCAAACTGAAGGCCGCGGGTTCGAGACCCGTTTCCCGCTCATTTTTTTGAATTCATTGCTCTTTTAATCTGTTCCGGATTGCCTGTACGTTTCATATATACAAATGACAGGGTCAAAATACACTGGGATATACATCTGGCATATACCACCAGTGCTATAGGTATGGCAGCGATACTCGCTACACCCTACCTCATATGGGAGTGCTATTGGGCCTGGCATGCAGGCTATGCCTGTGTCAAATGGCATACTCATCTGGCATTTTATTTCTACGTATGGCTGGCTATCAGCCTCGTGCTAGAGATATTGATGAGGCATCCTATCTCCTGGCAGCTGGCGGCTGCGGCTGTTTGCGGTGGCATGCTGCTGGCCGAGGGCGCATTAATGCTGGCAGGCATAGGCGCCACCTATAGTGAGCGGCTGGGCCACGGATATAGCTCTATCCACTCTGCCAGTGGGGAGAGCTACTACCGCACGCGCGCACCAGGTTCTGTAGTGTGGTTTGACGGGCCAGAGTTTCGCCATGCTCGGCATGTCAACTCCATGGGCTATTCTGACCGCGAATGGCAGCTGGCCAAACAGCCCTATGAAAAGCGTATCCTCTGTCTCGGAGACTCATGGACCGAGGGTGTAGGAGCTCCTCAGGACTCGACCTACGTGAGTCAGCTGGGCAGCATGCTGGCAGAGACTGATAGCCATACCTATATCATGAATGCTGGCATAGCTGCAGATGATCCGTTTGTAAACTATGTCAACTACAGAGACCGTCTGATAGCCTATCACCCTGATGTCATCATCCAGACACTCTCGGGAAACGACATGACCACAGATATCATATCTAAGGGTGGGATGGAACGCTTTGGTACCAATGGGCAACTACACCCCTCCGCAGGGCCTGTCTGGGAGCCGCTTTACGCCGTGAGCCTTGTAGCGCGGTTAGTATTCCATGCAGCAGGTTATAATGCGCTGCTACAGAAAGCCCCATCGCCAGAAAAGATCGGAGAGCTAAATGACAAGATAGTAAACCTCTTCCGCGAATATGCCGCTCTGGCAGCGCGACAAGGTACGCTACTCATCGTAGTCATACAGGCCACCGATCATGATTACGACTTTGCACCCGTCATAGCACGCCTACAGCAGATCCGGGGCCTGCGGATCTGTGATCTGCAGCAATCCTATAATGCTGAGCTTACTACAAGCGGCAATAAATCTGAAAAGTATTACTGGCCGGTAGATGGCCATCACACGCCTCTGGGGTATCAACTCATGGCGCGCAGCATTTATAATGCTTTAGATTCATTTTACCTGAGGCCTCGAGTAGTCAGAGACCCTACCAGGTAGCGGCTTACATTCCCTGCTTTTTACGAAAACGGATATTCAATACCTCTACTGCTATGGAGAACGCCACTGCCACATATACAAAAGTCTTGTCTACCTCCCTGCCAAAGCCCTCCATAATCAGTGTGACACCTATCATAATAAGGAAAGACAGGGCCAGCATCTGAATGGTAGGATATTTGGCCACGAGCCGCCCTACAGGTTGAGTGAAAAGCATCATTATGGCGATAGACAATACCACAGCCATGATCATCACCGCCAGCTGGTCGGCTATACCTACAGCAGTCAGTATCGAGTCAAAGGAGAAAACAATATTTAACACTGCGATCTGAATCAGTACGGAGAAAAAAGCCGCGCTGCGCTCGCTGCCACTTACATGAAATTCATCGTCATCGCCGGTTAGTTTGTGATGTATCTCGGAGGTAGACTTGTAGATCAAAAAGACGCCACCTGCTATCAGAATGATACCTTTGCCAGTCAGCTCAAAACCCCACGATGCGGGCAGCAAGTTTTCTTTCAGGCTCAATATCCAGCCGAGAAAGAACAGAAGAACGATGCGTAATGCCATAGCCAGCAGCAGGCCGATATTCTGACCCAGCTTGCGTTTGTCATCAGGCAGTTTCTGTGTCACTATAGAGATAAAAATGATATTGTCTACCCCCAATACGATCTCCAGAAAGGTAAGGGTGAGCAGGCTGACCCATGCCGAGGTATGGGCAAATACGGTAAAATCGATATTCATAACGGCTAAAAATAGCATTTTGGAAAATATGAAGACGAGGTTGACCGTCTTATATTGTCGCAATGCTGTGATTTTCCGAGCCTATGGGGATATGGAATAATATGTTCTCTCTTATATAGGATCTGCCGAAAATAATCTACCTAAGTGTTTTGATTTAATTACATTTGGTGCGCTCAAAAAATTTATACCATGGCTAATAACGCAACACTCACCTACGATGGCAAGTCGTACGACCTGCCGGTGATCACAGGTACTGAAAACGAAAGTGCAATAGACATTTCTAAGCTTCGTGGCCAGTCCGGCCTCGTGACGTATGACGAAGGGTACAAGAATACCGGTGCTACACAGTCTGCCATCACCTTTTTGGATGGTGAAAAAGGAATCCTGCGCTACCGTGGCTATAATATAGAAGACCTGGCTGAGAAGGCTACCTTCACAGAGGTGAGCTACCTGCTGCTCTATGGTGAGCTGCCTACAGCGGAGCAGCTGAAGAAATTTGAAGGTGACCTGACCATGCATACACTGGTGCATGAGAATCTGGTCAAGGTGTTTGAAGTATTCCCCTCTAAGAGCCACCCTATGGGGCAGCTCATGACGGCGCTGTCAGCTCTTTCCTCGTTCTACCCGGAGTCTCTCAATCCGAATAACAAGCCTGAGGAGACAAACATGACCATCATCCGCCTGCTGGCCAAGATGCCTACCATCACGGCTATGATCATGAAGAAGGGCAAGGGCCACCCGGTACTCTATCCTCAGAATAAATATGACTATGTGACCAACTTTCTCTATATGACCTTTGGCAACGTAACCAGCGAGTACGTAGCCGATCCTGTAGTGGTAGATGCGATGAATAAGCTCCTGATACTGCATGCTGACCATGAGCAAAACTGCTCTGCCTCTACCGTGCGTATAGTAGGCTCTTCTCATGCTAACCTGTATGCCTCTGTAGCTGCTGGTGCTGCTGCCCTCTGGGGTCCGCGCCACGGTGGTGCTAATCAAGAGGTGCTGGAGATGCTGGAAGACATTCAGAACAACTATGGCGGCAATGTAGCCAAGGTAGTAGACGAGGCCAAGGACAAGAAGCGCCTTCTCTTTGGCTTCGGTCACCGTGTATACAAAAATTTTGACCCGCGTGCGAAGATCATCAAGGTGGCATGTGACAACATCCTCAATAAACTAGGTATCAATGACCCGCTGCTAGAGATAGCTAAAGAACTGGAGCAAGTGGCACTGAAAGACCCATACTTTGCAGAGCGTAAGCTATACCCTAACGTAGACTTCTACTCCGGTATCATCTACAAGGCTTTGGGCTTCCCTACACCTATGTTTACAGTACTCTTCGCCCTGGGCCGCATGCCGGGCTGGGTGTCTCAGTGGAAGGAAATGCGCGAGCGCAAGGAAGACATCGGCCGTCCTCGTCAGATCTACACTGGTGCTACACAGCGGTCATTCGTAGGTATCAAGGACAGGAAGTAGTTTTTTCTCTTTCATATATCATTTGCAAAGGCAGGGGTTTCCTGCCTTTTGTTTTTTAGGTCCGGCCCTTTGTCCCGTCCTGAAATAAGTTGACAATAAATCGACTTGTTTATGGAAAATG
>JAFDYQ010000033.1 GCA_018267365.1 Bacteroidota bacterium | reverse complement strand
CTTAATGCAAACAGCCGGCTCTATCCAAACTCTCTCTGAAGGAGAGGGCTTTAATGCAGCTGATGCTGCGGTAGAGCAGGTAGAGCCAGATGACCTGACTGTGAGCGATACTGCTCCGGTGGCTGATCCGTCCACTACTGCGGCGGCGATAGATGTGAGTGATGAACACTGCGTGAAGATGACGCCGGATGAGGAGTTGCTGGCGGAGGCGGGAGTCTCTAGTATAGCTGAGATAAAGCGCCTGATGCGGGAGGAGGACGAGGACCTGGCGGAGTTTGACGATATGGATGAGGACCTGGAGTGGGAGGTGGAGACGCCCCAGACGTATAGGTAGTAGCCTTAGCCCACGGTATACAGCTGCATGGAAAACATTCCTACCTTAGCCATACTAAACTCATAGATACATGAAGAGAGTAACAGGCTTTGGCGGGATATTTTTCAAATGCAATGACCCTGAGAAGGTGCGCGAATGGTACCGGAAGCATCTGGGTATAGAGTCCAATCAATGGGGTGGGCAGATCGTTTTTGAGCAAAAGGAAGGTGACACCGAAAAACCAAGCACGGTATGGACACCCTTCAAAGCTGATACGAAATACTTTGAGCCATCTGCCACGGACTATATGATAAACTACCGCGTGGCTGACCTCGTGGCGCTGGCCGCGGTGCTCAAAGAAGAGGGTGTGACGATACTGGATGAGGTGGCAGACTCTGAGTATGGCAAGTTCCTCCACATACTGGATATAGAGGGCAATAAGATAGAGCTTTGGGAGCCGCCGGTGGGGTAGGTATAGCTTTTGCAGTAGTGATGACCTGACGATCTAAATGATATGCTTATGACCCGCATCAAAATATTTATCACTGCGCTGGCGCTCCTGATGGGCGCTGCTGCTATGGCGCAGTCTGACGGACATAGTGAGAGTGCGCCGCCTGTATCAGGCGGTACGAGTACGCCGATGCCTGCTGGCTATATCAGCACGGGTACCCGCTCTGACGAGACCCCGGCGGGTGCGGCGGCAGTGACGCAGCCTGACCCTGCTACGGGGCCGGCAGAGGGTACCTCTACCAGGCTCACGAGGCACCCCAAAGGCGCTAAGGAGCGCCACGTGCGGCCTCTGGAGATGCGGCGTGCGCGCCGCGCGCTGAAGGCCAAGCAGTAAGGAATGCCGGAGATACCAGGGGTAGATGGTCAGCCTGTTTCTACGGATTTTCCAGGATGTATTTCTGCATGGCGTAGTCATCAGGATACCTGGCTACGGCATCAGCCTTGGCAGCAGATGAAATGCTACTCATATATTTCTTTGCCTCTACCTGCTCGTCATAGATGTATTTCTGCATGGCATAATCGCCTGGATACTTTTTGATGGCAAAGATCTTGCACTCTGCATCTGTCACGTTTTTCATATAAATCAAGGCTTCGAGCTGCTCATTGTAGATGTAGTCCTGCATCTCTTTGTCGTCAGGATATTTCTGGCGGGCAAACTCACGGAGATACTCGCCTACGGTCTGGCCTTTGGAAGAGTCTGATGGGCATATAGCAAGAGCAGATGCGGTATAGGACATACATAATGCCGCTATAACCAGGAGTGGGGTGTAGATTTTCATAGTAAATTATTTGCGGCTAACATAGGGAAGATCTGCGGAATATGGGATGGACGCACCTCTGGTGGAAACCTGAATCTATGGGAAACTCTAAGATCCACTGCGCCGAACTCAGAACAGGAGGGGAGACGGGCCTGGCCCATCTGCCAGCAGCCGCGAGCTACGGCATGGGTACATAAAAAGCCCTCACCGGGGTGAGGGCCTAAGGGTTATGGATATAACGGTGTCAATTAATAGCGATTTCCACCGCCGCCGTATGACTTTTTGTAGCCGCCGCCACCGCCGCCGTAGCTGCTGGTCTCGGTCTTGGGGCGTGCTTCGTTTACGGTGAGTGTCTTGCCCATAAAGTCGCGGCCATTCAGCGCGTCTATAGCGCCTTGTGCAGAGGTCTTGTCATTGATCTCTACGAAACCAAAGCCACGTGACTGTGAGGTAAACTTGTCAGTGATGATGCGGGCAGATGCCACTTCACCATGTTGAGAAAATAGATCCTTGAGCTGATCTTCGCTGGCAGAAAACGGAATGTTAGCTACGTAAATGTTCATTGTAAAAAATTAAAAAAGTAAAAAATAATTGAGAGATAGCTAACCCAGGGAGGTGCAGAGAGATATATGTCAACAGCACAAAGATAAAAACTTTTTTCAATTTATTGTTTTTTTTAAAATAAATTTTACGGGAAGTTACCCGGATCAGCACTGAGTGCTGCGCAATGGGAATAGCAGGCAGATCAAGGCATTAGGCTAAAGCTTAACTTGTGGGGCGGCTTGTTAGGAACTTAGAGCAGTGGGGAATGAGGGTTCAAGCGAGGACGCTTGAACCTGCTTGGGTATAAATGTAGCGGGCAAAACGATCGTCGGCTGGCCCGCTGGTAAAAGGTGGTAACATTCAAAAAGTCCACATAGTTTATTTTCGGAATGCTCAGCTCAATTTGATAAAGATAACGATTTCTCACCTGTAAGACCTTCGCAAACATTTGCTCCATCACCTGATGAGTGGGGGCTGATCTGTGTAAAGGAAAGGTTGCGCCTGGCTTGGGCACGGAACTAAGTTCCGCGCCAGTAGGGGAGGACGCTTGGACGGGCGTAGGTTGAATTACTCTATTGTAGACACCCATTCTTTATTATACTTATCAATGAGGGCAAATTCTGTTATTGAAATCCATTTAGTCTTTTTAAAAAATCGGGCTTCGTACCATCCGAAAGATGCTAGCTCTTCCATGATTTTCATTCGCTTTATTTCACCTCCCGTAGCGTCGTAGAAAACAGCAAATGACTGAAAGGAAAACAGGTCGAAAACATTGAGAATAATAGCACCGATTTTTCCGTTTCTCACATACTTGATATTGCCAAAGAAATACTCGTTTCGCAGCTGTAAGACCAGTCCTTTCTCATAAGTATTTTTAAGGGGCTCTGTATTCCAGGAAAATGCCTGACTGCACAGCACCAAAGATCGGTAAAGAGCTTCCCAAATCATTTGCTTCTTGATATCAACAGGTGATGAGTCGTAAATTTCAAATGGAAAAGGGTGATGTATTGTAGTAATATTCAAAAGGCGCTCGGGCCTATCCTGATTGATGGTAAATCCATTTAAGGTAACTAAACTCCGATCCACTAAATTAATCACTACTTTACCAGCTTTCCCTGAATCATATTTGCCCAAAAGTCTCAAGAATAGATCGCAAAGATGAAATGCCTCAGGAAATGGTAATGCGAACGGTTCGACATTGCTGATTCTTCCTATTTCAATATCTTTTAAATACATGATAGATGGCAATCTACATACATTTATATCCGTTTTCTTTTTTTTCTAAAGGATGTCGCCGCTTCAAGTCAGAGACTTGAATTGATTGGACGTTCTAAGTTACGCTGCGCTAAACTTAGAACAGCGGAGAACGCAACTAAGTTCCGCGCCAGTAGGGTAAGTTCCGCGCCAGTGGGGTGAACAGCGGGGAATATCTTTAGAATTTCTTGAACGATCCGCTGCTTAAGATAACATAGAATCTATTACCCTGTTTGTAAGGGTCGGTCCAATCATAGGTACCTTCTATTGATGGTCCATGCATTTGAGCTGAAGGCATTTCTGTTATTCTGGAAATATAAAACTCATTGTCAAAAGAAAATTCGCCTTCAAATTTTTCGGTGGTTGAAACTGTGAGATAATTCCTAAACGACAAAGGCGTTTTCTCTTTTGAAAAATTGGTATACCTCACCTTAATAGATTTCAAATTGTTGTAAATACTTGGCCATTGTTCCGAAGGTGCAGATTCTGGTAATGCAAGTTCCGTTTCGTTATTGAATAGGTAGAAGGGTGCATTGCGACTATATGCTGAATGAGGAGCGATAAAGGTAATTCTCTCTGGTTTTACCGATTTACCATAACTGATCGCAGAGCCTACTGATGCCAAGTTATTATTCCAGTTGATAGCATATCCATATACATTTGCGTAATAGCTGGTGGTTTCCACATTAGTTTCATCTGCCCAATAGTCAAGTTTTTGACTGTTCTTTATAAATGACGAGCGTTTCCAGTCAATATATATAGGTTTATCAAGTTTGTTATAAATGTTGAAGGCCAAAATACCGTGCTTAGCCCAAAAATAGTATTGTATGCGTACGGTATCATTCTCAAAAACAGGAGTTCCATTCTCCTCGATTAGCTTGGGAGAGGAGGTGTGAAATATTTGACTATAACTAACGCAGCCAGATAGAGCGAATGCTATAGCAATAAGGATGATATTTTTCATTTCATAGTTTTTAGTCCAAGCTTAAATCGGAATAAACATAGGTAAAAGTTACTAATATTTAATCCCCTTAATTCAAACTACTAAAATTAACCGGTACCACTCGGGACACACCTTGCTCGACCATGGTGACGCCGTAGATGGCTTCTACTGATGACATGGTCTGCTTATTGTGCGTCACGATGATGAACTGGGAGTCTTTGGAGAACTCCTGGATGATCTTGTTGAACTTGGCGATGTTGGTATCGTCCAGCGGGGCGTCTACCTCATCGAAGATACAGAACGGCGCCGGCTTGAGTAGATACAGAGAGAAGAGCAGCGCGGTGGCTGTGAGGGTTTTCTCGCCGCCGCTGAGCTGGTCTATTACCGTAGGGCGCTTGCCCTTAGGCTTGGCTATGATCTCTATGCGTGACTCCAGCGGGTCGTCAGGTGTGGTGAGGAAGAGGTCGCACTGGTCCTCCTCGCTGAAGAGGGTGCGGAAGACGCGGATGAAGCTCTCACGCACCTTGTAGAAGGCATCGAGGAACTGTGACTTGGCCGAGTCGTCTATCTCCTTGATGGTATCCATGAGGGAGGTCTTGGCATCCTCCAGGTCTTTTTTCTGCGCTACGATGAAGTCAAAGCGCTCCTTCATCTCATTGTACGCCTCTACGGCCATCGGATTGATCTCCCCAAAGCCTTCGATGCGCTTCTTGATCTTCTGGTGGTCCTGGTCTATCTCGTCTTTATTCCACTTAGGGTCGAGGTCTTCATTGATGATGTCATTCACATTGACATTAAACTCTACACTGAGGCGTTCACGCAGGCCGGCCAGGTTCAGCTTCAGGTCGTTGAACTTCTCCGCGATGTCCGCTATCAGCACATTGATGCTATCGCGGCCACGGGCCAGCTCGCGGATATTGGCGTCTATCTCATTGATAGCACCGCGGGAGGCGTAGTAGTTCTTTTCAGTCTCGGCTACTTCTTTCTCTATGGCTTCCTTATTGGTATAGCCCTCGAGTAGGTGGCTCTCTATCTCTTTGAGTTTGGCCTGGCTTTCTTCTATCACCATCTGCGACTCGATGATCACATCGTTATTGCGCGTGAGCTGCGTGGTGAAGGACTCTACCTGAGAGTTCTTGAAGTTCAGCTCCTGCACGATCGTATTGACACGGTTCTGCTGCTGGTGAAACTCGATATTCTTGGCATTGAACTTAGACGAGGCATCGCTGAGACGATTGGTAAAGTCTACGAACTCCTTGTCGGTCTGATCGAGGGCGGCCTTGGCATCTGCCTGTGCATCGCGCAGGGTGGCGAGCTGGTCATTGATCAGGTCTACCTCGTCTGTGAGGGCCTGCAGGCGGTCGGCTATATTCTTGCTCTTGCTGTCAGATGACTCGAGGAACTTCTCCAGGCTCTGGATGCTGGCCTCGGTGGCAGACTGCCGGTTATTGACCTGATTGAGCACGGACCTTTGCAGCTCTATTTCTTTGGTCTGTGTGGCGGCTTTGAGGCCGTTCACTTTGATGAGAGCATCGGAGACTTTGGTGTGCAAGGTGTAGGTAGTACGCTCCAGTTTCTCGATCTCTTCTTTCAGCTTCTCGAGGTTCTTAGCGCGGCCTATCTTCTTGCCCTCAAAGAGGCCTACTGCACCACCGCTGAGGGAGAAGTCGCGGCGGATGTACTTGCCCGTCTTAGTGAGGAGCACGACCTTCTGGCCTTGTGTATTGAGCTGCTCAGGGTTGAAGCCGGCAGAGTCGTCTATCATATACACACCATCCAGCAGGAAGGAGCTGAGCTTGCTATATGCTGCATCAAACTCTACGATCTGCGTGGCAGGTGTGGCGCCAGCTATAGCTACAGTTTGCTTTGGCTCATACTTCGCTATATCATCCATGATGAAGAAGTTGGCGCGGCCCATGGCTGACTCGCTGAGGAGATTGACGGCCATGATGGCTTCTTCTACGTTCTTTACCACATAGTAGTTGAGGTAAGGCTCGAGATAGTTTTCTATCGCTACACGGTACTCCTCAGAGGTATAGAGGATGTCGGATAGGAGCGGGGCCTCCTGGCTCCACTTGGCATTTTTCTTCAGGAACTTGATCGACTCAGGGAAGCCCTCTAGATTCTCCACGAGGCTCTTGGTCAGTTCGTATTCGTTCTTTTTGGCATCGAGGGTGCGCGTCTCCTGTGTGAGCTCGGCGCGGGTCTTCTCGATGCTCTGCTCCAGCTCGGCTATCTGCTCCTTGCGGGCTTCTTCCTCCTCTATGAGCGTGCGGAGGCGCACATCGCTGCGCTCCTGCTCGGCGCGGTAGTCAGAGAGCTGCTGCTGCAGCTCGCGGAGCTCGTTGCGCTTATTGACTGTGTCCTGCTCGCTCTGGCCCAGCTCGCGGGTGAAAGCCTCTGTGCTGCTGCGATTGACGGCGAGGCGCTTCTCCAGCTCAAATATCTGGCGCTCCTGCTCGGCATAGAGCTTCTGCTCAGCGCTGAGGCTTTCCTTGATCTTATTGTGATGCTCGCGGATCTCATTCAGCGCGTCTTCCAGCACGGTCAGCTCGGCCTTGCGGCTCTCGAGGATCGCACCCTCGGTGGCATTGTCAGCGTCCAGCTTCTCGATAGAGATCTTGAGCTTCTCTACGTGGTCATTGGCATCTATGATCTGCTTCTGCGCGGTGTCGAGCTTATCATGTGCGAACTTCAGCTGCGAGTTGAGCAGGTTGCGCTCGTTCTCGCGCTCGCTCACACCGCTCACGAGGGCGTTGAGTTTCTTCTGCACCTCCATGAGGCCTTGCTCTTTGTCTACGTTGTCCAGCTTTTCCTTTTCCAGCGCAGCTTCGGCGGTCTTGATGGCAGTCTCCAGCTCCAGTTTGCGGTCGTCCTCGGTCTGGCGGCGTGCCTCCAGGTCTTTAAAGGACTGCTTGTACTCCTGCAGCGAGAACTTGGCCAGTATCAGGGAGAGATTCTTGTATTCATCTTTCAGCTCGTAAAACTTCTTGGTCTTGGCAGCTTGCTTCTCCAAAGTTTTGAGCTGGCCTTCTATTTCAAAGAGCAAGTCCTTGACACGCTCGAGGTCGGCGTCTGTGGCTTTGAGTTTATCTACGGTCTCCTTCTTGCGCTTCTTGTATTTGGATACGCCGGCGGCCTGCTCGAAGAGCTTGCGGCGGGACTGGTCGCGGTCATTCAGGATCTCGTCTACCATGCCCAGCTCGATGATGGCGTAGCTATCTGGGCTGACGCCTGTATCCATGAAGAGGGTGGTGATATCCTTGAGGCGGCAGGCTACATCGTTCAGGCGGTATTCGCTCTCACCATCGCGGAAGAGGCGGCGGGTGATGGTGATCGTCTTGTAGTCTGAGGAGACGAGGTTCTTGGTATTCTCAAAGGTCAGCGATACCTCGGCGAGGGCAGAGGGTTTGCGGCTGCGCGTACCATTGAAGATCAGGTTCTCCATTTTCTCCAGACGGAGCATGGAGGTCTTCTGCTCGCCCAGCACCCAGCGGATGGAGTCTACTACGTTAGACTTGCCGCAGCCGTTTGGCCCGACTATGCCGGTGATGTTATTATTAAAGTGGATCGTGGTCTTCTCGGCGAAGCTCTTGAATCCTTTGATCTCCAGGGTGGTCAGCTGCATATGCGTTGCTAATTTGAAATACGATCTAATACCGAAACCCAATCTCAACCGCTAAGGACGCGGAGAACGCAAAGGGTTTTATAGATCTTTGCGTTCTCTGCGCTCTTGGCAGTTCTTTCATTCTGAAGATAGAACAGGCTCATTTTTGTCTTGAGGGACAAGCATGTGCAACAGGTCGCTCTCCAAACCTGCCTACCGGCAGGCAGGCTTTTAAAGGGATGGCGAATTTAAAAAATAAGGGGAAGGATAAACGGGCGTGTGGATAGCTTGTGCATAGGGTGTAAATATCCACCTGTTTTCAACAAGGATGTATCTTTTAAGTTTTTGTTTTTGAATGAGTTGGGTCAGATCGCTACCCGACTTCACAACTTTTTGTGTATTAAAAGTCAGTACGACCAAAGCAGGTCTGGCAATACACCTGATAATGACCTTCGATCACCATTTGACCATCTTGGCAGAGGTGACTTTTTTGTCATCGCGGAGGCTGAAAATGTACATGCCGGCGGCCAGCTGATCTGTAGGCACGCGCTGTAGTGAGGCATCAGTCAGAGGCTGTGACAATACAAGACGGCCCGTAATATCATAGGCCTCTATGGCCTGATAGGTCTGCACAGTGCTATCGGCCTGGATCAGGATATACGACGAAAAAGGATCGGGGTACAACAGTATACCACTGCCCGCAGTCTGGTAGGGTAAAGGCGGAGCCGGCGACAGGGCAAATTTAGTACGGGTGATGGAGATGCCTGTATTACGGCTGCTGCAATATGCGGAAGGGCTCAGGGTGTCAAAGAGGCCGGTGTAGCAATCCATGTAGATCAGGTAGCCCTCACTGTCTATGTGCAGGAAAGGTGTAAAGGAAAAATCATCATAATTCATCGTGCCGTTTCTCAGAAAGGTGACCGAATCCAGGAGCAAGCCGGTCATAGTGCTGCGGTAGATAGTCGTGCGGCATTTGCCATCAGGCATATAGTCTGTAGCGTATGCTACACTATCATGATCTGACGTGGCCAGTGTGTAGAGGTAGCCGCCGGCTGTGAGGGTGCGGTAGGGGTACTGGTCTGCAGGAAGCAGGGCAGCAGCGGCTGAGAGTATATGGCCGTCTGTGGCGCTCATACGCAGAAAATATGGCAGGAAGGCCGTACAACCCTCAGACTCATAGCTGCTGAGCGTATGTGCGCCCAGTAGCATATGCCCGCGAAATTTGCCCTGGATAACCAGCTCGCCGATATCAGTGTCTATATCCAGCGTCATGCCGGTAGCCAGGTCGTCTGCTATGATATTCTGAGACCATATCAGTGTGCCGGAGGTATCCATGCAGGCGATGTAAAATTTTGAACTGTCGTAGGCACAAGTGCTGGCAGTATGATATTGGCTTTGCGTGATGAGTGCATAGATGCGCTGGTGGCGCTCATCTACCACCATTTTGCTGAAGACACCCCACCTGTCCAGCCAGGGGGTGAGAAGGTTTCTGGCCCAGATAGTATGGCCATGATCATCAAATTTCAGCATGACATTAGTGGGGCTGAGCGGAGATGTAAGTGTCCAGCCCTGGCAGTGAAAGGTGCCTGTTTCGTAATTGGTACCTACATAAATATTGCCACTGGCATCCGTGGTGGTGATCCATGGGAAATCATTGGCATACCGGGTGTCATTGAATGTCCAAAACCAAGTCAATTTGCCGCTGTCTGCGCTGAAGTGGGCTATATAGCTCAGCGCGTATGGCGCTGCTACGGTATCGGTACCGATGGTGACCCGCTGCCAGGCATTGCCTACGATGGTACAGCCCTTCTGATCTGCAGAAATCCCTTTAGGATAGTCTTCAAATGAGTTTTCTTCATTGTTATCCATCGTAGCCACCCACTGCAGGCGGCTGTAGCGATCCATTTTGACAATGTCGATGGGACCGCCTTTGATGTCGATATTGTTATTGCGGAATTGCATTTTTGCCTGCCAGTTATGCAGGGCAAAATAGATGTCGCTGCCCTGGGTAGCCATATCCTCTGATATGAGCTGGCCATCATAGCTCTGGCCCGGTGTGACGAGTTCTGTCCACTCATCCTGTAGCCGGTCCGGCACGGAGCGCCAGGAGTAGGGAGCCGTGGCACCGCGATCTATGCGGTATATGTCAAATATATGACCGGGCCGCGCTGCAATAGTATAAAGAGAGCTATCTGCGATACTCATAAAGAGGAAACGTGTACCATCCGGCCCAGGTGTGAGGTCTGCCAGCTGCTCATAGCCTGTAGGTGTGCCATCGGTGCGCCAAAGCTCGCGACCGGTACGGCCATCATCTCCGGTGAGATAGAGGTGTCCATCAAAGGACGCAGAAAGCGCATCGTAGGTGGTGAAATCAGCCATGCCTTTATTGGCATCGAGTATCAGGTGGGCAGAGTCTCCGGTAGCTGTATAGCACTCCATGCCATAGCGGGAAAAAGAGCCAGCAAAAACAGGCCCCTGGCCAAGGGTGACCGGGGGGGTATAGTATATATCCTGCTGGTCGGCAGAGTCCAGTGGTACATAAAAAGGCCGTGTGCCAGCCGTGGTGCCATCTGTAGTGTAATAGCGGGTCAGGCCACGAAAGATAAACCTGCCACTAGCTACCGGCAGAAATAGCTGCGTGCCGTATGTGGAGGGGATATCCTGCCAGAAACGCTCAGCTACTTCTGTAGAGAGTGTGAGGCGGTAGAGGCCGTCTGTCATAAAGAAAAAAAGGTGGCTGCCATCATACCTATATTGGCCCTGGTACTGATTGAGTGTATATACGGCGCTGTCAAATGTATACAAAGGGCCTGCCGGTGCTCCGTCTGTACGCCATAGCTGTGTGCGCCCGTTTTGATGATAGAAAAAATAGAAAGCACTGCCTGCCATACCGAGTAAAAGTGGCTGGGTAAGAGAACCGGGTGTACAGGTAAATACCTGCCAGGTACCGGCTAGAGTGCCGTCTGTGCGCCAGATATGCCAGGCCGATCCGGTACTGATCTGGAAAAATAACTGGTGTGCATCCTGGCCTACAGGCTTGGCCTCTACAAAGGTGGAGGCTAGGCTGTCTGGTATGGGTATAGTGTCTATCCGGCCAGTGATAGCGTCTATGGACCTGAGTACGATCGGCTCTACAGGCAGCATGGTGATGAGATGCTGGCCGGCAGTACCCCACAGCGCCCTCACAGATGGGATAGACTGTGAGATGCCACCACCGGCATCTGCTACCAGCAGGGTATCGTAGCGATCCAGCTTGATATAGCATTTGCCATGAAAGGGGATGAAGGCGACGCAATTATTGCCGCTATCGTATCCGGCAGAGAAGTGAGCAAAATGGGTGACCTGAGCCAGTGCAGGCCATAGCGCGCCTAGCAAGGCGATCAGTGTACAGAGCTTTTTCATTGGTAAACCGAAAATAGCCAAAAGGCCCCTGCCAACAGGATTATTAACAAAATACAGCAGGGGCAGAATGCGATGAAGAATGGGGGAAATTTTAATTTCAGGTAAAACCTAAAAATGATATATTTGGACATCACTAAGTTTTTCAATGAAAAGAATACTACTCGTAATCCTAGCCCTCTTTGCACTGACTGAGGGATACAGCCAGGTCGGTATCAATATCCTGAACCCCGACAGCAGCGCTGTGCTTCAATTGGAATCCAATAAAAGGGGCCTCGGCCTGCCGCGCCTGACCTCAGCGCAGATGAATGGAATCGTGAGCCCGCTGAAGGGCCTGACGATCTTCAACACGGAGGATAGCGTGGTGGAATACTGGAACGGCGAATGCTGGCTCAAGGCATGGGAAAAGAACTGCTACTACTGCGACTTTCAGATGACGATCACCCCGCCGGCTGATACGCTGGACCGCGTGGTGGATGACTCTATCTTTGCCACAGTGACGCTGTCTCACACACATGGCACCGGCCAGATCAATACGACCTGGACGGCTGTACCGCCATCAGGTGTGCAGATCTACCAGCAGGGGCCGAATATCATAGACTCGTCAGGCAGCTTTAATATCGTGGTGAAGGCGGACGTATTTGCTGGTAGCGGCAACGTGCCGATCCTGATCACAGCGTACTGCGGTGACCAGGTACGCTTTGTGACCTACAATGTCTATATCAAGCCATGCGTGATCGTAGATATCCCGATGGACGACTACAACTACGACGTGCAAAGCCGCAACTCTACGCTGCTACCTCCGGGTGCCCGTGAGTGCGTGCTACTGACCGTATACAGCGGCGTGAATGTACACTCTAACAACCCAGCTCAACCATCTATCACGATAGGCAACCTCGATCCACTGTCTATAGTGGGTATCACTAATAATGGCTCTATACTGGGCCGCGGTGGCGACGGAGGCGGTGTGACCACCACCACAGCAGGTGGACAGCCCGGCGGTAACGGTGGCAATGCCCTCGACCTGACTACCCGCACTGTGATGCACAACTTTGGTCAGATATACGCCGGCGGCGGCGGTGGCGGCTCAGTAGGCTACAGCTGGACCTCACCAAGTATCCCTATCATCGGTTCTATCTCCCTGGGCTTTGGTGCAGGCGGCGGTGGCGGCTCTGAGAATGGCGCGGGAGGCGCTACACCATCCGGTGTGTCTCTGGGCTTCTACGCAGCGGGCAATGCCGCGACCAGCGGCGTGAACTCAGTGCCGGGACAAGGCGGTCACCTGACCACTACTATCCCTATCAGTATCAGTGTAGCTACTATCAATATCACGCCAAACGTAGTAGGTGGCAACGGCGGTGCCTATGCACAGCCGGGCACAGGTACTACCTTTAATGTGAATGTGCAGATATGCGTATCTATACCATTCATCGGTACGGTATGCCCTGTGAGCCTGAACCTGCCGATACCTACAGGCGGTGCTCCGGGTACTCCGGGCCTGGCGGTAAAGCGTAACGGCAACCCTATGCAAGGCCTGGCAGATGGTATCTACAACTCATTCCAGGTGAAAGGCTCTGTAGCACCATAATCAAATTACTAAAACTCAAGAACAACATCATATCATGAAACTGAAACTAGCTATACTGCCCCTCTGCCTGGTAGCGCTGCACGCGTTTGGATTTGAGGGTACTGTGAAGCAATCTGTGACGAACTTTAACGGCTCGGGCAGCAGCGCGACTATGACCTGGTATATAGGCGCCAACTCCTGCCGTATAGACATGACTATCATAGACAAGGAACTGAAGGCAAACAATACCGTGCTGCTGATGAATCCTTCCGGCCAGTCCCTGACGATGTATGAGACTAGCGGCACAGGTGACAAGGTGTACTACCAGATGAATGCCTCTGCTGTGAGCGGTGATGCTATGAATATCATGGTCAATAAAACCAGCGAGACAAAGAAAATAGGCGGCTACAACTGCGAAAAGTGGACTGTGATGAATAATAGCGGTACATACGATGTGTGGATCACAAAGGATATTGATTTCAATGCGGCTGAGTATAAGGACTTCTTCAAGGGAAGCCTGGAAATGCAGGCGCTGGCGCAGCAGGGTGTGAAGGGTTTCCCGATGATGACGGAGTCTCACAACGGTGCTAATGCCTCTGTGACAGACAAGGTGACTCCCGGCGCCCTGCCGGCAGGCACCCTCAGCGTACCGTCAGAGTACAAACTCTTCAACCCTCAGGTGTCTCCTAATGTAGCTGCTCCTAAGAAGTAAGAATCGAGAGTCAAGAAACAAGAACCAAGAGGCAAGAACCAAGAGGCAAGAACCAAGATCCAAGAATCGAGAAGTAAGACATTAGACAATAAGAATACAGAATGCCTCCCTTTGGGGGCATTTTTGTTTGTATGCGATAGTGGTATGAATGAGGGATGCTATACGCCGAAGCGTAGAGCCTTTCAGGGATCCTTTTCTGCAGGTTTTTATTTATCTTGGGTACATGAGAAACGTTTTAATTGCACTGCTACTGCTGATAGGTAGCCTGGTCTACGGGCAGAGCGAACTCAGAGAAATACGGACAGGGGATATGTTTTTGTATACTTCGGATAGCACGTCTCCGGTATCATTTAGCTACAAATATCCCAAGAGTTTTCGCGTGAAGCAGGTAACGAGCGGAACGAAGGCTGTGATCTTTTACCGCTATAATACGGCCATGCTGAACATAATATCTGTGTATAAAAAGACCACGAAGCGCATGGATTCTGCTCTGCTGTATAGCGATACCACTACTATACGCCACTATCATACCTCCTGGCATGGCAGCCCCCATGATAAGACCGAAGACTCTGTGACTATCAATGGCCGGCTATGGAAATCTATAGAATTTGAGGTGGAGGCAGAGATGAAAAATGGCAAGACCATGTATGACAAAGAAAGGATCTATAGGTGCCAGGTGGGTGACTACGTAGTATCGGTGCTGTATGTCATATCTCTCGACACTAATGCGCAGCAGACAGCCAAGGTGTTTGATGCGTACAAGGACGTCTTTGCCACGGAGATGAAAACACTGCTCACCAAAGAATAATCGAAACCAGCCGGTCTGCTCATTGGCAGAATATTTGGACTGAGTAAAGTCTAAAACAATCTGCTATGAGACCCATCTGGACGGGCGCTATCAGCTTTGGGCTGATCAATATACCGGTAAAGATATTCAGCGCGGTGCAGGAGAGCAACCTGGACCTGGATATGCTGGATAGCCGCGATCACGCCAATATCAAATACAAGCGTGTGAATGAAAAAACGGGGAAGGAAGTTCCCTTCAATCAGATCACAAAGGGCTACCTCTATCACGAGAAATATGTGGTGCTGGAGGATGCCGATTTCAAGGCGGCGGATGCCAAGAAGACACAGACAATAGAGATACTGAGCTTTGCCGATCAGGAGGAGATAGACCCTATCTACTATGAGCAGCCCTACTATCTGGCTCCCGACAAGTCAGGTGCAAAGGCCTATGCACTGCTGCGCGAGGCGCTGGAGGCATCGGGCAGGGTAGGGGTCACGACCTTTGTGATGCGGAATAAGGAGGCGCTGGCGATACTGAAGCCATATGGCAATGTGATCGTGCTGAACAGGATACGCTTTGACCAGGAGATAAGGGATACCAAGGACCTGAACCTGCCTGCGCATATGAAGGGTAAGACAAAAGAGCTGGATATGGCTAATAAGCTGATAGATCAGCTCACAGAGAAATTTGATATATCTGCCTACAAGGATACGTATACGGACAAACTGCTGAAGACTATCCACGAGAAAGCGAAGTCGCCGAATAAGAAAGTGAAGGCGAAGCCAATGCGGGTGATACATAAGAAAGAAGAGGACGATGACCTGATGACGATGCTGAAGGCTAGCCTAGGTGGTGCTAAGACTGCGCTGGCTAAGCGGAAGAAGGCGTCCTAAGGGGAGAGATATATTTCTCGCAAAGGCGCGAAGGGTTTAAGGGAACACAAAAATTTGCTCGCAAAAACACGAAAGAAATGCTTGAATGATTTTTCACGCGAAGACGCAAAGGCGCAAAGAATACAAAAGCTAAAGATTGCTTTGGTTTGTCCCGCCACGGAGTGCTGGTCGCAGATGATCTTGTGTTGCCTCGCGATTTTTCTATTGCTGCAGGCCTTCCAATGTCTTCAGTGCTTTCTTTAGATCATTGCCTTTTGATAGTACCCCTTTCCAGAGGTCGCCTTTTTTGTCGAGGCGTTTGAGGATGTTTTTCATGGTGAAGTTCTTTGGGGCGAGCTTGTTGTTTACCTCGCTCCAGTCTAGTGGTGTAGATACTGTGGCGCCGGGGCGGGGGCGGAGCGAGTAGGGAGCGGCGAGGGTCTGACCTTTGCTATTCTGGAGATAGTCCACATAGATCTTTCCTTTCCTGTTTCGCGGCTGGCGCTCCAGGCTGGTGGTATCCGGTACGAGTGCGTGCACCTGACGTGCTACGAGCTGGGCAAAGTTGCGCACCACGTCGTACTCATATTTTGCGCCGAGTGGCGCGAAAATATGGATGCCGGTAGCGCCGGAGGTCTTGGCGTAGCAGTCCATGCCGAGCTGGTCAAAAACTTTTTTTGTAGCCTGCGCTACTTCTACTACTTCGGTGAATTTATTGTCGTCTGGATCGAGGTCTATGACGAGCCAGTCGGGATTATCGAGGTGACCTATGCGGCTATTCCACGGGTGGATCTCTATGCAACCCAGATTGGCCATGTACATCAGTGTCTCGCGGTCATTGCAGATGAGGTAGTCTATTTCTTCTTTGTTTGACTCTGAGTATATTTTCTCGCTGCGCAGCCAGGCTGGTATTTGTGCGGTGTCCTGATCCTTCTGGTAGAAAGATGGCCCGTGAATACCATTGGGGAAGCGATGCAACGACTGGGGCCTTTCTTTGAGATATGGGAGGATAGCCGGGGCTATGTCAGAGTAGTATTGCACCATCTCACCCTTGGTGATGCCATCTTCTGGCCAGTATATCTTTTGGGCATTGGTCAGTTTCAGCACAGCGCGGCCTACCTTGACCTCTGTGGCCTTACTATCTCTGGCGGCAGCAGGGCCAGGCTCCGAGTCTTTGCTTTTAGCAGCAGGCTTAGCCTTGGCGGTGCGTTTGGCAGGAGCCTTGGCAGCCTTCTTGGCCGGCGATTTTGAAGCATTTTTTACAGCCGCTTTTACGGGCATTTTCTTTGTGGCAGTGCCGGTTATTTTTTTCATATCTGCTGGTTTTTCTCTGGTCACTTCTTTGGGTTTCTTGTCTATGCGCAGGCCCATGTAGACGGGGTGCCGCATGCTATTTTCGTCTGTCCACTCCGTAAATTTGACCTGGCAAACGAGCTTTGGTTTCAGCCACTGTATTTTGCCGCCTGGCCTTTTGACTTCATTAGCGAATGGCGAGCGGTCAGTCAGCAGTGACTGAAATTTATCAAACAGCTCGCGTAGTGTTTCATCGTTAAATCCAGTTCCGCAGTTGCCGGTATAGATCAGCTCACCATCCGGTGCATAAGCGCCGAGCAGCAGTGACCCGAAATGTATACGTGCACCCTGCGGCATAGTAAATCCGCCTATGACAGCCTCCTCCTCCTGCGTGATCTTGAGCTTGATCCAGTCCTTGCTACGGCGGTCGGTCTGATAGATACTGTCGGCGCGTTTGGCCATGATGCCCTCCCAACCTTTGCGGGCGGCTTCCTTCAGGTATTTGATACCATGCTCCTCTATGTGGGAGGAGTAGATGACGTCTTTCATCTTTTGCTTGCCGAGTAGTTTTTCCAACAGCTCTTTGCGCTGTAGTAGCGTCAGGTGTGTGAGGTCTTTGCCATCCAGGCTGAGAATGTCAAAGACGTAATATTTCAAGTGCCCTTTGCGTGTCTTTTGATATTGCTGCAGTAGCTGAAAGTCAGAGCGCCCCTTGCTATTCTCCACTACTACCTCACCATCGAGCAGACAAGGATAGCTGATAGCCTCCAGCTGCTCGCGGATAGGCGCGTAGACTTCGTCAAATGAGAGGAGATTGCGGCTGTAGAGTTGCACACTGCCTTGACCATCGCAGAGTGCGAGTGTACGGTAGCCATCGTATTTGGGCTCATAGATCCAGTCAGGACTATCAAAGGCCTCGCCGCCGAGCGTGGCCAGCATAGGCTTTAGCGTAGGGGCTTTTTTTTTGACCCTGTAGTGCGAGAGGATGATCGGGGTGCTGGCATATCGGATTCTTTGGCAGTGGCTTTCTTTGTAGCGGTTTTCCTGGTGGTAGTTTTCTTTTGGGTTTTATCGCCACGGATATCGCCTTTTTCATTGCCGTATTTTGCGGCTAGTTTGTCCAGCGTGGCGTCAGATAGTACGGACTTTGTTTTGACGGTGATATCCTCTTTTGATGCAAATTTATCATCTGCTTTGACCAAAAGCCAGGCGTTTTCCTGGCGTCCGCCCCTGATCTTTATCAGTGCAAACTCGCCTTTGAGTTTTTTGCCATGCAGGATGAAGGTGATATGGCCCTTTTTCAATCCGGCCAGGAGTGATTTCTCGTCACTATCGCCGTCATAGGTAGTATAGGTACCGGTATCCCAGACGATCACATTGCCAGCACCGTAGTTGCCCTCCGGGATATTGCCCTCGAAGTCTTTGTAATCATACGGATGATCCTCTACCATCATGGCCAGGCGTTTGTCATCAGGGTTGAGGGAAGGGCCTTTGGGCACTGCCCAGCTTTTTAATACCCCCTCCATCTCCAGGCGAAAGTCGTAATGGAGATGAGAGGCTGAGTGCTTCTGGACCACAAAGATGAGTTTACCTTTATTGGCCCGGCCGCCGGTGGGCTCGGGTGTGGCATCAAAGCGGCGCTTCTGCTTGTAACGGATGAGGCTCATGGATGTGCTTACTTGACCGGTGTGAATAATTGTGCCATAGCCCTATAATGCTTGCTGGTAGGGAGGTGTCCGGAGGCCATGGTAAAAACTAAAAGGGAACTGATCCCGATAGCTGCGGCTGCTCTTAAGAAATTTCTGATGATCATATCATAACGGGTTTAGACGCTTATATACCCAAACACTGTGCCAGCAGATTTATGGTGCGCTCAGGTGGTGAATCAAGTATTGACTCATATGGGCGCTCCTCAGATTGTGCAAATATCGCCCGCAGGCCTGCGGGTATGGTGTTTGTAGCTGAAAAAACAATAAAATCAACAGTTATGGCAAAGTATGGAAAAAAGGCCGGTGAAAAGGTGGAAAGGGCGATGCATGAGATGCATGAAGGCAAGCTGAAATCCGGCAACAGCGACAAGAAGGTGACCAGCAAGAAGCAGGCTATAGCTATCGGCCTCTCTGAGGCGCGCAAGGAAGGAGGCAAAGTGCCTAAAAAGTCGAGCTCCTCAAAGGGCTCGTCGCGGAGCCACTCCAGCAGCCCCAAATCGAGCTCATCTAGCCATTCTTCTTCGCATCACAGCTCCAAGAAGTAAAAACAGAGAAAGTCCGGCGAGGGCCGGACTTTTCTTTCATCCATCCATAAATCTTACGTCATGAATTTTTTAATACTGCTGCTCATGATGAGCAAGGTCAACTTTCCGCTGACGAGCCCGGCCTTTAAGACCGATGGTGATATACCGGTGAAATATAGCTGCGAAGGGGAAAATGTGAACCCGCCGCTGATGATAGGCGAGGTGCCCAGGCGCACCAAAAGCCTGGCTATAGTGGTAGACGATCCCGATGCCGATAAAAAGATCGTGACTCACTGGATAGCCTGGAATATACCGGCGCAAACCCGCATGATACGCGAAGGGGAGAGGCCGGGGGTGACAGGCAAAAACGAGAAGGGAGAGAACAAGTATATGGGCCCCTGCCCTCCGAGCGGCAAGCACCACTACTACTTTAAGGTGTATGCCCTGGACAGGATGCTGGATCTGAAGGAAAGCACTACCAAAGGAGAACTGGAAAAGGCTATGACCGGACATATACTGGCCGAGGGACAGCTGGTGGGGCTGTATGAAAAGCAGCCAGCAGCAAAATAAGACAGGAATAACAAGACAGGAAGATAGCACAGACATGAACGACAAGGAAGGAGTAACGCTCACGGCAGATATAGTGATAAGGCTGGCAGATGGATCTATAGTGCTGGCTAAGCGCAAAAGCGAACCCTATAAAGGCGAATGGGGCCTGCCCGGAGGCAAAATGGAAGGAGACGAGACGATAGAGCAAGCTGCGATACGCGAGGCGAAGGAAGAGACAGGGCTGACAATAGCACTGGACCAGCTGATAGGCGTCTACTCTGACCCCGGGCGTGACCCCCGCGGACGCTATGTGTCAGTAGCATATCTGGCGCACCCCGTATCGGGGGTGATGGAGGCCGGCTCTGATGCCGAGGACCTGGTGCTGACCCGCGAGCCGGAAAATTTTAATCTCGCCTTTGACCATGAGAAGATCGTGAGTGCCTATGTGGAGATGATGGCACAAGAGAAATAGATTACCAAACCATATAAAAGTAAAATGATGGGACAAGATAAACTGACGGAGCAGCTGATGGAGTGCGCTGCCACCTGTGACTACTGCTTTGGCGCGTGCCTGAATGAGGAAAATGTGATGATGATGACCCGCTGTATAGAGCTGGACCGTGAGTGTGCAGATATCTGCCGCCTCACCGCCTCTATCCTGACGCGCGACTCTGAGAATAAAGAAAGCTACCTAAAGCTGTGCGCTGAGATCTGTGATGCCTGCGGGGATGAGTGTGGCAAGCATGACAATGACCACTGCCGCAAGTGCAGCAAGATGTGCAAGGAGTGTGCAGAGGCCTGCGAAAAATTTCTGGAGGGGTAGGCCAACAGAGAGCCCGACACGGCGATATGATATGAGCCAACATGAGTGACACTCATAGTGCCCGGTGTATAGGCAGGCGTATCATAAAGACACAGCCGGCTGGTTGATTATCCTCTATCCAGATCTTGCCGCCCATATTGTCTACGATTTTTTTGACGATGGTGAGGCCTATACCTGAGCCACTCTCCTGAGTGCGGTCGAGGCGCTGGAAAATATCAAATACCTTTTGCCGGTATTGATCCGGTATGCCTATACCATTATCTGCTACAGATATTTCAGCAAAGTTGTCTTTGGTAGTGGCGCTGACCTGTATGACGGGCTGTGTGCTTGTATTGTACTTGATACCATTGGCTACCAGATTCTGAAATAGCTGCAGTATCTGTGTACGGTCTCCTGCTATCCGGGGCCATGACTCCGGCAGCATGATCAGTGCGTTGCGATCCTTGATGACCTGCTCCAGATTGAGCGCTATCTCTGTGAATATGCTTTGCAGGTTTATCTCTGTGAGATGTGCATTGCTGTCTACTTTGGCCAGGCGCAGCACGTCTGTGATGAGACGGTCCATCCGCTTGCCGGCATTGATAGCAAAGGTGATAAAGTCTGCCTGCTCAGCCGTGACAGTGCCGGCCAGGCTGCGCCTCAGCAGGTCCATATAGGATGTGATGGCCCTGAGCGGCTCTCTGAGGTCATGAGATGCTACCTGGGCAAATTGCTTCAACTCATTATTGGATATTTCCAGTTTGCGCACGTACAGCTGTATTTCCTCATGTTTCTGCTGCAGGAGAGCGGCTTCTTTTTCTTTTCTTTCGGTTTCAAATTCCTTGCGCGCTATGGTCAGGGCGCGCTCACGCTCTACATTGTAGAAATCTTTGAGCCCGCTGCTGTGCTTTTTTTGAAAGAGCCAGGCCAGTGCATACTCCTGCATCTCGCCATAGCAGTTTCCCAGCAGGTCATAGAGCTCGGACAGTTCCCGTTTATTATCCAGCTGCTCAAATAGCTCCTCTGCCCTGAGCAGCTCAGAGATGCCCTGATCCCTGCGTCCTACCGCGAAGAGTGTTTTGCCTAGTATCTGGCGCGTTTTGGCTGTCTCATAGAGCATCTGGTTTTGGTCATAGTATGAGAGGGCATCGTCCAGATAGGTCAGTGCCTGGTCATATGCTCCTATGCGGAGATGCAGCTCACATAAATTGGCTTTGGTCAGTGCTATACTGTATGGGTCATTGAGCTCCTCATCTATTTGGAGCGCTTTGAAAAGGTACTCTATAGCGGCGGCATATTCCTGCCGCGCCTCTAGCACGCCGGCATATGCTATATAGCTCTTGGATAGTTTGAACCTATTCTGAACCTCGGAGTACAGACTGATGGCTTTGGCGAGGTAGGCCTCGGCCTATTTATTCTGCTCTGACACGAGCATAGCTGCCAGATTGTAGTAAAAGGAGCCTGCAAAACTCTTCTGCCGCGTGTCCATACTATCGAGACCCTCGAGTAGTTTGAGGCCCCGCAGGTAGGTATTGTGCGCATCAAATGTATCGCCGCGCATCTGGTAGGCATTGCCCAGGACCATATATATCTTGTAGCCTATATCAGGGGCGTCTTCCTCCCTGAGGCTCTGGAGCGCCTTGTGACTGATGGATATGGCGCGGGTGTAGTCGTTTTCTACCAGGCAGTGATAGAAGGCCTGTATGTAGTGGGCATATGCCTGGTGCCTGCTATCGCGTGTCTGCAGGGCTATGGCCATGGCCTTGTCTGCGAGAGAGAGGGCTTCTTTTTTGCGGCGCTCTACCAGCTGCTCTGCCTCGAGGATCAGGGTTTCCAGATCAAGGGTGGCATGGGTGACTATGCTCATAGGAGTAGTTTTTGATGCTGGCTCCATCAGTTATTTCTGCTATATCCGCTCTGGAGCCACTGCGTACCATTCCATATGAATGAGATGACTCCGGCATCACTCACGTTATGATTGCCGGAGGAGCTGAGCCTCAGATTGCTACCCGGAGCAAAGGAGACACCATTATTGCTATTGACCTGGCTGACCATGATCATGAGCAGCTGGCCCGGCACCACTCCATCGGTCAGTGTGATGACCGCTGCATTGGGAGAGACACTGCTATTGATCAGAAATGAGCTGCGTTTGCTTACGTTCAGCGTCACATTGCCGCTGATATTCACCACCGTATCCTGCAGTGCCAGAGCACCATTGACCTGAGCCGCAGTGAGCGGTGCAGTACCCGTGCCTATGCCCAGACTACCGGATACGGTCGTACTACCGCTGCTGAGTCTGAGGCCTTCGGTGCCATTTTGTTTGAGCACGAGGTCGGTATTGTCATTGGTGCCGATATAGGTATTAGCACCGAGGCCAGCATTGCCACCGGTCAGCCAGGAGCCCTGCGCAGAGGAGACCACCGTAGTGCTATCCACTGTGCTGATGTTGATCTTGCCGGTGTGGTCATAGGATACTGCCCCTATGCCATTGCCCGATACGATGGCATAAGGCTGGCTGATGAGTTGGGCACTGCCGGTAGGTATAAAGTTGCCTCCACCGCTGACATCCATAGCAGAGCTGAGGTATACCGGGGCGGAGACCCATGGCACTGAGCTTATATTGCCATGTAGCACCAGGCCACCACCTACCACGATGGTGAATATACCTGCAGGTGAAGTCATACCGGAGTTGATCTCCGTATATACCGCAGGGCCAGTGGGACTACCAGTGGTCAATGTGGCCCTCATGGTCACGAGGGTATTGGCCACGGGATTTCCTGCACTATCAGTGACCTGAGTGGTATAGCTAAACCTCTGCGGCACACCTGTAGTCTGGGCGGAGGCCAGAGTCAGATAGCAGGTAAAAAGCAGGGCGGTGATGATTTTGTGAATAAAGACTTTCATATGGATTGAGTGTGTATGGTATGTATGGTAAGGATACTATAAGGCGCTGAGCAACTGTATCTTTCGGGTCAGAGGTGGTTGTTTTGCGCCGGTGCTATTGACAAAGGCGAAGGTGACCAGATAGACACCTGCCGGATAGGCGGCCGTATTGATCTGCGTATCAAAAACAGTACTGACAGCATAGTCTGCACTATACACTCTTCTGCCCGTCAGATCCGCTATATCTATCTCCAGCCTGCCGCTGCCGGGTGTCTGCAGGTGCAGGTGCAGCCTGCCCGCAGCAGGATTTGGGAAAGCATCTGCTCTGAGAGTCTCGCCAGACCCCAAGTCGGTAATAGCATCAGGTTGTGCCTTCTGCTCAGCCGGACGAGGTACTACGACAGGGATAGCCGCCGGATAGAGTCTGAGACGGCTGCTGCCGGAGCCGCCGTCTATCACACCGGATACGAGTATGGTGGACTGGGCAGATACCAGACAGGATATGGTCAATAACAGGATAAGCAGGGGAAGAGTTTTTTTCATCGTTTTACATTGCAACATTTCCTTCATATCCTAATATACATGCAGTATAATTTTTTTTCAAGGACAAGGTACTTAAAAACCAGCGGTCAGAACAATTTTAACAAGCTACAAATATTAAAATTGCAGAGCGGCATAAGTATGGGAAAAATCGTGCCACAAATCAGGAATCGGTTCCCCGTATGATGATGGAATATTTTCTTCTGTGGCGGGAGATGTCTTAAAAAACAACTCACTCGGAGAGGAGATATTCCATGTGTTGTCTTATATGGCAAATATCGGACAATGCTTATCCAAAAAATGAAAGAGCCTACGAGAATAAGGTGACGGGAGTGGTCACAAGATCCTTTTGATGATCTTCAGCTGATGCGAATACTTATTGGTATCGGTATTGAAGATGCCGAAGTGGTCAAAAGTATCTATGCGCACGCGACCCGAGGCGTGGATGATGCGCTTGTCTTTGAGTATCATGCCTACGTGCGTGATCTTTCCCTCCTCATTGCTGAAGAAGGCGAGGTCGCCGAGGGTGGCCTCTTCAGCAAAATTGATGACACGGCCTATCTCGGCCTGCTGGTAGGCATCGCGCGGTAGCCAGGTGCCGATACATTTGTACAGTATCTGTACGAAGCCGGAGCAGTCTATGCCCAGCGGGCTGCGGCCACCCCAGAGGTATGGAGCATTGAGGTAGCGCAGGGCCACTTTCTCCAGCATATTGACCGTACGTATCTGGTCGCTCATGACGGCCTGACCGTTGTAGATATACTTTTCCTTGCCTAGTTTAAAGTTGATCCCATCAAAGAATGGCAGAGAGGCTCCGGTGACGAGGGTCACAGATTTATCACTGGATGTAGCGGAGTAGAAAAGGTCTATGGCCACGCCTACATTGTCTATCGTGACCTGGCGAAAGTCTTTCTCCAGCATGGGGGTATGCTGTGCGGCATCTATCCAGCCCTCATAGCTATCGAGCGTGCAGCGTATCTGCACCCAGTTATTTTTGATATCCAGTACCTGGTAGGTCTCGCCAAAGAGAAGCTGGGAGACCATCTCACTGCGGTGGTTTGGGGCCTGCCGCATCGGTATGATGCTGAGAGAAGCGATGCCATGTTTCACGTATCCGGGAGATTTTTAACAAAGGTAGGGCTTTCCGGCGGGTGTCGTACTTTGCAGCCATTTGTATATATGGGCCGTCTATGTGTTAGTATCTTGTTTTTGATACAATTAGCGCTATGGCTAAGTTTATTCGCGGTTTTTTTGTAACAAATCCATTTTTCTGCTGTAAAAATCAAAGATGAAGAATCTCTGCTTTAAGATATTTCTAGGCCTGACCAGCCTGTTGCTATTCACCGCCAGCGGATATGCCCAGCCGCTAGCAGCTACGGTGAACACTACCACCAGCTGCGGTCCCAGCAGCGGTACGGCCACGGCCAATGCCACAGGCGGGACCGGCAGCTACCAGTACCACTGGTATCCCAGCGGGCTGACCACTACCACCATCAATAACCAGCCTGCGGGCTCAGGCAGTGTGACCGTATGGGATGGTGTAGACTCGGTCAATGTACCGTATACCATCGCCTCTACGCCGGCGGCTAGTGTAGCGATCACTGTGACGCGTGATTCCTTTTGCACCAATGGGCAAGATACCCTCACGGCAAATGCTAATAATCCTACAGCAGTCTATGTATGGAGCGGAGGCACCCTGTCAGGCACCTCTAGCAGCAATCCGCTGTATGTGACTGCCGGCAGCCCCCCTGCACCGGGCAACTATACCTATACAGTCGTATCTACCGATGCCAACGGATGCACCGCTACTGCCAGCAAAACTATCAGAGCAAAAGATGTATCTATCAGCGCCACTACCATTATCCAGCCTTCATGCAATCGTAACAACGGAAGTATACAGGTCACTGTGCAGCCTCAGCCGCCCGCCAGCCGGATCGATTTCTATAAGAATGGTACACTGATCCAATCAGGGTCAAATGTGCTGGCATCTAATCTCCTGCCGGATGTGTATACGGTCACTGTGTATGACCCATCTACCGGCTGCAGCGCGGGTACAGGCACTATCACCCTCACAGATAATAGCACGACCCCGACATTTAATAATGTAACGGTGACGCCGGAGCAATGCTACGGGGATGAAAACGGCGCTATCAGGGTCAATGCAGGCAACTGCGGCGGCGGCTGCGTCTATACCTGGAGCTACAGCAATAGTAATAACACGGACTCGGCCCTGAGCCTGGCTGCGGGCACCTACTATGTATCTGTGAGCAACAGCGGCTGCACCAATGTAGTAGATACTATCATAGTACCGGGCCCTGCGTCTAAGCTGACTGACACACTGCGCCTGACAGCTGATCACTGCGGCAGGCATGACGGTACCGGTATCGTACTGAGCGGTGGCGGTACACCTCCGTACAGCTTTGTCTGGTCTCAGGGTACACCTGCCACGCCTGCAGACTCTGTGTATGGCCTGGCAGGAGACTCAGTGATCGTGATCGTGACCGATAGCCACGGCTGTGCGGATACGCTACGTGATAGTGTGAGCACTACCCTGGGCCCTACGGCTCAGATACTCCCGGCTGATACCATCTGCAAAACAGAGCATAATGGCGCGCTGGTAGTGGAGGCCTCCGGCGTGACGCCCCTCACATACAGATGGACCAATGGTAGCACTACGACTGTGGCGGGAGGGCTCTCTGTAGGCTCCTATAACGTGACAGTGACAGATGCCGTAGGCTGCTCAGTGATACTGACCGGAGCGGTGCCGGGCTACAATGCATACATATCACTGATGGGTCCATACTCCATATACCGCGGCGAGACAGCGACACTCACAGCCTTCAATAATGTACCTGTAAAAAATGCCTACTGGGTACCGTATATAGATAACTCAACAGGCGCGACGATCATCTATGACAAGCCTCAAGTGGCCACTACCTACACGGTGACATTGATATATGGGCAGGCGTGCGAACTCCATGACACTGCTACCGTACTGGTGCTGGAAGATTCTTCTAAGATGGTAGTGCCTAATACCTTCACTCCTAATAATGACGGCATCAATGACAACTTTAAGATCATACAATACCAAGCGACCCTGGAGTCTTTTCATATCTGGATATATGACAGGTGGGGCAATAAGGTGTATGAGTCTACGGATCCGGACTTTCAGTGGGATGGTACAGATATCTACAATACGAACAAGCCTCTGAATACATCGGTATTCTCATATGCCATAGAGTACAAACTGGCGTATGAGAATGATAAGCGGACACAGGGAGGCAATATATCTCTAATCAAATAAACAGCAGGAATGAAGAAGGTTTTATACCTGATATTACTATGTACCGGAGTAGTGAGCCTGCAGGCTCAGGATCCCCACTTCTCTCAGTACCACATGATGCCGATGTATCTGAATCCTGCTATGACCGGATTCTTTGAGGGAGATGTACGTTTTGGATTTATGTATCGCCGGCAGTGGTTTACGGTGGGCTCTCCGCATGGCGGGACCAAGTATGAGACCTACGGTGCCTATGTAGATGGTGATATACGTCTGGGCAGGCGCAAGCAAGACTACCTGGGTATAGGCGGCAGCTTTGTGAGGGATGGCGCCGGGGACCAGGCACTGACCCTGACAGATGGCATCATCAGTGTAGCGTATAGCAAGGCTTTCGGCTATCGGGTGAAGCACTCCATAGCGCTGGGCCTGTCGGGAGAGGTCATGGCCAAGCAGTTTAGGAATGGTAATGCATTATTCCCTACGCCTATAGCAGAGTCTATAGGCAAACTGAACATGGCCTTTGATGCTACAGTGGGTCTGAGGTATAATGTAGATTTCAAGAAACGGGTGAGTATGTACCTGGGTTTTGCATATGCTCATGTCTCGCAGCCCAACGAGTCTTTTTCTGATGCGAGCAGTGAGCGCCTGGCCTCTAAAATAGTAGGCCACGGCGGTGCGGTCATAGCGATCAAAAACAGGTGGAACCTGATACCTACAGTTCTCTTTATGAGTCAGGGCACGGCGTTTGAGGCCAATGTGGGTGCTGCCGGACAGCTCCTCTTTGGTGAGCGGTATAATTCTGTCAACTCCTTCAGCTTTGGTTTTAACGCCCGTTTTGGCGGACCGGAAGGTGGCGATGCCCTGATACCTAATGTGAGACTGGACTACCGGCAGGTGTCTCTGGGTGTAGCATACGATATCAATGTATCTAACCTGCGCCGGGTGTCCAATACTGTAGGTGCTATAGAGATAGGAGTGATATACATTTACAAGAAGAAGAAATACGTGCCTAAGACCAATGTGTCTTGCGCACAATGGTAAGCTGATCCCCCGGCTGACCGGCAAAAATGGTAGCGTGTCCTGACATTAAAGGAGATGTTACCATTTTTTGCTATGCTTGCGATCTGTGCAAAAAAAAACGGATTATTGATCTGTAAAGGTGCAACTTTAGCGTTGTTTATGGTATCTTTATCGGTATACCCTAGTTAATGAAGTAATTACATGAAGAGTTCTACTATCAGGCAAAGTGTCATTTTTTTCTCTCTCGTATTTTTGACCCTGATGGCCGATCGGGTATTGGGTCAGTGCAGCTTCTCGGCCAATCAACGCACCGGCTGTAAAGGTGTCTATGTACTGAACCTGCAGAATACGACTCCCGGTGCCAGCAATACGAACTGGCTGATCCAGTTTCCCAGCGGTCCGCCTATCTCTGTGATCAATAATCCGCAGGCCTCTGCCCAAATGAATGTATGCGGCAGAGTAAAGGTGACCATGACCACCACCGTGGCAGGTAATACCTGTACTAAGGTAGACAGCAACTTTTTAGTACACTGCCCGCCGGTGATCCGAGGTGGGTTTTCGACATATAATACCTGTCTGGGACAGTCAGTGACCTACTCCGATCAGTCTACCTATGATGCCGGCTGTGGTCCGCTGAGCTATCTCATAGACTGGCGGCAGGGAAGGCTCGACACCGTAGTGCCTGCTACACGTACGTATACGCAGCAGGGCACCTACCGGCCCGGTGTGATCGTGACGGATGCCTGCGGCTGCAGTACAGATTCAAATTTTGCTCCGATAAATATATTGCCGCGGCCGCTGGCGAGTTTCACAGGTACGCCATTGAGCGGCTGTGCCTCTCCCATGACCAGCGTGATGACAGCCACAGGCGGCGGAGCCACTACGATCTATAACTGGTATATCAATGGCAGCACGAGCGCGGCTCAGAGCGGTCACTCCAATACTTTTTCGCACGCCTATACCTCTGGCACCTACAGTATAAAACTGATCACTGTAGACTCACTGACGGGATGCTCTGATACGCTGATGCGCAATAACTATATTACGGTAGGCAATTATGCAGCTGCGTGCTTCACAACTACGCGTACGTCGCGATGTGCTCCCGGTGGAGCACAATATTGCGCCTGTACCCCGGGTGCACTGTCGTATACCTGGAATTTTCCGGGTGCATCTCCCTCTTCCTACAACACTACCTCTAATGGCTGTGTGTCTGCGACCTATGCCTCTCCGGGTACCTACGGCGCACAGCTGATAGTGTACTATGCGGGCGGGTGCATAGATACCATGACCAATGCCGCCGCGGTGTCCTTCGGGCAGCCTCTGCCAGTAAACTTTACTACTGTAGACACCTACTCATGCACTACGCCATATACGGTCAATCTAACCTATACAGGCACTCCATGCGCCTCCTGCACTTTTGCCTGGAACCCTGCGCCAAACTCTACCCCTAGCAGCCACACAGGCACGTCTGCCACACTGACGACATTTGGCTACTACTCCCCTGTACTGACAGTGACGGATACGACAGGATGCACCTCGCAGCTGATCAGGAATAACCTGGTGACGGTGCAGCCACTCAAGGCGAGGACCACGGTACTGCAACTGGGCAATGGGTGTGTGAACGATAGTTTTATAGTAGTCAATACGACGATAGGGCGTCCATTTACTACGGTGAATTGGAGTTTCCCAGGAGCATCTACCACGCAGCTGAGTCAGGACTCTATGCTGATCAGGTATACGACTAAAGGGTGCCACCGATATACGCTGTCTCTGACTAACTCTGCCGGATGCTCCAATACACTGCAAGATAGTATCTGCGTGAGCGGCAAGCCCAGCGTATCACTCACCGTCTATCCTCACGATGTGTGCTATGAGCAGATGTGCAACCACCTGCTAGCGACAGTCACAGGCGTAGATACACCTACCCAGGTGACCGTCTGGCCACAAGGCCTGGGCAATGCTGCTACCACTCAGCTGACCGACTCAGCTCACTACTGGGTATCATGCTATATGTATCATGATATCGGCAATTTTCACCCCTGCTTTCAGGCCCGGTCCGGCACCTGCCTGGGTGATACAGTATGCCTGACTGATTCGATCAAAATATTGGCCCCTGCAGCACAATTTAACAAAGTGCTGGGGTGCAACGGCTCAAATACCGTGACGCTGACCAGCACCAGTATCATGGCAGACTCTCTGGAGTGGATAATAGATGGCGTACACTACCACAATCAGACAGTACTGCAAGTAGCGCTATCAGGACCTTGCGGCACCTCACATAGAATATCACTGACGGCTACTAACTTCTCTACAGGATGCCAGCATACCAAGATGGATTCATTTATCGTTCCATGCTCAGGGGTTGACTTTACTACCAATGCGTCGAGAACAGTGTGCTACCCGGCCCAATTTCGTGATACGATCCGGCTAGTATATGCGCCCGGGGCTTCCGTAGCTACCAGTGCCGTGTGGAGCGTGGTGCAATATAATGGTCCCCCGAACTTCCTCACGGGCAATCCGGCCTATACAGGATCCATGTGCAGACCCTTGCTGACTAATCCTGCCTACTACGAGGTATGTGTGCGGCTAACCTACTCCGGTGGATGTGTAGATACGCTATGCAAGCCATCTTATATCGTGATATCTTCTCCCAAACCCAAATTTGCTGTCAGTGATTCCGCGGACTGTAGCCCTTTTCAGTCTCAGTTTACCAATTTAAGTACCTACTCGCTGGGGAGTGGTCCAGGCAGTTTCACATGGAGTTTTGGAGATGGGGGAGTAGATGCTACTTCGGTTTCTCCGATCCACACATATTCCGGTTTTAATACTTATACTGCGGCGCTGACGATCGTAGATACATTCGGATGCAGTGCGATAGTGACTAAGCAGATCGTATCTGACAGCGTAGTGGCAAACTTTGCCATGAGTGATACGATCACCTGCCAGGCAAATCCCTCTCCACTCAATCCCCTGACCTTTACATCTACCTCTACAGGATATGTGGCTCACTACCAGTGGCTGCTGCCTGCCGCTCTGGGTCCTACCAATCCAAATCCCGGCGATGTGCCTTCATTCTCCTGCCAGTTTGCTAATGAGGGCTCGGGCAACGTGTGTCTGGTAGCTATAGACCGGTATAATATATGCAGGGATACGATATGCAAATCTATACTGGTGAAGAATCCCGAGGCTGACTACACCTTCCGAAACCTTCAGGATACTGCCAATGCCTGTCCGAAAATCATCATTAACCCTCTGATCGATACCTCGCGGTATGATATCTGCTCTTATTTCTGGGACTTTGGCGACGGCAGCCATACAGATACGACGCGGAGCCCTGCCCACATCTACTATCGTCCAGGCACCTATACGATCACTCATATAGTAGAGTCGTGCCATGGATGTACTGATACGTCAAGGCGGTATACTATCCATGCAAGAGGCCCTGTAGTCCATATGACATCAGAGAAGGTCGGTGGCTGTGGCTGCACACCGGTACGCCTTTTCCTCAGCTCTTATGATGCCGACTCACTAGTGATCCAGTCCGATAACGGCAATCCATCCTTTATAAATATGTCTATACCGCGAGGTACGATGGCCAATCCGACGCTGGATACGGTGACCATCACCTACTGCAATATCAATGTGTACCGACCGTATGTACAGTCCTGGCAGCTGCCGGATACTAACTGCCGCCAGCTATATACCCTGGAAGATCCTACAGGAGACTCCATCCCGGTGGTCATAGATACGCCTACAGTAGATTTTGCCGATACCTTCCAGGCCTGTGGTAGCAATACCATTTGCTTTACTAAACTGACCACTTACAACTCTATCTATTCTTATACGGTGCAGAGAGCGTGGGATTTTGGCGATGGTACACCGGCAGACTCTACGCCCAACCCGTGCCATACCTACGCCGTGCCGGGCGACTATAATGTGACACTCTCTGTAAGGACCAATCTGGGCTGTACCGGCAGCCTGACCAAACATGTGCATGTGCAGGCACCGCCGGTAGCCAGGCTAGTGATGGATGATACGATAGGGTGCGTACCGTTACTGTTGCAATTCAGAGACTCCAGTACGGTGGATGACAGTACCGCTATAGTGAGCGGACAATGGAATATAGGCTACAATAATACGGTGATCAATACGTACCTGGATACCTCATACAACTATACAGTAGGCGGCAACTATGTGGCCTCACTGACTATCACAGATGGCTATGGCTGCTCAGACACCGCCTATCAGAATATAGTAATAAAGCCGATAGCTACTTTGAATGTGGGCCCGGACCAGACCATCTGCCTGGGCAGCTCTGCTACGCTCTCTGCCAGCGGCTCACCGCCACTCCACTGGGAGACAAACTATAATATCGATACAACCAATAATGCTGCGCCGGTAGTGACGCCACAGATGGATACACTCTATGTGGTACGGGCGGGAGATGTGCCGCGCTGCTATACCTATGACACTGTGCATGTATACGTGTCCACTATCACCGGTAGTAGCAGCGCTACGGGGCTGTGCCTCGGAGAGACGACCCAATTTACCGCTACTGCGCAGGTGACTCATAGTACCGTATCATCATATCTCTGGTCGTTTGGCGATGGTAGTACGGGCTCAGGTCAGACTGTTTCGCACAGCTACTTCACACCGGGCACCTATCAGGATACACTGGTACTGATCAGTGCACTGGGCTGCAGGGACACGGTCTACAATAGTCTGACACTGGGAGATAAACCACACGCTGCGCTGAGTGTGACACCTGCCTCGGCCTGCCTCGGCACACCTGTGACTGTGACCAATAACTCTACTGCCGGCATCTCAGCGCCGCTGGCGGCATTTGGCATAGATATGCAGTCAGACGGTACGCCGGAGTTTACCACATCGCCAGATACATACACCTATAGTATAGCAGGTACCTACAGTGTGATGCTGGTACAGACTGATGTGAACGGCTGTACAGATACCGCACGTCAGAGTGTGACAGTGCACCGCATACCATCAGCCTCGCTGGCCGCGGATACTAACTGTATAAATCGCCCGAATACTATAACGGGCAACTGGACGATAGGAGATGGGGCTATCGGCCACTATCACTGGACTATCAATGGAGTAACACAACCTGATGACTCAGCAGTGATACACCGCACCTTTATGACACCTCAGCAGTATCATGTGTGCCTGTCTGTAGAGGATATCTATGGCTGCCAGAGCCCAGATGCCTGCAATGACATCATTATCATAGCAGAGCCTGTGGCTACTATAGACCCCAATCAGGACACCACCATATGCCTGGGATATTCCGTAGGATTTCACGTCAGTGGCCTCTTCGGATCAGTGCGGTGGATACCACCCTCCTATATAGATAATCCTAACAGCACGGATGTAGTGATCACACCGCGCCAGCCTATGCAGTATCTGGTGAATATCTACTACGGCCACTGTACACCAAAGGTGGACACGGTGACGGTATATGTGATAGACTCTGTGCCGGTAGAGGCCTCAGCCAATCCGGAAAACATCGTGCTGGGCCTGAGCTCTGATGTGAGCTCTACAGTGAAGGGTACGATAGATAGTATCGTATGGGACCCGGACAGCACTCTGAGCTGCCGCACCTGCCGCAACCCTATAGCCAGGCCACATCAGACCACCACATACAATGCCACCATCTTCTATAGCAAGAATGGTGTAACCTGCTCTAACAGAGCCAGTGTGACGGTGACGGTCATCACATCATGCGACAACTCACTGATCTATATCCCTAACACATTTACTCCTAATGCAGATGGCAACAATGATGTCTTCCGCATACGTGGCCAGGGTATCACTAAGGTCAACTACTTCCGCATCTATGACCGCTGGGGCAACCTGGTACATGATATATCCAACGCCGATACGCCTGAGGATGCAGCATGGAATGGCGGCAAACACAATGATAAGGCCAGGCCGGAAAATTCGGGTGTCTTTGTTTATGTATTTGAGGTAGTGTGTACCACAGGTCAGACTATCTCGGGCAAGGGTAACGTAACCCTGATCAGATAAGGAGATAAATATGCTACAAAGGATATTGAATAAAATAGGCTATACAGTGTGCATGATCGGTGCCTGCAGCCTGCCATCCATAGCTCAGGATACACACCTCTCTCAGTACAACTATGCTCCGATGGAGCTGAACCCCGCACTGGCCGGCCTCAATGCCTGCGACTATCGCGTGGCAGTGAATGCACGTACGCAGTGGAATACTGTATCCGGTGGCAATACGTATACGACATTTGGCGCGTCGGGAGATGTGTCAGTAGGCAGGCCTACCAAGGTGCAAAGCTTTGCAGGAATAGGTATCTCCATCCAGTCTGATATAGCGGGCGCTACGGGATATAACATGAACCGCGGTGATGTCACTGCTGCCTACCACTTTATGCTGGACAGGCGGGGCAACTCATCTCTCTCCGTAGGCCTGCAGATAGGAGTGAATCACAGAGGATTTAATCCCAATAAGTCTACCTACGATGACCAATATGACCCTGTGACAGGCAAATACGATCCGAGCCTGCCTAAAGAAAGTTTTGCCAGGAACAATATGATCTATATCGACGCCGGTGTAGGTGCGCTGTACTCCGTCAGCTTCAAACAAAAGCGGCATAACCTGTACTTTGGCCTGGCTGTCAATCATGTGAACCAGCCTAATATCTCCTGGTACTCACCGGGCATCTACAACAATAGCGGAGGGGATAAATTGTACATCAAAACTACCTTTCACGGTGGCGGCTCTTTTATGGTGGGAGATAAGGTGTGGATCATGCCAAACTTCATGCTCCTATTCCAGGGCCCTTCGCAGCAGTATAACTTCGGATCACTGGTGCGCATGAAGCTGGGCAATAACACCAGTACGACTTTCTTCTACGTAGGTGCGCAGTTTCGCGCGCCACTGGATGCAGTGATACTGCAGACACGCCTCGACATAAAAGGCCTGACGATAGGCTTCAGCTATGATGTGAACGTGTCTAAACTGACACCTGGCTCACAGACATACGGTGCACCCGAGCTGGCTATCATGTACCAAGGCTGCCTGAAGAGAAAGCCAAGGCCATTTGTCTGTCCGGTGATGTAATGCAATGAGCTGCAGAGACGCTAATGCCCATAGTTTAAACAAATAGAAAAGTATAAGAGAAAATAATAAGGGCCCGCGATGGGCCTTTTTTAGTTGGTGCAATAGCTTGTGTTTACCTGATCGCAGCGGTCACGATGGTCTGCGCCTCATCGAGTATCTGCTTGAGGTGTGCTTCGCTTTTGAAGCTCTCTCCGTAGATCTTGTAGATATCCTCGGTGCCAGATGGTCGTGCCGCAAACCAGCCATGCTCACTCTCTATCTTGATGCCACCTATGGGTGCATTATTGCCCGGCGCATTGGATAGTATCTGTGTGATTTTTTCACCTGCAAGTTCCTTTGTGGTAATGGCCGAGGGAGCGAGTTTGGAGAGCTTTGATTTCTGATCGGCATTGGCCGGAGCCTCTATTCTGCTATAGTGAGACTCGCCGAACTCTTTCGTCAGATCATTATATATCTCGCCGGGATCTTTGCCGGTCACGGCCATGATCTCTGCGGAGAGCAGCGCCGGTACGATGCCATCCTTGTCTGTGGTCCATACGTCGCCATTCATACGCGAGAAGATGGCTCCGGCGCTCTCTTCTCCGCCAAGGCACAGCGAGCCATCATACAGCCCGTCTACAAACCATTTGAAACCAACAGGTACTTCGTATAGCTTGCGGCCAAGTTTCTTTACTACGCGGTCTATCATCTGGCTGCTCACGAGTGTTTTGGAGATGGCAGCAGATGGCTTCCAGTCGGGGCGATGCTGTAGCAGATACTGTATCATCACCGCGAGGTAATGATTGGGCGGGAGCAGGCCTGCACTGCGCGTCACGATGCCATGGCGGTCATGGTCTGTATCGCAGGCAAAGGAAATGTCAAATTTATCCTTCATGCCTATGAGGCTGCGCATGGCGTATGGCGAACTGGGATCCATACGTATCTGGCCATCCCAGTCCAGTGTCATAAAGCTGAACGTCTTGTCCACCTTGGTATTGACGATGGTCATATCCAGGCGGTAGCGCTCTGCTATGGGCTGCCAGTAGTGCACACCGGCACCACCCAGCGGGTCAGCGCCGAGGCGCAAACCGCTGCTTCTGATAGCCTCAAGATTTACGATAGAGGTGAGGTCTGAGATATAGTTTGGCTTGTAGTCGTAGCTATGCGTGGTAGCAGCTTTCGCGGCCTGCTCATAGGGGGTGCGCTTCACACCGCTGAGATTGGCCTTCAGGTATTCATTGGCCTGTGCCTGTATGATATTGCTGACCTCGGTAGAGGAGGGGCCGCCATTGGGCGGGTTGTACTTGAAGCCGCCATCGCGCGGAGGGTTGTGAGAGGGAGTGATCACGATACCGTCTGCGAGTCCATCTTTGCGGCCGCGATTGTAGATCAGTATGGCGTGCGATATCACAGGAGTAGGTGTGTACTCGCCATCGGCGGCGACCATAGTCTCCACGCCATTGGCGGCCAGCACCTCCAGTGCAGTGCGGTAGGCCGGCTCTGAGAGGGCATGTGTGTCTATACCGATGTAGAGTGGGCCATTGATATTTTGCTTGCCGCGATAGTCACAGATAGCCTGCGTGATAGCCAGGATATGGTTTTCATTGAATGAGCTATCGAGCGAGGAGCCGCGATGCCCGGAGGTGCCAAAGATGACCTTCTGCGCTGCGACGGCGGGGTCGGGCTTCTGATCGTAGTAGGCGGCTATGAGTTTATCGAGATCTATGGGCGGCTGCTGTGCGGCGGGCTGACCTGCGAGAGGACTGAGAGACATGGCGCTGGATTGAGTTTAGAGTCGTAAGATAATTTTTTTTCACGCAGAGTGCAGGCACAAGAATTATTCCATACCCCATTTTGATCATCTCATAAAGAAGTAGATCGGGATGAAAATCATGACGTGATCACAATCAACGGAAGTCGTTTTTCCTGTATTTCTTTCTATCCCAATGATCTGCGCCACGCCGTACGACAAAAGGGCGGCTGTAAGTCTCCCGGTCGGAATAGTGCAGGATATCCATATAGCAGAACTGCGCCACGCAGCGCTCCGGCGTGACATCTATGGTGGTATAGCCATGTTTCCAAAATTGTACCCAGCGGTGGTGCGGATTGAGGTCGAGGCTCAGGCGCTGGAAGATGGGGATGAGACAGCGGGGTATGTGCTCCTCGTCCATATTGCCGGCAGAGATGCTCGGTGTGAGTACCTCTACTCCCAGTGAGCCGCGGCCTGTGCGGCGATGGTAGGTGCGGCGGTCGCGCGGGTCAGGAGCGAGATCTATGATAAATGACATGTGCAGGTCGCCGGTCAGTGTGACGACGTTATGTATATGTGCCGTATCGAGGTAGTGATAGAAGCGCTGACGATCTGTAGCGTAGCCATCCCAGTCCTGCGGATTGAAGTAAGTACCGTCTCCGGGAGCGTGCATAGACTTTGGGATCCCTTTGCTCAGCCAGCTCCCTAGCATTTCCTGATTGCCCAGGAGGTGCCAGGTGGTGGTAGATCGAGTCAGGCTTTTCTTGAGCCATGCATCCTGTACATTGCCGAGGATAGACTTTTGGCCTGCGGCAAAATCCTCCCGCCCGCGAAAGAGGTACATATCTATCATGTGGAGGTCTGCCAGCCCACCAAACTGAAAGCGGCGAAAGATATACTCAGGATGCATCGTGTCAGGCATGCGTATAGGCAGGTACTCATAGAAGGCCGTGAGGCCATCTGCATTGTGCTCAAAATTGCTGTAGTGGTTGTCATGATTATCCCACTCAGCTATCCAGGTTTTATTTTGGCGAGCTAGCCGGAGGTCAGGATCTAGCAGGTAGTAAAGATGGCGGTCGCGCCACTCGGCCAGGGTAGAGGGATTTTGCGGCTCAGGGTCGGGCATGCGTACGTGCTCGTCAGGGTCTACATCGTCATAAATATAGTCACCCACATGCACGAGGTAGTCTATATCATCGCGCTGCGCTAAGCGGCGATAGGCATTGAAGTAGCCAGACCAGGCACCTGAGCAGGAGACCAGTGCGAGGCGGAGGTGTTTCACAGAGTCATCAGGTAGTGTGAGTGCGCGGCCTGTCTGCGACACCCGGTCAGCGCCAAAAATAAAACGATAATAATAGTGATGCCCCGGCTCCAATCCATTGACATCTACGGATACAGTATAGTCGTGGTCAGGGCTGCAATAAGTCTGACCGGTGCGTCCGGTGAAGGAGAAATTACTATCAGCAGCTACCTCCCAGCGTATAGGCTCGGTGGTCTCTGCGCGTGTCCAGATCATGACACTGGTCCGGGTGGGATCTCCCGATGCTACGCCAAATAGAAAAGGTGCGTAGGCACTATCGGCATACATGCGGTCTGGCAGGGTACGGCTATGCGTCTGGGCAGCAGCGCTCAAGTAGCAGAAGGATAGCAGTAAGCATAATGCGGACCGTATGGAGAGAGGCATGCCGCAAAAATAAGATTTGCCGGTCAACCCCAATGATAGAAGCCCGATATGATGAGGCCGGTATGCAGGGAAATGTAGAGTGTTTTGTGCCGGACCTGATTGGACTGCTTGTCGAGATAGTACATGATGACTCGCATACTGTCACTTGGGCGCGAGGCCCGGATCACATCGGCTGCCTCGGCGGGTAGCGAGGACCCTGCTACGTGATAGCGATAGGTATGGTGCCTGTTGTATATCGTGATGTAGAGAGAGTCGAAGACAGCCAGAGATGTGTCGGTATTATCATAGTTCTGATAGCTGATATTCTCACCTGCTATGTCTGCCAGGTTTTGCCTTTTGATCATAGACCAGCTGGCTATAGCAGAGCCATAGTATACAGCAGGATGGAACCAGACACGTCTTGCGCCCCAGCGCAGATAGAGTCCCCGCCGCTGCCAGGGTGGCGGTATGTAGACTTTCTGATTGGGCCGGATATATAAGCGCCGCGATACTGTATAGCTATCTACTCTGGCAGAAGCACGCAAGGCGACTGTGACAGTGAATGAATCAAGCGACCGCCGCTGTACATATGGTAAACGGATAGTGAGCATGCTGTCCTGGCGGTAGATACGACCCGTAGAGGAAGAGGCACTCTGTATCCACCGGAGATCTACATCATGCAAGATGATACGGTAGGTCGCATCCCAATCGAGCATGGGTACTTGATCAGGGGTCTGGTCCACACCTATCAGATCCAGGTAGGGATGCCTCTTTTTAATAATGCGGATATTGATTTCATCACCATCGGCACTGGCAGTCACAACTGTGAGTAGTAGAACCAGCAGGTTGGTTGTTCTTTTCGCTATCAATGGGGCCATGGGCTATTGAAATATGGCATCAAAACGATGCGTAAGATTAGTTAGTCTTTAGCGGTTTGATTTTTAACTTTTGCCGAACTCCCTACCAGTTATGATATTCGCTAACTTTGGTTCATAGTTTTGATCACTGTGATGTCCGGCCACTCACCGGATTTTTTTATTCATCATACCCGGGATAGCATGACCAAACTATGGATAGTAGATGATGATCCGGCATATACTCATCTGGCTAAATTTCTCATCGCAGACGCAGACGATGAGACAGATATTACGACCTTCTCAGATGGCGACCTGGCTATAGACCACCTCACCGCACACCTCACTGATGCAGAGGCGCTGCCAGACCTGATCCTGCTGGACATCAACATGCCCCGCATGGACGGATGGCAGTTTCTGGATGAGTATGCCGCGCTGCAAGACCGCCTGCCGCGACGGATCACCATCTATATGCTCAGCTCCTCGATAGCGGATGGCGATAAAAAGAGGGCTGCGGAATATCCTTTTGTCAAGGGATACCTTGTAAAACCGCTGGAGGGCGAACAATTTATCCGCATACGCGACGAGCTGTGAAACTTTGTCCGGCAGGACACGGTATATGATGATCCTTTCAAAATAAGTATGGAGAAGAGAGTAGAAATACTACGCGAGTATGACCTGCTGGATACATTGCCCGAGCGGGAGTTTGACGATATAGTAGAGCTGGCCTCGGTTTTTTTTGGCATGCCTATCTCGCTGATCTCCCTCTTGGACTCGCACCGGCAGTGGTTTAAGGCTAAGGTGGGCCTGGGGGCCACTGAGACGCCTATAGAGCAGGCTTTCTGCTACCACGCTATACAGGCACCTGATGAGGTATTTGTAGTGCCGGACTCTCTGGCAGATGACAGGTTTAAAACCAATCCCCTGGCCACCGGTGAGCCGCATGTACGTTTCTATGCAGGTGCACCACTGGTGACGGATGAGGGCTACGCACTGGGCACCCTGTGCGTGATAGATAAGCAGCCGAGGCAGTTCACCCCGGAGCAGGGCCGCATACTACAGATACTGGCGGCCAAGGTGACGGAGCGGTTTGAAGCACGGAGAAACCGTATGCGCAGCCAGCTGGCCCTGGCAGCAGCCAATAACAAAACGGCTAAAGCACTCAACCGCCTGCTGGTAGCAGAGAAAGTAGCCGGCGTAGGCCACTGGTACGTGGACTATAAGAAAGACGAGATATACTGGTCTCCGGAGATGTACCGCATATTTGACATCCCTCAGGATACGCCTATGGATCTGCCACGCTGGCGCGATATGATACATGCAGATGACCTGGGTATGCTGGTAGCGGCCAGAGAATCGATGCGGCCCGGCTATGCTGCTGTGTCGTTTGACATACGCATAAGAACTGCTAAAGGAACAGAGAAATGGCTGCGCTACACACTGGAAAGCAATGACACGCAGCAGCTGGTAGGCACAGCGCTGGACATCACTGATCGCAAAGAAGCCGAGCTGCGCAAAGAGCAGTACATACATACACTGGAGGAGATGCTTTTTGCCCTATCACATAAGGTAAGGCGGCCTGCAGCAAACATCCTGGGCATAGCAGAAGTGCTGCAAAGAGATAAAACAAGTGAAGCCGAAATGCGTTCCTTGGCACCGATGATGAAGACGGCTGCCGGTGAGCTGGATGGCTATCTGCGCGAGATGAACGACTTCATCTATCAGCACAGAAACGAAATACACGGAGGGAAGTAGCTTAACTCTTCAGCTCTTTCAATGATATAGGCGCTATGCCTACCTTGCGGCATACCTTGCCTGCAGCAGCGTTTGACAGCTGCGCCATTTTCTTCCACGGGAAGTCCTTGACAAAGCATAATGTGGCAATGCTGATCACTGTGTCTCCTGCACCGGATACATCGGCCGTCTTGATAGGGCGCGCGGGTACTACGAATGAGGTGCCATCTTTGGTATAGACAAAGACACCATTGGCGCCGAGGGTGAGCAGGAGATTGTCGAAGCGGTTCTTCTTTTTCAACTCCTCGGCAGCTTTGCGCAGACTAGTAATACTCTTGGGGTCTATCTTCATCTGCAGTGCCTCGCCCAGTTCTTTGATGTTTGGCTTGAAGAGATCTATCTGCTGGTACTCAAAGAAGTTGTACTCCTTGGGGTCTACCGCCACAGGGATGTTACGCTTGGTAGTCTGCAGGAGCACGTGCTTGATAAACTTCTTGGTCAGTACGCCTTTATTATAATCCTGCAAGATGATGGCGTGAAACTTAGTCTCACGGATCAGCTCGTCAAAGTCATTGATGAGCTGCGCCTCCAGCTCGGGGCTGAGATCAGAGTCATCCTCCTGGTCAAAGCGTACCACCTGGCGCTCATCGTCATAGATGCGCGTCTTGTGCGAGGTGGTGCGGCTCTGAGAGGTGATGATATAGTCGTGGTGTATCTGGTTCTTCTTGAGCAGCTCAAAGATGGTGCGCCCGCTTTTGTCATCTCCTATTACAGACATGAGAGTAGGCTTGGCTCCCAACTCGCTGAGGTTGAGAGCGACATTGGCTGCGCCGCCGAGGCGGTTTTCCTCGTACTCTATGTCTACTATCGGTACCGGTGCCTCGGGCGAGATGCGGTGTATCTGACCAAACATGTAATGATCGAGTATAATGTCTCCGATCACGAGGACCTTTACATTATTGAAGTCGAGCTTTTCTGACATTGCTATATTTTAGGCGGACGGCCACCGCCGTCGGTGCAAATAACGGTATTTAAGCCAGTTTGGCCAACGCTTCTTTGAGGCGGGTGCAAACTTTCACGAGCTTCTCTTCTGAGGCGGCATAAGAGAGACGGATACAGTTAGGATCGCCAAATGCTTCACCATTTACGAGGCCTATCTGGCCCTCGCGTAGCAGGTAGCCACTCATGTCCTCTGCGCTATTGATCACGGTGTCACCGTACTTCTTGCCAAAGAAAGAGCTGATGTCAAAGAAGAAATAGAAAGCACCGTCAGGCAGGTTGGCCTTGATACCGGGTATATCACTCAGCAGGCCATATACCAGGTCGCGGCGCTTGCGAAACTCAGCCACCATATCGTAGGTAGGCTGCAGGCTCTCGGTAGCAGCAGCTACGCCGGCCATCTGGGCTATAGAGCAGGTGCCGGAGGTGATCTGGCCCTGTATCTTGTCGCAGGCCTGTGCTATCCACTGCGGTGCGGCTATATAGCCGAGGCGCCAGCCTGTCATGGCAAAGCCTTTGCTAAAGCCATTGACTGTGATGACGCGATCCTTGATCTCGGGGAAGGAGGCGAGGCTGGTGTGCGGCTGGCCGGTATAGTTGATAAACTCGTAGATCTCGTCGCAGATCACGTAGACATCGGGATGCTTAGCCAGCATCTGTGCCAGCGCCTGCATCTCATCGTGGCTATATACAGAGCCGGTAGGATTGCACGGCGAGGAGAAGATGATCAGGCGGGTGCGGTCGGTGATATGCTGCTCCAGCTGCGCAGGAGTGACTTTGAAGTTGGTCTCTAGTGTGGCAGGGATCTCTATAGAGCGGCCCTCGGCCAGGTCTGCTATGGCAGAGTAGCTGACCCAGTAGGGAGCGGGGAGGAGCACCTCATCGCCGGGGTTGATCAGGCTCAGGACCACATTGGCTATAGACTGCTTGGCCCCGGTAGAGACCACGATCTGATCCGGTGTATAGTCCAGCTTATTGTCACGCTTCAGTTTGGCGGCTATAGCCTTGCGCAGCTCAGGGTAGCCCGGTACGGGCGTATAGTGCGTGTAGCCTTGGTCTATAGCGCGCTTGGCGGCATCTTTGATATGCTGCGGCGTATCAAAGTCGGGCTCGCCGATGCTGAGGTCTATGATATCGAGGCCTTGCGCCTTGAGCTCGCGGGATATCTTGGCCATCTTGAGCGTGGCAGATTCCTGCATGTGGGTGATGCGGTCTGAGAGGTGCTGAGTCATGATCATTTTGTGATTGAAAAAGTGCGGCGCTAAGGTACTAAAGAGAAGTGAGGAGCTACCGGATTTTTTCAAGACCGTATCCACAGTGGCGGGATATATCTGTATGGATCATATTCATTGATAATCTTATCGGAGGGGCCTTTTGATTTCCCGATTTTATTCTACATTTGCAGTCCCCCGATAGGGGGAAATAAGGGTCGGATGGCCGAGTGGCTAGGCTCAGCTCTGCAAAAGCTGCTACAGCGGTTCGAATCCGCTTCCGACCTCAGATTATCTTTACAAGCCCTTGGTAGCAAGTCTATCAAGGGCTTTTTGATTTTTAAGATACGGTTTTGGATATGGTTCAGCATTGTAAACTTTTGATTTGCATCTATGGCGTGCAGGTGATGGACATCATACATCGCTCAGCAGGCGATACATATGGCCATCTGCAATTGACATTTAGTTTTTTGCGTATGCGGTAGCAGTGGTTTTCTACTGCATGTGTACTAGTGACGGGTAGGTTTGCTATCTCTCCATTGCTGAAATTATTTTTGAGCAGCGAGCATATTTTGGCTTCGGTAGCCGAAAGCTGAGGAAAGGCCTTGCGGATGCGGTTGAGACGGGCTGACGGCTGCGGGTGAGGATTGACGCTTAGCACTGTCTCCACCGCTTTCATCTGCCGGTCAAAATTGATATTGTCGCGCGAGACTTTGCCAGCCTCAAATATCAGCGCGCCAAACTCTGTGTCTGTGATCTTTTGCTTCTTTATGACTATGCGAAGTCAGGCTTATATCGCAAAGGATAAGCGAGAGAAGTGTTTGTTGGATATTTCATAACTAGTAGAAAAACAACTTTTTGTGGTTGTATTGAGTAGTAGTTGAGTAGAGGCATGATATAAAGTAGATGTAGGTTTGAAGTGTAAGAAAACAGCTCTTCAAAAATCAAATGACATGAAATTTTCAAATCGCACATTACTCCTCCTGATCATACTGGTACTGCGTATCTCTGTAGCGGATGCAGGTATCATCAAGGTAGATGCCAGCCTGCCAGCCTCTGGTACGCATGACGGTGTAGACTGGATCACAGCGTACATCACCCTGCAGGATGCACTCGATCATGCTCAAAACGGAGATCAGATATGGGTAGCCGGAGGCACCTACTATCCGACCAAGGCTTCAAATATTTTTGATGAACGTACTAAAGCCTTCTGGACCTTTGGCGGTATCAAGATATACGGCGGATTTGATCAGCATACCAATCACTACAGCTTTGCCACAAGGGATCCGGCACTGTTTCCTACCGTGTTGAGCGGCGATATACAGCAGAACGGTACTGCGAGTGACAATGCTTACTGCATTATCAAGACCTATCCGGGCAATGGATTCAGCGTGATAGATGGTATCACCGTGACAGGCGCCTATGATGCCAACGGATTTGGCGGCGGTATCTATCTCAATAGTGTATCGCCGACGATCAATAATTGTATTATCACTAATAACTACTGTGCCCAGGGTGCAGGTATTTTTTGTGACAATGTATTTGGGCCGAGCAATGCTACGATCACCAACTCGACATTCATAAATAATACCGCAGGGGAAAATGGTACTTATCTCGCCTCTATCAACTTTCCTATCTTGAGTGAAGGTGGTGCGATATACAACGCTGGCAGCTCGCCTAATATCCTTTACTGCACCTTTACCGGCAATGTAGCCGACCTCGGATCGGCCATAGCCAATGAAAATAAGTTGCAGCACAGTTCACCAAATATATCCGGCTGCACGTTTAACAATAATGGGTTTTCATCATATATCTATGCCACGCAGCATGTGGGGGGATCAGTGATACGAGACAATACCAGCAGCGCCAGCATCACGTATTGCACCTTTGATAATAATGCTACGACAGGGATCGCTGCAGCCAGCAGCTCTGAGACGGTGGCCTACTGTACCTTTAGCGGCAACAGGGCAGGAGGAATGCTGATAGCCAGCTCTTCTACCCAAGTGTACAACTGTTATTTCTATAATAATATAAACATCAATAATACCGCTCTGCCAGGCTACCAGCTAGGTGCCAATGGCTATGGCGGCGGTGTGACCATAGAGGGTAAAAGTACTATACTACCTATAGTGGCCAACTGCTTTTTTAGTGGAAACCGGGCCATATGTGGCGGAGGGCTGGCGTGCTACTACGGCACAGGTACGATACTCAACTGTACCCTCACCACCAATACAGCTACGACATCGGGTGGCGGTATCTATAATATAGGCAGAGGATATTCTACGTTCCTGTATAGTTCTATCTCTATGGCTGTGTCCAGCAGCTATCAAAACTGTATCATGCAGGGCAATAACGCTCCTACCGGTGAAGATGAATACTGCGAGGTTAATAACGTACAGTTTAACGGCCTCACGCAACCAAATCCATATTATGGCAACCAGGCGAATTTCCAGAACTGCTTTATAGCCTCAGCGCCGTTGGCATTCACACAGGGCCAGGGCAACGATCTCGGAGGGAATATCATCAATGCCGATGTATCCTTTAATAACTCTGCAGCAGGAGACTATACCCTGAGCCCATGCTCACGTGCCATAGATGCAGGCAGCAATGCACTGGTACCCGGATCAGTACCCGGTACTGACCTGGCCGGCAATACACGGATCTACAATGGTACTGTGGATATGGGCTGCTACGAGCGGCAGAGCGCACCTGCAGCATATCACGTCTATCAGACACCGGTATCCGTATGCCAGGGCGGGGGGGCATATATATGGGGGCAATACCGCACCCAGTCCGGTACCTATGACCTTATCTCTACTGCTCGCAACGGCTGTGACAGCGTAGTATCTATAGTACTAACGGTAAATCCTAACCCGGTGATGACCGTAAGCTATGGGGACAACTGTAGCAGTACAGGAACTGTCACCCTCACACCCACCACGGGTACTGCACCCTTTACTACCATACTAAATGGTGTGAGCCATAGCTTTAGCACCAGTACACAATATACAAACCTGCCAGGTGGTACGTACCCATATACTATCACTGATGCGAACGGGTGTACAAATAGTGCATCGGCTACACTGCACACCTATAACCTGGCCCAGAATACCCTGTATGTAGATGCTACCGCCACTGGCAGCAATAGTGGCCTCAACTGGACAGATGCCTTCACAGATCTGCAAAGCGCACTGGACCTGGCGACCTGCTCCGGCATCACTCAGATATGGGTGTCTGAAGGTACCTATTACCCCAGCAAAGACCCTGCGGGCAATGTGGTGAATACGCCTTTTGCTACGTTTCAGATGCACGATCATGTAGCTATTTACGGGGGGTTCTCTACGGCACAAGGCGCTACCACTATGGCACGGCGCGACCCGGCGCTATACCACACGACCCTATCCGGAGATATACAGCGCGATCAGGTGCTATCTAATAACGCCTATAATGTGATCAATAACTATAACACCGGGCTGGATACGACAGCCGCGCTGGATGGATTTGTGATCACAGGAGCATACAACAGCATAACAGGCGTAGGAGGAGGTATGATCAATTACGGCTCTTCGCCAAAGGTGTCTAACTGCCGGTTTGTGGCAAACTATGCCGTATCTACGGGCAGCGCATACGGCGGCGGGATGTACAATGGCAATAACAGTGCGCCCGTGTTGTACCACTGCCAGTTTGATAGCAATGTAGTAAACGGACCGACCCTTGCCTTTGGTGGTGGTATAAGTAATGATAACAGTGCCCCCCTGCTGACAGCATGTATATTTGATGGCAATGTGGTGACCTCTGCCAGCAATCCTGCAGGCGGTGGTATGTATACTCACAGCGGCTCTCCTGTGTCAGTGACCAATTGTCTATTTGTGCGCAATAACGGTAGCGCGCTATGCTCTGATGGCAATGCCATGAATGTTGCCTTTACTACCATCACAGGCAATACAGGCACTACATCTACGCCGGGTGGCTGCTACTTTCTCAATTCCAACCCCTCTGTCTTTAATTCTATCATTTATGACAATGCCAATGGTGAAGTACTGAATGTGTCTGCTACTCCTACTTTTGGCTACTGCGATGTCAAGGGCAGCGGAGCGCCCGGCAGCTGGAGTACGGCGTTTGGTGTCAACTATGGGGCCAATATAGACCAGCCTGCACTTCTGTCCTCAGACTATCATCTCACTCCATGCTCACCCGCCGTCAATACCGGTACGGCGGCGCTGGGTATCCCTGCCACAGACCTGGATGGCGACCCGCGGCTGAGTAGTATCAATCCGGATATGGGCTGCTATGAATATCAGGGGAGCCTGTCTCCCCTCGGCATAGTATATGTAGACGGTACCGCTACAGGTAGCCGTGATGGCAGTAGCTGGGCAAATGCCTTCACAAACCTGCAGAGCGCGCTGGACCTGGCCGCATGTGGTATCGCCTCGCAGATATGGGTGTCAGAGGGTACTTATACTCCTAGCCGCAGCGCAGGTGGCACTCTGGTGCAGACACCGGCTGCTGTCTTTCAGATGCACCGTGGTGTGGCCATCTATGGTGGCTTTTCTACTGCACATGGTGTCACAGGTATGGCGCAGCGCGACTGGGTACTGTACCCTACTATCCTCTCTGCAGATATACAGCGTGACGGCATAGCCTCTAATAATGCATATAATGTGATCAGCAACTATGATGCGACACTGGATACTACTGCAAAGCTGGATGGTTTTACGATCACAGGTGCGTTTAACTCCCTGGATGCCGGTGGCGGTGCTACTATAGCGGGCGGTATCATCAATGTGAATGCTTCGCCGCTATTCAGACACTGTATCATATCGGGCAATACAGTACAGGGAATCAATAACGCCTATGGTGGTGGCGCGCACAATGCCTACGGCTCGCCGGTATATGATGATTGCCGTTTTCTCAATAATACATGCAGCGCGAGCTTTATAGCCTATGGCGGTGGTATATCCAATGACCACGCCGGGCCTACGCTGCATAGGTGCGTCTTTGATGGAAATAGTGTCAGCGCACCAAATAGGGTAGGAGGCGCTATATACAGCACCGGTGGCTCACTGGCCATGCCGATAGACAACTGCCTCTTTACACATAATTCTGACGGTGCTATCTGCGTAGACAGCCACAGTAATATCACGATCAACAACTCTACGATCACAGCTAATGGTGGCAATGCCGGCAATGGCGGTGGTATCTACTCACTGGCCTGCTCTCCTTTTATTACCAATAGTATTATCTACAACAATGATTTTGGCAGCATAGTAAACTACAATGCATCTCCGGGTTTCTTCTATTGTGATGTGCAGGGTAGCGGAGGTTCTGCTGCCTGGCATACAAGCTATGGTGTAGACTGGGGTGCCAATATAGATGCTGACCCTAAATTTGCTGCCGGATTTACGCTGAATACATGCTCGCCATGTGTGAACACAGCATCTAATTCGTACGTAGCCTCTGCCACGGATCTGGCAGGCAATAGCCGTATAGTGAACAGCGTGATAGATATGGGCAGCTATGAATATACCGGTCCGCCGGTCAGTGCCTATAGCACAGTGGTGTATGTAGATGCAAATGCCACAGGTGCCAATACAGGACTCAGCTGGACAGATGCATATACCGATCTGCAGAGTGCGCTGAATATAGCTGCCTGCGGCTCAGTAGCCCAGGTATGGGTATCCCGCGGTACCTACACACCGACTGTAGATGTGAATGGTAGTGCTGTCTCTACACCTTACGCCACCTTCCGGCTCAGAAATAATCTGGCTATTTATGGCGGCTTCTCTGTGGCAGATGGCGCTACTACTATGACGCAGCGAAACTGGCAGCTGTATCCTGCTATACTTTCCGGAGATATACAGCACGATGGTATAGCGTCTAACAATGTCTATAATGTGATCAATAGCTATAACAATTCGCTGGATAGTACAGCGGTGCTGGATGGTTTCTCGATCACGGGCGCGTGGAATAATATAACAGGGATAGGAGGCGGTATCATCAACTATCTGTCGTCCCCAAGGTATGTAAACTGCACAGTGGCAGGCAACTTTTGCGGTGGGGTAGCTGATGCGCGGGGCAGCGGTGCCTACAATGCTAACTGCAGTCCGATCTATGAGAACTGCGTCTTTACCGCAAACACAGCCAGCGGCTCTGCTACTGCCTATGGCGGCGGTGTGGCCAGCTATATAGCCGGAGGCAGGTACAGTCACTGCACTTTCACCTGGAATACCTGCAACTCACCAGTGGTAGTAGGTACGGGCCTATATACTTACAATGCAACTGCTGCCACTTTCCTGGATAACTGCCTTTTCGCTAACAATACAAACGGTGCTATATGCGCTGATGGCAGTGCTGATGTGACGATCAATAATTCTACGATCACTGCAAATGGAGTGTCGGGTCTTTACTTCCTCCACTGTTCACCCTTTGTGACGAATAGTATCGTCTACGGCAACTCGGGCTCAAACGTAGCTAATACAGCTGCCAGCCCGGGATTCTTCTATTGCGATGTAGAGGGTAGTGGCGGATCTGCGGCCTGGGACGCAAGCTATGGTGTAAACTGGGGTGCCAATAAAGATGCAGATCCGATGTTTGATGCGGGCTATCACATCCCGACATGCTCTCCATGTGCCAACACCGGCTCTAATAATTATGTCTATGCCGCCACTGATCTGGCCGCAGGAGCGCGTATCAAAGATGCGATAGTAGATATGGGAGCATACGAGTCAGACGCTGCTATACTACGTAGCACACTGAGTGCCAGTACCTGTCCTGGTGTGTCGTACACATTTGCCGGCAACTCTTATTCTACTGCCGGCAGCTATACGGTGACGCTGCCTGGAGCGGCAGCGAACGGGTGTGATAGTACCATTATCCTTACGTTGAATGTATTGTCCTCTCCATCTTCTGTGACGTATATTTCCATCTGCCCGAGTGCATTGCCGTATATGTGGAATGGACTGACATTCCCGGCAGCA
>JAFDYQ010000032.1 GCA_018267365.1 Bacteroidota bacterium | reverse complement strand
AATATTGTTTGCGGCACGAAAAAATAGTAAGATTGACCTATGGTTTTCCTCGCGAGCACAAAACTATCTAGTTCTGATCTTCCGGATAGATATCCTTTCAATATTCCTTCTTTAAAGAATCTATCCATTGACTTCAAATATGACGTCACTTTTTTGGTTGGTGAAAATGGCTCTGGAAAATCTACGTTGTTAGAAGCAATAGCTACCAATATCGGATTTAATGCTTCAGGTGGGAACAAGAATCACAGTTACGATTACCATAAGACAGAATCACCTTTGTCAAAATATATAAGACTTTCATGGCATAGAAAGTTATCATCGGGATTTTTCCTCCGCGCTGAAAGCTTTTTCAATTTCGCTACTTATATAGATAATCTAGCTAAAGAGAACAGAGGTATACTCATCGGATACGGAGGAAAATCTTTGCATCAACAGTCCCATGGAGAATCATTTCTTTCGCTATTTAAAAATCGATTTACTGAAGGGATTTATTTATTAGATGAACCAGAGGCAGCTCTGTCACCACAGCGCCAGTTAAGTTTTCTTTCAATCATACACGAGCTTCAAAAGTCCAATAAATCACAATTCATAATTGCGACGCATTCGCCAATATTATTGGCATACCCCAACGCTCAAATTTTCTTGCTAGGAAATGAAGGCATTAGGCAGGTACGATATACAGAAACGGAGCATTATACTTTAACGAAGGAATTTTTGGATTCTCCTGACCGATTTTTTAGGCATCTTTTTGATGACAAGGAATGACGTTGAGGTTTATATTAGGAACATAATCCAGTTATCCTGAGGTACAATATCAGGTCAAGCGCGCTAGGGAAGACAGCTAGGAACTTTGGAACTCCGAAGGCCAAACCTTCGACAGGGTTCTGATTTTTCCAACCTTGGAAATGAAAAGATTCTTCTCAACTCGAAATATCGAAAGAATCCCTGAAGGTAAGAAGGCAAAGCTATACGTAGTAATTACTCGAGCTAGGCACAGCGTTACGTGCGTAATATAGGAGTAATTGGGGGAGGGAGGTTTCAATATGAAAACCTCCGTGATATAATATCCTTAACCTGTTTACCTTAACAATTAATGTCTGACTATTTTTATGCGCCGATTCTGCCGAAATAAACAGGTCGTTGCAACGGTATTGGATTTATATAGCAAACGAGCATCTTATCCTTTATTTCCAATGGTTTTTGCGAAATATCTCACGGGTAGTTTGTTGGTAATAAACAGGTCTATATTGATTTCTGTTTCTACCCTTGTCGTTTCCGCATTTTCCAGCTAAAGTGAGCTTGGGACGACCTGTTTTATAAAAAAACTGGCCCTTGTCAAACATCACAAGCCGTTGTAGCTCACTCGGTAGAGCACCGTATTGGTAATGCGGAGGTAGCGAGTTCGAATCTCGCCAATGGCTCAAAGAATAGTTCAAGCCCTTCAATCTATGGACTTTGAATTATTGACCGAACAATTTTGCGACTACGCGCTGTATATCAGAGCAAACGCGAAGGGAACAATTAAAAGATTCCGGCAGATCATCGGTTGGTATGCAAAAACGGCTGAAATCAAGCATATACAAGATGTAACTAACCAAAACCTTCGGCAGCTTTTTGTGTCGGGGAGATCTGAACGAAATTGGAAATCGAGCACTTTCATTGCCTATTACCATTCGCTTAGCTCATTCTTCAAATGGTGCGTAAAGAACAATTATTTGACTGCTAACCCATTGGAAGGTATTGACCTTCCACGCATAGAAAAGAAGCTTCCAACTAAATTGTCAAAGATGGAAGCTTTGAAGCTTTTGGAGATCGTCTATAATTATCCGTACAATAATAACTTTTTGAGGTGCCGGAACCATGCTATATTTTCTACACTTATTTTTGCCGGATTGCGAAAAGGGGAGCTTTTTAAACTGACCCTAACGGATGTAGACATTGAGAATCTCACCATTTTCGTCAGACAAGGCAAGGGGAGTAAGGATAGACTCATACCCATGAGCTTCACTCTTGCTCAAAGCCTCAAACGCTATTTAGTAGAACGCAAAAAACTTGGAAAGACCTGTCCTCAATTCTTCGTTTCAATAAATCGCAATGTTGGATTTGAGTATTCAGGATTGAAGCGACTTATTACAAAGATGAGATCGGTTTCCAACATAAAATTTACAGCGCACAAACTTAGACATACCTTTGCAACCCTCATGCTCGAAGGAGGGTGTGATATTTACAGTCTCTCACGCATGATGGGGCATAGCAATATTACGACAACGACAATCTATCTCTCCGCTACGGCTGAGCATCTTAGGTCGCAAGTCAGCAAACATCCTCTCAATGACACTATTCGACTTTGAAACATTCCATTGTTAATGTTTCCGTGGTGGAAGCACCTTTCCATACATCACAACGGGAAGGTGTTTTTTTTGCTAGGAAACATTAATGAAAGCAAACGCGCAAAACTCTAGGTTACCACTTCGCGCCAAATTTGTCGAAATCGACAAATCTGCTCCATTACTTTTCCTTTATCCCGATGCATACCATATATGAAGGCAACAGTCGTAACAATGTTGCCATATCACTATGCACATTCAACAAAATCTCCTGCGACTTTTTCGTAAAAGGGCCGAACTTACCCAAGCGGATATAGCAGCTATCCTGAAGATTTCCGACTTCTCTAATGTATCCCGGTGGGAACAGGGATTGCGGCTTCCCAACGTTGAGGTCCTTATGACGTATCATCTTCTTTTCGACATCCCAATAGAAACGATCTTCGAAAGACACAAGCTTGAGCTGCGCCCGACCATTCTTCCACGGATAAAGGAGCGTATTGAGTATCTAAAAACACTGGGAGAAGATGCTCAAGTTATTCGCCGTATCGCCTTTTTTTCGTCCGCATTACAAAGATTAACTGACAAAAGCCATGACTAATGATAACCCTATGATCCTGGCACTGTATCCTAATTCGATAGGAATGGGATACGCGTGCTTGAAAGTCCCTGAGCGAATCTATGACTTCGGCGTTGCAAAGGTCTCTCCTCTCACGAATAGGAAGCTTCTGAAGCGGGCTGAAAAGTTCATGGATTATCACCGGCCAAAGATTATTCTTCTCCGAGAGGTACAATCATCCCACAATAGCAATAGGGTAGATAAACTCATAAGCGCAATTGAAACATTGGCAGGAGAAAAGGACCTGCCTGTATTCAAGTATTCGAGAGATCAAGTCAGGGAAGTATTCGAGGTTTTTGGCTGCAACTCGAAATATGAGATGGCTGAAAAGATTATCTCAATGCTTCCAGACGTAAGCTGCCGCAGGCCCAAAGTCCACAAATGGTATGAGAAGGAGGATTACAATATGGGTCTTTTCAATGCTATATCTTTAGCAATAACCCACGTTCACTTGGCGGAAAATCAAATCGTAACCCTCTGATCCTAGCTCTTTTTCTTAGCCGGTACTCGTATCGGCTTTTCCTTTGGAATCGGAAAGTTGATCAACTCATGCGGCTCCATATTGAGTGCCTTTGCAAGGCTTATAATCGCATCTATCGTAGCGACCATATCTGCGTTTTCAAATCTTACAATAGTCGACCTCGCTAAATCAGCCGTATCGGCAAGCTTCTGCTGGCTCAATTTCCTTTCTAACCTGATTCGTCTCAAGTTCTCACCGAATGCCTTTAATGCTAAGGGGTTTTTCACCATTCAAAGGTGAAGCGGTAATGAAATTTTCATTGTAGCGTATACGCTCCATTTTTTATCTTTGAATCTCACAAAACCAAATACACGACATGAAACCAGCTTACACCTTAGGACTCATAGTCCTTTTTTTACTACCTATATTTACGCAAGGCCAAAACTGGCAATCAGTTGGCTCAGGCTGCGGCACCAATGACCAGTCCGAGTATGTTCTCGCCCTGACTGTCTACCACAACCAGCTCATCGCTGCGGGAAAATTCGCTTCAGCAGGAGGCCAGCCCGCGAAGAACATAGCTGCATGGGACGGCTTCGCCTGGCATCCCCTTGGCTCGGGCCTCGGTAGTCCGACAGGCTACGCACGGGTTACGTCCCTCGCCGAATACCATGGCAGCTTATATGCCGCAGGCACATTCTCCTCTGCAGGAGGCATACCAGCGGCAAGCATTGCGAAATGGGACGGAACATCATGGTCACCCGTCGGCGACGGAATACCCTACGGGGGAATCAACGCTCTGGCAGTTTTCAATGATCAACTTTACGCAGGCGGTCAATTCTTTGATACCATCCAAGATTCCATCATCTCAGGCATTGAGAGGTGGAACGGCACCCAATGGTCATATCCGCAGGCAATGTACTGCAACCGTGGCAACGACGTAATTCATGGCGTCGAGGGAGCAATTGAATCCCTCTATTCAGACGGAACGCGGCTTTACATGGGAGGCAACTATCAGTCTTATTATATTTATCATGTTGCGGGAACGGTGCTTGTGTTCCAAGCCCGCAATCTCGGATTCATTGACACCACCGACCTCATTGAACAGCCGATAGACACGGTAGATTTCAATGGAGTCAGGTATGGCGGTTCAACCGATTACGCCCATGTCCTCGCAATTTGCGATTTCCAAGGAAAACTTCTTTTCTCCGGACGCTTCGACACGGCCGGAAGTGCTCCAGCCGATGATATTGCGGGTTATGCGCCCGGCAGGTACCAACAGGTACCTAATCCGACTGGCGGCCCTGTTGAACTCAGGGGACCTTTGTATCCGTATCAAGGCAAACTGCTAACCGAGACACTTCTGGGATCCGGCGTAGGCGTGTCCGGATATGACGGCGCAACATGGACCCTTTATCCGGGATCTTTTACTGGCACCTATCCTGGAATACGGGCATTCTGTGAGTACAATGGTGAACTCTACGCGGGTGGAATATTTTCACAGGCGGGCCAGACTGGGGCGATAAACATAGCGAAATGGAGCGCATCTGCCGGAATATCCGAAACGCAAAGTGAAAGCTTTCAAATGTACCCTTATCCTGCGAAAGAGGCTGTCACTGTGCATGGTCTAAATCCTAATGCGGACATAACGGTCACTGACGTTGTAGGACGAACGATTCTAAATTTAAAAGCCGATGCAAACGGCTCAAAGACGTTAGACTTATCTAACCTGCGGGCTGGCTTGTACATGCTCAACGGCAGGAAGCTAGTTAAGGAATAATTCTGCTATATTCGCATAAGTTAATTGCCAATTTAAAGTTTTCATAGGTTCAAAGGCGGTCATCTCGAAAGAGGTGGCCGTTTTATTTAGCTATGACTAATTGAGAATCTAATAACACAGTTCCGTTCATTTCGAACCTGACCACATAGGTTCCAGTGACAAGCCCAGAAACATCTATAGGCAATGTACCTTGATTTGAATGTGTATCTCGATCCCAGACTAGTCTCCCTGACATATCGTATAGCTTTGCTTTGCCTAGTGCGTTATGTGATGAATACCAAATGAGCGTTGTATAATCGGTGGCGGGATTCGGCGTTATAGCGGCAAAATCTGGATGTGCTGCGGCAATCGCTGCAATATCTGTATGAATAGTATCGCAAGCACCGAGGAGAGCAGAGAGTTTGTAGTTGGGAAAATATGGAACTGTTAAAGGGCTTATGGTAGTTATTTGTTGCGCATACAAATGGAAATCACAAGCAGACCCTAGTGAGTCTGGATAATTGATAACATGAAGCTTGTTACGTCCGCCATTGTAGCAACTCACATAAATTTTACCGTTAGGGCCCAATTGCATAGCGTGCATTTGGAAAGTATCCGTAAAGACGCCCAAAGTAACTATACGGATGGAATCATTTAGTCTAGGGTTGGCAAGATCATATTGATTAATACATAGCCTATCGCACACATAGAGAAAACGATTGTTTGGAGAAAATGCGAGACCTATAGCACCGCTTCGGGGGGTATTTGAGGCTATTACCTGGTTGAATACACTTCTGGGGTTTGAAAACAAGCCTGAGCATCTATCGAAATCCATTATAACAATACGGCTCTGTGTAGTAGCGGATGCATATACTGTTCCATCCGGGCTGAATTGTGAATAGCCATATAGTTCCGAGCCGGTTCCGTATGTAGGTCCCAACTGCTGTATGTAGGGTCCCTGAATACCCTCTGGGGTCAGAAGGTATTCGTAGTAGATATTATCTCTCCAAACATTTTTGATGATCCACCAGTCCCGGCCATTGGCATGGCGGCAGGCAGACAAGCGCGATTCGCTCAAGACTACGTTTTGCAGCAAGGGGATATTTTTATTTATCACTTTGCCCGAGCCACCGTTAGCAGTAATATCTACCTGGCTGTAATAGAAACTCAACGGGCAATAGCCTGCTGGATTTATGAAGGTATCACCGGAATTGTAATGAAAAATATCATATAATGTCGTATCATTCGGTACGGGTAAAATTACGACCCCTTGCTGTCCTGGCATACCTTCATCAATGATCTGAGAGTAATATGGAGGCGAATAGCTGAGGGAGTCGCCGTTTTGCATCAAATGGCCTTGACCATCATAAACCTTAACGCCATTAGTAAAGAACAGGAGGTTTCCTTGCCTATCACAAATGTTAGCAATCGTGCAAGTCGAACCAAGCACAGTGTCGGCAAAGCGCCCATTGATGACGCTGTCTCCAGAAAATGTCATTGGAGCCATGGGATCGCCTACAATCCAGGTATGATCAAATTCTTGAGCTTTTAGCTCAAGGCCACAGATCGCCATTAGTATAAATACGAATCTCAAAATCACGACTAAACTTATTGCTTTACCACCAATTTTGTAGATAACAGTTCTTTCCCATCAGCCGTAAACCTCACCAGATACACCCCGGTAGGTAAAGCTCTCAGATCTAAATCAATCTTGCCAGAGCTGGCCATCTCGGAGTTAAAGACAATTATTCTACCTAAGTTATCATAAATCTCAGCTCTATTAAAACTCAGATGACCTGTGTTGAATATTATAGAGGTCATATCGGATGCTGGATTCGGCATTAACCTTGCAAACTGAATTTGCTTAATAATTGAATCAGCTGTCTCGTTCCTAATCGTTGCTAACTTCAACGTATGATCTAAGGTTGTATCTGAAGAACAAAGTATATTGTCATTAAAGGCCGCAAGTAAAGGATGATATCTAAAGAATAATGAACGGGCAAAATATACAGCGTCACCTTCATCATATGGGCATTTCACCGCTAATGAATCTATAAACCCTAAATCAGTAGAATCTGTAACCTCCTGCCCACTAGCCAACGAGTTTAGATATATATCCATCATAGTCTGCATATTAGTGCTAAAAACTGTAGCCGGAGTTTGAGCGGAATTATAAGATTTGGCAACAGCCACCATACCCATGTAACGCGTGGAATCACCAATGATTGTATCTCCTTGCAATATTGAAATGGAATCGATCATATCCTCAAGAACAGAAATTGGCCCCAACTCACCCGAAGCCGCTCGTTTATAGAAATTTTGGTAAGTGGTATCACTTGAAAGAAGCTCCCCATCAGATCGTAATTCTCTGTACAATTTTCTTTGAGCTAACCATAAAGCGCCTGCATGTCGAGAGCTATCTGCAAATGCATATATATCTCCTTTAGCAACTGCTATTTTGAATGGATTAAGAGCCATCTTGAAAGTAAGACTGCAAGTCGCGAATGGTGGATTATCAGGTTCGCAGCATTGTGGAGAGTTTGAACTTCCTGGAACTATGAGGATCGGATATGGCCCAGTATTAGGGGTAGGGCTCGTCGTTGAACCGTAATAAATTTTGTTGGTGAAAAGTGAAGCTGGTGAGGCGGAGTATGTTTGATAACCTGACGAATATGAAGTAGCTAAATGGAAGTTATTTCCATTATTTTCATGAGTTAAGTCACCTTGGTCGCCGATGACACCAAATTGCCCAATATTAGTTACTACTATGGCATATTTGTGATTGTTGAAATCATTACTTCTTAATCTTGTTTCGTCATTGTTAGCTTGGAATGATGTTGCATATCCCAAACTTTCAAAATAGTTACTGCATATTTCACTATGACTTGTATTGTTTAAATTAACGCCCGCTTTTCTATTACTTGAAAACGGAATTATAGAGGTTCCTGTAAAGACATCGTCAAATGTATTTGTTGTTCCGGTAAAATGATTCTCACCCGAAATTTGGAGGTTGTTGCAGTTCTGAGCATCGATTCCCGTGCGTATTACCCCCACCCCTACTTGGACATTATCTAGCAGATTGAAATAATTGCCCATTATAGAAGCATTCTTAGTAGAACTTAATTTATAGTTTGACAGGCCACCATAAATCTTATTAGCACTACTTGGCAAGCTTCCACCTATAACTAACGATGAGGGGGAAGAATTTAACACTTCAGCCTCTAGGATTCCATATGTAGCTTTAGGATGGCTTCCATCAATTGGGTGTAACATTGGCGGATTCACGTAAATCTCATTACCTGCAAGAGCTACGAGAGCCTTAATATTCGTAGACATCTGAACTCCGATATCTACATATTTCATATAATTATTTAGAACGTTAATCCTTGTTCCCATAACGGATCCAGTATAAACACCTCCAAAACTTCTTTGATCAAGGGCTTGCCAAGAATGAGAGTTGCCTTTAATTGAATTATTCATAGCAATTAGTTCAGCCCATTTACTACTTATCGCCCAATCGCAATTCAAAAAGTTAACGGGAGAATTACTATTAGGCTTTGATACTGCTGTCTGAACTACTGTCGGCGCTCCCCAAAGAGCTTGGTTGTTTGTGAAATTTCCGCCATAAGAGCAAACTGCGCACCCTTGCGGTGATATATAATAATTTGCATTATTATAATCTCGTATTTCTTCGAAATAGTTATTATCTACAAACACTTGAGACCACAGATTACTTATACCAGCACAAAGCCCACTAAAAGTATTGGGATTTGAGGCACGGTTATCTCCAATTCTTACATCCTTCCCTCCTACAACCTGAATACCCGCTGTAGGATACTTACCCGCGTAGGGAGCCTTCAATGGCCCTTCGTTAAGAGTGCCATACATTGCGGTAGGGTTGTAAATGAACTTACATGCGTTTATCCTACTGTTGGCAGAAAAATCTGAAGTTAAGTCCGGTCTGCCCACATTTCCTTGGATTTTTACACTCACGTCATTTCTTAAAAAGGCAGAATTGTCAGCGATTAGCACACCACCATCTTTAACAGTGATACCAATTTTGGCATCCATTAGAGCTGAAGAATTGTCAATAATCAATTTACCTCCAGGCTCGATGACAATGCCATTCCACATGTCTGTTCCGCAAGTTTCTAGATATGTTTTATCCAAAGTAAGAGTTACCCCGGAATTAATGGTAATAATTGCGCTGCTCGATAATAATATCGTGGCTTCGTTTGAGCCTACGCCCAAAAAGGTGAAATTCTGGTCGAATACGATATTACCACCCATGGAAACCTTGTTGTTTGGAATACTAACGAATTGAGACACGCCACCTGAAGTAATGATAACGGAAGGATTCATTGCAATGAAGGAAGAAATCGACTGGTTGTACATTTGAAAGTTGTACGTAATAGCACCGGGCGGCGGCGAATTCGTTGCATCGCAGCAGTCGCTGCCGACATTAATCGATATAGCTGCGGTATTAGAGCAACCATGGTCTGAGACCGTCACGTTATATGTCACAGTACTAGTCGGGGTAATAGTGAAGGAAGATGGATTTCCCGATACGGCCGGTGTCCATGTATAAGTTGCTGTAGGAGACTGCGTATTTGTCTGAGCGGTAATGGTTATCGGAGCTCCCGAACAGACAGTATTATTTGAGCTTGAAGTCACCACTGTTGCCCCGTTAACGTAAACAGTAAAGTGGATGGTGCTCAAGACGCAATCGTTCGCAGTGCTGCCGTTGGGATCGACTTCCGTTACGACTACTGTAAATTCATTCTTTCCTGGATAAGCCGTATTGGGGAAATTCGAAGAATTAGCCAAGAGCCTTAATATGGAATTATCGAATGCGTATCCAGGAGGCGTAATAGGAGTACCCGGCCAAGCAGTAGTGCCGTAGCCACCGGTTCCCATCAATGTTCCTGATGAGACTGCTGTGCCGTGGTACCAGGTATATGTAATATAAGCCGAATTGTGCAGGCCCAAAGGAGGGTTTGCATCCAGTTCTATGAAACTGCTTCCTCCAGCCACTGAATAATGGCTCCCGTCAAAGCAAACGCCCTGCGATGCAGTAACATCTATCGAATTCGGAATATTAACAGCTGAAAGCTTTATGTATGATCCTACGCTCGCTAGCTCCTTTTTAGGCAACACGGCCGTAACTTCGAGAGCCTGCGGACTTAGAGGGAACACGTCAGAGACTCCAGATTGTGTTTGATACCCAGAATAGATATCTGTTGAAGCGGCAGTCTCGACCAAACTCGGGCTATGAATGTTACGCGGCACGTCATAAGGAGGGACAGGATAACCAGTCCCGAACTGTGACGAACCAATTGCATTATCCAAAGAACCACTCAGCTCCAAAAGTCTGAAATTATTATAGCGCCCTTGTACGGAACAATCCTCAAAGTTGGTCATTACCCTAGTGTTTACTGTCGTAAAGAAGACGTTTCCAGTCCTCTTGGATACAGCTATTCCTCCCCAACAATAAGGGTGAGCTATTGTTGATGTAGCTTCAGTAAAGCCGTGATTGCCTCCGACAACAGCATACTCGGCATAACTTTGATACTTTTGGCTAAAATTCGAGGCATTTAGAACCTTTATAAATCCATCATTGGGATTGAGTGGATCATTATACAAATGCCCCCAATTGCTTATTGGAGTCGTAGTCGTTAAAGTTTGGGACGTAGTAAGCCCAAGCAGATAAACGTCACCGGCGGAGTTCAAATCCATTGAAAAAACTTCGTCATCACCGTCTGAACTTCCCACGGATGTCGAGTATGAGATTGATGCAGGATTTGTTGGATTAAGAACCGTAAAGAATCCATCGCGATTAGTCGATGATAATGGAATTCCCGTTCCTGAAGTCGAAGAAGGGAAACCGTTATTCCCGTCTGCAAATCCGGCGACGTAGACTTTGCCGTTGGTATAGGCTATGTCGCGCCCCCAATCTTGGTTAAGAGTGGCGGACGTACAATTTCCCGCATTTGATCCCCAAACAGCCCCTGAGAGGTACCCCACATTTATGTTAAAAGGATCCAATTCGGCCATAAACACATCTTGGTTCCTAAGGCAAGGAGACGCCGAGTTGAGGTAATAGGAGGTTGAAAACATGTCGCTCGATTCCGTGAATCCGGTTACGAATACTTTGGGATATGCAGCATTCGGATCATCCAAAGCCAGCCTCAATGCATATTCTCTCCGCGAGCCTCCGAATTCGTTGGTATATATAGCTCTTCCATTTTGGATGTTAGGATTCGGGTTTGACGTAAAATCGAACACGCCTAAGAAGCAATCGGTATACGTATTTGTCGAAGGACATAAAGAGTTAGTTGTGGTAGGGATTATCGGGAATCCATTTTGGCTCGTCATACCACAAACATATACGCGATGGTTAGCATCTACTTTTATATGAAACGGAATCGTATACTCTTCCATCCCTAGATTGATATCGTAAAGAGGGGAGGGTCTTGGGCTGGGGGCTCCGAAAACCGTCAAATGAGAGACGTAATGGCCGAGATTGTCGTATTTTGCGATGAAAACGAGTGGAATGCTACCAAATGGATAGCTCATGTTAGGATATACATTAATGCTGGGTATGATTGGTATGAAGGTACCGCTCAAATAGTCCCCACTGATGTGACCGGTAATGTATACATTACTCTGGTCCGCCGTCAGGGATACTGGATCATAAACTAGGCTAGGGCTACTAGCATTCGTGTTTCCAAAGTAGTTGTTCCACACCTGGATCAGTGGATCTATGACAATGGCGGTTGTGGTATCATAGGAACCAACAGCTTGAAAGCCTAAGGTTTTTCCAGTATCCATTCTAAAGACGACGCTTACCTGGGTCTTAATCCCTCCTATTATCTGGTAAGCATAAGGTTTCATTTCAGTTACTTGACCCAGAAAGGTCCCAACTATCGCGTTCCCGCTTGAATCTATCGTAACCGAATCTACTCCTTGGTAATTCATTTTTATGTCGGCAATTCTTCCACCGGGCTTTACCACAAAGTCATATTCTAAATCTCCAGTGCTATCTCCATAATACTTCAAATCAATACTGTCATAAACGTTTTGGTATTCTATCCCCTGGAAAGTGGGTACATTACTGAACCATTGGGTCGAATCATTGCCGATATAATAGTTTATCCTTCCAAAAAAAGGATTAACAAATCCCACATGATGGACAAACGAAGTGTCACCGGCCAAACTGTCAGGGAGCAGGGAGGTGCCCGAGTTCATCCCAAGAAGGCTCATATTCCAAATAAGAAGAGTTGTCGAATCAGTCAAAGTATCAGACTTGGCCCTCGCGTAACTTATTCCGTCAGGAAGGAATCTATAATAAACACCATTGTTGCAGGTCTGAAATTTAATGATGGAATTTCCCAGCTGCCCAACGTTTTGCTCAAAAGTTAGACGTGGGGCATTCATCGCTTCAAAGTAGGAAGCTGTATCTATAGAAACTCTGCTGGTTGCCGATGCCGTGCAACCTATAGTATTGGTGGCAGTAACTGAATACGAACCTGGTACGAAAGTTGATATGGACGAAGAAATGTCTCCAGTATTCCAAGAGTACGAGTAACCTCCCTCGACAGAAAGTAAGGCTGCAGTGCCCGGCTTTATAAGAATAACGCTATCAAGATATATTGCGGGCCTCTGAAATACACTCAATCGGATACTGTCAGTGCTACTGCATCCGTTGGTTGTCCCAATGACCCACCGCAGCAACGTATCACCAACGTGAATAGTCGAAGTTGAATCACCCGTGCTCCATAGGTAACTGTCAGCGCCAAAAACTTTGATTACTCCTGTATCACCGATACATATTTTCGCACTATCGAAGGATAAGACGGGATAATTATGTACTTGGACAGTGTCGCTTATAGATGCAGTACAGCCAAATGAATTGGTGGCAGTTACTGTATAAATATCGGGAACCCGAGCGATTATCGAAGCCGTTGAATCGCCATTACTCCAAACATATACAACCCCTTCTGAAGCTGTCAAGATGGCACTATCTCCGTTGCAAATAGATGGATGCGCGCTCACTAAACTTGGAGCAGATGCTACAACCAATTGCAAACTCGCACTTGCACTGCATCCGCACGAATTCGTCACCGTTACTGTATAAGTTCCCTGCGCTGTTGGATGGATCGTTTTCGTTGTATCTCCCGTACTCCATACATAATGACTACCTATTCCCGGCACGGTATCCGCAGTCAGAGTAGCTGTGTCTCCTGGACAGATAGAATCTTTCAGCGCATGAATCACTGTTGAGAAATTTGCCCAATTAGCACAGTCCGGATACACAGTAAAAGAATCCAGAACGTTAGAAGATAAAACCGGGCTCGAAATCCGGATACCTACATAATATACCTTTACCGGGTATGGTAGGGTATCTCGGATCAGCGAATCCGTGTGTATTGATGTGGTAGAATTTTTAACACTAACATAGGCTCCAGTTATTCCCTTTGGGTTATTTCTATACCATAAGAGAGAAGTGGAGGACCCCGTATATGTGATATCAGGCGCAGAATTACTGCATACATTCTCTCTATTATTCACGTGAGTAGGCGTATCTACCGATCCCGTGCCTTTATTAAATTGACCGACGAAAGTAGGCACACTACGATAAACGTGCTTACTGCTATCTGACCAATAGCAAACATTTCTAGATACGGTAAATATCCGGATGGTGGTATCCACAGTCGTGCTAACTGGCGTAACATCACCCACAAAAACAGTGTCACCTTGGCCTCGTACCTTAAACCATTCGACAGCATCTGTTACATTCGGGAATGTCCAAATGGCACCGGATACGAAGCCGGATTTATTCAAATCAAGATAAACGTTAGCTCCGGGCGAATATGTATACACCTGCGCACTACCGTTTCCTGTTCTCGAAGGAATGTAACAATGGTTGCCTGGAGGTGCGGTAAAGGAAGATGGCATCACTATGAAATATCCAGTGTATGTATCTCCATACACTGAACCAGGGGCCGCATAGGGTCTTGAATAAATTTTATAGCGGATCCTCTGTGGGACGTTTGTTGTATTTGTAAGAATAGCATCGAATCCTTCTGTGCCGGTATAATTGTCTATGGTATTTTGAATGGTAGATCCGGTTACGTTCGCGTTGTCGCGGTAGAAGAACATTTCTATTTTAATGGTCGTATCCGTTTTGGTAAGGATATTAATACCGGTGCCGCTGGCTATGGTATCCATTATTTGCAACGGAATAATGTGCGACACGTAGTTAATGCTAACCGTGTTGTTCGCAATGAGCGCATAATCACTTGCGTAGATGCTGCCATTGCAGCTGCATACATTGAAGGCGCGGGCAAGAAACTTTGCCGTCGTATCCATAGTCACACCCACGGAATACCCTTTCCCTATATAGCTAGTATCGTCCCCAACTACTTTATACCACTTGACTGTATCCGCTATAACAGTGGTATCTACCAAGAACTGGACCTGCGCGCCTTTGCCATACGTGTTTACATCAACCGCAATGTTCGGCCCAGGTTGCGGCTTGCTAGGAAATGAGCAATGGTCTGTTCCCGAAGGAGCAGCCGGAAGAACCTTGACGTAAAAGCTCTTGGAGTCGAAGTAAGTTGAGCCTTTGTAAAGTCTCAAAAAGATCCTGACCGTTTCAGCGGTTCCGGTGGTATTGGTCAGCGTAACGCCAAGCGGACCTAACGCAGCGGTTCCGGTTATTGAGCCCGTTACATTTGGAGTATCGTCCCGAAAGTACTGAATTCTAAGCCCGCTAAGACTGGAGTTGGTGTATGTGAATATGTTGGTAGGAGTTCCGCTGCAAATGACGGAATCATAGATGAACCAATACTGCGGTACGGACGGCGAGTCCACAACGATGATGCTCGCCATCTGCGTGTAGGAACTGTAGTATGTTCCGCCACAAGTGCAGTTATTGACGTTCCTACAAATGAACCTGCTGGTAGTATCCATCGTGAAGACCATGGTGTCTCCATTTCCTACAAAGGTGGTATCACCCACTTTCTTGACTCTGTACCATTGTCTGGCGTCAACCGCAATTGAAGTCTTGGCTGCCCATAGCTGTACTTTGGCATTCTTGTACATGGTCACATTGAAAGCTCCGCCATATTCAGCTGGCGCTGAGGGTGCGCTGCAATGGAAGCATTGCGAATAACTTTGGAACGCGAAGAAAAGAGTTCCAATGAGGAACACTGCCTTGAAAGCTTTGGAAAGCATGTGGTTGGATTGAAGAGGTTTAGGAAATAGGATTCAAAAATTAGTTTGCAGGAGGACAATTGCCGTTGGCATCAGCTACCCTGACGGAAGGCTGGCCTAAAACAGTTCTATAATTGTCAGGATGCAAGCTGGTATAGCCGAAGATACCGCTGCCTTGTACGTCAAGGCTCAACGTGACATCCAACGGATACTGCGCTACAGACGCCGATGTCGTTCCCTTGATGATCAGACCTCCGACAACATTGTCAGAGGCCATGCTAGTCGCAGGTTTAACGGTCCAGCACATGCCAGAAGGTAGACCAGATACGCCGTCAATCCTGATGGCATATACCTTTGAAACCGGCACCGAAGTGCTATCATCTAGTGTCAGGGCGCGAGCTCCGCCGCTATACGTTGTAAACGGAATGACGATCTCAGAATATATGCCACTTGTTGCACATGGCAATTCTGAGACATCCGAAAAGCCGGTACCTTGGTAGTTGAAATCTCCCGAAGCATATAACTGCAAGCTATCCGTGGAACAACGCTGGGAAAAGGCGACAAGGCAGAACGCCATGAATGCGCCAAGAAGCATAGGTTTCAAAATCATAAGTGTGTGTTTGTTAATGCAAGCGTAATCTTATATTTCCGAAATTCCAAACCTGAATCGTCATTTTAGTCGGCAATGCATGAAATTTAACACTCCCGTATTATGGAACCTAGAAAATGTGTCGCCCTTCAATGTCCTTAATTGTGCTCTGAGGTTGCTATAGCAGATTTTGCTTTATGAAACTTATATCGCAAGGGACAAGTGCGTGCGCAGCGGGCGACCCAGGACTGGATCAGGGCATGCTGCGGGAAGATTGGAAGGCCTGCGTTGCAATTGTCTTGATGTCCGTCTTCTCGCAAGAATAGTATTGCTGACTCGGGTCGTAAGCAGAGCACACTCTTGCGGATAGCGGGCGAAAGCTCCTTTAGAAGCGAGTTAGGCTGTTTGCGAGCGGAGGAAGGTGCATGAGCCTTACTCGAGAACTGAAGAACCTGATTGGGATACCCAACGGACTGCGGAAATCAAAATTGAAATAATTCTTATTCGAACTATATAAGCACGCGTTGGATAAGAATATGGATTAGATAATGTCTTATCGATAGGTGGGGCTCGCAAAAGGGGAAATCAAAAAGGGTCTCCCTTTTTGCAGGATAGCAAATACCGGTTTACAGGGTATTTGCAATCCTGCTACTCCTACCTCTCGATTTCATTAATCTCTGATTCTTGTTCTAAATCCTCTATTCCCTTAGTATTATTTTCGACAATGGGATTGTCTAACACAACTTCAGTCACATTATCCTGACCGCCGCTTACGCCTTGAATCTCTGCTAACTTTTCTGCTCGCCGATCTAGCTCTGCTAATTTCTCTTCGCCATAATTCAGGCTTTGGAGCCTGTGGCGCCTTCTATCCTCGATGCCTGATATTTTTCCGCCCCGTTCATAAAACTTCAAACCGCCTTGTTGTACATTCTCATAGAATTCTTCTCGGCTCAACGAAGAGTCAAAACTATTCTGTAATACCTGCCGTATCTCGTCCTTCCTAGACACCCTACCGGCTTTTCCCAACTGGTATTCATCATACTTCCTTGTGCGTTCTCCCTTGCCGTGTTCTACTTGCGAGTGTATCAATCCCAATTCTTGCTCATATTCTTGAAGCTGCATCTTGACCGCTTTGAATTCATTTTTCGAAATGCGGATGGATTTGCCGGAATATGCTTCGATAGAACTTATCATAAGATGGATATGGATATGCTCCTTGTCCTCGTGCGCTGCTCCGAAGTACAGCGCTTTGTCATTTCTAAGCTCAATATATTTTCGTGCGATCTTATCTATCGTGTCCGTGGACAGGCGTTCCGAATCAGCAGACCTGTAAGAGATAATGTCATGATAGAGTCGTATCCCATTTTGCCTACGCCTATTCTTTTCATTGTCTTTGTATTCACGCTCAATCTCCTCGACTGTGCGTCCTAAGATATTATGCTTGATGTAGTAGGGAATACCGTTTCGCTTCATAACCGCGCCTTCCCGCGCAATATACCCCGCCAATTGCCCAAAGGAAGTGCTTGCCCTAGTGTAAGATTTGAGAATCATAGGTTTGGACAATATCTTTTAAGGTTTGCAAGAAGTTAGGATTGTTGGCTAGTGCTTTCTTTATCTCCTCCTGAAGTAGCGGGGGAGTAGCAAATGCTTCTGTAATTCTTTGCTTGATGACTTGGAGCGACATAACCAACGAATCATAATCTTTATCAGCTTTGAACAACCCTCCTTTGTCCCTATCTCTTACCTGATTTATAGCACTTTGAAATTTCAATAACGTCTGAAAAATGGAATCCAGCACGATTCTATCTTTTACGACGTAGCTGGTATTCAAATAACCCGTGACCGCAGCCTTTATAAACGAATTCTCAGACATACCATGTTCTTTTGAAGCTTTTTTGATCACCTCCGTCTCGGAGCGCTTGAAGGTGAGAGTATAATGCCTATTGCGTATACGCTCTGACCGTTTATAAGCCTTCATGTATTCCCGCCGATAAGCCGCTTTCAATGCGCGCAGCTCATCTCCGGTGGCATCAAGCCGCCCAAGACTATCGAGATAGTCAAAAAGCCCGCTATTTCGTTTTACCGCTTTCATCCAAGATTAAGAATGGGGATCACTTTAGGAACTGCGGTATTGTGGACCTTGAATGGCGTTCCTTTCAGCTTAATCATAAGAAACGGCTGTCTGAAGTACGGAGTAACAGATACCTTCAAGGGTTTAGATCGTGAGGAAATGATGAGAGCTTCCTCAGGCTTCATCGCGCGTATGTCTTGGCTCAGCATGAGTGGCTTAACCTTCGATTTGCCGTCAGGGCCTAAATACTCAGATTTTCCAAGGAGCGACTCCAGTTCCTCGCTCGTCTTTAAGTCCTGTGCTCCGCTCAGATAAACCTTCGTTCGAGAGGCATTACGTATGCTCTCGCCTTCCGCAGAACCGAAGTTATGGTCGATCTGGAGCGAACTTTGCCAAAGAGTCATAATACCGCATCTATATTTTCGACAGTTATTTAAAATATCTCCTAGTGATTCAAGCCTTAAATTCGAAGCCTCGTCAATAATGAAAAACACGTCGAGATCCTTCTTCTCTGGAAGTTTAGCCATAAGTGTTCTTAAGGCAAACTCAAAGAACAAACTGATAAGAGGTGCATACATCCGGCTATTTTGGATAGGTGTCTCGATAATGATACAGGTCGCTTCTGTCCGTATCTGAGATAAATCCAGCGTGCTGATATACGTGGATTTACACACCGCATCGTCATACCATAGTTGGAGGGCAGCCTGGGCACTGGCCACCACACTTTTGAGCACTTTTTCTTCCATGGCAATGATCCCTTTGTAGTCTTCAATAAGATCATCATCGTCGGTCACCTTTGCAAAAAGCTTGTCTAGAGACCGCTGGTTGGCAGCGAACTTATTCACCAAGGCTTTAAGATTAGCCATGTTCTTGAATTCCTTTTTCTGCCTATCAAGGATGGAGATGAAGACGTATAATAGCGTTTTTGTCTGCTGCTGCCAGAAATTGTCCCCAGATCCCGGCTTTAAGAATCCAGCAAGAGCAAAGGCAATTACGAACCGATCGCTCTTGGATGTGATGTAATCGAAAACGTTGAACGAATCGCTGTGATAGGGGTCGTCGAATCTCAGTAACTTGATTTTGACACCTTTGCTTGCCAGATAAGGAGCAACAATTTTACTTTGGCCGCTCGGACAGTTAATGACTAAGCTCGCATTGCGTATATACATAGCACTCGGTATCCCTATCGAGGCGGTTTTTCCTGTGCCAATTTGCCCGAATACTAGGACATTTTCGTATGACGCGTGCCTGCTCAGGCAGCCGTCTTCAGTGCCGGTTAAACAAAATCCTCCGTGGCTGCTACTGAGCAAATCTTCTTTCTCACCAAAACTTGCCTTGTAAGTGCGAGAGTCCTTCTCCTCAAAGCTATCGAACGCCGTCCAGACGCTGTTTGTCACGATACCCACAGCTAACTTGCACGTGGCAATGCAATAGTCAAAGAGTATTCTCAAATATGGTATTGCATACTGCATGATGGCTATTTTTTATCTGGGAATAAATAGTCATGCATGACACGGTTCAGCTTTTGGAGCAACAGCTCAAGGATCTTTGAGGCGATCCAAAGGAAGAACACCGTGAACTTAGCGAGACCTATGAGCATAAGCTTACCGACTTTCTTCGCCGACTCCTTCCAATGTTTTTTGCTCTTATTCATTGCCAAAGGTTCCTCCGGTTATGATGACTTTGGCACCTTTGCGCTCAAGCATACCCTTAAATAAAGATGCCATGAGAGAAAAGCGTCTTGAGCTTTCAGGATCAGGTGCGTCATAGATAAATATGCACGTTATGTTATCCAGTCTGCCTAAATGAGCGTCTTCGAGTATTATGTTCTCGACTTTTTTGGGGTGCTTTAAAAGCATTTCGATATCCTTATCGCGATATACACTGAATTCCTTTGTATTGGCTTGCAAATCGCTTCCGACTATTAAATAAGCCTCCTTCACATTCTGAGATTCTAAGGCGTTTAACGCATGCATCAACGGCCCGAATATTTCTGACTCAGTCCTACCTACTGGCTGCAAGCTCATTTGGTTAATAGCGACTCCCGCTTTGGCATAAAAGTCATTAATCGCCTTTTTCCGCTGGCCAGGGTTCTGTAACAGCATCCCTTCCTGCGGTAATTCAATACTGTTTATGGGTGTATATTCAACGTCTTTTATCGGCATGAGGGAAAACCTCGCACCCCATGTATCCCGCATCCGCAAGTTGCAGAGCTTCTTTATGGATTCGAGACTCGGCAATTTCTGCTCGACGCCTGTCTGGTCCGTGAGCACGAAGACGGATACGATGTCCGCGGGTTCATTGCGCTTGTCGCATGAGGCCGAAGCAAAAAGCACAATGAGGAAGAGATAAGATGGTTTCATGATGATTGTTTTTGATGAATTAATTAAGAATGTTGTCCTGCTTGAAATCTGGATTGCGCAGGGAAAGCTCTCTCCAAAAGCTTAAAACGGCTTCCTCGCAATACCCAGTGATGAGGGTGTCGTAATATTGAGCGTTCGCTTCACGCGCAATCCTTTCGCGTACCTTGGTCGAATTCTCGGCCCTCTTAGACGATGCACTTTTTTGTTCCAGTTCAATGGCACTTTTGCAAGCTGCAAGCTCCTTATCAACCTGGTCGTGCTGCTGCTTAAGCGAGCGATCTTCGTCTGTCGGAAGCGTTGTACCAAAGACCGTTGCCGCGAAGAAGAGAAAAGCATTAATGACGAAATAAATGGCAGTACCGCCGATGACAGAACTATCAAAATGCATTTCGCCATTGGCAAAGGCCCATATGCTCCGTAGAATGGAAAGGACCCCAAGCACGATTGCCATGCCTATCGCCGACTTTATAGCAAAGGATTTCCTGTCCTGGCCTTGTCGCTTCTTGTACTCCCTGCCTATGAAGATGCTCACAACGCAAAGACCGATGGCAATAACAATGGCTACGACAAATGCAACTCCGAGCGCTCCACCCAGGGTAGCTACGCCATAGGCATTAACGCCAATCTCGCATACGAAGAATAATCCTTCGACAAGCACCTTTCCTTTATACTGCGACCAGTCATACGTCATTGGCTCTAAACGGTACTTCCGGTCAGTGAGAATCCGTTCCTTATCTGCGTTTGCCTTGATCTTTTCCCGGCTTTCCCTTGCATGCTCTTCATACTCCAGTTTGTCCACGGCTTTGAGCTTCGACAGGGCATAGGAGTCCAATTCGTGCCTTACATGAGATCGTAAAACCTCAAAACGTCTATAAATTGCTTTCACGCATAGATCAATCTGTTCTTTCGACGCATTGATGCACCCTATTGCGTCGGCAACTGTTTCTCGGGTGTATGTCTTGCTTGTCTCCCTGATGAGCGTAATAAGCTCATCACTTTCTTTCGTTACTTTCATATCGATGCTTTAAGTCAACAATGATTTAGCGTTCCATTTCGGCAGTATCTCTACCACTCGAGCGCATCCGCTCAAATTCAATGAGATTATTCAATTCCTTATCGCTTATGCGCTCCTGCTCAGCTGCCCAATATTCCATTTCGTGATATCGGATTTCCTCGATGCGCTCCTCATCTTGAAGGAGTCGTAATTCGTCTTCGTGATCATCCGTTCCATCTCTGCGCTGAAATGCCTTGAACTGCTCCCACACATCTTGTAAGTCGTCTAGATCCTGTATGCCATATCTGTCCAAGTCTTCTTGGGTAAGATCATAGGTGTTGCTGATGCGTGTGACAGGATAGTCAGGATGAATCATGGCAACTTATTTTTCAAAGAGGCGTCATTTGTCTCCCAGGAATTCCATAAAGTGTTGCTCTCTTTTTCAACAATATCTGGATTGGTCCATCCATTGTTCCGCTCTCGGTAGATATCGTCCTGAGATATCTCCAATTTTGCGTACCGAGTGACTGAAACGATGGGGTCTATTTCATAAATTAATACACTATCTGAGGGATAAGACACCTTACCCAAGGGTGTATTAGGCCACGTCGCTTCGGCAAATACATAATGCCGTCCGCTCGGTCCCGTGAAATACGGCCCATCCCACTCGTCTAATGCGACACCCGCCGCCATGTGCGTCTGTCCCGGTATCACTATTAGGCATGACGGCTTACCCAAACTTGCCATGGTGCATGAAAAGAGTAGGGCATGATCTTCGCAATCACCTCTATTATCCAATAATGTGAGAATGGGGAACCGAATGAATTCTCTCGGTCCAGGCGGATCCTTTTCATACGGTATAGATTGCGTCCACGCCAAAACGCATTCAGCCAAATCCCGATCTGAAAAGTGCTCATCTTGCGCTATGCCTTCCAGCGGCTTCCTAATATCCTCCATATATGGGCAAAATTTGTCTTCTCGTATGTAGCTGTAATACGACATGCCCTTAGGCACTTCGTCATAAAAGTCATACACGGCGACAGACTTGGTAAACTTAAGGTCGTACCATCTGTCCCTAAACAGCCACTGCGAATGCGTAGAAAGGCTTCTGTCACTACGCTCTGGGGTGAGTTTCAATTCTGAATGACCGCTTTCGTTACAAGAAGCCAGTGCCATGAAGAAAGCTGCCATTAACACCCGCCAGGCTGTATTCTTCATTAAGAGGATGGTAATTCTGTTTTTCATTATTATAGATTTTATGTGTGAAATCTTTAGTGATTGAACAGTCGCCTTTAAGTATCCCTATCTCGACTGCTCAAGTGATTTAGTCTTGTCATTATTATTTCTGATGTTTTCAAAATCCTGCTCATTCGTCTTTTGCTTTGTGCGGTCATATTCTTCTGCTCCTTCTATTACACCCCGCTCATAGTCCTTTTCTGACGATAGCGACGGCTTGAGCTTTTCCAACAGTTCAGGATTGTACTGCCGCATCTTGAAACCGACGTTAAACCCGTCGATGTAGGTCTTACTTTGCTGTTCCATTAGAATGTCTCCTTTTTGTTTGATTGGATATACGCCAGTATGGATTGCCGGTCATAGAGAATGTTCTTATGCGATACCTGCGAGAACGCGATCTTTCCCTGCGCTCTCATCTCAAACAAGGTCGTTCGGCTCCGTATGTTGAGCAGTCTCATGCACTCCTCTGGGCTGACCCAGCGATCTGCTTTGTCCAGGTTATACATCGTTGAAATATGTTCAATGACGCAATCAATGAGTTCGTAGAAAGCATCACTTCTGATCGAGATGATTTCATTTGCTTTCATCGTTGCCATCTTTTTTCTTTACCAAATGGAGCAGAGGATACAGCCAGTAGTTTCTGGGGCGCGAAAGTGCCTGAGCTGTCTGCTCGCTAGTGTTGACTTTGTCATTTTTCTTGATGATAGTATCAGGCTTGTAGTCGCCCATGCGGACGTGTCTAGCAGAAGTCGTCCGGTTAAAACGCATGAGCGACTCTTCGTCCGAATGGTGGTCTAAATTTTTTTGATTTTCCATAACAGTCTTATTTTACAATGGTTTTGTAATAAGACCTTCGGAATCAAAGCGGTAGGAATCATTTCGGATTGACAGCATACCCGGCCGGGTGTATGCTAGTCTCCGAGGATTCTTTTCGGGGTTGCTATAGCGGGATGGGCAATCTTTTAGCTATTTGCAACCTATCTTTGTGTCCTCAGGTCGGGTGGTAAACCCGGCTTTTATCTTTGCCGAGTTCACCTTTACTTCTATGCGAGGGCTTTTTTTTGTGATTGAAAAAGTTTAGCTTTCAGAATACTCCTCCTTTCACGATGTAAAGAGATGGTTGGTTGGTTGGTAGTTTCTTGATCGTTATTTCAGAAAAAGGTTATTTTCCTAGAAAAATGAAAGAACCAATTGATATTCAAGAGATTATTTTGTGGGTTTTCCGAAATATTTCTTCGGAATTAGGTGTGCCTTATGATGGGGATTGTCCGACGCCTAGTGAAGTATCTATTGTTTGCGGTAAAATTGAGGGTAAATTGGGAATCGCTCGTCTGTCCCAAGGAAAAGGAGAGGATGGTTCCCATAAATCTCTTTATAAGGTACTCAAGGGCATAGATAAGAGTGAGAAACCGAGATGGGCCCATAGATTGTCCTTCTTGTTATATCATTTGCGTAATTACCCAACTCACGTTGACGTTGCTAGCGAATATAATAGGCATAACTATGGAGAGTATTGGAAGCAAGATAAGGCTGCGTATTACAAGCAACAGGAGCCGCAAACAGTCGAGTATGTAGACAAAAAGTTTTGGAAGAACAAAACGAGTAGAAATTTAAAAGCATTACAACAGTACTTCTTAGTTGAATGTGATAGTAATTATGCACCACAAGCTGTTGCATCTAAAATCTCTCTTCCTGATTTTTCAGATAGAATTTTTAGTTGGATTCAGGGAAATACAGAATGTACTGGAAACTTAGCTCAACTGATAGAATCCAATGTCGAAATAAAAAGTTCAATATTTATTTCAAGTAAAGAGCATGGAGAAGGAAAAACGACTTTCATTTGGCAGTTCCTGAAGAAATACGACTCTCAGTTCAATTTTTTTATCGTTAATGATGGCGAATTTTCTTTCGACTTACTTCCGCCTACCTCTTCTCTCATGCCGACGAAACCAATTGTTATAGTCCTTGATGGCGTTTTAAAAAAGGTTGATAACGATTTTTATCTCAAGAGGATATTCGAAGATTTCGAATATAAGTATGAGAGCTTTGCTATTGCACTTGTGATATGCGATAGTGTTTTTTATAAAACGAAATCACGAGATTCTATTAAGCAACTAGCTCAGTATGTAGATGACCAGATAGAGGTTTCCTTTTCTTTGACGAATGAGGAAAATTTAGAAATATTTAAAAATTTAACTGAAGTCCTAAACCTAGACGACGCACAGGCTAGTATAAATGCCTACGATTTTGCCATCAATCGAAAGGATCAGCCTTTAATTCTAAGGATTGTAATCTACTTAAAGGCAGTGTCTAACAGATCATGGGATTGGGAAATCTGGGAAAATGATATTTCCGTTAAGCAACGAGAGCTGGAGCATTTGTATTGGATTATTTCTTTCCTTACTTATTGCAACATCTCTTTGCCAGAAGATTATAGTTCCACTCGGTTATTACCAAACAAACAAGACGACGAATTGCATGATCTCATTGCTAAAACTCCAGCATTCAAGAGTTTCATTAGCGTCAGTGATTATAGGACTGAATATCCACACATATATTTAGCATTGGCAAACAAATCAATGGCCGAAGCTTGTATTAGATGCCATCCCCATATTGAACGCAACATTAATAGATTCATAGAAGACATTATTTCAATCATCAAAGCAGGTAACGCCCAATCTTCTCACGCCTATATCTACCGAAAGCTATATGATAACCAAAAGGCACTCGCATTGCCGTTCTTAAAATCAAATATGCTTTTATTAGGAAGCAATTCGCTATTCATCCGATTGCTGGAATCAAGCCAGCTCAATTCTATTGATATCCAAAAATGTAAAGGGGAGCTGATTACCTATCTGATAAGACAAGAGAATTTTCCTGAAGCACACATCATACTTGAAACTATACCTCAGGAGCAACGCGATGGAACATTGCTACTATTGGAAGCGCAAATTCTATTCAACCTCGGCTACGATGATGAGTGTCTGGAAATATTACCAAGGCTCGATGACCACCCTAGCGCAGCATTATTAAAGTTTAGATGTTATTCGCGGGTTTTTAAATCGCCATTAGAAATACTTCCAATATATTTTAATTCCGACCATATTTATTCAAGAGATATAAGATACATTTTCAAGCTCATCAAAAAAATTGCCTCACAGAAAAATTTTGAGCTTGCGGAGGAATACTATGACGAATTGCACTCTCGAGTTACATCCAAAAGTGACGTAATGGACAACTACCCTATTGTCCATCTCAAAGCAAAACTGTACCACAAATGGGCTGAATTTGAGTTCGAATCTTCACGGCCACAGGGAATTAAACGAAGTGACTATTACTCAAAAGACTTTTTTGACTCTTCAAGCAACTCGCATTTAAATTCGTCCTTGGAAATGATTTCGTACCTGGTCGACGCTCAACCTAAAAATATGAAAGTGTTAAATACATATGCAGATCTTCTCAAATGGCTGCGCAGAAATGATGAGGCATATCTGATAACTCAAAAAATTTTAAAGCTATACCCTCGCAGCATCACAACTCTTGCTCTTGAAGCTTATATTCTAATGAATCGAGAAAATAATTCCGACAAAGAACAGGATTATAAAATCGCATTAGCGAATCTGATTCTAGCAAAACAGCTTCTCAGTACATATGCCAGCACTTTCGAAACCCAAGCTAATGTTTTTAAGAGGCTCTCGTCCCTCTATCTGAAGATGCAAAATTACCAAGCTTCTTATGACACTGCAAATGAGTTTATAAAAAGGCATCCTAACAAAAAGCACAAGGATTTAGAATCATTCCATACACAAATATCCTATTTAATAAAAATGTATGGCAGATTCATCATTTTTGGCTAAGCCTGATATCAATAAACTGTTTGTGTAGGATTAGTCGATATAAAAAAGTTTCTGCATTAGAGGGAAGCTTCATAGGGCGAACGTGTGCCTTATGTTGGAAAAAAGTATTTGGCCCCTCCTTATTTTTTACTTGCAAATAACTTGCAAGCACAAAAAAGCGATTAAGAAATTCATCTTAATCGCTTCATTTTAAGTGTGGGAGCTACAGGGTTCGAACCTGTGACCCTCTGCTTGTAAGGCAGATGCTCTGAACCAGCTGAGCTAAGCTCCCTTGTGATTGGGGACTGCAAATATAAAGGAGTTTGTCAAAAATGCAAGGTCTCCCGTATTTTTTGCAAAAAAGTTTTAGCCCATGTCCTATCGTCCCCGTCATTTTTGTCGTTTCATAGGTCTAAAATGCCGTCTCAGCGATTTTTATCATATAAGATATTCCAAAGTTTTTATTTTTGACTGACTATTTAGTCAATAATAAATTATGCCACGCAGGCCGGAGCAGTTTGAGGAGCTGAGAGAGAAGAGTAGGAAGAAGATTATTTCTGCCGCTCTGGAGCTTTTTGCCAATAAAGGCTACGGGTCTACATCTATAGAAAGCATAGCAAGGAAAGCAGGCGTCTCAAAGGGACTCATCTATAATTATTATAGAGACAAAAAAAGCATCCTGATGGCCATCTATGACGAGGCCATGCAGTATGGTGAGCGCATGATGGCGGAGCACCGCGACGATCCTGACCCATACCATCGCCGCAAGGTGATGCTGGAACACGTCTTTGATATGACGAGCAGGCAGGAGAAGTATATCAAACTGCTGCTCATTCTGTCTATGCAGCACGGCGCTCTTAAAGACTCTAAGGAGTTTGCGCGCAAGATGTTTAAGAGAAACGAGTCTTTTATCGAAGAGCTATCAGGCGACCTCAAGACTAACGACCCTATAGAGGGCCTGCTGCTCGATGCGCTCATAGACGGCATTATGGTCAACTATATGCGCTACGGAGATGTGTACCCCATGGAGGCGCTGAAGGAGCGGATTATAAAGGAATACTGTACACCGCCTGACGTAAAAAATGCAGGGGTAGCCAGAAAAACAAATACTACCAAACACAAGATAAAACAACGATAGATGAAACAGATCATCACGCTACTCATCATCGCGTGCAGTATAGCAGTGTCCGGCCAGAGCCTCACCATAGACCAGTGCTACACGCAGGCGCGCCAAAACTATCCGCTGGTCAAGCAGCACGAGCTGATACAAAAGACCAGGGAATATACCGTCCAGAATGCCTGGCGGGGCTATATCCCGCAGCTCAATGTATTTGGGCAGGCCACTTATCAGTCGCAGACTACAAACTTTGCAGATGTGTTTTCAAAGTTTGGAAACCTCCTTCCGTCAAGCGTCAGCTTCCCTGTATATAGCAAGGACCAATACCGTATCACCGGCGAGGTCAATCAGACCCTCTTTGACGGGCTGGCCGGCAAGTATAAAAAGGAAAGTGCCGAGACACAGGCCGAGATACAAGAGCAAAATGTGGAGGTCAATCTTTACAGCCTCAAGGATCGTGTCAATCAGGTCTACTTTGGCGTGCTGCTCATAGATCAGCAGCTTCTGCTAAATGATATACAGCAGCATGACGTACAAAACGGGATCGACAAGGCTCAGGCACTGGTCAATAATGGATCTGCCTATCGCAGCAGCGTAGATGAACTGAAGGCGCAGCTCCTGCAGGTACAGCAAAATAAAGTGGAGCTGCAGAGCAACCGCCGGTCATATCTGCAGGTGCTCAGCCTGCTCATAGGCCAGCAGCTGGATGAAAATACAACACTCACCCCGCCGCAGCCTGCTAATCTGAGCAATGATATCCGCAGGCCGGAGCTGACACTCTATGAGCTGCAGAAGAAAACATATGTCGTGCAATCACGCCAGCTCAATACAGCCTTGATGCCATCTCTCAACGCATTTTTTGATGGATCATATGGCCGGCCTACCTTAAACACTGTAAGCAATGACTTTGGTGCCTTTTGGGTCACTGGTATCAAGCTGAACTGGAGCCTGACTGCACTCTATACCAGAAAGAATAATAAGCTGATCTATGGACTCAATCAAAATGACCTCGATATCCAGAAGGAAGTTTTCCTCTTCAATACAAAAATCACCCTCTCGCAGCAGGATGAGCAGATATCCAAGTACAATGAACTCGTGGCAAATGACCAAAAGATAGTAGACCTGCGCGTATCAGTAAAAAATGCCTCAGACGCCCAGCTGCAAAATGGTGTGATCACAGGCCACGACTATCTCACGCAGGTAGATGCTGAGGCGCAGGCGCGGCTGAATCTCATACTGCATCAGGTGCAGCTACTACAGGCCCAATACAATCACCAAATCACATCTGGCAACTAAACCATAACATAAAACTATAAACAAGTCATGAATAAAATCACAATACTCGGCGCAGTCCTGCTGATACTCAGCTCCTGCTCACAGAAACAAAAATTTGATGCCTCTGGCACCTTTGAGACGGAGGAGACGATCATCTCTGCCGAGGCCACGGGCCGCATCAAGGAGTTTAAAGTGCAGGAAGGCGATACACTCGCCGCAGGTGCCTATATAGGCTATATAGATACTACCCAGCTCTACTTCAATAAACTCAACCTCGAGGCGCAGGTACAGGCGGGCCTCAGCCGCCGCCCGGATATCTCAGCGCAAATAGCTGCGCTAAAGGTGCAACTGGAAACGGCAAAGCGGGAGCAGCAGCGTGTGGCCAATCTCGTAAAAGCGGATGCTGCTACGCAGAAACAACTGGATGATCAGACCTCTCAGGTGGAGCAGATACAAAAGCAGATAGACGCTCAGCTATCTACACTGGATATTAATACGCAAAGCATCAATAAAGAGACAGTACCACTCAAGGCGCTGACGCAGCAGATCAATGACCAGCTGGCTAAATGCTACCTGATCAATCCGGTGCAAGGTACAGTACTGGCAAAATATGCACGGGTGAATGAGGAAGCAACCCCGGGAAAACCTTTATATAAAATAGCTGATGTATCGAGCCTGTACCTGCGCGCATATCTGACCAATGATCAGTTTACAAAACTGAAACTCGGACAAAAGGTGACTGTACTGGTAGACAATGGTCCTGACAAATACAAAGAATATCCGGGCACTGTGACCTGGATCAGTGACAAGGCAGAGTTTACGCCAAAGACGATACAGACCAAGGATGAGCGCGCCAATCTGGTATGGGCTACCAAGATCACGGTAAAAAATGACGGCTATCTCAAGATCGGTATGTATGCCGATGTAAAATTCTGATCATGGCTGCTATCACGCTAGACAACATTGTAAAGACCTACGGAGAGAAAGACCAAAAAGTTCTCGCTGTAGACCAGGCTTCATTCGCAGTAGAGGAGGGTGAGATGTTTGGCCTGATAGGGCCGGATGGCGCAGGCAAGACCACTATCTTCCGCATACTGACCACGCTGCTCCTGCCCGATAGTGGCACGGCATCCGTAGCCGGCTACGATACAGCTGCAGATTACACCCAGATCAGAAATTGTGTAGGCTATATGCCCGGGCGTTTCTCGCTATATCAGGACCTGACTGTAGAGGAGAACCTCAAGTTTTTTGCTACCATATTCAATACCACCATAGAGGAAAACTACCACCTGATCAAAGATATATATGTCCAGATAGAACCCTTTAAAGATCGGCGCGCCGGCAAGCTATCCGGCGGGATGAAGCAGAAGCTGGCACTGTGCTGCGCGCTGATACACAAACCTACAGTACTCTTTCTGGATGAACCTACTACAGGTGTAGATGTAGTATCACGCGTAGAATTTTGGGATATGCTGAAGCGGCTAAAGGCACAAGGCATCACCATACTCGTATCTACACCCTATATGGACGAGGCCGTACTATGTGACCGGATAGCGCTGATACAAAGTGGCAAGATCCTGTCTGTAGATACGCCGGCCAATACCGTAAAAAAATATCCTACTAAACTATATGCAGCCAAAGCATCAGATATGCACCAACTGCTAAAAGACATAAGGTCTTACCCGGGAGTAGCCAGTTGTTTCACGTTTGGAGAGTCTTTACATTTTACTTTCCGGCAGGACGACGCACAGAATATAGCAGGGCTAAAAGCTACCTTGGATAGTGGCAACTATCTCGACCTCGTAATAAATGAGATACAACCTAATATTGAAGATTATTTTATCCAAATAAGCGAACCGGTACATGCGTGATATAGCCATCAAAGCAGACAAGCTGACCAAGAAGTTTGACGACTTCGTGGCCGTAGATGCCATCACATTTGATGTGCACCAGGGCGAGATATTTGGCTTTGTAGGTGCCAATGGCGCCGGCAAAACTACGGCTATGCGGATCCTCTGCGGCCTGTCTAAACCAACATCCGGCTCTGCCACAGTGGCCGGCTTTGACGTGTACAAAGAAACCGAAAGGATCAAGCGCAATATAGGCTACATGAGCCAGAAGTTTTCGCTATATGACGATCTCACAGTCATGGAGAATATCACCTTCTATGCCGGAATCTATGGTCTATCTGACAAAGAGATCAAAGCGCGGGGAGAGTCACTACTCAGCCAGCTCGGTATCAGCCACGAGGCAAAAACATTCGTCTCCTCTCTCCCACTCGGCTGGAAGCAAAAGCTCGCCTTCTCCGTAGCAGTGATACATGAGCCCAAGATCGTTTTCCTGGATGAGCCTACCGGTGGCGTAGACCCTGTCACACGCAGGCAGTTTTGGGATCTGATATATGAAGCTGCTGACCGCGGTATCACCGTCTTTGTCACTACACACTATATGGATGAGGCAGAATACTGCAACCGCCTGACCGTAATGGTAGATGGCCGGATAGATGCGCTGGATACACCGGCCAATCTCAAGAAACAATTTAGCGTAGACTCTATGGATAAAGTTTTTTATCAGCTGGCACGCGCAGCAAAACGTAGCGGCGATTAAGTCTAAGATCAAAAGAGAAGAATATGAAACAGTTGCTGGCATTCGTACGAAAAGAATTCTACCACGTTTTTCGTGACAAGAAGACCTTGCTTATGCTCTTTGGTGTACCGATAGCTCAGATTGTACTCTTCGGTTTCACGCTGACCAATGAGATCAAGAACTCGCGTATAGTAGTGGCCGACTACGCACATGACTATGCCTCTCAGGAGATCATCCGCAAGATAGAGGCCAGCCGCTACTTTGAAGTAGTGAAGTCAAATATGTCTCACGATGAGATAGAAGCCGCCTTCAAAACAGGGACGATCAAAATGGCGGTGATATTTCCGGCCAATTTCTACAATGACCTCTCTCACCTCAATAAAGCACAAATACAAGTCATTGCAGATGCCTCTGACCCCAATACTGCCACCACACTCACTTCATACCTGAATAATATCATCACTGACTATCAGACGCAGAAAGCCCAGCAAACCAAAGTACCCTACCTGATCACACCGGAGGTCAAGATGCTCTACAATCCTGAGCTGCTCGGCGCACCCAACTTTGTGCCCGGCGTCATGGCGCTCGTACTCATGCTGATCTGTGCTATGATGACCTCCATCTCTATAGTGAAGGAGAAGGAACTGGGCACTATGGAGATTCTGCTCGTCTCTCCCATCAGGCCCTTTCTGCTCATCATATCCAAGGTCATACCCTACCTGCTCGTCTCTATCATCAATCTCATCACGATACTGGTGCTCAGTGTAGTGCTGCTGCACCTGGAGATCAAGGGGAGCCTCCTGTTACTCTTTTTAGAAAGTACGCTCTTTATCATCTCGTCACTGGCGCTCGGTCTGCTCATCTCTGTACGTGCAGAATCGCAGATGGCAGCAATGATGACTTCTCAAATGAGCCTGATGCTACCGACTATGCTCCTCACCGGATTTATGTTTCCTATAGAAAATATGCCACTACCCATGCGGGCATTATCTTATGCCTTTCCATCCCATTATTATTATATCATCGTCAAGGCCGTGATGCTGGAGGGCCTTGGCTTTATGGCTATATGGAAAGAGACGCTCATCCTTGCCTTTATCACGACTGTACTCGTCATAATCAATTTACGCAGCTTTAAAATCCGCCTGGCATGAGAACACTTAAATTTCTACTCCAGAAGGAGTTCAAACAGATATTCCGTAGTAAGTCCATTATCTTTTCCATTGTCTTCGCACCTATCATCCAGCTCATACTGATGCCGCTGGCAGCCAACTATGAGGTGAAGAATATCTATGTGGCCTTTGTGGACCATGACCACTCCAGCTACTCTCAGAAACTTATCAACCGCGTGTATTCATCTATATACTTCAAAGCTGCTCCATACAGCGCATCCTATGACGATGCCATGCATCTCATAGAGCAGAATAAAGCGGATATCATCGTAGAGATACCCCAGGGCTTTGAAGACAATCTCGTACGCGAAAGCCACGATAAACTATACCTGGCCGTAAATGCGATCAACGGCACCAAGGCCGGCGTAGGCAGCGGGTACCTGGGCTCCATCATCCGGGATTTTAATCAGGATATCCAGCTGCAGTGGAAGCAGCCTGGCCACTTTGCTGAGGCGCAAACCATAGATGTAGTGACCAATAACTGGTATAACCCATATATGAGTTACTTCCTATTTATGGTACCCGGGCTCATGGTTTCATTGCTCACAGGCATCGGAGCGTTCTCAGCTTCACTGAATATTGTACGCGAAAAAGAAATAGGCACTATAGAGCAGATCAATGTGACCCCGATCCGCAAGTACCACTTCCTGCTGGGTAAACTGATCCCATACTGGTGCCTCGGCATGATCGTGTTTACTATCGGTATGCTGGTATCGAGATTGATCTACGGTATAGTGCCTGTGGGTAGCATACCCTTGCTGTACGGCTTTCTGGCGGTATATCTGCTCACGCTATTGGGTGCCGGCCTCTTGATCTCCACCTACTCAGATACGCAGCAGCAGGCAGTGTCTGTTGCGTTCTTCTTTGTACTCATCTTCAATTTTATCAGTGGCATCTTCACCCCTATAGACAGTATGCCTGAGTGGGCCAAGGTACTGGCTTATATCAGTCCCATCAGCCATTTTGCGCAGGTCATGCGCATGGTCGTGCTAAAGGGCAGCGGCTGGTCCGATGTCCTGCCTCATCTGGGTGCTGTATTTGCACTGGGAGTAGTACTGAATACATGGGCTGTCCTAAACTACCGCAAGACGACTTGATAGTTTATTCCTTTAGCCAGATCTGGCGTCTGTGTGGTCGTTTTATAAAAGTAAACCCGTTATTGAGTATAAAAGCAGGATTGATGATGAGTACGACGATCGTCTCATACCAGGTCAAGCCATGACGACACATACGCATAGTGGCGAAATGCGCAAGTTCGCCAAAGGCCGACCCGGCGATGGGTGTGACGATCAAATCCTGAATGCTGGGGCGCTCCTCGCTGGCTTCGATCACATACTCCCATATTGTAGAGTGTAGCGTAGTAAACAGCATGCACTGCCAGATGGGCGCACCCTGGGAGCGTAGCGCATTATAGTTGAATGCACCCTGATAAGGATGCTCCACATAGTCTGTGAGCCAATCATCGTGATCTATGACCGGGGGCAAAGTCCACGCATCATGATAGTGCTTACTCAGGTTGCCACGCTGCCAGCGATCCCATTTGCTAAAGTCGGGATTAGAGTTGAGCAGCACTGTCATTTCTGCCGCCTCCGACAAAAGTACCCAACCCGAAGCTCGTGCAAATTGCCTGCCGAAGGATGCTCCGTCATTGCGCAGACGCAGTACACTGTGATCGCAGGCAGCCACCGGTGCATACGTTCTGAAAACGTATGAGGTACCTGATATAGTGCAGCTATCCTGAGCACAAACAGATATACCCAGGAGGAGTGCTGCTGCGCAAATGATTAGCCTTGATTGCATCGCATAAAATTGATTTAAACATCTCTGCCATCCGATGGTAAAAGCTCATTTACATTATTGACTATTATCATATTTTATACCAGTGTGTACTGTGATCTTTGTCCTACCTAAAAATCACATCATGAAATACATACATCACCACTTTGTACGTTTATCTATTATCCTCGGCTTATTCATATCCCTGCTCGCTTCGGGGTGCAAGAAAAATGACCCGAATGTATTGACTGGAGACACCAATATCCCGCTTACACAAAAAGATAGTGTAACCAATGTTTATTTCACTGTCAATGGCAGTAGCCTTCCCGGTACTACAGTGAAAATCATCAGCAATGACAATGGCATGGTGACCTATGGAGCTACTACAGATCTCAGCTCATACCCGGACTCTATCAAGACTGCCCTGGCCACTATGGTACCGCAGATGATAAGTTATTACAATCCCCAGCACGTTACATTCAATATCAATGGCACTATCCTTACTATCCGGATTTCGATCAAGGTTACATCTGAGGGTATGCAAAACTATTTTGTAGACGGACAGCCATGGACTGTAAGATATGCGGATGGCATAGGTACTAATTACACCGTAAAACGCGCTAATGGCAATATACTGACAGCCACTGTCACTGAGAAAACCGGTGTAGATGACTGGCCTTATGGCTTCTATTACATCAAGACCAGCAAAATAGAATACAATGCCCCTTCCGATGACCCTGTGCTGAGCAAAGTGACATATCGCGTCAATCACAAATTTGGATTGGTATATCTCAAGGCCGAAGGTAAAAACGGAAAAGTGCTTGAGTTGAGCCTCTTCCCTTATTATGTGATGTGATCCGGACATTGCATAGTACGGGGTATGGCCGGAGGCATTTTATACCCCGTCCAGATTCAACACCAGCATAGCGCGCTGAAATGGATCAGCAGCCTCTACGATGTGCTGTATGTAGTTCGGATCTTTCACGTAGAAGGAGGAAAAGTTTTCGATTCGCTCCTGCCATGAGTTTTGCGGAGCGATGGCCGCGTGCAGGGCTTTGATCTGATTGATCGCGTCTTCTTGTTTGCGCTTTTCGGCTTTTACTATACGTCCTTCCAGTGCTTGCAGCGCATTGAGTTGCTTTTGTTTTTCTGCCAGCACTGTTCCTTTGAGGGTCGGGTCCACGGTTTCTGCCTTGATAGCGATAGAGTCATAGAGGGCCTCCAGGGTTTTTGTCTCTACATCAAATTGCATTTCTGCAGAGAGTTTTGATTTGACAAAGTTGCTGATCAGCGTATCGATGTTGCCCAGGAAATCAACCACAGACAGGCCTAGCTTTTCCAGTTTGCGCAGCTGGCTTGTATTGATCACCGTCATAGACGAGCGCATCACGAGCATAGGATAGTTCACTTTATGATGCTCAAAGACAGGTTTCAGCTCCAGCCAGTAGCTGAGTTCACCTGCGCCACCTATGAAAGCCAGATTGGGGAGTATGAGTTCCTGATAAACTGGACGCAGGATGACATTGGGGCTAAAAACAGAATAGTCCTGTTTTTGTGTTCCCGTCGGGATTCGAACCCGAGACCCATGCACTAAAAGTGTATTAGTGTATAGCTCACCCTCTTGTCTTACAATCCGGTCACGGATATTGTCAGCAAGATAAAACAAATTGATTTCTCTTGGCGTGGCCTGTACTGAATATTTAGCCTCCAGCCATTGTAGCGTAGGATCCAGTGCCTTGATAGCACTCGAATGCTCCAGTTCATCTTGGATGATAGGTGCAAAGCGTTGCTTCAGTTCTGCATCATCCTGGTCTATTACTACAAGGCCGGTATCGGCAAAGAGCTCATTGATGATGTACCGTGTATACTCTCCGAAACGCGTGAACTTATCCAGGCCGGCACGCATTTTATCTATCAGCGGCTTGCCAGCCTCTCCAAGTATCAGTTCTGCTTCATTCAGCACATTTACGAAGGTATCAAGGCGACGACGTCCATAGGCGCCGCCCTCTCCCGCTGCTGCTGGCCATTCTATTTTCTTGCCATAGATGTAGGTCGTCCCCAGCTCCTCAAAGTCATGGTCCTCACTACCCATCCAGAAGACGGGCACAAAGTTCTTCTCAGGATATTTCGCCTTGAGCTGATTGGCCAAGTTGATAGTCGAGCTGATCTTGTAGATATTAAAAACAGGCCCCAGCAGTACGCAGGGCTGATGTGCAGCAGTGACGGTGAAAGTATCCGGCGACAGCAGCGAGTCGATATTCAGCTTTGTTTTATCCGAGGCATCTACATTGCGGTATTGTCTCTTCAGCACAGATACGAGCAGCGGTCGATCTATCGGGTCTTTGGCCTTATCTGCCATTACCTGAGCGAAAGTGTCAATACTGAGGTCGTATTTATAAAGGTGGCGTAGTGCAGGATTGCCGCTGATATAGTCGGCTACCAGTTTGCTGAAGCCGGGTATAGTGACGAGTGGTATTTTCGAGACTTGAGACATGAGACGTGAGATATGAGACAACAGCCTGATACAAGACGATTCTCTCCTGTCTTTATGCTATCAGGCCACCACCTCTCCGTATAGATCAAACTCCTCTGCGGAGGTGATTTTCACATTGGCAAAATCGCCGATACGAATGTAGGTGTTTTCGGCGCTGACCAGTACCTCGTTATCCACCTCCGGTGAATCGTACTCGGTACGGCCTATGAACCAGCCTCCCTCTTTGCGGTCAAAGAGCACTTTGAAGGTCTTGCCTACTTTCTTTTGATTCAGCGAGAGAGAGATACCTTCCTGCACGGCCATGATCTCTGCAGCACGTATTTGTTTCGTTTCCTCGTCTATATCATCGGCGTGGATGTGCGCACGCGTGCTATCTTCATGAGAATAGGTGAACACACCGAGACGCTCAAACTGTACCTCTTCGATAAAGCTTTTCAGGTTCTCGACATCTGCTTCAGTTTCCCCCGGGTAACCCACTAACATCGTAGTGCGGATCGCGATATCCGGCACCTTGGCGCGGATGGCTTTGATCAGGTCGATGGTCTCCTCGTTAGTAATATTGCGACGCATAGATGTCAGTATCGGATCGCTGGCATGCTGCAGCGGCATATCCAGGTAGTGGCAGACCTTAGGGTTAGCCGCCATCTCGTCTATGATCTCCATGGGGAACTGTGCCGGGTAAGCATAGTGCAGGCGTATCCACTCGATGCCTTCCACCTTTGCCAGCTCTTGCAGCAGCTCAGGCAGGCGGCGCTTCTTGTAGATATCCAGCCCGTAGAAGGTCAGCTCCTGCGCGATCAGCATGAGCTCCTTCACGCCCTGTGCGGCGAGCTTCTTTGCTTCCATCACCAGCTCTTCTATCGTACGGGACACATGTTTGCCACGCATGAGCGGGATAGCGCAGAAGGAGCAGGTGCGGTTGCAGCCCTCTGATATCTTGAGGTAAGCATAGTGCGACGGTGTAGAGAGCATGCGCTCGCCCACCAGTTCGTGCTTGTAGTCTATCTTAAATTTCTTAAGCAACTTTGGCAGCTCGGCGGTGCCGAAAAAGGCATCTACCTCAGGGATCTCATCCTCCAGATTATCCTTGTAGCGCTGCGAGAGGCAGCCTGTGACATACAGTTTCTCGATCTTGCCTTTGCTCTTGGCATCGGCATATTCCATGATGGTATTGATAGATTCCTCCTTGGCCTTATCTATGAAGCCACATGTATTTACCACCACGATATTCCGGCCCTTGCGCCACTTGTCATGCACCACGTCATAGCCGCCATCCTGCAGGTGCGCCATCATCACCTCGCTATCTACGAGGTTCTTGGAGCAGCCGAGGGTGATCACGGATACTTTATCTTTCTGTATGCTTTTGGTCTTCAACTTTAGTATTGAGTAGTGAGTAGTGAGTATTGCGTAGTGAGAAATGGTATTAAGTAATCAGTATTTAGTATTAAGACTAATGCACGCTGCTTTTTATACACCCTTGAATAAAGAGTCCACAAACTCCTTCGCATTAAACACTTGCAGTTTGTCTATCGCCTCGCCTACACCGATATATCGCACAGGTATCTTAAACTGATCTGAGATGCCGATCACCACACCGCCTTTGGCAGTGCCGTCGAGCTTGGTGATAGCGAGGGCTGTGACCTGCGTAGCTGCGGTGAACTGGCGTGCCTGTTCCACCGCATTCTGGCCGGTAGAGCCGTCCAGTACCAGCAGCACCTCGTGTGGTGCATCAGGTATCACCTTCTGCATCACGCGGCGGATCTTGGAGAGTTCGTTCATCAGGTCTACCCGATTGTGCAGGCGGCCTGCGGTGTCTATGATCACCACGTCTGCGCCATCAGCTACACCCTTCTCTACTGCCTGGTAGGATACTGCTGCGGGGTCTGATCCCATCTCCAGCTTTACGATACCTACGTCAGAGCGCTTGGCCCAGACATCCAGCTGGTCTACTGCTGCTGCGCGGAAAGTATCGCCCGCACCGAGCATCACCTTCTTGCCAGCCTTCTTGAATTGATAAGCCAGTTTGCCGATAGTCGTTGTCTTTCCGGCGCCATTTACTCCTACCACCATGATCACATATGGCTTCTTGCCGGATGGCAGGTTGAAGTTCGCGAAAGCATCATTCTGGTCATTGACGAAAAGGGCTGAGACCTCTTCCTTCATGATGCGGTTCAGCTCACCGGTAGAGGTAAATTTATCCCGCGCTACGCGCTCCTCTATATTCTTGATGATCTTGATGGTTGTCTCCAGGCCCACATCAGATGAGATCAGCGCCTCCTCCAAGTTGTCCAGCACCTCTATATCCACGGTAGACTTGCCCGCTATGGCACGCGTCAGCTTGCCCAGGAAGCCTTCGTTGGTCTTCTGTAGCCCCTTGTCGAGGTCTTCTTTCTTCTCCTTGCTGAAAAAACCGAAAATACCCATGAATAGTATTGAGTAGTTAGTATTGAGTATTGAGACGAATCACGTTAGCACACTATTTTATTCCGGCTCTTTGCTATTGCTCCTCCCCTATGGGGAGGCCGGGAGGGGCAGGGTCTTTTAAAAACAAAGCCCCTTCCCAGGATATGGAAAGGGGTATATGTTTTTAGGCTGTACGCCATGGGATTATTTTTCCTTCAGGTGCTCTTGTACCTTGTCCTTATGCACGATCTTCTCGAGGAAGCCATAAGAACCTGATTTGCCCTTTACGGCTTTGATCACACGTACATAATCCTTTGAGCCCACCTGAGCTGTACGGTCTGTCTTCGCGTTCTTTGATATCTTTGCCATTGCTTATCTTATTTGATTTCTTTGTGTACTGTTACCTTCTTCAGTATCGGGTTGTATTTCTTCAACTCGATCCTCTCCGTAGTATTCTTACGGTTCTTGTAGGTGATATAGCGGGATGTACCCGGCTGGCCACTGTCTTTATGCTCAGTGCACTCCAGTATCACCTGTATCCTGTTCTCTTTTCCTTTCTTAGCCATGATGCAGCTTTATTGAGATTGCTTCTTTAAAATTAGTTCATCTGGATCTCACCCTTACGGCTCAGTTCCTTGAGGTATGGGTAGAGGCCTTTCTTATTGATAGTCCTGATCGCTTCGGTAGATACCTTGAGGGTCACCCACTCGTCGAGCTCAGGGATATAAAACCTTTTGGTCTTGATGTTTGGCAGGAACTTCCTCTTAGTCTTCCTGTTAGAGTGGGAGACCTTGTGGCCGGACATTGGTCCTTTACCCGTCAGATCGCAAAAACGTGCCATGATTAGCTCTGTTATCGTTTAAAAAATGGAGTGCAAATATGGAGATTTTATTTGTAAATCCCAAATGTTATTGAAAATGTGTAGAAGTTTGTAGGAATACAGGGTGATCCGTATACCCGGCAAATTGTCGATCAGGTTAAATACATTGTAATTCAACCGATTACCAGATTCCCTGATCCACTGTATTGCCCAATTGCTTTACACATCACTCTTGGGCGCTATCGTCACCTTCAGCCCGTCTATCTCCGGGTGTATCCTGATCTGGCAGCCCAGGCGGCTGTTTTTCTGCACGTGAAAAGCTTGATCCAGCATATCCAGCTCAGCATCAGACTGCTCCGGCAGGTCGTGTCCGCTCTGCACATACACCTGGCAGGAGGCGCACAGCGCCATGCCCCCACAGGTGCCCTCCACGCCGAGATTCTCCATGCGGCATACTTCCATCAGGTTCAGGTTCATATCTGTCGGGGCCTCGACGGTATGCTCCAGGCCCTCCCGGTCGGTGATGTAGAGGGTGATCGTATCTTTCATCAGTGTGTATATCAGTCAGTGAACGGCAAATGTACAGAATAATGCACGGACGGATTATACCGATCATTTTATGATATATGACAGGCCGGGACATGACTCAGGTTTGCTTCCGGAGCTTTATCGGAGCGTAGATTTGTTTCATCTAAAACCACATCAAATGAAGCAAGCATTCACCCTGATCCTGCTGGCGGTACTGCTCACCGCCTGCCAGACTTATACTTTTGATAAACCTCAGCCACGTGATTCAGCCTCAGTGCCGGCTTTCCCGGATTTTCTGCAGGGTAAATATATCCACCGCACTGGCTCCGAACTTATGGAGATATCTGACTATGCGATCATTCTGTCCAGCGCGACACAGCAAGATTCATTTACGATCAAAGCTGGTGAGCGCGATACTGTCTTTACCATATCAGATACCGCAGTATTGAAAACCTACAAGGGCTACTATTTTCTGAGCAGGCTGGTCAAGGACTCCTGGATGGTATTCTCCATCAAACCGGAAAACAACACGCTGGTACTCGGCAAGATCACAGACTCCGCTGATATAGCACGCCTGAAGCAACTGGCCCCCTACCACTGCGACTCTACGGGTTGCGTCTTCCGCCCTAGCCAGAAGCAATTTATCAAGTATATCAAGGGCGACGGCTTTCGCGACCGCGATACCTTTGACCGGGTCATAGTTCCCAATATCCTGTAGGCTATCCTGCCCTTTTGGTACGATAGTTTGATACCTTTATGGCAAAACTATCTGCATGAGGATCGCTACCTACAATATAAATGGAGTCAATGGTCACCTGCCCATACTGCAGCGCTGGCTGGAGGAGACCAAACCTGACGTAGCCTGCCTGCAGGAGCTGAAGGCGCCGCAGGAGAAGTTCCCCATAGAGGCTGTCACAGAGCTGGGCTATCAGGCGGTCTGGCACGGGCAGAAAAGCTGGAATGGTGTAGCCATTTTATCAAAAAGCCCTCATATACAGGAGGTGCGCCGCGCCCTGCCCGGCGATATGGAGGATGAACACAGCCGCTATATAGAGGCCGTGGTAGACGGCATCCTCATAGCCTGCCTCTACCTGCCTAACGGCAATCCCGCTCCGGGGCCAAAGTTTGACTATAAACTGTCCTGGTTCAAACGGCTGCAGGAGCATGCTGCTGAGCTGCTGAGGCAGGATATCCCTGTGGTGATGACGGGAGACTATAACGTGATGCCGACCGAGATAGATGTCTACAAGCCCGAGCGCTGGGTAGATGATGCCCTCTTCCGACCCGAGTCGCGAGAGGCCTGGCGCAAGCTGGTAGCCCAGGGCTGGACAGATGCTATCCGCCACCTGCATCCGGATGAGGTGATCTATACCTTCTGGGACTATTTTCGCAATGCCTACGGCCGCAATGCCGGGCTGCGTATAGACCACTTCCTGCTCAGTCCACATATAGTACCGCGCCTGCGCAAAGCCGGTGTAGACAAACATGTGCGCGGCTGGGAGAAGTCCAGCGATCACGCGCCTGTCTGGATAGAGCTATCTGGCAAATAATAGAGCCTCCACGCCATGGCGGGAGGCTCCGGGTCTCAATGGTTGAATAATTATTTCTGATGTGTAGCCTTGGCGGCTTCATACATGGTCTGAGCCTGGGCCAGGGTGTAGGCATCACCATTCTTGTTGTCTTCTATCATCACATAGTCCTCTCCTATCTTCACCGTGTGAAAGAAATGGTACTGTTGCCTGCCAAATACATCTGTCTCATAGATACCACCGTCCGGCGCATCTACCACCCACTTCTTAAGGACGTTTACCGTGTTGGCTTTGATCTCGGCTTTGCGCTTGGCTACATCATATGGCTTGCCCATGCTATTGATAGTCACCTCAAAGCTTTTGCCCAGCGTGATCTGCAGCTCACCATATTTCTCTTTGACCGTCGCTCCGGCAGGTGCCTTAGTGATGTATGGGAAGCCCTCATTGCTGCTCAGGTCGAGGTCCTGGAGGGTAGTCGTTTGTGCATAGGATAAAGTGGCCGTCAGAAGTCCCAATGAAAGGACCAATAGTTTCTTCATGATGAATGTGTTTTGTTGTTGAGAATAAATGCGAGGCAATGATATTGACTGCCAGGTTTCCATACACTTTCATTTTCATCCCAAAATCGGAATGCTGAAAGCACTTAAATCGTATCTGTACCGCTTCTTTGCTCCATTTGGGGAGCTATCCTGCGGGAATGTTTTTTGATGGATCAGTGTCCAAAACGTGATCGATATGGGTGAAAAACATACTATAGACCGCCGCACAGTACTCAAGAATCTCGGGCTGGGCATAGCCACACTGGCCGTACTGCCTGCCATACCCGGCCCTGCGGCGGCAGCCAGCACCGCTGCCACCGGCACAAAAGGACTGGAAGACCCGACAAAAAAATACCCCAGGCCGCCCTTCAAAAGTCAAAAGCAGCCCTGGCCGGGACTGGCCTCAAAGATGGACCCTCGCCCCGATCACGGTGAGGATAGCTATGTAGGTGCCAATCGCCTGCTGGGGCGCAAAGCGCTGATCACTGGCGGAGACTCCGGTATGGGCCGCGCCGCAGCTATAGCCTATGCCCGCGAGGGGGCAGATGTAGCTATCTGCTACCTGCCGGCAGAGGAGCCTGATGCCCGGGAGGTGCTAGACCTCATACGCAAGGCGGGCCGCAAAGCGGTGGCTATACCCGGCGACCTGCGCGAAGAGGCTTTTTGCCAGAAGATGGTAGAGACGGCTGTGAAAGAACTAGGCGGGCTGGACATACTGGTCAATAATGCTGCCCGGCAGCAGACGCGCGAGTCTATCCTGGATGTCAGCTCTGAGGACTTCGATGCCACTATGAAGACTAATATCTATGCCCCCTTCTGGACGATCAAGGCTGCCCTGCCTCATCTAAAGCCGGGCTCCGTGATCATCGGTACGGCCTCGGAGCAGGCCTATGATCCCTCGCCGGACCTCTATGACTACGCGCAGACCAAGGCTGCTACCATGAACTATGTCAAGTCGCTGGCCAAACAGCTGGCTAGCAAGGGCATCCGCGTAAATGGCGTAGCCCCCGGACCTATCTGGACACCGCTGCAGGTGAGCGGTGGCGCCACGCAGGAGAAGCTGCAGCACTTTGGCGAGCAGACGCCCTTCAAGCGGCCGGGACAGCCGGCAGAGCTGGCCTCTATCTATGTGCAGCTGGCCGACCCGATGGCGAGCTATGCTACCGGGCAGATCTATGGATCATCCGGCGGAGCGGGGCAGCCGTAGAGCAAGTTTTCCGACCAGACGAGGATATACGAGGTCTGCCCTGTGCAGACCTTTTTTTGTGGCCGTTGAGATTTATATTACATATGATCAAAGTATAAAATGACTGCCAGGGAGAAGCAAGTTTTTCGACTGAATGGGGATATTAATTAAAATTAATACCATTTGTAATTAGTTTATTATTAATATATTATAAAATTTACCATTTTAAAGCACACGGCAGCAAACCCTCTTCAAGCGGCACGCATATAGATAAGTAGTAAGTATTTTTATTATCAAGTATCCTTATGAGTGGCTTTCTACTGTGGTTGGGGCGCCTGACCGACGACAAAAGGCAGTAATGCTTTCGTTGCTGGTCGGCGATCAACAACGGTGCAGCGTTCTTTGTTTTGGTTGCTGGTCGGCGACCAGCAAGAGCGGGGTATTCCGCTCGTGGATTTTAAATCCACGGGTAGAAGAGTTCGGGATTGCAAATCCCAAACAGCATTGGTTAGATTGATATTTGCTACATTACGGCTATTAACCTTATCCATGTGCGCAAAATAAAGGGCATATTATTAATACTCTTTTTCATTGTAATAGCATTAGCCATCGGTGAAAGCATAGCCAGATGGGCGGGATTCAAGCCATATAATACTGAGGAAATAAAGTTTGATTACAAACCCAAACTGCCGGCTGAAACAGATAGCGTTTATGGATACTCCCTGGCACCCGGATATTTTACCCTGATCAAAAATGACACTTTTATCTATCATGCCACGCATGATGTCCATCGCAGACGCATCACGAGCTATGATACGGGCGGTGATATTCATCGAAACAAGGTCGTTGTACTTGGATGTAGTTTCACCTATGGAGACGGGCTGGAGGATAGCTGCACCCACCCATTTATCTTGCAAAGCTTATTCAAACAGAACAATATAAATATCAAGGTCGAAAACTGGGGAGTAGGCGGCTATTGTCCTGCTCAGTTTTTCCTTCAGGCCAAGGAGATCATCCGTGATACCTCAGTAAAATATGTAGTAATCAATTATTCACAGGTGCAGGACGAAAGGACCATCTGCTCGCGCAACTGGAGAAAGTCGCACGTAAAGTATACCAATCAGTTGAAATACCAAAAACTGATCTATCATCCATTTTTTAGATGGAATAAAGGACATGTAGAGCTAGAGTACAAAACAATGAATTATTCTTTTCTCCCCTTGCAGCAACGCCTTGCCTTGGTGGAATTGGCCGACAACGCTTTCTGTAACTATGAGAACAAGAGTGCATCAAAGATCACTCAGACCGTGCTGCAACAAACCATAGATACACTGCAAAACGCAGGTATCAATGTGATCCTCACCTCTATCACAGGCGATGACAAGAGCAATGAAGTAATAACCCGCTTCAATAAACAAGGGTATCAAACATTATTATTTGGTTTTAATATAGGAGAGAAAGGATATAACCTGCTACCCGCCGATGGTCATCCCAATCATCATGCAAATAAAATATTTGCTGATAAGCTGTATAATGAGATCTGTTCAACCTGTCCGTGACTGGCGTCCCGCCAACCACTACCCTTATCCAAATCAAAACATTTGAATACTGTACACCCCTCCCCCATTTCCCCTATATTTACCATCTTTACCGGCAACCTTAAATCAATCGCGTCCTTGAACTCCGGCATCTCTTTCGCATATCCATGGTGGTGTATCGTACTCTGTATCGCGCTCGGCGCGGCCTATGCAGCAGGGCTGTACTATCGGGACCGTACCTTCCGGCAGGATGGGGTGCAGCGCCCCTGGGCTCAGTGGGCCATGGCTACCTTCCGTTTCCTCGCGGTCACGATTCTGGCGGCGCTGCTGATGTCGCCCTTCATCCGCTATCGCAACACGAAGACCTACAAACCTATCGTAGCTATCCTGCAGGACAATAGCGAGTCCGTGCGCAATAGCTTCAAAGCCGGCGACTCTGCTGCCTATGTCAAAAAGCTGCAAGACCTGACCGATAAGCTCTCCGCTAAGTATGAGGTAGTGCCGTACACCTTTGGCTCGGAGCTGCGAAAGTCTGATGCCTACTCTTTCGGAGATAAGGTCACAAACATCTCCGATGCGATAGACAATGTAAACGACCTCTACTACAATCAGAACCTCGGCGCTGTGATCGTGGCCTCTGATGGTATCTACAATCAGGGCATCAATCCCGTCTACAGCGCGGCGAAATCTACCTATGCGGTCTACACCGTGGCCCTCGGCGATACCACCATCCCAAAAGACCTGAAGTTTGGCAATGTATACTACAACAAGATCACCTACCTGAATGATCAGTTCGCCGTGCGCGCAGACGTAGAGGCTACTTTCCTCAGCGGCAAGAATGCGACGCTCACGGTGTCAGAGATAGATGGCGGTGCCAAGCTCATAAGCAAGAAGGACATCATCATAGGGTCTGATGCCTTTGATGCATCGTTTGACTTTATCATTCCGGCCAATAAAGCCGGCATAGCGCACTACCAGCTCGCCCTGACCAACCTGCCAGGTGAGGTGACCTACAAGAACAATGTAAAAGACATCTTCGTAGAGGTGCTGGATGGCCGCCAGAAGATACTGATCGTAGCGGCCTCTCCGCACCCCGATATCGCTGCGCTGAAGCAAGCTATTGAATCTAATAAGAACTATCAGCTCGATATAGCCTATGCGGCAGACTTTGCCAATAAGCTGAACGACTACAACCTGGTCATCCTGCATCAGCTGCCATCGGTCTCCTATAATGCAGAGAACATACTCGCTCAGGCCAAGGCGCTAAAGAAGTCTCTCCTCTTTGTAGTAGGTACGGAGACCTCGCCGTCCGCACTGGCCAAGGCAGAGACCGCCCTGACCATAGCCGGCAATAGCAGCCGACTGAATGATGTGACTGCCAGGGTCAATAAAGACTTCAACCTCTTCACCGTGTCTGATGCCACACAGCAGGCTATCACTAAGTTTCCTCCACTGCAGTGTTTCTTTGGCGAGTTTAAGGTGAATGGTGCTTCGCAAGTCTTGCTCTCACAGCGCATCAATAATGTGGAGACAGACTTCCCGCTGTGGATGTTTGCAGATCAGCTGGATAGCAAGATAGGCATCGTGGCGGGTGAGGGTATCTGGCGCTGGCGCATGTATGACTATATGCAGAATAAGAACTTTGAGGCCTTTGACGAGATAGTCAATAAGACGATACAATACCTGGCGGTCAAGGGCGACAAGCGTCCATTCCGTGTCAACCTGCCTAAGAATATTTTCCAGGATAATGAGGCGGTGACCTTTGACGCGCAGCTGTACAATGCGAACTATGAGATGGTCAATACGCCTGATGTGGACCTGAAGATCCGCAGCGAAGATGGCAAGGACTATCCGTTTAAAATGAACAAGACGGACAACTACTATACGCTGAATGCAGGCTTCCTGCCCGTGGGCACCTACAGCTACAGTGCAGCTGTAAAGCTGGGCGCGAATAGCTACAAAGCAGATGGCCGCTTCAGCATCTCTCCGCTGCAGCTGGAGGAGCTGCGCACAGTAGCCGACCACAAGGTGATGTACCAGCTAGCCACGCAGCACGGCGGCCAGATGTACCACGCTACTGACTTTGATAAAATAGCAGACGAACTACTGTCAAAGAATGTACTGAAACCTGTGCTCTATGATACCTTCCTGACGGAAAGCGCGATCAACCTCAAATGGATTTTCTTCCTGATACTACTGCTGCTGAGTGCGGAGTGGTTTTTGAGGAAGTACCTGGGGGGATACTAAATAGTATTAAGTAGTTGGTAGTAAGTATTTAGACAATACATCCTCTAACTCGGATCAATATCAGATCTTCATCTTAATACTTAATACTAACTACTAAATACTCTGTTTCGTGAATTGGCGCTTCTACATATCTACGATCAAAAAAATACTCCAGCGCAATGGCTACGCGGCGCTGGCAGATGAGATACTGATGGCCGAGGTCAATGCCGGCAAAAATGCCAATGCGATCCTGAAGGAAGTGATCAGCAAGCTGGCCCAGTTTCGCCAGAGTGAGCAGGAGGCCTATGGGTATATCGTATCCGAATCAGAGGCGCTGATACGCTTTGCGCGCACTTATGGGATCGAGCCAAATAATTGATTGTTAGCTAATTCAACAATAAACTTGTACGCGCCATCTATCGTGGATAAGTTCTTTCGCCGCTTTAATAAATGATTTAAGCTTACAATACAGGTACTTTGCCGAAGGGCAACAGTCTTCTTGTTGTTTAGGCTTATCTTTAAAATGCGCGGACTTCCGATCTGCTCATTGTAAAATTTATTAGCCACCCTCCCCCGGACCCTCCGAGACATGACGAAAAAGCGATCCATTTTCCAATGGTTTGGGGATATATCTATATCCCGCAAACTAAATTTTACGGTAGGCATCATGGCCACCCTGATAGCGGTGGAGTTGCTCACCCTTTGGTTTGCTATCCATACGCTCTCCTCAGTGCGGGCCTATGTAGGTGGTGAGGGTCTATGGTCCAAAGGGCAGAAAGATGCCGTGTACCACCTGCAGAAATACGGCCACTCGCACCATGAGGCTGACTATCAGAATTTTCTCCTCTTTATGAAAGTGCCGCTGGGCGACCATATGGCCCGTGAGGCTATGCTCAAGGTGCCCATAGACTGGGAGGGCGCAAGAGCGGGATTTATACAGGGGCGCAATGACCCGGAGGATATAGATGGGATGATACGGCTGATGGTACGCTTTCACAGGGAGCCGCATCTGAAGCGGGCCATAGATGCCTGGACCGAGGCCGACCCACAGATCATGCGGCTGCTGCCGCTGGCAGATCAGCTGCACCGTGAGATCACCTCTGCGCACCCCAGCCAGGAGGTCATAGACGCACTGGAGGCAGAGGTACAGCGTACCAACGAGAACCTCACCGTGCTGGAAGACAATTTCTCCTTTGCACTCGGGGAGGGATCACGGTGGCTGGAGTTTGTGATATTGCGGCTGCTATTTGCCGTAGCGCTCACCGTAGAGATCACAGGCCTGCTGCTGGCGTGGTCTGTGAGCCGCAGCATACAGCGCGGGCTAAAGCAGATCATCCGCGCGTCAAAGGCCTTTGCCGCCGGTGATTTTGATTTTCAGGCACGCGTGTACAGCCGTGATGAGATAGGTGTAGTAGCCGAGGCTATCAACCATATGGCAGATGAAATAGGCAAGGCCGAAAACAGATTCCGCCGTATGCTGGAGTCTGCCCCTGATGCGATGGTCATAGTGAATCATGAGGGTACTATCCGGCTGATCAATGAACAAGCGGAGAAGGTCTTTGGCTATGCGCGCGGAGAGCTGATAGGCCAGCCGGTAGAGATGCTCATACCGCAGCGCTATGGTGAGTCACATCCGGGGCACCGTGCGCATTATTTCGCTGACCCTCAGGCACGTACTATGGGTATGGAGCTGGAGCTATATGGCCGGCGCAAGACGGGTGAGGAGTTTCCGGTGGAGATCAGTCTCAGCCCGCTGGAGACAGAAGAGGGAATGTGGGTATCCTCTGCTATACGCGATATCAGTGAGAAGAAGCTGGACCACATGGCCCTGCGCGAGTATGCCCGCAAACTGGAGGTGACTAATAACAATCTGGAGCAATTCGCATATGTAGCCTCTCACGACCTGCAGGAGCCGCTGCGCACTATTACAAACTTCGTCACGATGCTTCAGGAAAAGCAGCAGGGCCGGCTGGACAAAGACTCTGAGGTATACCTGGACTATATAGTGAGTGCATCTGAGCGGATGAAGGCCCTGATACGCGACCTGCTCATGTACAGTCGCGTGGGGCGCCACCATGTCACAGAGAGCACAGATACTGCAGATGTAGTGGTCGCAGTGCTACGCGAGCTGGAGGCATCTGTGCAAAACGCGGGCGCACAAGTCACGGTAGGTTTCCTGCCGGTGCTCCGGGCCAACAGGGCCGAGCTGCATGAGCTGTTTCTCAATCTGATCAGCAATGCTCTGAAGTATAGTAAACCCGGAGTAGCACCTGTGATCCATATCGAGGCGTATGCAGAAAATAGTCACTGGCTCTTTGCTGTGAAAGATAATGGCATAGGTATTGATAAGGCATATAGTGAACGGGTTTTTGTGATCTTTCAGCGGCTGCATAACCAGAACCAGTACAGCGGCACCGGCGTGGGCCTGGCTACCAGCAGGAAAATAGTAGAACTGCACGGAGGCCGCATATGGCTCGAGTCTGTGCCTGGTGATGGCTCTACCTTTTATTTCACATTCCCGGCCTGAAAAACCGCACCCCTATCCGATCCTGTGATTTTTATCCATCAAAACCGTATACCATGCGTACACGTGATCTGATACTGCTCATAGATGATAGCGATGCGGATAATTTTTACCACCGCTTTATCATAGAGCGGGCCGGCGTGCCCTACGAAGTGCATAGCGCTGAGGGTAGCATAGAAGGATATGAATACCTTACCAAAAGCCTCAGCCTGGAGGACAATAGTCAATATCCCATGCCGCGTATCATCTTTCTGGATATCAATATGCCGGCTATCAATGGCTTTGAGCTGCTCACCAAGTTTCGTGAACTGCCTGATCCCTGGGGGCGCAAGGAGGGCATCAAGATATTTATGCTCACCGGCTCGCTCAATCCGGATGACCGTGCGCGGGCAGAGGCAGAATACAGCGACCTGATCACAGACTTTCGCATCAAGCCATTGAGTGAGGAGGTGGTCAAAACACTTGTGCAGGAATATTTCCCCGCGCGGATGTAACTTTGCCGCATGGTATTCCGCCTTGGCCCTGAGCTGATTTTTCCCGATCCCTCTCTCGCTGATGACGACGGCCTGTTGGCTGTAGGCGGCGACCTGTCTGCTGAGCGGCTGCCAGCATCTTATAGTCCCTGCGCCGGACCTGGATGAGTATTGCGCCGATCACTACTATGCCAAAGCCCAACGCAGCTATCGGAGTAAGTACACGGCATATATCAGCACCCCTTGGATGATCAAGACTATCGTATTCAGCATGCGGCTAAGCTATGGATTTATATAATGAGTACTCTGACCATAGCTCTGCGCCGTTGAAAGTCCCTATCTGGTCTAGGCTTTCAGCTTAACAGTACTCCCCTACTGCGGATGATACACCCTCTCCGCCGTCCTGTAGATCTTAGCCTTATCAAACGTCATCAGCTTCGTTTGTTTATTGGCGTAGAGCTTCATCTGGTCGGTGTAGTGCGGGCTATCCGGTTTATTTGACGCGCCGTATGG
>JAFDYQ010000031.1 GCA_018267365.1 Bacteroidota bacterium | reverse complement strand
AATGTGATCACCGTGACCAGCCCTAATGGCGGGGAGGTACTCCCGGCCCTCAGCAGCAAAGTGATCACCTGGACCAATACGTCCGGTGCCAGCGGCCTCTACAATGTAGAATACAGCTCAAACAACGGTAGCACATGGACTACCCTGGCATCAAACATCAGTGGCAACTCCTATAACTGGACCAATATCCCTAATAATCCTACCTCTACCTATCTGGTGCGGGTTAGTGACAATGCCAATACCTGCAAGAATGATGTGAGTGATGCCACCTTTACCGTGACGCCGGCGCAGCCTGTGCTAATGACACCAAATGGCGGCGAACAACTATGGTCTGGTAATACTTATACCATCACCTGGCGGCAAAATAGTTTCTACAGCAATGTCAGGCTGGAATACTCCCTGGACAATGGTACCACATGGACGGTGATCGCTACCAGCGCGACTAACTCAGGCTCCTACTCCTGGACCCTGCCTAATGCCAACTCCACTACATGCCTCGTGAAGGCAAGTAACACTGCCAATGTGAGCCTGAATGATGTGAGCGATGCCGTCTTTACTATCAAACCTGCTGTAAGAGTATTTACACCTAACGGCTACGATGTGCTGGGTGCCTGTACACAGACATCTATCACCTTTGACCACAGCCCGGCTTATACCAATTTCAATATAGAGTACAGCACTAACGGCGGCTCAACCTGGAACACCCTGGTAACTAATCAGGCATTCAGCGGCACATCAGGCACCTATAGCTGGACCGTGCCTAATATCCCTACCACTACTGCGCTGGTGCGTGTATACCCATACAACTATACCTCCCTCGCAGATCAGAGTGACACCACTTTCACGATCAAGAAAGCAGTACAGATCATCCAGCCAAACTATGGCGGGGTACTGCAGGTCGGTACTACTTATCCTATTATATGGAGTTCAGATGGTATCTCAAACCTGTATGATATAGCCTACTCTACCAATGGAGGCAGCACCTGGACAAACATTGTAATAGGCTATAACACCAGCACAAATACATATAACTGGACCGTACCAAACATCCCATCTACCAACTGCCTGATCCGCATACGTGACAATATTAACTCCTGCAAGCAGGACATCTCGCAGATACCATTTACCATCAGTACCTCGGCCTCACCTATCACTGTGACGCATTCTAACGGCCTCGATACGCTCTACGGCTGCCAGAACTACAATATCACCTGGACCGAGAGTGGTGCGCCACTGGGTAGCTATACTATATCCTATAGTCCTGATGGTGGCTCTACCTGGAGCGCGATCGTATCAGGCTATGCTACCACCGGCGGCAGCTATGCATGGGTAGTGCCTAATATCAACACCACTACTGCGCTCATACGCGTAGCCGCATCAGGCAATAGCAACATCTTTGACCTGAGTGATGCATCTTTCTCTATCATATCACGCTCGGTGCGTGCTACACCAGATACGACCATCTGTGGTGGAAATCAGGTACAACTACTGGCCACCGGCGGCACAGGCACCTACACCTGGACCCCATCTGCCAGCCTCAACAATGCCAACATAGCGAACCCGGTTGCTTCACCGGCTACCACTACCAGCTACATCGTATCGTTTGGTAATGGTACCTGCCAGATACGTGATACCGCCGTGGTCACTGTACTCACAGGTGGCAGCACCGCAGTAGGCGTATCTATCAGTGCATCTCCATCGGCCTCAGCCTGCTCGGGTAGCCCTGTTACTTTCACAGCTACACCTACTAACGGTGGTACTATACCATCCTATCAGTGGAAAAAGAACGGGGTGAACGTGGGCCTCAATAGCCCTACATATATACTGAGTACCCCAGCCAATAACGACGTGATCACCTGCGTACTCACATCTAATGCGGTCTGTGCTACAAACAATCCTGCTACATCCAATGCAGTGACGATCACCATATTTGGCTCGGTCACTCCGTCTGTAACCATCGCTACTGCGGCTACTACAGTCTGCGGCGGCCAGTCGGTGACTTTCACTGCTACGCCTGTCAATGGCGGCAATAGCCCTGCCTACCAATGGATGATAAACGGTGTAAATGCCGGCACCAACAGCGCCACATTCACCACTACAGCACTGAATAATAATGACGTAGTAACATGCCAGCTCACTAGCAATGCGGCCTGCGCATCGTCTACCAATGTATCGTCTAATGCGATACTGATGACCGTGACACCTAATGTAGTACCATCTGTATCCATCTCCACTCCGGCCACTACCGTATGCAGCGGCCAGTCAGTCATCTTCACCGCTACGCCTGTGAACGGTGGCAGCAGCCCATCCTATCAGTGGAAAGTGAATGGTGTAAATGCAGGGACTAATAGCGCTACCTTCACTACCTCTACCCTGACCAATAATGCACAAGTCACCTGCGTACTGACGTCTAACGCTACCTGTGCATCACCGGCATCAGCCACTTCTGCGGCTATCACTATGACGGTGACCGGCTCTATTACTCCATCGGTGACAGTATCTGCCAGCAGCACTTCGATATGCGCAGGTCAGTCTGTTACCTTCACTGCTACTCCTGCCAATGGTGGTACTACGCCTGCCTATCAATGGTATGTGAATGGTACAGCACAAGGCAGCGGCAATACTTTCACCTCTGCTACGCTGAATAATAGCGATACGGTGCGCGTTATGATGACCTCATCATCCGGCTGTGCGTCGCCTGCTACTGCTATGTCGGTTGCCACAGTGGTGACAGTAAACCCTGTCACCGCTCCGACTGTCAACATCACAGCTACCGCTACGACTATCTGCAGTGGTACCCAGGTTACATTCACCGCTACCGCTATCAATGCCGGCACGAATCCATCCTATCAGTGGAAAGTAAATGGCACCAATGCAGGCGGCAACAGTGCTACCTATATCAGCTCGGCACTGACCAATAACGACACAGTGTACTGCATAGTCACGAGCGCCTCTTCATGCGCCTCGCCAAACAACGCGACCTCCAACAGGATACGCATGACGGTGACGCCATACGTGACACCATCGGTGAGTATATCTGCCAGCAGCAATAGCATCTGCTCAGGAAACAGTGTGATCTTTACCGCTACAGCGTCTAATGGCGGCAGCACACCTGTCTACCAATGGAAACTAAACGGCAATAACGTAGGTTCAAACAGTGCATCCTACGCCAGCACCTCCCTCGCCAATGGCGATGTAGTAACCTGCGTACTGACATCCAATGCGACCTGTGCCTCCCCTTCCTCTGCCACCTCCAATGCTATAACCATGAGTGTGGGCTCATCAGCCCCGGCGGCCATATCTATCACTGCCAGCGCTACGACCATCTGTAGTGGCACACAGGTCACGTTCACCGCCACTACTACTAACGGAGGCACAGCACCAGCCTATCAGTGGAAGGTGAATGGTAATAATGCGGGCAGCAACAGTGCTACATTTACTACAGCTTCGCTGAATAATAATGATGTAGTGACCTGCCAGCTCATTTCCTCATCTGCCTGTGCCAATCCTGCTACAGCCACATCTAATGCGATCAGTGTGACGGTGAGCCCTGGCGCAACGCCATCTGTCTCCATATCGGCATCTGCTACTACTATTTGCAGCGGCAGCAGTGTGACCTTTACCGCTGCGCCGGTGAATGGCGGCACAGCACCATCGTACCAATGGCAGGTAAATGGTATCAATGCGGGTACCAACAGCGCTACCTTCACTACCTCTGCACTGACCAATAATGCTCAGGTAAGGTGCATCCTGACCAGCAACGCCACCTGCCTGTCTATGCCTACTGCTACGTCTGCTCCGGTCATTATCACCGTGACAGGTGTGGTAATACCATCTGTGAGTGTGTCTGCGAGCAGCACCTCTATCTGTGCCGGCCAGTCTGTGACTTTCACAGCTACGCCTGTCAACGGCGGTGCGGCACCGGCCTATCAGTGGTATGTGAACGGTACGGCGCAAGGAGGAGACAGCACATTCACTACTGCCGTCCTGAGTAACAGCGATACGGTGCGCGCGGTTATGACTTCTTCATCCGGTTGCGCTTCTCCGGCTGCTGCTACTTCAGCACCTGTTGTAATGACTGTCAACCCGACCAGCGCTCCATCTGTGAGCGTCGCTACATCCTTTACCACTGTCTGCAGCGGTACACAGGTCGTCTTTACTGCTACTGCTACCAGTGTCGGCAGCAATCCTACGTATCAATGGAAAGTAAACGGAGGTAACGCCGGAACCAATAGCAGCAGCTTTACCACTTTCTCACTGGCAAATGGTGATACAGTCTCATGCGTGGTGACATCAGCCTCGGCCTGTGCATCACCTAATAGCGCCACTTCAAATAAGCTCGGGATGACAGTCGTGCAAAATGTGACACCATCTGTGAGCATCGCTACAGCATCTAATAGTATCTGCGCTGGCAATAATGTCATCTTCACGGCTACGCCGGTGAACGGTGGTACTGCACCTACCTATCAGTGGAAGGTGAATGGTGCTAACGTAGGTACTAACAGTGCATCCTATGCCAGTGCTGCTTTGTCTAATAATGATGTAGTAAGCTGTGTCATGACCAGCAACGCGCCATGTGCCACACCAGCCTCCGCTGCGTCCAATAGTATCACGATGACTGTTGGATCTACTGCGGCTGCGGGAGTATCCATTTCTGCCAGCAGTACTACGATCTGCGGGGGCGCTCCGGTTACTTTCACAGCTACACCTGCCAATGGTGGCAGCAACCCTGCATATCAATGGAAGGTGAATGGTATAAACGCAGGTAGCAATAGTGCTACTTTCACTTCAGCTACGCTGAATAATAATGATGTGGTGACCTGCCAGATCACCTCGTCCTCAGCCTGTGCCAGCCCCGCTACCGGCACCTCCAATGCTATCACGATCTCTGCAGGTACAGCAGTGACACCGTCCGTCAGCATCAGCTCCTCAGCTACAGCAGTGTGCAGCGGTAGCAGCGTTACTTTCACAGCCACACCTACCAATGGAGGCAGCACGCCGTCTTATCAGTGGAAGGTAAACGGCCTGAATGCGGGCACTAACAGTGCTACTTTCACTACTACCACACTCAGCAATAATGATGTAGTATCATGCCTACTCACCACCAGTGCTGCTTGTGCTACCTCTACTACAGCCGCATCCAATAGCATAACCATCACTATCACCCCTGCTGTAGCGCCTGCTGTCAGTGTCAGTGCATCAGCCACTACTATATGTGTAGGTACACAGGCGATATTCACAGCTGCTGCTACGAATGGTGGCGGCGCGCCTACATATCAGTGGAAGGTAAACGGCATCAATGCCGGCACAAACAGCGCTACTTTTGCCACGGCCACCCTCAGCAATAATGATGTAGTATCATGCGTACTCACATCGTCGGCAGCCTGCGCCTCTCCGGCATCCGTCAGCTCAAACAGCGTGACGATGACCATACAGCCTGTCCTGGTGCCATCCGTCAGTATCAGTGCCAGCAGCACTAGCATCTGCGCGGGCCCTGTCACGTTCACAGCTACTCCGGTCAATGGCGGCATAGCACCTACCTACCAGTGGAAAGTAAACGGCTCCAATGCGGGCACTAACAGCAGCACCTTTACCACCTCATCCCTCGCCAGCAGTGATATAGTATCCTGCACGCTGACCTCGGCGGTGCCATGCGCCAGCCCGGCATCTGCCGTATCCAATCAGATCACGATGACAGGCTCAGCCGCTCAGCCATCTGTGAGCATTGCGTCTGCATCTGGCAGCATCTGTGCTGGTTCGACTGCCACTTTCACTGCCACGGTGACCCATCCTGGCTCCAGCCAGACCTACCAGTGGATGGTGAATGGCATAAACACAGGCACCAACAGCAGCTCTTTCAGCAGCGCAGCGTTGAATAATAACGATACCGTGACCTGTCAGGTCACAGTGACCGGCAGCTGCGTAGGTACGGGTATAGCTACGTCTAACCGTATTGTAGTGAGTATCACACCTACCGTCACGCCAGCCATCAGCATTACTGCATCCCAGACCAGCATCTGCTCGGGTACTGCGGTGACTTTCACGGCTACAGCTACTAATGGTGGCAGCAATCCTGTGTACCAGTGGAAGGTGAATGGTGCAAACACCGGCACCAATAGCAGTCAGTTCATCAGTTCTATTCTCGGACAGAATGATACAGTGACCTGTACGCTGGCCAGTAGTGCTACCTGTGCCGTACCAGCTCAGGTAATATCTAACCCGGTGGTCATATCAGTGACTACGTCCGTGACACCATCTGTATCTGTAGCCGCCAGCCCTGCCGCTATCTGTCAGGGTACACCTGTCACCTTCACAGCTATGCCTGTGAATGGCGGTGCGAACCCTACGTATATCTGGTATGTGAATGGTAGCAGTACAGGTACAAACAGCGCCACCTATACTTCCAGCAGCCTGAGCACAGGCAGTACGGTATCATGCAGGCTGGTATCATCAGCCAGCTGCGCTGTGCCTGACACCATTGGTTCTAATATTATCACTGTCACTGTTTCTGCACCGGTCACACCGGCTGTGACCATCACCAATACATCCGGCACCGTCTGCGCTGGTACGGCGGTGAACTTTACCGCTACTGCTACTAATGGTGGCAACGCTCCGGCGTATCAGTGGTACGTGAATGGCAACCCTGTGGGTACCAGCAGTGCCATCTTCAGCTCTGCTACACTGGCCAATGGCGATGTAGTGAGCTGCCGGCTCACCAGCAATGCTGCCTGTGTGACTGCCGCCACTGCCCTGTCTAACAATGTGACAGTGACCATCACCCCACAGGTGACACCTACGGTGAGTATCTCTACCGCCACTACCACTATCTGTCAGGGCAGTTCGCTGACCTTCACTGCCACAGCTACCAATGGCGGTACTACTCCGGTTTATCAGTGGTTTGTAAATGGCTTAGCAGCTGGTACCAACAGCAGTATTTTCACCACAACTACGCTACAGAATGGCAGCGTAGTGACCTGCAAGCTGACCAGCAATGCTGGCTGCACTACTGCCAGCCTGGTGACCTCCAATGCTATAACGGTAACAGTGGGTAGTGGCACGCAGCCTACCGTGACCATTGCGGCCATAGCAGATACGATCTGTGCAGGCAGCGCGGCGGGTTTCACAGCTACGGCGCTGAATGCAGGTACCTCACCTATCTATCAGTGGAAGGTGAACGGTATCAATGCTGGTACCAATAGCAGCACCTTCACATCTACTGCCCTCAATAACAATGATCAGGTCACTGTGTCTGTGATGAGTACATCTGCCTGCAGCAGTGGTACTATAGTGGCCTCGGCACCAAAGACCATCCATGTGCTGAGCCCTGTGATACCTGCGGTGAGCATCTCTGCGAGCGATACCACGATCTGTGCAGGCAGCAATGTGACCTTCACCGCTACGGCAGCCAACAGCAGTAGTCCATTCTATCAGTGGATGGTGAATGGTATCAATACAGGTACTAACGCACCTACATACGCATCATCGTCTATCAGCAATAATGACGTGGTCACCGTACGGATCACTACCAGTGGTCGCTGCCTCTCGTCTACCACTGCCACCTCGGCTGGAGTGACCATGGTAGTAAACCCGGTGGTTACTGCATCCGTATCCATATCTGCTGTGCCATCCGATACTATCTGCGAGGGTACACAGGTGGCCTTTACAGCTACGGCGGTGAATGGCGGCACTACGCCAGCCTGGCAGTGGCAGGTGAATGGGGCCAATACCGGCACCAATACGATCAGCTTCTACAGCAGCAGCCTGAGCGATGGTGATATCATCTCTGTGCAGATGACCTCTTCCGCGCTCTGCGTAGCGCAGCCTGTAGTATCCGCTGCACCGGTGGCTATGGTAGTGCATAGTCTGCCGGCTGTGCCAGTCATATCCCGTGTCAATAATGTGCTGACCTCATCAGCTCCGGCCGGCGATCAGTGGTATGCCGGCTCGCACCCGATATCCGGTGCTACAGCCAGCAGCTACACTGTGAATGCCACAGGCTGGTACAGTGTAGCAGTGACCAATCAATATGGATGTAGCAGCCGCAGCGATTCAGTACAGGTGGTCTATACGGCTATCGATGATGTCTCGCTCAGCAGCGATGTGACCATTCAGCCTAATCCGTTTGCAGAGAAGTTTACCATAGCGATAGCAGGAGATGCGATAGATCAGGGACAATGGTCCGCTAATATCACAGACGTAGAAGGACGGCTGATCGAAGTAGTAGCATTGTCAGCAAATAATGTCATCATAGATCTCTCTGAACGCGCATCAGGTGTTTACTTTGTAAATATTTACGATGGGTTACATCACAAAGTGTTTAAAGTACTTAAAGTGAACTAAGGGTGGATATGATTTATAGAGATATTCTTTAAGAATAATCATAGAAGGAATACTCTAAGCACAATCTATGCGAAGACATCAAGTATCTATCTTTGGTAATAATAAAAGGAGGCATAAACCTCCTTTTATTATTACTGTCAGTTGCTTTAAGGGCTTAACATATTTGTTTTGTCAGGAATGGGATAACCCCTGGTAGGAGGGAAGCTCAGACCATCAGGTAGCGCCCGGTATGCTTGAAAGCCTTCTTTCAGGAGTCTGTGGAGCGGGAGATACAAAAAAAGCCCCTAAAAAGGGGCTCTTTGTCTCTCGGGGCGACCAATGGGGCTCGAACCCACGACCAACGGAACCACAATCCGCTACTCTAACCAACTGAGCTATGGTCGCCATGCAGGGACGGCAAAAGTAAAATAACTTTGGGAATTATGGAAGAGAGGACCTAATATTTTGCCTCGAAGGCGCGGAGGTGCAGCGGAAATTATCAATATGCTGGTATCACTCGGTCACGGCGCGCTACCGGCATGAGGATATAACCGGGCTAAGGCAGAGGTCTATACGGTTGGTTTGATCTTATACCGCTCACCGTGCTGGGTCCAGTCCAGACCTTCATGCTCATCCTCCTCACTCACCCGCAGTGGCACTATTTTGTCAGTGATAAAATACAGGATATAAGATCCGCCAAAGGAAAATATACTCACAATGACCAACGCAAGCATATGGTATAGAAAGGTAGTCGTATGACCATAGTACAGACCGACGTCCTTGGCAAAGATGCCTGTCAGGATCATGCCCATGATACCCCCGACCCCATGGCAGGGGAAAACATCCAGGGTGTCATCCAGGCTGGAGCGGTTCTTGGCCCGTACGGCCAGATTGGACACCAAGGCTGAGATAAAGCCAATGAAGAGCGCCTGTGGCACAGTGACAAACCCGGCAGCGGGCGTGATAGCTACCAGACCCACTACTGCTCCGATACAGGCACCCATGGCAGATACCTTTTTGCCACGGGCTGCGTCAAAGAATATCCACGACATCATAGCTGCAGCCGAGGCGACGACCGTAGTGACAAAGGAAAGTACGGCTGTAGTATTAGCACCGAGCGCCGAGCCGCAGTTGAACCCAAACCAACCAAACCAAAGCATACCTGTACCCAGCATTACGTAAGGGATATTGGCCGGATGCTCGGAGTGATTGGCAGTGCCGAAGACCTTGCGCGGCCCGAGAAACATAGCCCCGGCCAGGGCTGCATAGCCCGCGCTCATATGCACTACCGTACCACCGGCAAAATCCAGGACTCCCCACCTGTGCAGGAAACCCTCCGGGTGCCAGGTCCAGTGCGCCAGCGGGCAATAAATGAAAATACTGAAGAGGATCATAAAGACCAGGTAGGCGTTAAACTTTACCCGCTCGGCAAAGCTACCCGTGATCAGCGCCGGTGTGATGATGGCAAACTTCATCTGAAATACAGCAAAGAGCATGAGTGGTATGGTCGGGGCGAGTCCTTTATTGGTGGAGAGAGTCACATTTTTGAAGAAGAAAAAGTCCAGCGGATTGCCTATCAGCCCATGCCAGCTCGTACCAAAGCAAAGGCTGAACCCTACTGTGATAAATACTACAGTGATAGCACCTAGCGCTATAAAACTCTGGAGCATGGTAGAGATGATGTTCTTCTTGCTCACCATACCTCCGTAGAAAAAGGACAGGCCGGGCGTCATGAGTAGTACGAGTCCTGATGCTGTGAGCAGCCAGGCTACATCTGCATAATTGATGGCCGAGTCATTCACACCGGTCTCTACAGGATTGGGAAAAATAAGGCCACCACAGCAAATGAGTCCAAAAATAATGATCACAAGCAAAAATCTGCGCCTTCTGGCCATGTTTAGGTGATTTATTTTACAAAAATAGCCTAAAATGCTGGTCTGTCTCTGTAAAATATAAACATATAAATTACGATTAATTATTTCTTTTTTGAGATTCCGATTCTTTCCCCTAGTTAATATCATAAGCTCAGAAAGCCTTTCATAGTAAGGATATGTCTAAAATAATCTGTGGAATGTGGCAATGCCCGTTTAGTATAAGATCATCAAACAATCCACCTCTGTGGCAAGGTGGCCTGCGCGGCGGTTTAGGGCCGGTCATAAGCTGTTTTTTTGTGAAAAATATCAACTTAATTTATTGTCTCTCACAAATTACAATACTCCTGTTGTCAAAAAAAGATTGACAAAAGTGTAACCAAAATTTACTTTGAAAATATCAACGCAAACGAAAGCAACATGAAATACATCCTGACTATCACCCTCAGCATCCTGATCTTCACCGCAGCCAATGCGCAGACTCCGACAGCTAAGGAAAATACTCAGGTGACCAACGCAAACACTCAGAGCGCACAGGCTCCCGCCGCCGCTCCTGCGGAGCAATCTCCCGCTCAGGATGCCACTGCCGGCAGCGGACCACATATCTCCGCCAACTTCGTAGGTACTAATGACCTGAACCTCCTGCTCCTCCGCGAAGGCATAAAAAAGGCTTAATAAGCTACAAAGATACGACCACCCTTACAGACCCGCGCCGACCGCGGGTTTTGTTTTTATACCCGATGGCATGCAGTATAGTAATGACGAAGAAACCGAGTGACCATCCCGCCGGCTCGTTCAAAAGTGACATTTAAATTTCTTACTGCTTATTCAGCTTACTGTTTTTCACACCATAAGAGAAATAAATCACAAAGCCTATGACCAGCCATACGGCCAGGCGTATCCAGTTGGCCCAGCCCAGGCCCAGGATCATAAGGCCGCAGGTGATGATACCGAGTATGGGCACGATAGGCACCAATGGTGTGCGGAATGGGCGCGGCTCATCAGGCGCTGTGCGGCGCATGATGATCACACCGGCACAGACCAGAATGAAGGCAAAGAGCGTACCGATACTGGTCATATCGCCTACTATATCTCCCGGTACAAAGGCAGAGAAGATGCCAATGAATCCAAAGAGAAGCAGGTTAGACTTATATGGCGTTTTGTACTTAGGGTGCAGGTCAGAGAAGATAGATGGTATCAGACCATCCTTTGACATGGTATAGAAAACACGCGACTGACCCATGAGCATGACCAGGATCACTGAGCTGAAGCCTGCCAGGATGGCTACTGTCACTGATTTTGCCAGCCAGCCATATCCTGGCATGTAGGTCTGGATGGCATATGCTACAGAGGCTTCCTTGCCCGCTGTGCGGAAATCGTTGACAGTGGCTACACCTGTCAGAACGTGTGCAAAGAGTATGTAAAGCACGGTACACACCGCGAGCGACCCGAGAATACCGATAGGCATATCCCGCTTAGGGTTTTTGGCCTCCTGCGCAGCAGTAGATACCGCGTCAAAGCCGATGAAGGCAAAGAATACGACACCCGCCGCACCGAGTATGCCCCATATACCGCCAAAGTTGTGCGGTACACCCTGAGCATCTACATAAGTGGTGGCAGCGGGGATGTATGGCGTGTGGTTAGCCGGGTTTATAAACTGCCAGCCGAATATTATGAAGAGTACCACGATAGCCAGTTTGGTGATCACGATCACAGAGTTGACAAAAGCAGACTCCTTGGTGCCGCGTATCAGCAGGAGGCTGAGGAGAAAGAGTATGAAGAGGGCCGGTATATTCATATAGCCATGCGCGAGCACAGCGCCATCTGCACTCATCAGTTTCTCCATAGGTGAGTGACACCACTCAAATGGGATCTGGTAACCTACATAGCCGAGTAGTTTATTGAGGTACTCGCTCCAGGCTATACTTACCGTAGCCGCACCGAGGGCATACTCCAGCACGAGATCCCAGCCTATCACCCAGGCCACCAGTTCGCCCAGCGTGGCATAGGAATATGTATAGGCGCTACCAGCCACAGGTATCATAGCTGCAAACTCTGCATAGCAGAGGCCCGCCAGGGCGCAGCCGATACCGGCCAGCACAAATCCAAGGGTCACAGATGGCCCGGCATTATTAGCAGCAGCAGCAGCGGTACGTACAAAGAGGCCTGCACCGATGATCGCACCTATCCCCAGAGCTACCAGAGAGGTAGCAGTGAGCGTACGGGTCAGGGTATGTCCCCCTTCACTTTCAATATTGAGCAGAGAGGCCAGGGATTTTTTCCTGAATAGAGTACTCATGTATCAGATTGTATAGCCGCAAAATAGAATTAATTATCTGATTAGAAAAAGTTAACACCGTTTCAGCCTGACAATGGGCCCTTTCATTAAGTTTCTGATATGTTTCGACCATGTAGTATACTATGTATGCTACCAGCTGCATTATATTTATTCTATCAAAAAATAATGTCATGGATGTACTGGCCCACATACTAAAGATCTTCCCGCTCATCGTATTCCGGTATTTCTTTTTTGCTGGGATCGCTTACCTGATCTTTTATGTATGGAAGAAGCAGAAATTCTCCTTCCACAAGATCCAGCCAAAATTTCCTGACCGCAAAGTGATCAACAGGGAAGTCATTTACTCTTTATTATCGCTTGCGATCTTTGCCATGGTAGGAGGTGGGGTTTATTGGGCCAAGATCAACGGTTATACAAAAATATATAGTGATATACATGCACATAGCTATAGTTATTTTATCTTTTCTGTCGTAGCATTTATCATGCTGCATGATATGTACTTCTACTGGATGCACCGCTTCATGCACTGGGACCGGATATACAAGTATGTGCACCGCGTCCACCATCTTTCTACCAATCCTACTCCGTGGGCGGCGTTTTCTTTTCATCCGATAGAGGCAGTGCTGGAGGTGGCTATCCTACCGATTATGGTCTTCCTCATTCCATTGCATCCACTGGCTATTTTCATCTGGGTGATCTATCAGACCGTGCTGAATGTGATGGGCCATCTCGGTTTTGAGCTATTCCCTAGCGGCTTTACTACGCACATGCTGTACAAATGGCAAAATACATCCGTGCATCACAACATGCACCATCGCTATGTACGCTGCAACTATGGCCTCTACTTCAACCTCTGGGACCGCATCATGGGTAGCAATCATGCCCAGTATGACGCAGAGTTTGAAAAAGTGAAAGCGCGTACTGCCACCGCCCATCAGACAGAGCCAGCGAAGGAGGAGGTAATGGAGACACCGGAGGTGGTGGTGTCCTGATAAAGTCTGCTGTTTAAATTGTTATCTTTAGATATGCAGCGTATGATCCGTCATATACATAAGGTAGCTCACAAGGAAGCTAAAAATGATCGCGCCTATTGGATGTCAAGGCCTGTGGCCGAGCGCCTGAATGCGATAGAGTTTTTCGTCAACAACTTCCCGATTATGAAAGTCAACTTTCCGCCGGACTTCAGCGAGTTTATAGGGTTATTAGAAAATCATGAGGTCCGATATATCATCGTAGGAGGCTATGCTGTTGGCGTGCCAAAGACAAAGGTGACGTCGAAAGCCTTGAAGAGAACAAGTGAATCGCTTTGACGATACAAAAAAAACAGCCAGGATCGCCCCGGCTGCTCGCTATTCTCTATTTCATTATTCTTTATAGCGTCTTCGTATCTATCACAAAGCGGTACTTCACATCGCCCTTCAGCATGCGCTCGTAGGCGGTATTGATATAGTCTGCGCTGATCACCTCTACGTCTGATACGATATTGTGCTCGGCACAGTAGTCCAGCATCTCCTGCGTCTCACGTATGCCGCCTATCAGTGATCCGATGATGGTCTTGCGCTTCATGATCAGGTCAGAGGCTGGTATAGCCTGCGGTGTAGGAGGTATGCCTACTACTATCATGGTCCCGTCTGTCTTCAGCAGCTTCAGGTAGGTGCTGTAGTCATGCGGTGCGGATACGGTATTGAGTATAAAGTCAAAAGAGCCCGCCGCTGCCTTCATCTTCTCTGCATCAGAGGTCAGGATAAAGTCGTGTGCGCCCAGCTTCTTGGCATCGGCCTCCTTAGACGGGCTGCCGCTCAGCATCGTCACCTCCGCACCAAAAGACGCTGCAAACTTCACCGCCATATGGCCCAGGCCTCCGAGGCCGAGTACGGCGACTTTATGGCCTTTGCCCACGCCTACGTGGCGCAGCGGAGAGTAGGTAGTGATACCTGCACATAGCAGCGGTGCTACAGCGCTCAGGTCCAGTTTGTCAGATACGCGCAGTACATATTGCTCATCCACCACTATGTTATTGGAGTAGCCGCCATAGGTAGGGATAGTAGTGCCGCGCTCAAAGCTATTGTAGGTACCTGTCATACCTTTCTCGCAGTATTGCTCCTCACCGGCAGCACACTGGGGGCAGGTGCGGCAGGAGTCTACGAAGCATCCTACGCCTGCCAGGTCTCCGGCCTTGAATTTTGTCACCTTGTCACCTACCTTTACTACGCGCCCTACTATTTCGTGTCCCGGCACCATGGGGTATTTAGACCCGCCCCATTCATTGCGGGCCTGGTGTATATCAGAGTGGCACACGCCACAGTAGAGTATCTCTATATGCACGTCATTGGGCTTTAGATCACGGCGGTCCAGAGTGAATGGTCCCAGCGGCGTAGTAGCGCTCTGTACGGCGTATGCTCGGGTAGCTATCATGGTATATCAGATTTTGTTTTTGCATAGTTAAACCATAAAACCACAAGGATGTTGCAACAGCTTTAAGTTTAGTAATGAATCACCTATTGATACCAACCGCCTAATTTACCTCATTTGAGGTAAATTAAGTGCTATAATTTCCTTAACTTTATCACATGAAAAAGTCAGGCGACATATCGCTAAAAGTAAACATGGATTTTGGCGAGCTACTTGCTATAATGGCAAAAGCTAATAATCCTGATAAGCCAAAGCCTAAGAAAGAGGTAAAACCCAAGAAAGCTACAGTAAAGAAATAATTAGCACTCTGGTAAACTCAATAGGTTGTCATTCCAATATCCATCAGCATGAGTTCTTAGATAAGGACTTCCGTGAGTTGGCCTAACAACACCAACTTCTGACCTTTTATTAGTTGCCGCATCTAGTACGTAAAAAGTATTTGTACCGGCATCAATACTTTGGATAACTGCTTCTCTTGTCCATATCCAACTTTGAGAAAGATTACCTACGTGAGTTATGTGCTCATGGTTACTCATACGATTAGGTTTGCGAATGTGTGTAATTCTCGCATCTGCCATTTTAATAGATTTAATTGTTTTAAGATCAACAAAATAAAAAAGCAAAATTCATTAAAACAATACCCTGAAATGGTGATTTTAGAATTGGACAGTGTCCATTTACTTCTTCTGTACGAATACTACATATACTCCTATAATAGCTAGTACGAACCATCCTATAGGGCCACAGCATACAAGTACACCAATAGCGATAACTCCTAAACAGCCTTTCATTTCTTTGCCTTTTTAGGGTTACTTAATTGCTCCCAGGTTAAACTGGTGGCTGCTGTCTTACTTGTACTGTTATTGTAGAATTTGATGCCACCTTCGGTAATCTTCAATCTACCTTTCTTAGTACCATCTTCTGAGTGGATCGGTATTATGATCGCACCCTTGATTGTGTGAGCTTTCTTTGCCATTAGAGGGTTAGGTTGCTTACTGTGTCCCTCAGTAATGGTTAAAATGAAAACAGCGTGGAACTTTTAATCCCTTCGCGGTAGAGGTATTGGCATACCCGAATGCAAAAAGAATAAAGCCCACGCCTTGACGTGAGCGTTCAATCTCCTCTCTGCATTCTTTAAATTTGCCAATTTTCTACCGCAGATAGATTAACGCCGATATGTTGGTTATGACTACTCTGTCATTTCACTTTCTAGCTCTTTAAGCTGCTTGATAAATTCTGATAAGTCTTCCTTATTTATGGCAATTAGGTGTACTGCCGTATAATCATTAGGATCTCTATCAATTTCGCCAATTCTTATTACGGCTTTGTCTTGTGTATTAATAAAGCAATCTAACTCAGTTTTTGCCTTATCATCTACGATAAGCGTTTTTGTTACTACTGCCATCTTGTTCTGATTTTGTTATAAAGTAAATTTAAAACTATTTTCCAATGAAATTAATAGCCTCCACCGTTGCCTATAAAAATGGAATAAAAGGTATTATTGTAGCCGTTACTGACGAAGAATACAATTACTATATGGCAAATACTGATTTTATTAACGAGAATACTGTGTCAGCTACTTTTCTGAAAGAGTATATTGAGCAAAAGGGTATACCTTTTACTATTGCTTTAGAGCGCTTTGAAAAAGCCTATGCTGGTAGGATTGGTATATGGAGCAATGCCTATACAGTTAGTATCCCTTTAGTAAAAGAAATTCTGGATAGTGTAGATGAAACATTAAATTTCCACGAATTTATTGACGCTTATTGCGCTCACTTGAAAAATCTTTAGTTAGTTGTGCGTAGCTAATCTGCTTGTCACTTTTAAGTATCTTATTGAACTTCTTTTGTCCCTTCATTTTGCGGGTGTTGTATTTATACTGTGCTTCGCTTATGTAAAAGTCCAAGTGTTTAGGGCTTACATTATGGTACACTCCGAGTATTCCGCGTTTTAGTAAACTCCAAAATCCTTCAATACCGTTAGTATGGGCATCACCGTCTACATATTGACCTCTATTGTGATACACTTTTTTGTGGGTATAATCTAAATGCAAATCACAGTAAACGCGGTATTCATCTGTCATAACCTTGCTACCTTTCTTGATATTCTTTTTGATGATTGGCATTAGGGTTTTCTTCTTGGTATCAGGTACTTTCTGTGCTCTAACTTTTCCAGTACCCCTTTCCAGCATACCTACTACCGGAGTTTTATCTTTGAATGATCTACCTTGCGAATGAGGAACTTTCTTATCCCAATGTCTGTTACGATTTTTGCCTCCTACGTAGGTCTCATCAATTTCGACTACGCACTCCAATTTATCTTCATAACCGTTTTCACAAAGTGTATTTCTTAATCGGTGAAGCATAAACCATGCGGTACGTTGAGTGACTTCTATATCCTTTGCTAGTTGATGAGAACTAATTGGCTTGGTATGATGAGTAACAAAGTACATAGCAACAAACCATTTCTTTAAAGGGATCTTTGAATCCTCGAATGGTGTGCCTACTCTTACGCTAAACAGCTTTCTACATTTTGAGCATTTGTAACGCTCTTTTGTGGTATAGCATTTATCGTGATCGCAGTACGGACAAACTGGTTTTTCGCCCCATCTATTGAATGCAAGTTGTTGCTTACAGTCCTCCTCAGTTAAGCTCATTATATCTAATAGCGTAAAACTGCGTTTTTTACCCTCCTTCATACTTATAAATTAATCATAATTTACCGCATATCCAATAAATCAAAACTATTATCAATTGTTGATAATCAATTCGATATGGTGGTAATTTATTGCAAAATTCCTGTAAAAAACAACTGGCGCGTATGTAATTCCCGCCTGTCAAAAAGCCTAAAAAATTTGGGTAGCAATTAAGGTAATACAAACAAATGCCAGTTAATTACCTTTGGTATCAATAAGTACATCAACACCTTAAGTTTTTGTAAACATTTTATCTTTGTACTACTTAAACTCAATAAGATGAGAATCTTCATAGCTCCTGTACTGATAGCTTTGTGGCTCGTACGCATGATCTATCGCGGCCTTATTAAAAAGAACCTACGGCAAAATCCCGATGAATTTTATATCGGTGCGGGCTTTACAGTTATATGGGTTGCTATTTACTGGGCTTTTTTGGCCTGATACCGTTCTTGTGCTGTTATTGCCGCTACTGTATCTGCCGCCGCTGCCCTACCTGGCGCTGCTGGCTACTGCCGGTGAGGCGCAGCTCGAGGCGCATGAGAGCTATCTCAAATCTACCTGGCGCAATCGCTGCGAGATAGCGGGTGCCAATGGTATCATACCGCTCAGTATACCGCTGCTGGGTGGCCGTGATCATCATCGGTTATATAGAGATACGCAGATATCTTATATGGAAAACTGGCAGCACCGCCACTGGGCCACCATCTACTCCGCCTACGGTAGCGCACCATACTATGAGCACTACAGAGATAAGGTAGAGCCTATGTTTCATAAGCATTGTGACAGCCTGTGGGAATGGAATGAGGCATGGCTCATGCTGATGATCCGGCTCATGAAACTGGATGTCGTACTGACTCGCACTGATAGCTATGAGCGCAGCCCGGATAGTCAAACTGACCTGCGGACTATCTGGAAGCCCGGTAAAATACCCGCTCAGGTAAAAATAGGAGAGGAGAAGTGGCACATACTAGATGTATCATACATCAAAGTATTCGGTCCGGCGGATGTACTCGCTACGGGGCTCAGTAGCCTGGATCTACTCATGAATGCAGGTCCTGAGTCTGCGGCCATATTACGCCGCATGGTAGTCAGGGAGCGAAGCGGGGATCGGTAAACTGTACATCGGTCGTATCGCGTATACCTATCTGATTGATCAGCGAGCCGTTTGATTTCTGATAGATGGTGAAAATGCCATATAGGGTACCGCTGCCTTTAGGGACCTTTACCGCAGCAAAATTGGCATATCCACTGGAGCGCACTACAGCCGTGTTGCGGTCGCGCTGCTGAAAGTTGATATTACCGAAAGCTTTATTGAACGGATCAGAGTAGGTGAGTCCGGTGTCTGGTGCTGTAAACTCAACACTATCTATACGGATGAGGGTACTCTGATCATAGATTTGATTAGCCGAATTGAGATCAGTGATAGTGTACTTCTTCGGTACGAGTGTTTGATTCAGCGCCCCTTTGACTACGTAGGTAGGCAGTAGTGTATATGGTATGCCTCCGAGTGTAGGCTGTGCGCCGGTCGTGTCTATATAGCTGCCTATCTCCAGGGTGCCTAGATAGTTGTAGATGTACAGGTCCTTACACTTGATAAAAATGCGACGGCCTATAGGATATTCATTATAAAGGCCGGTAGCCTCTACTTTCAGCTGGATGCCGCCGGTAGAATCTTGCAATATCAGCTGCTTATAAAAATTGCCGGTCCTATCAGCAGCATTGATGACTCCGGAGAGGACGATGCTGTCATTGATCCTGACGGGCTTTGCGCTGTCCAGCGTATGCGCCACTCCAAAGCAATAGCGTATCTTAAAATCGCGCAGATTCATGGTAGCTGCCACCCCTGATGGATCAGTAGCAGTGGTATTAGCCGGAGCGGAAAATTTATCCTTTACACAGGAGCTGAGCACGAGAGACAGTGCCGTAGCTGCCGCGAGCGTATAGAGAGATTTTATTTTTGATTTCATGCTTTCTTGCTGTTTATGTGGTGATCATAGATTAGTGGCAGCGGTGCCCCGGATAGAACATCACGTCTGAAGTATCCCTTATGACCATTTGTGGTATGCTGCTTATGCTGTAGTAGGTATAGATACCTTTGAGACTGCCATGACCGGGATTCGGCTTTTGGTCTGCAAAACCTGCATAGCCACTGGTACGGACTATAATGCTGTGATTGCTACAGTCATACAGAGTACGGTTTACTGATGCCTTGCTCACATTGTCAGACCAGGTCTGCGTGGTGTCAAAAGCGCCAAACTCCACACTGTCTATTTGCACCAGCATGCTCTGCAGGTTTATATAATCTGCTATGTTGAGCTGAGTGATGGTCATGTGTTTCACTGGTATGTCCAGACCCCATTGCCCCTTGATGATATGTTTGGAGGCCTGATCTATCACTATCGCACCCACATTAGGATACTGGCTGGTAGTAGTGTCTATATATCCCCCCAGTTCGTAGGTGCCGCTGTAGTTGAAAAACAGCAGACCTTTTACCTTTACAAATATCCTGCGCCCTATAGGATAGTCCTGATATAGGTAGCTGCTTCCTATCTTGAGCTGTATGGCACCTGTACTATCCTGTATACTGATGATCTTATAGAAATTTCCGGATTTATCATCGGCGTTTACTACCCCTGAGATGATCACATTAGTATCGATCATTTTTGGCAGATAGTTATTGGCTATCGGGTTGCAAAATTTTTGTTTGAACTCCTTGATGCTCATCGTGGCAGATACTCCTTCCGGATCCATATTAGCACCCGGCGCAGGCATGGAGAAGTTATCCTTCTTGCACGACAGGATACCCGCGGTGAGCAGCAGACCCGTCACGGCCGCTATAGCTATAGTTTTTATACTTTTTCTGGTCATTGTCTCTTCTTATCCTTTTTATGATTACTGCATGCGGAAGGCTACTGATACAAAGTATCCGAATCCGATCATATAGCGGTACTTTGTACCAAATTTGTCCAGGTTATTTTGTCCATAGTCGTAGCGGAGCTGCTCAGATGCGTTCACTACAAAATTGGTATTGTTGGTCAGGTTTGTGAGCAGGGCGTAGAAATTCAGGTTGTACTTGTACTTGCCCATATGCTTGATGTATTTATTGAGCAGCAGGTTATATCCGCCTGATATATCCATGGTAAACTGTCTTTTGAGCTGCTCCTGCTGCATGATGGCATTGTACTGCGGAGAGCCATAGTCTACAAGGTCTACAGCCTGAGCTGTACGGCGGATAGGATTGATGATGGCGTACATCTGGTCAAAGTAGTTGAAGTTGATAGCAGCATACCAGTATTTCGGACTGGAGTACTTGAAGCCCAGCGATCCGGTCACCTGAGGCATACCGCCCAGGTAGAAGTTTTTGATATAGGCAGTCTGATTGGACAGAATTTCGTCACTATTATCTTTGGTGATGGTCACATTTGCATTAGTAGTATAGTAGTACTTGCCGGCTGTGAAAATCAGGTTTGTACTAAAGCCTTTGTAAATTTTGGCATTGAATCCCAGCTCTGCGCCCATGTGACGCTGACCTATACCTGTGAGGGAGTAGTTTACGTTAGTGCGGTAGTCGTCATGAAAGAAGGTCCTGTTCTCTATACCATTTCTAAACTCGGTGAAGAAACCGCTGATCTTTATTTTAAAGATAGGAGACTTGTACTGATACCCGATCTCGGCAGCATAGACGTTTTCTGCAGTGAGTCCGCTTACGACCTCATTGCGCAGCCGGGCCGAGAGAAATGATTGATTGAAGGTCGGTGGCTCGGTCTTTATCATGGTATTGGCATAGATATAGTTCCTGCCATTGATCTTGTACTGTAGTCCGGCTTTTATCGCCCAGGTGATCATTGATATTTTGCGAGAGTCTCCGAGGGAATTGTTTGGGAATAGGCCGTTTTGCACATTTCCTGTGCGCCAGTAGTAGTTGTGCATGAGCTGGCCCGATACAAAAAACTCTATATGATTGAATTTAAAGTATGGCTGTATCCAGGCTGATGTCTTATGGATATTTGAGTAGTAATCATATTCGTACTTGTCTCCCACATGGAGAATACGGTTAGGATGCTGCAGATCGTACTGTAGTACCCGGGGATCTGTAGGGAAATCCTGCACGGCATAGTCATTGAGATTGACATAATAGTCGCCACCCAGCAGGTCAGCTACCCTCTTGTAGTGGCGCACCTGCTCCCACTGATAGGTGAGGCCGGCTGTGAGGGAGATGTGATCGTAGAAGGTATGATTGAGCGTAGAGTTAAAATTTACCTGCCTATTATCCTGCACGCTTTCTCCCAGTATATAGCTGGACTGATGGCCATGGGCAGTGACTGGTGCATTACGATTGATAGTATACAGACGGTCCCAGTTGATCTGCCTTACATTGGCATCCGTCTGAAAGGCCTGCTCTGCCATAGCCCTCTGAGCCGGATCTGTGATCAGGCTAGGCTGATTTTTGTAGTAGTCGGGATCGGCAGAAGGCGAATTGTAATAGTCAATGCCGGAGAGTGAGTTTCGGCCAAATTCAAAGTCTACACCTGTGAGCAGGCTCGTCTTATTATCTATTTTGGCCTCGTGTGTGAGGACAAAGGTGGGCTCAAATCGCTTATTGATCCGTGCAGACCGGACCTGGCCATTTTGATAGCCCCAGTCAGGATTGTAATAATTGCTGCCAGCCAACTCCTGAAACTCGCGCACGGTAGTAGATGATCGGGCAGAAGTGGTCGGTGTGCCCAGTACAGTCAGGTTTAGCCGTTGGGTCTCACTAAATTTCTTTTCTACCGACAGGAAATAGCCATATCCATCAAAGGAAGTGCCCGGCTGGTAGCCCTGTACTGCCCAGCGGCGCGAGGCGGCCAGGGTCACCGCCCATCCATGTTTCATATACCCGCTGGACCATGATACATTCAGACGGTTGTAATATTGACGATTAGCAGCAGTATACGTGAGGCTGAGTCCCTTTTTCATACCTCCGGCGCGCATATCCATATTATAAGCGCCGCCCAATCCGCCAAAAGCAAACGATGAGGGCAGCAGTGCCAGACTGCCGGACCTGTTTCGCAGCAGATCTGTAAATGCTCCCGAACCATTAAAAAAGGAGGCACCGTTTTCGGGATCATTGATCAGTACCCCGTTTATCAGCATGCTAAATTGATTGCTGCGGTAGCCGCGGTAGCGAAAGCCGCCCTGATTGAGCCGGTAGCTCAGTGTGGCGGCATATATATCTCCGGTAGAGGAGAGCATACTGGCCACATTCTGAGTGGTAATGGCCTCGCTGAGGTCATCTGAAGATACAGCTATCGTAGGGATCACATCTGCGTCTTGCTGCATCACCTTCTCTGTAGAGTCTCCGGGTACACTTTGAGCAAAAGACAGATGTCCGCACAGCACCACTGTGCAGCATAGAGCGAAAAATTGCTTCATCAAAAAATAAGTTAATTTCGGGCCAAAGCTAAATATTTACCCATCAATGGCAACCCGCCGATGTTAATAAATGATTATAAACCTCCGGCAGGAGCGGCTAAATCAAGGCATCGGCTACCTTTGTCAAATTAAATAGTGCTATGCAAAAGATTTGTTTTATTTTTATTGTACTGATTTTCTTGTCTTTAGGCGTCTCTGCGCAGAATAAGCAATACAGAGTAGGTATCATTGGTTTTTACAACTGCGAGAACTTTTACGACACCATAGATGATCCTCGCGTAGATGATGCCGAATATCTTCCTAACAGTCAGAACCACTACGACGGTGCTGTCTATCAGGATAAAGTGGGCCGCCTCACAGAGGTGCTCTCTCAGGTGGGCCGGGATATCACACCGGATGGACTGTCTCTCTTTGGCGTATCTGAGATAGAAAATGAGACCGTACTGAATGATCTGGTGGCGCAGCCGGCATTTAAGGGACGCAACTATAAGATCGTGCACTATGACTCGCCAGACGCCCGGGGGGTAGATGTGGCACTGATATACAACCCCAAATACTTTCAGGTCTTATATAGCGAACCCCTGCACGTAGACCTGATAGAGGAGGGAAAGCCGCACGCTACCCGCGACGTGCTGTGGGTCAATGGCATCTATGACGGTGATACGATCAATGTCTTTGTGAATCACTGGCCTTCGCGCCGGGGCGGGGAGGAGGCCAGTGCACCCTATCGCGCTACGGCTGCGAGAGTGGCTAAGCACGTGATAGACTCTCTCATGGCTATCAACCCGGAGACCAAGGTGGTGCTGATGGGCGACCTGAACGATGACCCTACCAGCCCGTCTGTAGCCAAGGTGCTGGTAGCCAAGGGCGATAAGGAGAAGGTAAGGGCCGGCGGCCTTTATAATCCGTGGGTACGCTTTATCAAGGATGGTGTGGGTACTCTGGCCTATGATGATATGTGGAATCTCTTTGACCAGATCATCATCTCTCACGGCTGGCTGGATCAGACCCAACACGGCTGGTTTTACAATAAGGCCCTAATTTTTCGCAAGGATTTTATGATACAGCAGTCAGGGAAATATAAAGGTTATCCTCTCAGGACCTTTGATGGCAATACATACCAGCACGGTTATAGTGACCACCTGCCTACCTATATTGTTTTGGTAAAGGAGGTGGTGAAATAAACCGGCTATTTAAATGCAATCGGCTAAGAAAATACTCATCACAGGCGCTTCCGGTTTTCTAGGCTACCACCTGATACGCTGTGCCGCGGCCCGCGGCTATGAGGTCTACGCGCAGTATAATAGCGGTAGGGTACACTTTGACGGCTGTACGCTTATCCAGTTTGACCTGCTCAGCTATATAGATATGGGCAATATGATAGATGATATCGAGCCGGAGGTGGTCATCCACGCGGCAGCCCTGGCCGATGCCGCCCGCTGCCAGCGTGAGCCGGAGCTGTCTTACGCCATCAATGTAGAGGCTACGCAAAACCTGGCAGGTATCTGCTCAGACTATCAGGTTCCGTTTGTTTTTACCTCCACCGATCTGGTCTTTGATGGTACTAAGGGAAACTACACGGAGGAGGACCTTGTTAATCCGCTGATGGTCTACGGTGAGCATAAAGTACTGGCGGAGAAGGAGGTGATGAAGGTCTACCCTGAGTCGCTGATAGCCCGCTGCCCGCTCATGTTTGGTGCCCTGGAGGCGAGTGACAGGACCTACTTCAGCACGTTCATCCGCAGTTTACGCGAGGGCAAAGAGGCCAACCTTTTTCACGATGAGTACCGCGCTGTGGCGGGAGCTAAAAGCGTGGCACAAGGTCTACTCCACCTTTCGCAAGAGGCTTCGGGTATCTTTCACTTAGCGGGAGCCGATCGTGTGTCCCGCTATCAGTTTGGCCTGGCCACTGCAGAGGCTTTTGGTCTGGATACAGGCCTGCTCAAGTCCATATCTCAAAAAGATATCCCCGCCGCCAATCCCCGCCCTGCTGATGTTTCCTTAAATATCTCTAAGGCCCGCGCCTTTGGCTATGCGCCACTCGGCTATCAGGAGGAATTGCAGCATATTGCAGCAGCAAAATACCTCTGATGAGAAAGCTATACATTTTATCTATCATACTGCTCTGTCTCTGCTTGAGCGCTAGCGGGCAAAACACCCGAACAGCCCGGATCATCTTTTACAATACGGAGAACCTCTTTGACACCATAGATGATCCACGCACGCAGGATGAAGAGTTCCTCCCTTCGGCTAAAGGCCACTGGACCAGTGAGCGCTACGACATCAAGCTCGATCATATAGCCAAAGTCCTCGCTGCTATGCTGGACAAAGACCAGCCACTCGTGATAGGTTTAGCAGAGGTGGAGAACAGGCAGGTAGTCTGTGACCTCATAGCCCGACCGGCGCTGAAGAAGTTCAGCCTAGGTGTCATAGAGCACGACTCACCGGATCCTCGGGGCATAGACGTAGCGCTGATCTACAATAAAAAGCTCGTCACGATACAGGATACAGCCTTCCTCACTGTGCGCCTGCCCGACCTGGAGAAAGGTACGCGCGACATAGTTTATGTCAAAGCTGAAGTAGGAGGGAAGGCCATGCACTTCTTTGTGGATCACTGGCCCAGCAGGAGAGATGGCCCGGCTGCATCACAGGTGCGCCGCTATGCCGCTGCCATGGTCCTGCGCCGCAAAATAAATGAGATAGAGCACGCCGATCCGCATGCCGCCATAGTAGTGATGGGCGATCTGAATGACAACCCGATAGACAGCAGTGTTTCCTTTATCCTCGGCGCACAAGAACTGATAGAGCACCCACAGACACTCGCCCTCTACGACCTCATGCTAAAGCCCTACAAGGCCGGACAATACTCGCTCAAGTATAAAGATGAGAACGATGTCTTTGATCAGTTTATAGTGACCGGCAGCCTGCTGGATGGTGTCTCTACGCCGCAGGTCACGACTCCGGAGGGGCGTATCCTCCGCCAGGACTGGATGCTATTCAAGCATCCTAAATATGGTCCAATGCCTAACCGCACCTATAGCGGCCCTATCTGGCACGGGGGCTATAGTGATCACCTGCCGGTTTATATAGATGTCAGGTACTAGTGGCCGCGGCGGTCCTTGTAGCGGCCAGCGGTGTAGTTATGCTTCAGGGCTTCGGTGGCCTCCTCTACTTCACGCAGCAGGGAGAGCCTGTCTTCAGAGATATGGCTGGTGGTGACGTAAGATAGGTTTCGGAGGATCTCCAGTAGGTCAGACGCTTTGTTGTCTTTGATGTCGAGGAGTACTTTCATGGCCAGGTCATTTTTAGGGTTATGAAATAGAGCCGCATGAAAAAAGCACCAGGGAAAAAGTCTTCGGGTTTCGTATCTTAAAATTAAGCAATATTTCCCGGCATTTCCCAGCCTGCCGGCAAATATATTTTCGGGGTTTAAAACGAACGTACCGCTGGTCAGACCAAAAACCGGATTGTATAAAAGTCCCTCTCTTTCGGAGAGGGATTTAGGGAGAGGTTATATCCCCGTATAAGTAAACGGACTGATAGCCCTCAGCTCCGCTTTCACCGACTCGCTCACATCCAGCGTTTCGATGAAGTCGCGGATGTTTTGCTCTGTGATCACCGCGCCGCGGGTCAGCTCTTTCAGCTTCTCGTATGGCTTAGGGTAGCCCTCGCGGCGCAGGATAGTCTGTATGGCCTCTGCGGCTACGGCCCAGTTATTGTCCAGGTCGGCTTTGATCGCTGCTTCATTCAGCAGCAGTTTGCCGAGGCCTTTTTCTATGCTCTTCAGGCTGATCAGGGTGTGCGCTATCGGTACGCCTACGTTGCGTAGTACGGTAGAGTCGGTGAGGTCGCGCTGCAGGCGGGAGATGGGGAGCTTGGCAGACAGGTGCTCAAATATTGCATTGGCTATGCCCAGGTTGCCCTCCGCATTTTCAAAGTCGATCGGGTTCACCTTGTGTGGCATGGCAGAGGAGCCGATCTCACCCGCCTTGACCTGCTGCTTGAAGTAATCCATCGAGATATAAGTCCAGATATCGCGGCTCAGGTCTATGAGGATCGTATTGATCCGCTTCAGAGCGTCAAAGAGCGCCGCGAGATTGTCATAGTGCTCTATCTGCGTAGTATAGCGGCTCCGGTCTAGTCCCAGTGTGTCATTCACAAAGCTATCTGCAAAAGCTACCCAGTCGATAGAAGGATAAGCCACATGATGCGCATTAAAATTGCCTGTCGCACCGCCGAACTTGGCGCTGTATGGCACGGCACCCAGCTGCGCTACCTGCTTTAGCAGACGCTCACTATATACTAGTAGCTCCTTGCCCAGGCGGGTAGGAGAGGCCGGCTGTCCGTGTGTACGCGCCAGCATCGGTACCTGCGCCCACTGATGCGCATACTGCGTGATGGTGGTGATGATCCGGTCCAGCTCCGGCCCATACACATCACTGATCGCATCGCGCAGGGAGAGGGGTATAGCAGTATTATTGATATCTTGACTGGTGAGGCCAAAGTGGATGAACTCAAGTTGCTCCTCATGACCCAGCGCCGTCATCTTGTCTTTGATAAAGTACTCTACGGCCTTCACATCGTGGTTGGTGGTCTTCTCGTAGACTTTGATCGCCATAGCATCCTCCTCGCTAAACTCGGCGTAGATATTGCGCAGCGCTTTCTTCTCCACATCGCTCAGCGCGCGCAGCTGTGGCAGCGGCACCTCCGTCAGCGCTATGAAGTACTCCACCTCTACCAGCACGCGGTACTTCATCAGGCCATACTCAGAGAAGTAGGGCGCGAGTTCGTCTACCTTGCTGCGGTAGCGTCCGTCTATAGGAGAGATAGCATTGAGGGGAGTGAGCGACATGGCTGGAATTTTGTCGCGAATGTAAGGAATTTGAGAGAGGAAAATCGGTCTTAATGTTTCAGATCACGGTCATTTTTGTGTCAATAGTTCTGATACATGCTTTATATTAAACTGGTTGTTCTATAATTACATTATGAGCGCGAAAACGGTCTTAAAACTTTTGCTATCTGCAGCCGCTGTCATCAGTGTCATGACTCTTAATGCCCAGGAATGGCATGGCATACGGCTCGAGACTGAGGTCAGGTATAGGGCTAGTGAAGATCCGCGAGCCGAACATCGCTTTACAAAACGGCACACAAAAGAGGCACCTAAGGCATATGAGAAGTATGATAATAAGGGTCACGTGATCGAGACAGGAGAATACGGCGAGCAATACTGTGAACGCCACTTCGCTACTAACGCAGAGCGCAAAAGATCAGATAGTACAGGAGGGGTGATTTCTATTTTTTATTACGTATCTCATTACGATAAGCTAAAAGAGGTAAGCTTCAATACACTGGATACCCACGGTCATGTAGTACATCAGGAAACCTGGAAATACCATAATAATGTAAAAACAAAGCTAAAGTCTTACTCGCTATTTACTTATGATGAATCAGGACGGCAGATATTGAAGCTTACTTATGACGAAGACTCAATACAGGTTGGTCTGCAGAGGTGGCTATATAATGATGGCGGTGACTGTATATATGAGGCTGATAGCAACTATAGTGAGGGGAATATTGTGCTGCACAGGGATTTTGATGATGATCATCATTGTACCAAGGAAACGATGTTCTCGCTTTACGAAGGTAAAAGGGTATTCAGGCACATGATAGTATCAGGCAAGGATATCAGCGTCTGCATGGCGGATAGCACAGATAAAATACAGGCTGTTACAGAGGTCAGAAAGAGCTGGAATGGTATGCCTCTGGAAGAAACACATTATGAATCTCCGTGGGGTGAAAAACGTACTGTTTATACCTACGATAAATATGATGCAATGACCGAAAAGAAAGAGTATCGCAACAGTGAACTAGCCGTCATAAATCGTTATAAATATATAATCAATAAAAAGCGGGCAAGATAGCGGTGTGTTAGTTTTGATTCGCATCCCTTATGTTTGCACCGCTAAAACAATGTGGTGAGATTTCTCTGCTCGGTTCTCTTGTTATTCTTTGCATTCCATCTTTCTGCACAGCAGATAAGAGTGAATGCATCTGTCACAGCCGCCGGTAGTGCGCAAGCTAACACTCTCATAGACCTCTACGAGTACAACTCACCCATACAGCCGCTCCACACCGACGCTCAGGGCCGGGCCGCCTTTCAGCTACAGCGTGGAAAGGAATACCTGATAGTCGTGTACAAGTCAGGCTTTATCACACAGTCCATCAGTATATCGGATAGCAAGTTTGACAAGCTGCCGGTCATGGATGTGAAAGTGGAACTGCAGAAAGATCCACATACGCCGGATGGTCTCTACTATCATGACCCACTGCGGCGCATAGAGAGCAATCTGAAGCTGACGGGTTTTACAGATGATACCTTTGCACTGACGGATTTGCCTCAGAGGAGAGGAGACTCTGTCACGGTCCTGATGAACCGCGCCAGAGCTAATCAATACCTGCTCGTGTCGCGCAGCAGTATCACGGCTACGCATAGTGAGGGCTATTCGCGGCAGGTGGTGGCTGATGTACAGGCTGAGGCGGCCCATTATGGCGCGCTGGTCGCTGTCAGCGATGTCCGCTATGATTCACTATATAAAGAGGAACAAGCCCACCTCGCCGCCACTCAGCACACTACCGGAGATAAGCAATACGATGAACTGCTCGCCGTGCAGAAGGACCTGGCAGGCAGGCTGGGGGAGAAGGCCACCTCCTACCTGATGGAGCAGCAGCGCCAGCTGGCCCGTGCGCGGCTGGATGAGATGAATGCGATCCGCTATGAGCAGAGGATGAATGATGTCCGTGACTCATCGCAGCGCATGCTACTACGCGATACCATGTGGCAACTGAAGGCCCGTGCTGCTCATGACCGCTGGCGAGCATCGGATGCCAATAAGAAGTTTCTCTGGTATAATAAGTACCAGACGGACAACTATCAGGAGTACGTAGAGATGCTGCGGTATAAAGAAAAGAAGAGCGAAGCCAAGCCTACGGCCCAAGCAACAATAAAGAAGTCCACACCACCGCATGCAACGCCTGCGCTCTGCGATACATCTGATAATCTGTCCAAACTCTCCGACGCCGCACGCGAGGATCAGATACGCAAGGCGCTGGAGGAGGAGGAGAGATTTAAGAACTATGACGAGAAAACCGAGCATCGCAGAGTGGATGGCACAGAACTAACCGTGCAGCAGATACGTATATCGGATGATACCTATGAGATACAGATAGATAATAAAGGAGGCAAGAGGTATTTTAAAAATAGAAAGCCTATCACCTCCATCACCTTTGACTTTGAGACCAAAAGGAAAATGGTAGACGTGCTGAATACCATTCACATGAGTGATAAATTGGGCCGTTGAAGTTTGCTTGCTAAAGTTTTTTTCCTTTTTGCGTTTCCGCGTTTTTGCGGTTAAAACACTTCAGAAATAAATGACAAAAAAAACTTAATTGTGTTTTTTAATTTGAAATACTTTCTTTGCCACTCCGTATTTTCTCTCTGACCAAATAAGAGTATGTCGAAAAACTTAATCATAGTCGAGTCTCCCGCCAAGGCAAAAACCATCAACAAGTTCCTTGGAGATGAGTTCGTAGTATCGTCCAGCTACGGTCACATACGTGACCTGCCGGACAAAGGTGTGGCCATAGATATCAAGAATAACTACGCGCCACAGTATGAGGTCAATGAAGACAAGGAGAAGGTGATCAAGGAGCTGAAGAAGCTGGCCAAAGGTGCCAAAGACATCTACCTCGCGACGGACGAAGACCGTGAGGGAGAGGCCATAGCATGGCACCTCTGTCACGTACTCGACCTGGACCCTAAGAAAGCAAAACGTATCACCTACACTGAGATCACCGAGAAAGCTGTCAAGAACGCCGTAGCCAATCCGCGCAAGATCAACCTCGATCTGGTAGATGCGCAGCAGGCACGCCGTGTGCTGGACCGCCTGGTGGGTTATGAGCTGTCGCCTGTGCTCTGGCGCAAGGTGCGCCCATCTCTCTCTGCGGGCCGTGTGCAGTCTGTGGCTGTGCGCCTGATAGTGGAGCGCGAGCGCGAGATCAAAAACTTCAAGTCTGTCTCTACCTTCAAGATCACGGCCCAGTTTCTGGTGAAGGATGATAAAGGTAAAGCGACTACGCTCAAGGCTGAGAGCACAACGAAGTTTTCTACTGAAGGTGATGCCAATACCTATCTTAATAACCTGATCGGTGCGGCTTTTTCTGTAAAGGATATAGAGAAGAAGCCATCTAAGCGTACGCCATCTGCGCCCTTCACCACGTCTACACTCCAGCAGGAGGCCAGCCGCAAGCTGGGCTTCTCGGTGACCAAGACGATGGTGGTAGCGCAGAAGCTCTATGAGGCCGGCCACATCACCTATATGAGAACGGACTCTACCAGCCTCTCTGACCTCGCGCTGGCTAATATTGCCACCGAGATAAAATCTAAGTATGGCAAGGAGTATCACAAGCAGCGCCAGTTTGCTACTAAGAATGCAAGCGCACAGGAGGCACACGAGGCTATCCGTCCATCCTACATAGAGAACTCAATGGTAGAGGGCGAACGCGACGAGCAGCGCCTCTATGAGCTGATATGGAAGCGCACCATCGCATCGCAAATGGGCGATGCCGAGCTGGAGCGCACCATCATATCTATAGGCAATAATAAGAACAGCGACCTACTGCAGGCTACAGGTGAGATCGTAGTATTCGACGGCTTTCTCAAGGTATACACAGAGTCTACTGACGAGGATACAGATGATACTAATGAAGAGGAGGAAGGAAGCGCCACTCTGCTGCCGCCGCTGCACAAAGGCGATGGCCTCGACCTGAAAGAGATGATCGCTACCGAGCGCTTTTCCAAGCCGCTGCCGCGCTACACGGAGGCGAGTCTTGTAAAGAAACTCGAAGAACTCGGTATAGGCCGCCCATCTACCTACGCGCCTACTATCGGCACGATACAGAAGCGCCAGTATGTGGTGAAAGAACCACGAGAAGGTGTGGAGCGCGCATACCGCGTACTGACGCTGAAGAATGATAAGATCAGCAAGGTAGAGAAGACCGAGATCACAGGTGCGGAGAAGAACAAGCTTTTCCCTACCGATATAGGCAATCTGGTGAATGACTTCCTCGTGGAGAACTTCAATCAGGTGCTGGACTTTGGTTTCACGGCAGATGTAGAGAAGCAGTTTGACGAAATAGCCGAAGGCCATAAAGCCTGGAGCAAGATGATAGACGAGTTCTACAAGCCTTTTCATCAGACTGTAGAGACTACTACCAAGGAGTCTAAAAAAGTCACTGGTGAGCGCCTCCTGGGCGAGGACCCTGCCACTGGCAAACCTGTACTGGCCAAGATGGGCCGCTATGGTGCCATGATACAGATAGGTGCTACGGAGAGTGAGGAGAAGCCACGCTTCGCCAAGCTGCGTGCTAATCAGTCTATCGAGACGATCACCTTTGATGAAGCGATGGAGCTTTTCAAACTGCCACGTACCGTGGGAGAATTTGAGGGTAAGGAGATCAAAGTGAGCATCGGTCGCTTCGGTCCGTATGTGCAGCATGATGGCAAGTTCGTCTCTCTCAAAAAGGAACAAGATCCATACACCATCACATATGATGAGGCTGTAGAACTGATCAAGGCGAAGCGCGAAGCGGATGCCAATAAGTTTATAGCTGAGTTTAAAGACCACGATATACAGATACTCAATGGCCGCTTCGGCCCGTATATCAAGAAGGGCAAGGACAACTACAAGATACCAAAGGGCATGACTGCCGAGACGCTGACTGAGGCCGAAGTGCTCGAGATCGTAAAGGGCGGACCTGCAAAAAAATCTCCACGGGGCCGCGCCAAAAAATAGCCTTCATGCTGCCCTCAGAGTCTGAAATACATGCCTTGGTCCAGCTACTGGACGATAATGATAAGGAAGTGCGCTCTCATGTCTATAGCCGTATCAAGAGCTTTGGTATCGAGGTCATACCTGCTCTGGAGGGCTCATGGACCATAGAGCTGAATGCCCTGCAGCATGACCGGCTGGAGGAACTGATCAGAGATATACACTTTCAGGCAGTGATAGATGAGCTGGAGGCCTGGGTAGCCTCTGTAGATCAGGACCTGCTACTCGGCTTTTATATTATATCAAAGTATTTCGATCCCGAGCTGGATTATGACGTGGTACAGAAACAGGTCTTTCGCATCCGCCAGTCTATCTGGCTGGAGATGAACTATAACCAGACTCCGCTGGAGCAGATACAGATATTCAATCAGATATTCTACGGCTATCATGGATACAGTGGAGTGCAGCTGTCTGAGCATTTCAAAGACTATACTTTGGATCATCTGCTGGAGACTAAGAATGGTACCTCGATAGCCCTCGGTATCCTCTATCAAATCATAGCGAGGGATCTCAATCTGCCTGTTTACGGAGTGCCATTGATCAAGTTTTTCGTAAGCTGCTTCTGCAAACGAACAATAGGAGATTTCTCAGATGCCACTGTCAACGAGAACGAGGTCATGTTCTATATCAATCCCGTCAATAGAGGGTCGCTATTCTCTAAAAATGAGATCAAGGAATACCTGGATAAAATGAAGATGGAGGAGGAGCCGAAATACTATGCTCCGGCGAGCAATAAAGGAATCCTTATAGAGCTACTTACCTATTTTGCAGAGTTGGCATCCTTCAAGTCGGATGCGCAAAAGGAATCAGATTTTGCGCGTCTGCTCCATATCTTACAGTCATGACCAGTTTCATATGTACAAAAAAATGCCTCCCTGATAGAGAGGCATTTTAATATCATGCAATATAGTTGATTACTTGCCTGCGGGAGCGGCTGCCGGAGCTGTACTGTTTTGCTGCATACGCTGTGCTCTTCTTTCTTCTCTTTGAGCTTTCAGGGCAGCCTGATATTTATCATAGAGATCTTTGCCCATAGCTTCTTCCAGACCTTTCTTATGCGCAGTCTGCAGGTCCCTCATCTTAGCCTGCATATCCGCACGCTGAGCTTCCTGTTGTTCCTTCGTCTGATTTCTCAGATCGTTTTTCATAGCCATCCTCTTGGTATTAAATTCTGTATTCACAGCCAGAACCTTGTCATATTTATCTCCCAGCGGAGTGAGCTGATTCATCTGGTCTGTCTCACGCTTGGCCCGGTCTTCTGCACTGAGTGGTTTGTGCTGACCTTGTGCCATACGTGGGTTGGCCTGGCCGGCGGGTGCTGCTTTGTCTGCCTGTGCAAAGGTAGCTGCGGAGAGGAGCAGTGCTGCGACTGCAGTGATCATTTTTTTCATGTTTGCTTGTTTTTTGATTGTGAGTATGATTTCAATTGGTTTGCCAAGTTTAAAGATAAGCAGGGTATTTAACAAATGTATGGAATTTTGCTAGGAGTGAAAGGAGTAGTAAACCAACTCATTATGGTCTGCAGCGCTGCATCATTTTGATCACAGCATCTGACTTGTATTGTCGTTTCGCGTGCACCATATCGCTGGCCAGGTAGTTCAGGAGATTGGTCATCTCTATATCGGTCATAGCAGTAGGGTACATAGGCTGGTCGTATGTTTTGCCATTGACTATCATCGGCCTGTTCGTACCCGCGAGTATCCAGCAGGGCAGCGAGTCAAACTGCTCACGAGCGAGGTCTGCGTCGGCCAGTGGCGGTACTAGCTGCTGTATACCCTCGCCTTTCTCTCCGTGGCAGGAGGAGCAGTGGTCCAGATATACATACCTGCCTGGATGGTCATATGCCGAGTGAAAAAAAGTCATATACAAAAAGAAGGAAATACAGCCAAGAGGCACTACGATCAATATTATGCGCAGGAACTTACTTTTCATGGAGCAGGAGTTCGATGTCGCTCATCATTTTCTCAGTGCCCTCGTCCGTAGTACCATCATAGTAGCCACGTATATGGCGCTTTTTATCTACCAGTATGAAGTTGCCGTCATGCACAAAGCCACCGGGAGACTCTTTGTCTTCTTTGGCATAGGCCAGATAGCGGTCTGCCATAGCGTAAATGCTATCATGGTCCCCCGTGAGAAAGAGCCACTTGTTATTATCTATATTCAGTTTCTCTGCATAAAGCCTCAGTGCAGGAAAAGTATCCCGCTCAGGGTCTATGCTGTGTGACAGGATCAGGACACCCTTATCACTGTATTTTTCATAGACTTTGTGCAGTTCGGCTTTCATCTTGGGGCAGATAGAGGGGCAGTGGGTAAAGAAGAAGTCTACCACATACACATGGCCGGATATAGTGCCCGTATCTACCTGGTGTCCATATTGGTCTATAAAGTGAAACTGAGGTATCACTGCAGTCACAGTGTCATACCGCACCTGACCGTCTATAGTCTGATGGTATACGAGTGTCTCTCCCAATACTTTTACTTTTGGCTCCGGGGGGGGCTTGCATGACGAGAGCGATAGCAGCATTGCAGCGCAAAGAATGAGGTGCCACTTCATAGCAGGCAAATGTATATCAAAATTTACCTGCAAAGGGGTATCAGGTATCTTTTAGGATACTTTTTAGGAGCTGATTTTAGTCTTGTTTGAAAAGCCACTAGCTTTAGCGTAGTTTTGGAACCTGTTAGTCAAAAGTATGTCTGATACGATCACACCTCTAGAAAGCAAACGAGTGCCTAAACCGGAATGGCTGAAGATCAAGTTGCCGTCTGGTGTGGAATACTCTGATGTCAAGAAGAATATAAAGGATAACCGGCTGCACACTATCTGCGAGAGTGGCCAGTGCCCAAATCAGACGGAGTGCTGGGGCGCAGGTACGGCCACGCTGATGATACTAGGGAACGTTTGTACACGCTCGTGCATGTTTTGCAATGTAGCTACGGGCAAGCCTGAGAATGTAGACATCACAGAGCCGCTGCGCGTGGCCGAGTCTGTGAAGCTGATGGGCCTGCAGCATGTGGTGATCACCTCTGTGGACCGTGATGACCTGACTGACGGTGGTGCCAAGATATGGGCTGCTACGATCCGTGCCATACGCCGCCATGCGCCGGGTGTCACGATGGAGACGCTGATAGGTGATTTTGCAGGCAAATGGGAGAACCTGCAGCAGGTCATAGATGTAAAGCCGGAAGTAGTATCTCACAATATCGAGACAGTCAAGCGCCTGACCCGTGAGGTGCGTGTGCAGGCGCGCTACGAGCGCAGCATAGAGGTGCTGCAACGGCTCAAGGATGGCGGCATAGAGCGCACTAAGTCTGGTATCATGCTGGGCCTCGGCGAAACAGATGAGGAGATCTATGAGGCCATGGACGACCTGCGTGGCGCAGGTGTAGATATCCTCACACTGGGCCAATACCTCCAGCCTACGCGCCAGCACCTGTCTGTGCAGCGATATGTATCACCTGATCAGTTTGCTGAGTATAAGAGGATCGGCCTGGAGAAAGGCTTCCGCTATGTGGAGTCTGGGCCCATGGTGCGCTCCTCGTATCATGCGGAGAGGCATCTGGTGTAATGCGTCGACTATGACGATCATCGAATCCCGACTGCCCCTAAGATTAAGTAATCTCAGAAAATATTGCCTTCCATAGATAGCGGGGTATAATGCCAACCACTAAGCCGGGAAAATCGTCCCGATGATCTTGTCTTCACCCACTTTGGCCCAGCGCACCTTGAGGTCGCCGTTAGTGTAGGTTTTGTAGCCGAATTTTACCTCTGTGACATGATTATCTCTAAACGACGCCCTGCCCTCCTCGATGATGCGGTCTACATCCAGTACATTGGCCATAGTCTCCTCTATCGTCCAGTAGGCTTTGTCTGTAGGCTGGTTTAGCAGCTTCAGCAGAGGAGCGGAGTGATATACTGTGCGTCGCGCCAGGTCTACCTCTATGTATCCGGCATTATAGAGCATTTGTATATTGGCAAAGCGCTCTTCACCTTTATTGAGCTCGGAGGCTACGCTGGAGAGCTGCTTATTGAGATTGAAACGCTCAAAGGCAAACATGATAGACGAGATCAGTACCTTGCCATCAAATTTACCTTTCACCAGAAAATCCTGGGCCCCATAGCGTACAGTCTCCAGTCCCACCTTCTCATCTACCAGACCCGTGAGCACTACGACGAGATTGTTGGGGTACTTTTCCAGTAGTTTTTTTATGGTATCGAGCCCCACGCTATCAGGCAGGTTCAGGTCCATAAGGATGATGTCAAACTGATTGGTATCGAGCAGTTCGTATGCTGCCTTCATACAGTCGCCGTGAAAGAAGTTGAACCGCGGTGACATAGACTCGCCGAGATAAAACTTGATCAGGAATGCATCACCTGCATTGTCCTCTATCAGTAGTACTTTGAGTTCCTGCTTATCCATTGGTTACTATTCTAGAGAGAGTTTGACGGTCTTAAACCAAAAGGCATCCATCTGCTGTATTACGCGGGTAAAATCGTCGAAGTCTACCGGCTTCAGGATATATGCATTTGCATGTGTGTCATAGGCCTTAAAGATATCGTGGTCTGCCTCAGAGGTAGTCACGGCTACCACAGGTATGCGTTTCAGCTTGGGGGAGGACTTGATCTCACGCAGTATCTCTATACCATTGCGCTTGGGCAGGTTCAGGTCCAGCATGATGATATCAGGGCGCTCAGCAGTGCTATACTCACCTTCTTTATTGAGGAAGGGCATCACCTTGTCACCATCAGAGATCACGTCCATATCTATCTCTATCCTGCACTCTTTGATAGCCTCCTGGGTCAGGCGTATATCTCCGGGATTGTCCTCTACCAGGAGTAGCCTTTTCCGCCTTTTACCCTTGTTCGGGATTATTTCAGTCATTGCTAGTGGGTCTTATAGCTTAAACGCAATCGGAGCGAATAAGTTCCGTGGCTAAATTGCTCCTTTTGCGGTAATAATAAAAAAGGAAGATACAGTTTTTCGCCGTGTTATTCAGGCTTTATGCCACTCGCTATTTTTCGGCAGGCATCACCTTCTCTATAGATATACCGTTAGCGCCCATATTGAGGGATGGATTGCTTTGTGCGGGGAGCTGATTGAAGAAGTCTTTGTACGTATTACCTATGATCGTATAGCCTCCTGTATTGAGGTCAAAGAAAATATCATTGAGCAGATTGATATTGGCCCCTGTGCCTACGTTTTTATAAAAGCTCTGATTGGCTGCATTGACCTTGGCAGGTGTCAGCTTGATGCGGTTAAAATTCAGCACTACATTATCTGTGCTCCCATTCAGGTAGATGCCATACATCGTTCCATCGCCACCTACGTTCACGGCATTGTTGGACAGTGTGGCGTATTGTTCTGGCGTCCCCTCGCAGTTATTCAGTACTATGCCGTACACACCGTTTACCGCATTGATCACATTATTGCTCACTACCATGTAGGGCTTGATATCATTGAGGTACAGTCCTCGAAATTCCTTATAAGTAGATACTGAGCTGATCACGTTATTGGTCAGTACAGGTGATTTTTCGTTGTACAGAGTGATCGCACCTTCATACTGATTGAAGAAAAGACAGCCGGTGATATTTGTTCTTGTATCCTGAGGTCCTGTACCTCCTTTATAGATTCCGACACTGCCATTATTGATAGAGCAGTCTTCAAAGGAAATATCACTTTTTGCGTCCCCTGCTGTACTATAGATCACAGCATTATTGGCCCCTGTGGTAGAGTGCTCCATACCATTAAAGGAAACATTATTGAACCGTATCTTGCGGCAGGCACCGTCCAGTTTTACCGTATTGCCGGTATGGCCAGTCCGGTTTTCTATCGTGATGTTGGAGAAAGAAATATTGCTGGCGCTATACACCCGGAGAGTATACTCTGCATCAGGCGAGGAGGAGGTGATCACTACTTCTGAGCCATTGCCACGTGCTGACTCAAAGCTCACCGTATTTTGAGCAGAGACACCCGTGATGGCGCTCAGGTCCAGCTTCTCCGGATAGGTACCATCCTCTATCAAAAAAGTGACAGGTCCGCTCACACCACCACACTTCAGGGCGGCTACTGCTTCTGCTACGGTTTGGTAGTCGGTTTCATCTTTGCCGATCCTGATCTCACCTGACAGAGGGGAGCAGTCTCCGGCGTATGCCACAGTCATGGCCATATTCAGGAGGGTAAAAAGGAATACTCTCAGATGTATTGGGTTGTGCATCTTGTATCAGTCGCGACAGCTGCTGGGGGCGGCATACCGTCCTGTTTAAAACGAATAATTCCGCCAAAGGTTCCACCGCTAAGATGCAAATTTTTGATTAATAGGCAAATAAAAGGTTCCGCTTTTCGGCGGAACCTAACCTTTCTCATATCAATCTTTCAAAAAAAAACAAATTAATTGGCCGGGGTCACCTTTTCGATCATGATACCATTGGCAGAGACGGTGAGGGAGGCATTGCTCTGTGCCGGCAGCTGGTTAAAGAAATCTTTGTACGTATTGCCTAGTACGGTATAGCCGCCTGTGCTGAGGTCATAAAAGATGTTATTCATCACATTGATATTGGCACCGGTAGCCTTATTGGTATAGTATGCCTGAGCGGACTTGTTGTCCTTTGAGGTAGCCAGTTTCACACGGTTAAAGTTAAAGACAATATTATCAGTGGAGCCTGTAAGGTAGAGGCCATACATAGCACCGTCACCGCCCACGTTTACCGAGTTATTAGCTATCGTACCATAGTTGTCTGTCTGACCTTCGCAATTATTCAGTGAGATACCATAGGTGCCATTTACAGAGTTGATCACATTATTGCTGATCACCATATTGCCTGTCACATGATCCAGCGCTATACCTTTGTAGTCCTTGCTGGTAGAGATAGAGCTGATCACATTGTTGCTCACTACCGGAGCCGCCTCGTTATTCAGCTTCATGGCACTCTCATATTGATTGAAGAACAATGTACCCTGCACTGTAGTGCGCGTATCCATGATAGCAGCACCACCTTTATAGATACCTACGCTGCCATTGTTTACTTCACAGTCTTCAAAGCTTACATTGCTCTTTGTACCATTGGCTGTAGAGTATATCACAGCGTTATTGGCACCATTGCTCTGGCGCTCTGTACCATTGAAGACTACATTGCGAAACCTGATATTTCTGGTAGTACCATCCATTTTTACTGCATTGCCTGCAAATCCGGTAGCATTGTCTATAGTCAGATTGGCAAAGGAAAAGAAGGCGGCATTGCTGAGGCGTAGGGTATACTCCGCATCAGGAGTAGGGGATACCAGCACTACATCATTGCTGTTTCCCTTTTCAGATTCAAAGATGATATTATTTTGTGCGGATATACCAAAGATATCGCCTAGCTCTACTTTCTCTGCGTAGCGCCCATCTGCTATCAGAAAGGTGACAGGTCCATTCACGCCACCACAGTGCAGGGCCGATACAGCAGACGCGATAGTGGGGTAGTCTGCATCACTGCCACCGATGTGGTACTCGCCTGAGAGGGCAGAGCAGCCGGAGGCAGCAGATATGGTCAGGACCGGAGAGATGAGCAGGGCTGCGAGGAGTGTTTTGAAAGTTGACATTTTTTTGAAAATTGAAAGGTTTGAAAAGAGGGCTGCGATTGATTGATACTATCAAAGTAGTTCGCCTCATTACTTTTGTCAAGCCTTCCTCCGGAAAATGTTTCAAAATCCCGTGAAATATTTTTCAAACTATTCACAATCAGGAAGTAAAAATCAATATCCGTGGCACATGGGCTCAAAAAGAAAGTCCCGGCTGCAGTAGCCGGGACTTTCTTTTTTATGTAAAACTTATTAGTTGGCAGGAGTTACTTTCTCTATCATGATGCCATTGGCAGAGACACTGAGAGAGGAGTTGCTTTGAGATGGTAGTTGGTTAAAGAAATCCTTATATGTATTGCCGAGGATAGTATAGCCGCCGGTGTTGAGATCAAAGAAGATGTTATTAAGCAGGTTGATATTCTGACCACTACCTGTGTTTTTGTAGTAGGCCTGGTTAGACGCGCTGGCACCACCGGGAGTCAGCTTCACACGATTAAAGTTAAAGACTATATTGTCTGTAGTACCTGTCAGGTAGAGACCGTACATAGCTGAGCTACCACCTACATTCAGGGAGTTGTTGGTCACACTACCAAAGTTATTGGCCAGGCCTTCGCAGTTATTCATAGCCAGGCCGTAAGTACCATTTACCGCATTCACTACATTATTACTTACTATCAGATTTCCGGTCACCTTGTCCAGAGATATGGCCTTGTAGTTTTTGTAATTTGATACTGTGCTGATCACATTATTGCTGAGTACAGGTGCATTTTCGCCTGTCAGGGAGATAGCGCTCTCATACTGGTTGAAGAAGAGAGTACCAGTCACAGAGGTACGGGTATCTGCCTCTGCAGCGCCACCCTTATAGAGACCCACGCTGCCGTTGTTTACCTCGCAGTCCTCAAAACTGATATTACTTTTTGCCGCGTCTGAGGTGGAGTAGATCACAGCACTATTGGCGCCTGTAGCAGGCCTCTCATTGCCATTTAGCACCACATTCTTAAAGGTGATATTGCGCGTAGGGCCATCCAGGCGCACTGTATTGCCGGTATTGCCTGTCTTATTTTCTATGGTCAGGTTTTCAAATGAGATGTAAGAGGCATTATTCAGGCGCACAGTGTAGGGCACGTCCGGAGAGGTAGATGCGAGGACCACATTCGAGTTATTGCCTCTGGCAGATTCAAATGTGATCGTATTCTGAGCTGATGCTCCCTGTATGTAGGAAAGGTCTATACGCTCGTTATACTGGCCATCTGCCAGTAGGAAGGTGACCGGGCCATTCACACCGCCGCACTTGAGTGCAGATACAGCCTCATCTATAGAGGCATAGTCGCCATCATCCTTGCTTATCTTCAGTTCGCCTGACAGGGGATTGCAGTCACCCGCCAGCACAGTCATAGCCGGGGCGATCAGCAGGGCGGCAAAAAGGGTCTTGATAGTAGCCATCACTTGGATTTTTTGAAGGTTTTATTTAAAGGGGTTCTAACTAAAGTTTATATGCTTAAAATAAGGTGCCACCTTTGCCATGTCAATAGCCTCGTGAAAAAATGTTTCATCACCTGGATATAAGTATAAGAGGATCAGGTAAAAATAATTTTTGGAGGCTCAGTTTGACAATTATACAGCATCGTTTTGTATAAACAAATATCTGCATTTTATCTTATAAAAATATTTTTTTGTGACAAAATATGGGCAAGGGGGAGCATGTCTAAAATAAAAGCCCCGGTACGAGACCGGGGCAGTTGTCAATCTAATTAACCCTGAAAACTAAGCAACGCTTCGCGGCGGGAGCGTAGTGCATTAAAACTCTAAAAAAGTTTCGCGTATGATGCGGATGCAGTCGTCTATTTGTTCTTTGGTGATCACCAGCGGCGGTGCCAGGCGGATGATGTAGGAGTGGGTAGGCTTGGCCAGCAGGCCCTTGGCGGCCAGGCGTACACAGATGTCCCAGCCCATGGTTTCATTGGTGGTGTCTAGTACTATGGCGTTTAGCAGGCCTTTACCACGTATGAGTTTGATGAGGGGGTGCTTGATTTTGGCCAGCTCCTGTCTCAGGTATTTTCCCAGGTAGTGGGCGTTTTGTATCATATTTTCATCTTTCAGCACTTGCAGGGCGCTCATTGCCACCTTGCATGCCAGAGGGTTGCCACCGTAGGTAGAGCCGTGCTCTCCGGGGCGTATATTCATCATGATATCATCATCTGCCAGCACGGCTGAGACCGGTAGCACACCACCGCTCAGTGCCTTGCCGAGTATGACCATATCAGGTCTTACATCTTCATGGTCACAGCAGAGCAGTTTGCCCGTGCGGCCCAGTCCGGTCTGCACTTCATCTGCCACAAAAAGGACATTGCTCATCCGGCAGACCTCGTAGGCCTTGGCCAGATAGCCCTCATGCGGCACAGCTACCCCGGCCTCGCCCTGTATGGGCTCTACTATAAATGCCGCCACTGTAGGATCCTCTACGGCGCGCGCCAGTGCACTCAGATCGTCAAAAGGAATGGTGATAAACCCTGGTACCTGTGGGCCAAAACCACTGTAGCTGCTCGGATCTGTAGAGGCAGATATAGCCGCTATGGTACGACCATGAAAGTTGCCTTCTACAAAGATGATCTTCGCCTGATCCTGAGGGATACCTTTTTTCACATAGCCCCACCGACGTGCCAGTTTGATAGCTGTCTCTACGGCCTCCACCCCCGTATTCATAGGCAGTACCTTGTCGTAGCCAAAGTATGCATGGATGTAGCGCTCATACTCTCCCAGCACAGAGTTATAAAAGGCACGGGAGGTCAGGGTGAGTTTATCGGCTTGTTTTTTCAAGGTATCAATGATCAGGGGATGGCAGTGGCCCTGATTGACAGCAGAGTACGCTGAGAGAAAGTCATAGTATACTTTGCCTTCTACATCCCACACATTAGCACCACGACCGCGCTCCAGCACTACCGGTATAGGGTGATAGTTGTGAGCGCCATAGCGCTCCTCTAGTTCCATTAAATATTCTGCACGGGAGATGGCTGTATCTGCGGTCATACCTTATACTTTTCGTGAATGAAAATATGATAATTAAGGTAAATGTCTCCCTATATGGCTGTGCTGAAGTGTTTAAGAGCTTCAGATGTATAGTAGATAGCTCTCGGGCATAAAGGGTTGCACGCGGGCCGAAGAAAAAAAACTAAAGAACTGTTTGATGACATAAAAATGACAATATGCGTATGAATCCGGGCATTTGTCAGGAAACTGCCGGAAAGAACATAATCATGGGAGCTAACAACCAAGCCACACACAGGGTATACGGAGGTTAATTTGTTAAAACATCTACCGTTGCATTAAACATTGCCTCCATTCGATGTATTTTGATTAAAAGTTAGTAAATAGCGATAAATTCGTCAGTATCAACCCTGTGAGGTGTCAGGCCCGACCTGTGCACCAATATTGTATAACAAAACCCAAACTGCATGAATGGAATATCTACCTACACTCGCGGCGTAGCGCAGCGCAAACAAATGCACTACTCTCCCAATCTGCTCAGTACTGTCAATAATGCCATAGACAACCGTCTGGTGGCTATCATAGAGTATGACTCCAAGGATAAGGGCATAACTACCCGTGAAATAGAACCAATGGCGCTGGTCTACAAAGACCGTCGCCGCAATCTGGTAGCGTGGTGCAGGCTTCGTTGCGACTATCGCTCCTTTCGCCTGGACCGGCTCAATATGATAAAGGTGAGGCTTGAAGAGTTTGCCCGGAGGGAGAACTTCAGGATAGAAGACTATCAGGATGCCGGTGCAAATACCTATGGAGAAGAATTTGAAGAAGAAGATCAATGATCGGATATAGCAGAACGTCAAAGGCCCGGATACATACCGGGCCTTAATATTTGTAGCTGTGACTGCTCAATAATTATTGAGATAAAAGTATCCCTCTGATAGGTTGACTGTATCACTGGCATTTTGATCCCTGTCAAAGTGGAGGGTGAACGTGCCCTCTACATGGCGGCTGCTGGGATCGCCTTCGCTATAGCTGGTGATCTTATAGTGGCCATTTATCAGCTGGTATGTATTAGCGCCGCTACCTGGTGTATAGGTAAAATGATTTAGCGGCCTTAGTACTAATACATCCTGGTCAGTTTTGGTCAGGTCTATCTGCATCGAGAGTAGGTCGGCTTGTCCTGCGGAGGCATTAGCTGTGATATTCAGCTTGTGAGGATCGCCGGCGTCATAGCTGCCCACCACATTATCCGGGTCACAGGTATATTGTACGCCGTTAGCCTTCCATTTCGCCTGGTGCTTTTTGGTAAATTCTGTTTTGCCGCAAGATGCGAGCATAAAAATAACGAGCAAAAAAGGCAAGTGTTTCAGTGTAGACATGTTTAAGTGTTTGATTATGAGTGTTTCGCATCAAACATAATAGACATTTTTCTTTAGCCCACTCCCAAACGCGATGATTCCTTACTGTTTCGCTGCATTATCCATAAGTACATGAAGAATAAGACCGTGCCCAGATTGATAAATGTGGGACGTATAAAGCCGCCCACGGGTGCGGGAAGGATGTAGGTCACCGCCAGAGCGAGGCCTTGCCAGACCAGGAGATTGCCGGCAGCGTACCATTTAGCATAAGTATATTGACACCTCAGCATGATATAGGCATAAGTCAGGCTACCCACCAGTGAGCCTGCCCCCGCTATCACTGCGAGCAGCTGAAGCCTGTGTAGATAGTTGAAATACAGAATTATATCCCCTCGGTGGATGGCAGAACCGGCAAAGTAGTAGCCGGCATGGAATACTCCTCCCATCATACTATAGAAAACCAGTGCCCCAAACATTATAAATGCCAGGCGAGAAGCGTATGATCGCAGCAGCTGCCAGAGGTACCAGTAGCCCGCACATATAAAAAAGGATGCGACGAGTCCCCCCAGGGCGCCTGCCTGGATACGCACTGTCGAAACCAGAGGCAGTGCACCGAAACTGTAGATATCAGCGCTCCAGCCCGCCTGCGGCACGCCCAGGAGGGTGACGTCACAAACCGCCATAGCTATGGCACCGGCTACACCTATATATAGAGGGAGGGGCGATGGCTTATCATCTTTCATGTCTCTCACGCAGCAAAGGGTAAGCCAATCAATATGATCAGAAGCCGTCCAGACCCTGACCCTGTGCGATCAGCTCGGCTATATCAAATACCTTCACAGATACTTGCATGTCTTTACCTTTCACGCCATCAGTCAGCATCGTATTGCAAAAGGGGCAGGCCGAGGCTACAATGTCCGGCGATACCTCCAGTGCCTCCAGTGTACGCGCTTCATTGATGCGCAGCTTGCCATGTTCTTCTTCTTTGAACATCTGAGCCCCGCCTGCACCACAGCAGAGACCCTTGGTCTTGCAGCTCTTCATCTCCACCAGTTCTGCATCTAGCAGCTCCAATACCTTGCGAGGTGCTTCGTAGATTTCATTAGCGCGGCCCAGATAGCACGAGTCATGGTAGGTGATGCGCTTACCTTTGAAGGTGGTAGCATCGGTCAGTTTGATCTTGCCCTGGTCTATCAGCTCCTGCAGGAACTGTGCATGATGCCGCACACGGTATTTGCCACCGAGCGCAGGGTATTCATTTTTCAGGATATTGAAGCAGTGCGGGCAGGTGGTCACGATCTCCTGCACGCCATAGTTATTCATTACTTCTATATTCTGCATGGCGAGCATCTGGTAGACAAACTCATTGCCTGCGCGCTTGGCCGGATCTCCGGTGCAGCTTTCCTCTGTACCGAGCACAGCGTATTTGATATTGAGATGGTTCAGTATCTTGACAAATGCCCTGGTGATGCGCTGCGCACGCTGGTCAAAGCTGCCTGAGCAGCCCACCCAAAAAAGCACATCCGGTTTCTGGCCATTTGCGGCCATCTCGGCCATAGTAGGAACCTTTATATCCATTGTCTTATTGAGATTTGAAAGTTGAAAATTAAACTGCTGTACTCTTATGCTTTTTCCCAGTTGAGTCTATCTTGAGGAGAAAACTGCCAAGGGGCGCCGTTATTCTCCAGATTGGCAAACATGCCGTTCCACTCATTAGGAGAGTTGCTATCCTCCATGATCAGGCTGCGGCGCAGCTGCATGATGATATCCAGTGGAGAGATATTGACCGGGCACTCTTCCACGCAGGCATTGCAGGTAGTGCAGGCGCGCAGTTCTTCTACAGAGATATAGCCATTTTCTATCAGGTTCTTACCATCATCTGCCCATACACCATTATTAGCGTCCATCTTCTCACGTACCTCCTCCATACGATCACGGGTATCCATCATGATCTTGCGAGGAGAGAGCTTCTTGCCCGTCATATTGGCCGGGCACTGGGCAGTACAGCGGCCGCACTCAGTACAGGTATAGGCATCGAGCAGGTTCTTCCATGTCAGGTCAAAGATATCCTTGGCGCCAAACTTGGCCGGTGCATCAGATGCGGCAGGCTCTACCTGCGCATTGGGATCCAGCATCAGTTTCACCTCACGGGTCACCTCAGGCATATTATTAAGATAGCCTTTTGGCGTGAGGCGTGAGAAATAAGTATTAGGGAATGCCAGCAAGATGTGCAGGTGCTTGGAGTGGGCCAGATACATCAGGAAGCCAAACACCCCGGCCAGGTGCCCCCACCAGCCTATCTTTTCAAATATCTCCAGCATCTCAGGATTCATACCTTCCCAGTAGTGGGCTATCATGCCGCTGATCCAAAACCCATACTCACCATGCGCAGCAGCCATATCAAAGCTATTCATGATAAATATGTTGATGATCAGAAACATCTCAAGAAAGAGGATGATATGAGCATCCATATGGGGCCAACCCTGCATCTCAGGCTTATTGAAGCGAGGAAGCTTCAGCAGATCACGACGATAGAGGAATGCAACTGTGACGATAAATGTAAGTACCGAAAGTACTTCAATGAGGTTGATGGCGAATACATACAGGCCGCGCAGGGCAGGTATATGCTCCCATGCATGAAAAATGATACGGTGCGTACCGAAGATGCCATCTATAAAGATCTCTATCAACTCTACTTGTGTGATGACAAAAGAAACATAGATCACCAGGTGAAGCATAGCAGCTATCGGACGCTTAAACATTTTTTTCTGGCCCAGAGCCACCATGAGCATGGTCTTCCCGCGCTCACCCGGATGATCCGTAAACTCAGCGGAGCGCCCGAGCATTATGTTGAGATAAACATTGCGAAAGCCGCGGTAGGCGATGTAGCTACAGCCACCTACGAAGAGGACAAAACAGAGAGATTGTACGATAGTGAGTACCATGGTTTAGTTTTTGTGCCGGCATAGCTGATCTTAGCCACAATGCCGGACAGGGGCTAAAATACACTTTCTGATATTCTTTCAAAAGGTAGTCTGTAGACACTTCAGTGTTTGTAAGTCGGGCTTGTACCAACGGACAAAAAGATTTTATCTTTAAGTAAATTTCTATTGTATGAAAAAAGCCATACCTATTATTATCGCTGTACTTCTGGCCATTCTGGGCGTCTATTATGCATATACTCAGTTTACTTATAGTGAGGGAAACCGTGCCGGTGTCCTGATCAAGTTTAGCAAGAAGGGTAATGTATTCAAGACATACGAGGGCGAGATCAATCAGGTGGATATCAACCCTGATCCCAAAGTAGGGCTGATCAATAATATCTGGGATTTCTCAGTGAAAGATAAGGATGTAGCAGAGCAACTTTCACATCTCGAGGGCCGCAACGTGAGCCTGCACTACCACGAGATCAAGCATGCCTTCATATGGCAGGGGGAGACTAACTACTTTGTAGATAAGGTAGAAGAGGTAAAACCGTAGACCCCTTATCTTTTTCGGAAGTTTATACACTGCATGAGATTAGCTTTACTATTCTGTATAGTATCATTATCCGCGGCTCTGGCTACTGCGCAGACCAGCGCCATCACACAGATAGTCAGGGGTACGGTGATAGACCGGGAGTCCAATAGCCCGCTGATCGGTGTCAATGTAGCTGTACACATAGGAGACAAACTCATAGGGGGCACTGCTACGGATGACAAGGGCTATTTTCGCATAGAGAATGTGCCTGTAGGCCGCGTCAATATCAGCGCCTCCTACATAGGATACAATAAAGTAACGCTGCCCAATACCCCGGTCACCGCAGCCAAAGAAGTAGTTTTGCGCCTGGAGATGGAGCCTGCGGTGACTGAGATAAACGAAGTACAGGTCAACGCGGGCAAACGCCGGGGAGAATCGATCAATGATATGGCGCAGACCAGTGCCCGCCAGTTTACTGTAGAGGAGGCCACCCGCTATGCCGGCAGCCGGTCTGATCCGGCACGTATGGCGTCAAACTTTGCCGGAGTATCAGGTACGGATGACTCCCGTAATGATATAGTGGTGAGGGGCAACTCTCCACTCGGAGTGCTGTGGCGGGTAGAGAATGTAGACATCCCCAATCCATCTCACTTTGCCATAGCTGGTACCACGGGTGGTTCTGTCAACGTGTTAAACAATAAATCCCTGGCAAACTCAGACTTCCTCACGGGAGCGTTTCCGGCAGAGTACGGCAATGCGCTGGCGGCTGTTTTTGACGTCAGGTTTAAAAATGGCAATGATGAGAAGCACGAGGCTTCGCTCCAGTGGGGCCTGCTAGGCCTCGAGGCGAGTGCTGAGGGTCCTATAGACCGCAAGAGGAAATCCAGCTACCAGTTTGCCTACCGCTACTCCACGCTGGACCTGCTGGTCAAGATGGGTGTCGATATAGGTACCAGCGCAGTCCCTCACTACCAGGATCTCAATTTCAAACTAAACTTCCCGCTCAGGAAAGGTAACATATCCCTTTTTGGGATAGCAGGATATAGTACTATACAGTTTATCACGAGTACCGATGTACGACCCGGTGGTCAGGACATCTATGCATCCAATAATACGGACGAATGGTTTCGCTCCGGCCTGGGGATATTTGGTATCAGCTATACCAGACCGATCAGTGCCAGATGCTACTCCAAGATCACTTTTGCAGCATCGGGCACCACCATAGGCGATCACTACAACCGGGTAGTACGCCATGTAGACTCGGCTACTGGCAATTTTATAGTAGACGGGATGTACCGGCAGATGGGTTACCGCTTTGTAGAATCCCGCTTCAGTGGAAATTTCTACCGCAACTATAAGCTCACCAACCGCCACTCGCTGCGATTTGGCATGAACTCACAGATGCTGACCTTCAACTATACAGACAGCAACCTGAACGAGCAGCGCTACCAATGGGAGTACCGGCTACAGTACAAAGGTGTACATTTCCTTTTCCTGCCCTATGTACAGTGGAAGTATAATATTTCGCGCAAGGTAAGTATGACTGCCGGCCTGCATGGGCAGCTCTTTACACTAAACTGGAGCTGGAGTCTCGAGCCGCGCGCCTCTGTCAAGTACCAGTTCAAGCCTAATCAGTCCATTGCGCTCGGTACAGGCCTGCACAGCCAGACTCAGCCTTACTATGCCTACTTTCAGCGGGAAAATTTTACGGACAGGCGTGACACCAGATTGCGCAATAACGACTTGGGGTTCACGCGGTCTTTCCACGTGGTAGGAAGCTATGACGTTTTCTTCCGCCAGGATGTGCGGATCAAGGTAGAGGGTTACTTTCAGTATATATATGACCTGCCGGTGGATACTTTTGCCTCATCGTACTCTATCCTTAATGAGGGCACAGGCTTTGACCGTTTCTTTCCGGGTAAGCTGGTGAATAAAGGAGTGGGGCGCAATATGGGTGTAGAACTGACGGTCGAGAAGTTCTTTACTCATAACTGGTTTGCAATGTTCTCCGGCTCGCTCTATGATGCCCGCTACCGCGCATCTGACGGGCAGTGGTACAACTCTGACTTTAACGGCCACTATGTGATGAACCTTCTCGGCACCAAGGAGTTTAAATGGGGCAAGAAGCGCCTGAATACAATTGGTATAGGCGGCAAGATCACGTTTGGTGGTGGCCGGCGGTATACACCGTTTGACCTGGCCAGATCTGCCGAAACCGGCCAGCCGGTAGTACAGGATGCACTGCGCAATAAGTTTGAGTTCAAGCCATATTTCCGCTTTGATGTAAAGATCAACTACTCGTTTAATAGCCGCAAGCATCTGACACAGGAGGTAGGCGTAGATCTCGTGAATGTGACGGGGCAGAAAAATATCCTGCGCCTGCAGTATATCAATACGTCTGCCCAGCCACAGGTGATCTATCAGCTGGGCTTTCTACCACTCTTTTACTACCGTGTAGATTTCGGTTTCGCCAGGAAGAAATAAATAACCGGATATGGCTGTGATAGTCCCAATACTGAAGCAAGAGGAGTTTGAAGCGTTCAAAGATGATGCGGGTGAGATGATCCGGAGGCTCTGCGAAAATTACCGGAGCATTATGACCGCATACCCGTCTCAGCAGTTGCCCGGGCTGACCACTGAGCAGAACGTTCTACTGGCCTTTGAGGCCTGGGACGGGCAGGTGCGCAATGGTGGCGTGATACAACTCATAGAGAATGGCTATGGTTCTTTCATTTTTGATACACCTGTAGCAGGGCATCTGCGTGCATGGGGACTGGAGAGGACAGCATCTATCATAGACAGCGGCAGGGAACTATATCGGGCCAAGAGAGAAATCCTGGAGCGGGAAAAAACGCTTCAGGAGTTTGCACTGCTGTATCAGGAGCATCCTGAGTTTGAACCTATGGATAAAGAGTACGACGTGATCTGTGATGAAGAGCGGCGGAAAGTAGCACAATATGTAAAGGCGCACCTCCCATTATTTGTGCACATTATATAGCGGATCCGACTAAAAAGTCTTTTCACATTCGTGCAAGGGACCTGATATCTTTAGTCATATAGTTATTATTTCTCTATCACCACTTTGCGCAGTGCAATGATGCTCTCGTTTCGCACCAGTGCTATATCATACACTCCGGCCGCAAGCCTGGTGTTCGTGTATTCGATCTGGTGAACGCCGGCTGCCAGTGGTACCGCGTCCACCGCCCGTCCCAGCTGATCATAAAATACTAGCTGCGCACCGGTGAGATCATCTGGTGTGTAAATGTTAATCACAGCCGACCTTGTAAATGGATTTGGTACTATATCCATCCATAAGTTGGTCTTTGAGATATCGCTCACGCCATTCGGCTGGCAAACCCCGCTATTGACGTTGGCCTGCGGGTTATAGTTTCGGCAGGCTGTGTCCATCACTCCGTATATTTTAGGGATGCAAGTGCCGTTGTTCACGTTTGCCTGCGCATTGTAGTTGATGGACCCCGTGTCAGTGCAGCCGTAGACCTTAGGTATGCAAGTACCATTATTCACGTTTGCCTGCGCATTGT